>JAEXGT010000025.1 GCA_023450615.1 Pseudomonadota bacterium | reverse complement strand
GTTTTCGACCACGATTGTTGCTGACTTCGCCTTCGAGCTGAGCAGGGCCGCCGATGCGGTGCCCTCGTCGGGGCTGAATAGGTCCGGGCTGACATTGCCGATGAGGCCTGTCAGGCGCACACTTCCCATGTCTTTGCCATCCATGGAGAACTCCGTGATGGCGATCTCGTTGGTGGCCTCGTTCCAGGTCGCGGCAATGGTGGCAGAGCCGTCGAGGGATTTGTAACCGAGCGCCTGAAGCTGCTGGGTGAATTCGTCGGAGCTGTTGTCCGGCAAGGCTGTCGAGACATTGCGCTGCTCGAAGCGAATGTTCGTCGGAATGCCGTTGACGGGCTTGTCCGCCGTGATCGCCACAAGGCCCATGACGATGCGCACCAATTCGTCGGGGTTGTCGTCCGTAGCCGGTGCTTCGATGTCCAGGTCCGTGATGCGCAGCGTTCCCAGGGTCGGAATGAGGCTGCGGATGTCGGCTTGGTCCAGGTCCTTCAGCGGCTTGTCGCCGAGTGCTTTCAGGCCGTTCAGGGTTGGGGCGATGGAGAAGCCGGTGAGGCTGACCGCGCCGATCTTCAGGCGGGAATCTTCGTCGGCGAAGTCGATCCCCTCCACGCGCGTCTCGGCTGCCTGCGAGCCTGTCGCGCCCGTATAGGCGATGCGGGCGATGGAGCCGGTTTCCTTGTTGTTCTGTCCGTCTCCCTTGAGCGTGATCCCCGTTGCCTCGATGAAGCCTGCATCGAAGGCGCCGAGAATGTCCGCCGCAGTCAGTAGCAGACGCGTTTCATCCTCGGACGAGGTCTCTTCCTTCTCGGAAAGCTCTTTCAGAAGAGCAAGGGTGCCGTTCCACGAATCCTTGGTGGGGCGGGCCATGATATCCCGGCCATTGACCCGGGCGATCTGGGCGTTGAAGTCATCGGCGCTGTCGGTCACGTCGATCTTCTCGATGGAGAATTCGCCGTGCAGCTTGCTGAGAGGAGCCGATGCGTCCTTGGTTTCGTAAAGCCGCGCGAAGGCGGGCAGGTCGAGATCGCTGACGCTGGTGCGCCCATAGCTGATCAGGGTAGAGCCTTTTCCGCCGGTTTCCTCGATGGCCGTCGTTTCGATG
Organism: Pseudomonadota bacterium; assembly: GCA_023450615.1. Lineage (GTDB taxonomy): Bacteria > Pseudomonadota > Alphaproteobacteria > Rhizobiales > Beijerinckiaceae > Microvirga. The sequence goes on along the minus strand of JAEXGT010000025.1, from coordinate 31,352 downwards.
ACGAGGGAGCCGACCTTGCCCGCCACGATATTGGTCAGGGTCCCATTGCGGTACAGGATCGTTTGCGTCTCGCTGCCGAGCTTTTGGATGACCTTGATCTCCGGAATGACGACCTGCTTGGCGTTGATCCGTGCGAGCCGCTCCGCGAAAGGCTCGGAACCGGAGGAGAGTAGGCCCTCGATCTCGCTGCGGGCAAGCGACACGCCGGTGAAATCGATGCGCTTCGCCTCATAGGTGAAGGCCCCCCAGGTGAAGCGAACGTTCTCGACGCTGAACGTATCGGAGGATTGGGCGAAGGCGGCGCTCCACAGGGACGTCCTGACGGCTCCGACGGAGACCTGCTGCGCGCCCGTATCGACCACGAGGTCGCGAAGGACCGCAGGCTCGAATTGCATGGCCGCCGTTCCGGCCATGAGAGCGAGTGCGCACACGCCCGAACGGTAAAGAGCCTTCATCATCATCTCCGCAGGAAGCTCAGGGCCCAAAGCTCACATAGTTTGAGCCGGATAATTGTCGCGGGAGGCTAGAGCGGGGGACAGGGTTTCACAAGGAGAACGAGGTGCCGCAGCCGCAGGAAGCTGTGGCATGAGGATTCTCGATCTTGAAGGATTGGCCGATCAGGTCGTCCACGAAATCGATCACGGAGCCGTCCATGTACTGGATCGAAACCTCATCGACAACGACGGTCGCCCCGTCCTTTTCGATGAGAAGGTCATCGTCCTGCCGGGTCCTGTCCACGTCGAACGCATATTGGAACCCGGAACAGCCGCCTCCGTTGACGCTGATTCTCAGCATCGATCCTTGCGGCTCGGCGGCCATGATTTCGTTGATGCGGCGGGCGGCGCGTTCGGTGAGGGAAATTCCAGCCATGGGGTCTTCCGGTCCTTGAGAGGACATAAATCTTGGACAAGCAATCGTATACGCATGATTTCGCCAGAAAACCGGGTGCCACTTTTCTGATTCATGCTCTAAGACCAAGGTAAGTGCCCCCTGACAAGGCTTCAACCCGGGAAAGACACGTGCGGCCCTTCGGCGAGAGATGGCGAGCCCCTTATGCCTGTAATCCATGGGCAAGCCGTGGCCGACTGTATCCTGAGGCGGTTTCTCCTACGCGCAGCGATTTCCAGCGCGACCGTGACCGGATCATCCATTCCTCGGCCTTCCGGCGGCTCAAGCATAAGACGCAAGTGTTCGTCTATCACGAGGGCGACCATTTTCGCACCCGCCTGACACACACCATCGAGGTCAGTCAGATCGGCCGTGCCTTGGCCCGCTCGCTTGGTCTCGACGAGGATCTGGCGGAAGCCCTGGCGCTCTCCCATGACCTTGGCCATACGCCGTTCGGGCATACGGGGGAGGATACCCTCGAAGACTGCATGGCGGCCTTCGGCGGCTTCGATCACAATGCCCAGGCTCTCAGGATCGTCACCCGGCTGGAGCGCCGCTATCCCGACTATGACGGGTTGAATCTGACTTGGGAGACCCTGGAAGGGCTGGTCAAGCATAACGGCCCGCTGATCGAGGCGGATGGAAGGCCGACCCTGCGCTACGCCGAGCGCGGCGTGCCGCTCGCCATTCTGGAATACAACGCGATCCAGGATCTGGAGCTGGCCACCTTCGCCAGCGGCGAGGCTCAGGCGGCGGCGATCGCCGACGATATCGCCTACGATGCCCACGACATCGACGATGGCTTGAGGGCGGGCCTGTTCAAGATCGACGACCTGCGCGAGGTGCCGTTCCTCGACGAGATCCTGACCGAGATCGACAATCGCTGGCCGAACCTCGATCTCTCCCGCCGCATCCACGAGTTGACCCGCCGGGTCATTACCCGCTTCGTGGAGGACGTGGTGGCCGAGGGCGACCGGCGGATCGCGGCGCTCAATCCTCAGGCCGCCGAGGATATCCGCAAGGCATCCGACACGATTGTCTGCTTCTCCAAGGAGATGCGGGAGGCCGATGCCGCCATCAAGCGCTTCCTCTACGCCCGGATGTACCGCCATTACGAGGTGATGCGGGTCCGTGCCCAAGCCGATGCCATCCTTCGCGATCTTTTCCGCCGCTTCACAGCGGAGCCGGAGCTGATGCCGGAGGAGTGGCAGGCGGACCTGCCCAAGGATGACGAGCCGCGTCTCGCCCGCCGGGTGGCGGATTACATCGCGGGGATGACGGATCGTTATGCGATCCTCGAACATCGACGTTTGTTTGACGTAACGCCGGACCTGCGTTAGGCGGCACAGCAGCATTCAGGGCCAGGGCCCTTCAGAGACAAAGTACCATGAATATTTTCGCGTTGTTTGAGAAGCGGGTTGCCGATGCGCTTGGCCGTCTGGCCGGCGAGGGCAAGATTCCATCGGGGCTGGACGTGAGCCGCGTCGTGGTCGAGCCGCCGCGCGATCCCTCTCACGGCGATCTCGCCACCAATGCGGCCATGGTGCTCTCCAAGGAAGCGCGCATGAACCCGCGCGCGCTCGCAGAGTTACTCGTGGCCGATTTCCAGGACGATCCCCGCGTCACCAAGGTCGAGATTGCGGGCCCTGGCTTCATCAACATCCGTCTTGCTCCCCAGGTGATGCACGAAGTGCTGCGCGCCGCCGTGGTGGATGCTGCCGGTTTCGGCCGGAGCGGGCAGGGCGCGGGCAAGCCCGTCAACGTGGAATATGTCTCCGCCAATCCGACCGGCCCCATGCATGTGGGCCATTGCCGTGGCGCGGTCTTCGGTGATGCGCTCGCGGGCCTGCTCGATTTCGCCGGCTACAAGGTGACCCGCGAGTACTACATCAATGACGCCGGTGCGCAGGTCGATGTGCTCGCCCGCTCCGCCTATCTCCGCTACAAGGAGGCGCTGGGGCACGATATCGGCGAGATCCCAGAGGGCCTTTACCCGGGCGATTACCTGAAGCCTGTGGGCGAGAAGCTTGCCAAGGAGCATGGCGAAAGTCTCCTGAACAAGCCCGAGGCCGAGTGGCTGCCGCTGGTGCGCGAGACCTCCATCAACGCCATGATGGACATGATCCGCAAAGATCTCGCGGTGCTCAACATCCACCACGACGTGTTCTTCTCCGAGCGCTCCCTGCAGCAGGACAACGGCGGGGAGGTTGCCAAGACCATCGAGGATCTGCGTAGCCGCGACCTCGTCTATATGGGCCGCCTGCCTCCGCCCAAGGGCCAGAAGGACGAGGATTGGGAGGATCGCGAGCAGCTTCTGTTCCGCGCTACCGCCTTCGGCGACGAGGTAGACCGCCCGTTGCTGAAATCCGACGGCTCCTACACCTACTTCGCCTCCGATATTGCCTATCACCGCTCCAAATACGAGCGTGGCTTTGCCTCCATGATCGACGTCTGGGGCGCTGACCACGGCGGCTACGTGAAGCGCATGCAGGCGGCGACGAAGGCCGTGACCGGCAACAAGGGCGACCTCGATGTGAAGCTCTGCCAGATGGTCAAGCTTCTGCGCGGCGGTGAGCCAGTGAAGATGTCCAAGCGCTCCGGGGATTTCGTGACCCTGCGCGACGTGGTGGATGAGGTGGGCCGCGACGCCACCCGCTTCATGATGATCTTCCGCAAGAACGATGCGGCGCTCGACTTCGATCTCGCCAAGGTGGTCGAGCAGTCGAAGGACAACCCGGTCTTCTACGTGCAGTATGCGCATGCCCGCAGCGCCTCGATCTTCCGTCAGGCGGCCGAGGCCTATCCGGGTGAGGACTTCTCTGCGGCCCAGCTCGAGAAGGCGGATCTTTCGATTCTCTCGGATGAGGCCGAGGCGGAACTCATCCACCGCATCGCCCAGTTCCCGCGCATGGTGGAGGCGGCTGCCGAGGCTCACGAGCCTCACCGGGTCGCGTTTTACCTCTACGACCTCGCCCGCGCCTTCCATAGCTTATGGAATAAGGGCAAAGACTTGCCGCAATTACGCTTTGTTAATCTAACTGATAAAGATTCAACAAAAGCGAGGCTCGCTTTGGTGCATGCCCTGAAGGGCGTGCTGGCATCTGGCCTCGCAATCCTGGGCGTCACGGCACCCGATGAAATGCGCTAACGTTTTCCTAAGCGGATCAACCGTTTAAGGGCAGAGTTTGCGCAGGATGCTGTCACGTCGTGCCGGCGGAGCGTTGGGCTCCTGTCGCGTAACTGGAGGACCGGCGCATGAGCGAATCAATGAAGCCCCGTTTTGCCGTCGACTTGAACGAGATCGAGCGGCAGCTCGCCCAGGCGGGCTCGTCTCAGGTCCAGCCTGCCGCTGCCACGCGTAGCGATCCCTTGGCCGAATTGGCCCGAATTGTGGGCCAGGACGACCCATTTCAGGCCATTCTGGCCAATGATGGCGCGGCGCGTCCGCGTCAGCAACCCTCTGCCATCGACGATCTGTTCGCTGCGCGCGACACTATGACGCCGCCAGCCCGCCAAGCTCCGGCACAGGCGCGTCATGACGGCTTCGAGGTTCCCGATCTCGACTTGGACACGTATGCCCAGCCTGCCGCTCCCCGCAGCAATGCTCAAGCTTACGGCTATCAGCAGCCCGCTCAGCCCCAGCGTCAGGCGTCCTACAATCAGGATGCATATGCCCAGGACGGCTATGCCGACGAGTACTACGACGATGGATCGGATGGATACGGACAGCCTGAGCGTCTCAATTATCCTGCCATAGAGAAGCCGAGATCCCGCAAGGGTCTGATCGCCGCTGGCGCTATCTTGGGCGCTGTCGTGATCGGCGGCGGCGGTACTTATCTCTTCTCCGGCTCCTCCAGTGTTTCCGGCAATGGCGAGCCGATTCTCGTCCAAGCGACTGCCGAACCTGTAAAGGTCCAGCCGCAGAATCCGGGCGGGGTCGAGATCCCGAACCAGAACAAGCAGATTTACGAGCGTTCGCAGAATACCGCCGATACCAAGGTGGTGAACCGTGAGGAGCAGCCCGTGGATGTGGCGCAGGCCGTACGCTCGAATGGCGGCTCCGTTGTGGCCGATGCCACCGGCGCGACCGTTCCCGGCGCCGCTTCCCAGGCGCGGAACGCCCCCAACAGCCTGAATCTCGGCGAGCCCCGCAAGGTTCGCACCGTCACGATCCGCCCCGACGGCTCTGTGGTTGGTGCTCCTGAGGCCGCGAATGCCCATCATTCCGCTGCATCTCCGGTTCCCGCGATGACTCTGCCGGCCGCAGCTCAGCCTGCGCCGATCCAGACGGCCTCGGCCCAGCCCAAGCCTGCTTCGGCTACTCCGGCTGCAGCTTCGTCTACGCCTGCCCCGAAGCCTGCGCCGGTCGCAACAGCTCCGGTTGAGACGCCTGCGGCAGCTCCCGCACCCCAGCGAGTGGCCTCGGCCCAGCCCGTTCCGGTTGCTCCGGCCGCTGCCGAGACCACGACGACCATGGCGGGAGGCTATGCCGTCCAGCTCGGTCTTGCGAACTCGGAAGCCGCTGCGGAAACCGCCTTCTCGGGCTATCAGCGGAAATACCCGGATCTCGAAGGCCTGCCTTCGCTGATCCGCAAGGCCGAGGTGAACGGCAACACGATCTACCGTGTCCGGGTCGGCCCCATGTCCCGGGAAGAGGCTTCCTCCCTCTGCTCCAGATTGCAGGGTCAGGGCGGCCAGTGCTTCGTGGCCAAGAACTGAACTGGCGGAAATCAAGGCTGGCCCAAGCGATATGGCCAGCGTAGCCGACAAGACTTCTTGACCCTTGTAACTAAGAGACGTAAGGCGCGGGCATGAAAACCCGCGCCTTTATTGCTGGCTGTTCCGGCCATGAGCTGACCCCTGACGAGATCGCCTTCTTCAAAGAGGCAGCTCCTTGGGGATTCATCCTGTTCCGCCGCAACGTGGACAGCCCTGAACAGGTAAGGGCGCTCTGCGCCTCCCTGCGTGACGCGGTGGGACGTGAGGATGCTCCTATCCTGATCGACCAGGAGGGCGGGCGGGTTCAGCGCATGGGGCCGCCGCACTGGCCGAAATATCCGTCCGGTTCGGCTTACGACGCTCTTCACGCCAATGATCCTCTCGTCCAGCGGGAGCTGGCCCGCCTTGGCGCGCGCCTGATCGCCCATGACCTGCGCTCCGTCGGCGTGACCGTGGATTGCCTGCCTGTGCTCGATGTGCCCTGGCCGGGAGCGCATGACGTCATCGGTGACCGGGCCTATGGCAAGACGCCGGAGAAGGTGGCCGTTCTGGGCCGCGCTGCCGCCGAGGGCCTCATGGCGGGCGGCGTGTTGCCGGTGATCAAGCATATTCCGGGCCATGGCCGGGCAGGGGCGGACAGCCATCTGGCGCTTCCCGTCGTCGAGGCCTCCCGCGAAGAGCTGGAACGTCACGATTTCGCGCCCTTCCGCATGATGACCGACATGCCTCTCGCGATGACGGCGCACGTGGTCTACACGGCGATCGACCCCGAGCGGCCCGCCACCACGTCTTCCATCGTCGTGCAAGACATCATCCGCGGTCATATCGGCTATGACGGGCTTCTCATGACGGACGACCTGTCCATGAAAGCCCTGTCCGGCTCCTTCCGGGAAAAGACCGAGGCCGGCTTTGCGGCAGGCTGCGACATGGCCTTGCATTGCAATGGCCAGATGGAGGAAATGGTGGAGGTGGCCGAGGCTACGCCGCTTCTCGAGGGTGTTGCCCTTAGGAGAGCGGAGGCCGCCCTTGCCCGTATCCGGCATGAGCCGGAGCCTCTCGATCCTGTGGATGCCCGTGCAAGACTCGACGCCGCGCTTGCGATGATCGCCTGAGCATCCCAAGGTCGAAACCCTTCAGTTGAGTATCGCCCATGGCCAAGCCCCTACCATTCGAGGATGTCGAGCCGACCGCCGAGCGCGGTGAGGGCGAACCTGCGCTCCTCGTGGACGTGGATGGGTTCGAAGGCCCCCTCGACCTCCTGCTGGAACTGGCCCGCCGCCAGAAGGTGGACCTGCACCGTATTTCGATCCTGGCGCTGGCCGAGCAATACATCGCCTTCATCGAGGCGGCACGGCGTATGCGCCTGGAACTCGCTGCCGACTATCTCGTGATGGCTGCCTGGCTCGCCTATCTCAAGTCTCGCCTGCTGCTGCCCGAGCCGCCGAAAGGTGAGGAGCCGAGCGCCGAGGAACTCGCCACCGCTCTCGCCCTGCGCCTGCGCCGCCTGGAGGCGATCCGCGAGGTCGCCAAGAAGCTGGGCGAGCGCTCGCTTCTGGGGCGTGACGTCTTCGCCCGGGGCGCGCCGGAGCCGGTGGTCATCAACCGGGATGCCCGCTACGAAGCGAGCCTCTATGATCTGCTCAAGGCCTATGCGCAGCAGAGGCAGGTGCAGTTCAACAGCCGGGTATCGCTCCACAAGCGCAACGTCTGGTCGCTGATCGACGCCCGCGAGGCCCTGGAGAGACTCGTGGGCCATTTGACCAGCGATTGGGTCACCCTCGACAGCTACCTCGTGGAATATATGGTCGAGCCCTCCATGCGGCCGACCGTTCTCGCCTCCGCTCTGTCCGCGACCCTGGAAATGGTTCGCGAGGGCAAGCTCACGGTGAGGCAGGACGAAGCCTTCGCTCCGGTCTGGGTCAAGCCTGTCGCTGACCAGGCCGAAACAGGAGCCCAATCATGATGAACGAAACCGACGAGATCGAAGGCGTCGAGGCTCCCGAGGAGGCCTCCGTCGAAAGCCCATTGGAAGACCGCGTGCCCGACCACGGCGAGGCGATCCGCATCGCCGAGGCGCTCCTCTTCGCCTCAACCGAACCGCTTGGGCCCGAGGAATTGGCCGGACGCCTGCCGGAAGGCGCCGATATCGAGAAAATTCTGGAAGATCTTCAGGAGGTTTATGCTCTGCGTGGCGTGAACCTCGTTCGTGTGGCCGGCAAATGGGCCTTCCGCACGGCGAGCGATCTCGCCTTCGTGCTTGCTCGCGATGTGGTGGAGCAGCGCAAGCTGTCTCGCGCGGCCATGGAAACCCTGTCGATCATTGCCTATCACCAGCCGGTCACCCGCGCCGAGATCGAGGAAATTCGTGGTGTCGCCACCTCCAAGGGCACCCTCGACCTGCTCATGGAGACGGGCTGGATACGATTGCGCGGGCGCCGCAAGGTGCCGGGCCGTCCCGTTACCTACGGCACGACGCCCGCTTTCCTGGATCATTTCGGCCTCGATGCCATCGAGGATCTGCCGGGTCTCGAGGAACTGAAAGGCGCGGGCTTCATCGAAGGCCGGGTGCCCTCAGATATGTCCGTGCCTGTGCCCTCCGACGCGGAGGCCCTGCGTGAGGATGAGGATCCGCTGGATCAGGACGACCTGTTCCAGGAGCCGCTCGACATGCACAAGACCGAGACGGGCGAGATTGGCGAGGAATGAGCGACAGGTCCCCCGGTTCCGCGCGAGACAGGTTCAGGCTACCCCGGTGGGGCCAGCGCGGCACGGCGGGCGCGTCGATTCCGGCGCAGCTTTCCTTCGAGAACATCGTTCAAACCTATAGCTCCACCAAAGCCCTGAAGGGGGTATCGCTCACCATCGAGCCGGGTGAGCTCGTCTGTCTTCTCGGTCATTCGGGCTGCGGCAAGACCACGCTGCTGCGGATTGCCGCTGGCATTGAGGCTCCAACCTCGGGCCGCGTCCTGATGGACGGTTTCGAGGTGAGCGGGACGAAGAGGTTCGTGGAGCCCGAGCGGCGCGGCATCGGCCTGATGTTTCAGGATTACGCGCTGTTTCCGCATATGACGATCCTGCAGAATGTGAAGTTCGGCCTGAAGGACCTTTCGGCCTCGGAGGCCGATATCGCGGCTCGCCGCGCCCTCTCCCGTGTGGGGCTTGAGCATTATGCCGATGAATTTCCCCACACGCTCTCCGGTGGCGAGCAGCAGCGGGTGGCGCTCGCGCGTTCCATCGCGCCAAGGCCCGGCGTGCTGCTCATGGATGAGCCGTTCTCAAATCTCGACCGGCGCATGCGCGATGCGATCCGAGACGAGACCGTCGCGATCCTGCGGGAAACCGGTGCGACGACCATCGTGGTCACGCATGATCCGGAGGAGGCCATGCGGATCGCTGACCGCATCGTGCTCATGCGGTCGGGTGTCATTGTCCAGCAGGGGGCTGCCGAGGAAATCTATCGCAGGCCGGTCAATCTTTTCGCCGCGCGCTTTTTCTGCGACTTCAACGAGATCGAAGGCACCGTCCGCAACGGACGAGTGAGCTGCCCGGTGGGTGTGTTTCCCGCGCCTGGGCTGGAGGATGGCCCTGCCATCGTCTGCGTGCGCCCTCAGGGACTGAAACTGAAGCCTCCGGGCTTCTGTCTGCCGGGGCGTGTGGTATCTCGCCGCTTTCTGGGCGAGGTCGACTTGGTGCATATCGATGTCCCAGGTCTCGACCGTCCGCTCCAGGCCCGTGTTCACGATCCCGTTGACGTTAAGGAGGGACAAGATGTGGGCATAGAGGTTGAACCAAAGGATGTCCTTGTTTTCGCCGCGGCTGACGCATAGGTTGACCGCGAGTTGTTGTTCCAAAGCCGCGCCTTTGCGAGGCGCAGGAGGATTGCCATGGGTGGCGCTAGTATTTGGCACTGGATCGTTGTGGGTCTGATCGTTGTTCTGTTGTTCGGACGCGGCAAGATCTCCGACATGATGGGCGATGTCGCAAAGGGCATCAAAGCCTTCAAGAAGGGCATGGCCGACGACGATACGGCAAAGCCGGTGCAGCCTTCCGAGCCGGTGCGCACGCTCGACCATCAGGCCGGTGCGACGGGCGCTCAGACGAACGCCGCGACGACGGATCACAAGGTCGGTTGAGTTCTTGGTTAGCGGTCACGTTCGTGGCCGCGGTGAGTAAAGGCAGGGTCGGGGCCACGCCATGTTGGACATGAGCTGGGGTGAGGTCATGGTGATTGGCGCTGTTGCGCTGATCGTGATTGGCCCGAAGGATCTGCCGCGCGCCCTGCGGACGGTTGGACAGGTCACTGGCAAGCTGCGCCGCATGGCAGCGGATTTTCAGGGGCAGTTCAACGAGGCCATGCGCGAGGCCGAGCTTGATGATGTCAAGAAGCAGCTTCAGGGCGTGAACGATTCCGTTTCCTCCCTGAACAATACGAGCTTCAACCCCATTCAGACGATTCGGGACGAGCTGAAGACCGCCGTCGAAAAGCCTGTGTCGGGTGCTCCCGAAACGCCCGCTCAGCCTCCAACCGGCGATGCCTCGATCCAGGCTATCGTGGAAGGACGCGCACCTGCGCCCGCTGAGCCGCTGACCGACCCGCTTATCGACCTGCCGCCTCCGCCCATGGACGATCCGGCCGAAGCCATTGCCGAATCCCTGCGCCGTGAGGCAGAGATCGAGGCCCAGAAGAAAGCCGCTGTTGCGGAAGCCCCAGAGAAACCGGACGCGAAAGCCTGATGACTACAGCTCCCATCGAAGAGGATGAGGTCGAGTCGTCGCGCGCGCCTCTGATCGAACACCTGACCGAGTTGCGCTCACGCCTGATCAAGGCGCTGATCGCATTCGTCATTATGTTCTTCATCTGCTTTGCGGGTGCGAAGTACATCTACAACGCCCTCGTATGGCCCTATGTGCTGGCGGTCGGCTCGCCAGAGAAGGCGCATCTCGTCTACACGCACGGCCTCGAATACCTGTTCACGCAGATCCAGGTGGCGGCTTTCGGCGCAGGTTTCCTGGCTTTCCCGGTGATTGCCGCTCAGATCTACAAATTCGTGGCCCCTGGCCTCTACAAGAACGAGCGGCGGGCGTTTCTGCCTTACCTGGTTGCAACCCCGGTTCTCTTCGCCGTGGGTGCGGCCTGCGTTTACTTCATCGCCATGCCGCTGCTCATGCGCTTTTCCGTGGGCATGCAGCAGTTGGCGACGGACAACGCCCCGGCCATCGAATTCCTGCCCAAGGTCAGCGAGTATCTGTCGCTGATCATGACCCTGATCTTCGCCTTCGGCATCTGCTTCCAGTTGCCGGTGATCCTGACCCTTCTGGCCCGCGCCGGGATCATCGATTCGGAGTTCCTGAAGGACAAGAGGCGCTATGCCATCGTGATCGTCTTCGTGATCGCGGCAGTTCTGACGCCTCCGGACGTGATCAGCCAGTTCGCCCTTGCGATCCCCACCTTGCTTCTTTACGAGGCGTCCATCTTCTCCGTCCGTATGGTCGAGAAGAAGCGCGCGGAAGCCGAGGCCGCGCGTGCGGCGGAAGGGTAGGCTCCTCGAGGAGCTTCCGGAAGGCCGCTATCCTTGGCGTGAATAAGGGGGCGGTCTGTGCTAAGGGCAGGGCGCTTCATTCCAGCAGACCCGAGTCAGTCCCATGCACGACATCCGTTCCATCCGCGAGAACCCCGCGGCTTTCGACAAAGGCCTCCTGAACCGGGGCATGGAGCCCCTGTCCGCGAAGCTGATCGCCCTCGACGATGCCCGCAAGAGCGCGATCTCCGCCTTGCAGGCTGCTACCGAGCGCCGCAACGCCATGTCCAAGGAGATCGGCCAGGCCAAGGCCAAGAAGGACGAGGCCCGCGCGCAGGAACTGATGGCCGAGGTCGCGACCATCAAGGAAACGATGCCGGCCTTGGAAGAGGCTGAGCGTATTGCCGAAGCGGCCCTGTTTGATGTGCTGAGCTCCATCCCGAACATCCCGAAGGATGATGTGCCGGTCGGCGCGGATGAGAACGGCAATGTGGAGCGGCGTCGTTTCGGCACGCCGCCGACGATCAACAATGCCAAGCAGCATTTCGAGATCGGTGAGGCCCTTGGCCTCATGGATTTCGAGACAGCCGCCAAGTTGTCAGGCTCGCGTTTCGTGGTTCTGAAAGGTGGGCTTGCGCGCCTCGAGCGTGCGCTCGGCCAGTTCATGATCGACCTGCACACCAATGAGCACGGCTACACGGAGGTGAACCCACCGCTTCTGGTGCGCGACGAGAGCATGTTCGGCACGGCGCAGTTGCCGAAGTTCGAGGACGACCAGTTCTGGGCTTTCCCGGGCAATTCCCTAGGAGAGATCGTTGCTGCTGCTCTCGAAGGGCAGTCGCGCGATGCCATCGCCAAGCTGGTCAAGGATAGCCGCTACGGCATGATTCCAACGGCGGAGGTCACGCTCACCAATCTCGTGCGCGAGCAGATCCTCTCGGAAGAGGAACTGCCCCTGCGCTTCACTGCGCTCACGCCGAGCTTCCGTGCCGAGGCGGGCTCCGCCGGTCGCGATACGCGCGGCATGATCCGTCAGCATCAGTTCGTGAAATGCGAGCTTGTGTCGATCACGACCCCGGAAACATCCGCCGACGAACATGAGCGCATGCTCACCTGCGCCGAGAATGTGCTGAAGAAGCTGGAACTGCCATTCCGCACCATGACGCTGTGCACGGGCGACATGGGCTTTGCCTCGACCAAGACCTACGACATCGAGGTGTGGCTGCCGGGGCAGGGCGCGTATCGCGAGATTTCGAGCTGCTCGGTCTGCTCCGATTTCCAGGCACGCCGCATGAACGCGCGCTATCGTACGCCGTCGGAGAAGTCGCCGCGCTTCGTGCATACCCTGAACGGTTCGGGCCTTGCAGTCGGGCGCACGCTCGTGGCGGTTCTGGAGAATTACCAGAACGAGGACGGCAGCGTTTCTGTCCCGACCGTGCTTCAGCCCTATATGGGCGGGCTCACTCGTATCGAACGTCAGGGCTGACATGCGTATTCTCTGCACCAACGACGACGGTATCCACGCTCCGGGATTGAAGACCCTCGAGGCCATCGCTCGCCAGCTCTCCGACGATGTGTGGGTGGTGGCGCCCGAGACGGACCAGAGCGGCGTTGCGCATTCGCTGTCGCTCAACGACCCCCTGCGCCTGCGTGAAATCTCCGAGCGGCATTACGCCGTGAAGGGCACGCCGACCGATTGCGTGATCATGGGCGTGCGCGAGATCATGCGCGAGAACAAGCCCGATCTCGTCCTCTCCGGCGTCAATCGCGGGCAGAACGCGGCGGAGGACGTGACCTATTCCGGAACCGTCGCGGGTGCGATCGAAGGCACGCTGCTCGGCATTCCCTCCATCGCGCTTTCGCAGGCCTACAGTGCGGGCAACCGCAACAGCCTCAGATGGCAATGCGCCGAGCACCATGGCCCGAAGGTCATCCGTAAGATCCTCGATGCAGGCATCGACAAGGGCATTCTCGTCAACGTAAACTTTCCCGATTGCGAACCGGAAGACGTGCAGGGCACATCCGTGGTGAATCAGGGGCAACGTACGCAGGAGCTGTTACGTCTCGATGCGCGTTTCGACGGGCGCGGCAATCCCTATTATTGGATCGCCTTCGAGCGCGGCCCGTTCACTCCCGGAAACGGCACTGACCTGTGGGCGCTTGCCAACAAGCGCATATCGGTTACGCCCTTGCGCATCGACATGACCGACGAGCCGACGCTCACGCGCTACGCGCAAGCCTTCGATTGAGGCCGATCCGATGAGACGGGAGCCTTTCTACTCAGAAGCGTCAGGACGCAACGAGCAGGAGGCCATCGACGTCGCGTCGTTTCTTCTGTCCCTGCTTGCCAAGGGTGTTCGCAACACCGAGCTGCTGCGAGCCATGGAGCTCGTGCCGCGCGATGTGTTTGCCCCGCGCCGGTTCCGCGATCTCGCCCGCAGGGATATCGCTCTCCCGATCCCTTGCGGGCAGACCATGACCACACCTGGCACGGTGGCCATGATGCTGCTTGCGCTCGGAGTCGAGCCGGGCCAGCGCGTTCTCGAAATCGGTACCGGCACGGGCTATGTGTCGGCGCTGCTCGCGCATCTGGGCGCGGACGTGACGAGTGTGGAGCGCTTCCACACGCTCGCCGAAAGCGCGGCTCAACATCTTAAGCACGTCGAGGCGAACAAGGTGCGGCTGGAGGTCGGCGATGGCCTTGCCGCGCGGGTCCGCGACCGCTTCGACCGCATTCTCCTCAATGGCACATACCCCGATATTCCCCAGACGCTGCTCTCTCAGCTAGGTCCTGGCGGGCGTCTCGTGGGGGCGATTGTCCAGGAGGACTGCCCGCGCCTCATTCGGATAGACCGCATGCCGGATGGCGAGTTCAGCCGGAGCCTGGGAGCCCCCCTGCGCATCTCCCGGCTGGTCACCGGCATTGCGGCGACACTCTGATCGAATCCAAAAAATTTCGCGACACGGTTACGACATTTTTCTCGGCGTCAACCGTTGCTTAACCTGAACAGCGTTTTAATGGCCCCATCGAGTTGCGTGCGGTTGGGGTATTTGAGTTATGCGTATGCGTGTTGTTTCAGGGCATTGGGTCGCGGTGTCGCGGATTGCTCTGGTGAGTTTGATCGGTTCTGCGGCGGCGGCCTGCAGCGGCGACAGCGCGCGGTTCGCGGAGAACCCCTTCGCCAACCCTTTCGCTAATAGCGAGCGCGTTGCGCCCGGCACGCCCATGGCATCCCAGCCTACTCCGTCCTATGCAGCGGTTCCGACCCCGTCCGTGCATGCGCAGGCGCTTCCCCCGGTGCAGGCTCAACCTCTGTCGCAGCCTTCCCGCATGGCATCGGCTCCCATTTCCGCCCCGGTCCAGCAGCCGCGCCCCGTCGCTGCGGCTCCCGCTCCCGCGCAGCCTAAGGTCCGCTTCGTCGATCAGACCAAGGTGGCTACGGGCGAGCAGGCCGTTCCGTCCCTGACGCCGAGCCGCGTTCGTCCCGGCATGCAGGCCCCAGCCCCGGTTCAGCTCAAGCCCGCTCCGGTCCAGCAGGTCGCGTCTGCCGTCAATGAGCCGCTCGTCACGCCGGCGCGCCCCGTCGAGCCTCAGAAGGTTGCCGCCGTCGAGCCGCAGCCGATGAAGCCCGCTCCGATTGCGCCGCAGGTCGTTCCCGCCGCACCGGCTCCCGCGCCCGCTCCGCAGCCTGAAGCTAAGGCCCCGGTAGCCGAGCCCGAGCAGACGGCAAGCCTTTCCGCCGGTAACTTCCGCTGGCCCGCCCGTGGCCGCGTCATCGCCGGCTTCGGCGCGAATGGCGGCAACGAGGGCATCAATATCGCCGTTCCGGAGGGCACGCCCGTGAAGGCAGCCGAGGCCGGGACCGTGACCTACGCCGGCAGCGAAGTGAAGGGCTACGGCAACCTCGTCCTCATTCGCCACGACAACGGCTTCGTCTCGGCTTACGCCCATAACGGCTCGCTCAATGTGAAGCGCGGCGAGCAGGTGAAGCGCGGTCAAGTGATCGCCACCTCCGGCCAGACCGGCAACGTGACGTCGCCGCAGCTCCATTTCGAGATCCGCAAGGGCGCGACCCCTGTCGACCCGATGAAGCATCTCGCGGACTGACGCATCAGTGAGTTCAGATTGGCTTTCGAGACCCGAAGCTGATCAGGCAAGGGGACGGTGGAGCTCAGCCACCGTCCTTTTGTCTTTTTGTACGATCGATTGGCTCAACCTCATCCTGAGGAGGTCGCGTGAGCGACCGTCTCGAAGGATGGTTCAGAGCGCACTGGATCCCCCTTCGAGGCGCAGCCTTACGGCTGCTCCTCAGGATTGAGGGTGGAGGGTGGAGCAGAGCTCTCAGAATGCGGTGAGGGAGTTGGGCCGAGGGCCTGAGCCATTAAATCGCTTTGCCCAGACGTCCCGCCAGATCCTGGATGAACTGCCAAGCCGTGCGGCCCGAGCGCGCGCCTCGCGTGGTCGCCCATTCGAGCGCCTCGGCGCGAATGGTGTCGCGGTCGCCGTCGAGCCCCAGATGATCCACATAGCCGAAGATCATGTCGAGATATTCGTCCTGGCTGCATTTGTGGAAGCCGAGCCAGAGCCCGAAGCGGTCGGAGAGGGATACCTTCTCTTCGATGGCCTCGCCCGGGTTGATGGCCGTGGAGCGCTCATTGTCCATCATGTCGCGGGGCAGCAGGTGGCGGCGGTTCGACGTGGCATAGAAGATCACGTTGTCCGGGCGGCCTTCGATGCCGCCCTCGAGCACCGCCTTCAGGGACTTGTAGGAGGTATCGTCCGCATCGAAGGAGAGATCGTCGCAGAAGACGATGAAGCGGTGCGGGTCGGCGCGCAGGAGGCCCATGAGGTCAGGCAGGGTCTCGATGTCCTCCCGGTGGATCTCGATGAGCTTGAGGGGGCGGGCGTCGGGAGCCTTCGTGGCGTTGATCTCCGCATGGACCGCCTTCACCAGGGAAGACTTGCCCATGCCCCTAGCGCCCCAGAGCAGGGCGTTGTTGGCGGGCAGGCCCCTTGCGAAGCGCCCCGTATTCTCGGCGAGCTGGTCGCGGACCCGGTCGATGCCCCGCAGCAGCGTCATCTCGACCCGGTTCACCTTCAGGACGGGAGCGAGGCGACGCCCCGCCGCATGCCAGACGAAGGCGTCCGCCGCCGCGAAGTCGGCCTGGGGGGAGCCTGCGGGGGCCAGCCGCTCCAGGGCATCGGCGATACGCTTGAGGAGAGCCGTGGATTCGGGGGAGGTGAGGTCGGTGGGCATGGGCATCCGGCTTCAAGAAACGGTGAGGAAGCCGTGCTTACCGTAAAAACTGGCCTCCGGTCTATCAAAGAGCGGCTTTTGTTCCAGAAGGAGCTTTGGGAAAGGCCTCTAACTTCATTGATTTCACGGAGTCGATGGGTATAGTCCGCCCACTTCTAATCCCGTCTGGCGCGGGTGGGCCCTCAACGATGCCTGCCTCGCGCCTTTATCCATGGAGAGCCGCTTGTTCATTTCACCTGCTTTCGCACAAGGGGCCCCCGCTGCCGGGGGCGGAATGGATGCCATCATCCAGTTCGTCCCGTTCATCCTGATCTTCGTGATCATGTGGTTCCTCATCATCCGTCCGCAGCAGCGCCGGGTGAAGGCCCACCAGGAGATGATCAAGAATGTGCGCCGCGGCGACACGGTCGTCACCTCCGGCGGCATCATCGGCAAGGTCACGAAGGTGGCCGAGGATTCGACGGACGTCGAGGTAGAGATCGCCGATAACGTGAAGGTGAAGGTGGCTCGCGCCATGATCTCCGAGGTCCGCTCCAAGAGCGAGCCGGTGAAGGCGTAAAAATCATGACCGGCCCTCGGGGAAACCCTTGAGGGCCGGTTCGCCGCACAGCATGTGCGGCGAAGTGTTTGAGAAAGGTTGAGCGGACGATGCTGCGCTTCTCGAAGTCGAAGATCATCTCCACCCTGGCGATCATCATCATCGGCCTGCTGCTGGCAGTTCCGAGCGCGATGTCGCCCGAGCAGCGCAAGGCGTATCTAGCCGCTGTTCCGAGCTGGGTGCCATCGTGGCTCGTGCCTTCCCGCGCCATCGTACTCGGCCTCGACCTGCAGGGCGGTTCCCACGTTCTCCTCCAGGTGGACGAGGCGGACTTGGTGCGCGGTCAGATCACCCTTCTGCGCGACGACGTGCGCCGCATCCTGCGCGATACCCGCGTCTCCTCCCAGAACGGCATTCAGACGATCCAGCGCGGCGTGCAGATCCGTGTGCCGAACGCTGCGGACCGCGAGCGCCTGATGCCGCGTCTGCGCGAGCTCGCGCAGCCTACGGGCAATGCCGTGCTTGGCCAGACCGGCAACGCCAACATCGTCATCAACGAGATGCCTGACGGCGTGATCTCGCTGACCCTGACGGATGCGGGCATCAATGAGCGCGTCCGCCGCGCCGTGGACCAGTCCATCGAGGTCATCCGCCGCCGTATCGACGCTACCGGGACAGTGGAACCCAGCATCCAGCGTCAGGGTGCGGACCGCGTTCTCGTCCAGGTTCCCGGACTGCAGGACCCGCAGCAACTGAAGGCGCTGCTCGGCGAGACCGGTAATCTTGAGTTCCGTCTGCTGGCCCAGGCTGGCGCGACGGATGTGGACATGCTCCCCATGCGCGAGGCGGGCGGCCAGCGTGTTCCCGTCGAACGCCGCGTGATTGCCGAAGGCGGCGACCTGACGGATGCTCAGGCGGCCTTCGATACGCAGACCAACCAGCCCATCGTCAATTTCCGCTTCAACATCCGTGGCGCGCAGCGCTTTGGACAGGCGACGACGGAGAACCTGGGCCGTCAGCTCGCTATCGTTCTCGACAACGAGGTGATCTCCGCACCCACGATTCAGTCGCCGATCACAGGCGGCTCGGGCCAGATCTCGGGCAGCTTCACCATCGAGCAGGTGAACAACCTCGCCGTGCTGCTGCGCTCCGGCGCGCTGCCCGCCAAGCTCACGATCGTTGAAGAACGGACCGTGGGCCCGGGCCTTGGCCGCGACTCCATCGAAGCGGGCAAGATGGCGACCTATGTGGCCGGCATCTTCGTCATCATCTTCATGTTCGCCACTTACGGCGTGTTCGGCCTCATCGCCAACATCGCGCTGCTCGTCCATGTGGGCCTGATCTTCGGCCTCATGTCGGTGCTGGAGGCAACCCTGACGCTTCCGGGCATCGCGGGCATCGTGCTCACCATCGGTACGGCGGTGGACTCGAACGTGCTGATCTATGAGCGCATTCGCGAGGAGGTGAAGGCAGGCCGTTCCATCGTCTCCGGCATTCAGGCCGGTTTCGACCGCGCCTTCGCGACCATCGTGGATTCCAACAGCACCATGGCGATTGCCGCCGTGATCCTGTTCTTCCTCGGCTCCGGCCCCGTGCGCGGCTTTGCGGTCGTGTTTATCCTCGGCATCCTGACCACGGTTCTCACCGCTGTGACCCTGACGCGCATGATGATTGCGCTCTGGTATCAGTGGACGCGTCCCAAAGTCCTTCCGTTCTAAGGAGTGAGTATCGTGCGCCTCATTCGCCTCTGGCCCGAAAACTCCCATTTCGACTTCATGCGCCTCCGGCGCTTCTCGTTCCCGCTGTCGGCGTTGATCTCCATCGCCACGGCGATCATGCTGATGACTGTCGGCCTGAACTTCGGTATCGACTTCACGGGCGGCACGCTCATGGAGATCCAAGCCAAGTCCGGCCAGGCCAATGTCGCCCAGATCCGCCAGACCGCCGAAGGCTTCGGCTTCGGCGAGGTGGAGGTGCAGGAATTCGGCACGGCGGGCGAGGTGTCGCTGCGTTTCCCGACGCAGCCGGGCGGCGAGGCCGGGCAGGCGGCCGTGGTGCTGAAGGCGCGCGACACCTTCAGCAACGAGTACGATTTCCGCCGTGTCGAAACGGTGGGTCCGCGCGTGTCGGGCGAGCTTGTGCAGTCCGGCACCATCGGCATCGTTCTCTCCGTGCTCGCGGTTCTGTTCTATCTCTGGTTCCGCTTCGAGCGTGAGCTGGCGGTGGCCTCGATCATCGGCACGCTCCACGACATCGTGCTCACCATCGGCTTCTTCGTGATCACCCGTCACGAGTTCAACATGACGTCGATTGCGGCGATCCTCACCATCGTGGGCTATTCGCTCAACGAGACGGTGGTGGTGTTCGACCGGACCCGCGAACTCATGCGCCGTTACAAGACCATGCCGGCGGAAGAGCTGTTGAACCTGTCGATCAACCACACCATGTCCCGCACGATCATGACGGCGGCGACTACGGCTCTGTCGCTGCTGGCTCTCGTGCTCTTCGGCGGTCAGGCGATCCAGGGCTTTGCCCAGGTCATGCTCTACGGCGTGGTGATCTGTACGTATTCGGCAATCTGCATCTCCTCGCCCATGCTGATCTATATCGGCCTGCGCGGATCGGAGAGCGTGAAGGTGCCGGAGGGCAAGGCCGCAGCAGCGGAGTAAGACCATGAGCGGTGGCCGCCTGTATGACGGTTTCGTCCCCGGACGCTACCCCATCGATGCCTATGGCAACGGCGGCTTCCGCTTCGCGGATATGTCCCATCGCGGCTCGATCCTCACGCTGCCGTCGGGCATCAAGGCGTGGCCTCTCAGTTCCATCAAGGAACTGACGGACGAGGTGCTGGAACCTGTCTTCGCCGAGGCCGATGAGATCGAGCTTCTGCTCATCGGCACGGGCGTCGATGTGGCCGCCATTCCGGCGAGCTTACGGGAGCGCTTCCGCGAGGCCGGTATCGGCCTCGACGTGATGCAGACCGGAGCCGCCGCGCGCACCTACAACATTCTGCTGGCGGAGAACCGGAAGGTCGCCGCTGCTCTCATCGCCGTCGCATAGCATGGCGGAACCTCAATCCAACTTCGCCCATTGCGCCGAACTCGTGCGCGAGGCCGATCCCGACCGCTATTTCGCGAGCCTTCTCGCACCTGCCGACAAGCGGCCTTATCTCCACGCGCTCTACGCCTTCAATTTCGAGATCGCGCGCGTGCGGGAATCCGTGCGCGAGCCCATGCTCGGCGAGATCCGCCTGCAATGGTGGCGCGATGCGTTGCAGGGCGAGGCGAGGGGCGATGTGCGGGCTAATCCCGTCGCCGCCGCGCTCGACGACACCATCGTCAAGTTCCGCCTGCCCCGGCAGTCTCTTGTCGACCTGATCGATGCACGCATGTTCGATCTCTACGACGATCCCATGCCGAGCTTGAACGACCTCGAGGGTTATTGCGGCGAGACCTCATCGAGCCTCATCCAGCTCTCCGGCATCATCCTCAACGACGGCAAGGATCCCAGCACAGCGGATGCCGCGGGCCATGCGGGCGTGGCCTATGCGATCACCGGCCTGCTGCGCGCTTTCCCGATCCATGCGCGTCAGGGGCAGCTCTACATACCGGTCGATATCCTGGCGCAACATGGCGTCGTGCGCGACGACATCGTGACCGGGCGCGGCGGGCCGGGGCTCAAGGGCGTCCTTGCCGACATGCGCGCCATGGCCCGTCGCCATGTCGATCAGGCGCGGACCTTGCGCTCCACGATCCCAACAACGGCGGAGCCTGCCTTCCGTCCGGTGGCCTTAGTGGAGCCTTATCTGAAAGCGATGGAGACGCGCGATTACGACCCGCTGCATACGCCGGTCGATCTCCCGCAATGGCGCAAGATCTGGGCGCTCTGGCGCGGGCCGTTTTAAATCTAGGTTACCCTAAAGAGATCGTTTCGGCGCTGACCGAGAATCCAATCGGACACCAGGGGCAGATCAAGTTCGCAACACGCTCCATGCTCTGGCCCCGGATCGAGATCCGCCAAAATCTGGCCGCTCGGAGAAATGATCATAGAAGGACATTTCTGATCCGGAGCCGCATTGTTGGCAGCCAAGATGAAGCGTTGCGTTTCTGCTGCGCGGCTGACGAGGTGGCTCTTCCAGATGGGCGAGATGCTCTCATCGCCCACGGCGTTGTTGAGGAAAGCAATCACTGCCGCGCCTTTCTGCGCCACACCCGCCCATTGCTCGGGATACTTGATCTCGCGGCACATCTGTATGCCTAGGACGGTGTCGCGCCCGCCGATGCGGGTGGCAAAGACAGTGAGTTCGTTTCCTGGCATGAACGAGCCGCGTTCGCTCATGGCGAGGTTCAGCTTGTCATACCGGCTGATTGTTCCATCGGGCCGGATATAAAGCGAGCTGTTTCGCCACGCCCCTCCATCATGAAGGCAGGTGCCGACGACGAGGTGAACCCCTCGCGCTTTGACTTCGTTGCGGACTGTGTCGATGGCCCGCTCGATGGCGCCTGGATCGAGCTTGCTGACAAGATCTTGCTCAGGCGCGTAGCCGGAGATCGCGCCCTCGGGCATGACCAAAAGCGTTTCAGGTTTCGCAGCTTGTAGGCCACGGATGATGGCTTTCAGGTGCGACTGAATATCCAGCGAAACGGGAAACTGCCAAATGGCGCCGCGGATCGTCATGCGAAGCGGTCCTTCCAGTGATACCATAACAATATAGAATCTCACTAACTGGAAGGACCTGCTTATGTCCAGTGCAGGTCAAGCAGGCCTTGGAGAGACTTACTCCGCAGCCGCCGGAATGTTCGCTCCAGAAAGCCATGCCGCCAGATCGGCGCGGGCGCGATCGGTGAGCATCTTCTTCTTCGCCATCGCCTTGGCCGAGCCGCGCAGGCGCTTGCCGTCTTCCGATTTCGGCGTGGCGTCGAGCGGCGGGAAGAGGCCGAAATTCACGTTCATGGGCTGGAACGAGCGCGGGCCCTCATCGATGGTCTCGATATGGCCGCCGGTGATGTGGTTGATCAGCGCGCCGAGTGCCGTGGTGTGCGGGAGCGGCTGGATCGGATGGCCGAGGCGCTCGGCTGCGGCGAAGCGACCGGTCATGAGGCCGACGGCGGCGCTCTCCACATAGCCTTCGCAGCCGGTGATCTGGCCCGCGAAGCGCAGGCGCGGCATCGCCTTCAGGCGAAGCGTCGGATCGAGCAGCTTGGGCGAGTTGAGATAGGTGTTGCGATGAATGCCGCCGAGACGCGCGAATTCTGCATTCTCCAGGCCAGGGATCATGCGGAAGATGTCCCCTTGAGCGCCGTATTTCAGCTTGGTCTGGAAACCCACCATGTTGAACAGCGTGCCGAGCGCGTTGTCCTGGCGCAGCTGCACGATGGCGTAGGGTTTCACATCCGGGTTGCGCGGATCGGTGAGGCCGACGGGCTTCATGGGACCATGGCGCAGGGTCTCGCGGCCACGCTCCGCCATGACCTCGATGGGAAGGCAGCCGTCGAAATAAGGAGTGTTAGCTTCCCATTCCTTGAACTCGGTCTTGTCGCCCTCGATCAGCGCGTCGATGAAAGCCTCGTACTGCTCCTTCGTCATGGGGCAGTTGATGTAATCCTTGCCCGTGCCGCCGGGGCCGACCTTGTCGTAACGCGACTGGAACCACGCCACGTCCATGTTGATGGATTCACGATAGACGATGGGCGCGATGGCATCGAAGAAGGCGAGCGATGTCTCACCCGTCAGCCCGAGGATCGCCTCCGCCAGAGCGGGTGAGGTGAGGGGGCCGGTGGCGATGATGACGGAAGACCATTCCTCAGGCGGAATGCCGCCGATCTCGCCGCGCTCGATGGTGACGAGCGGGTGCGCTTCGAGCGCCGCTGTCACCGCATCGGAAAACCCGTCCCGGTCCACCGCCAGCGCGCCGCCTGCGGGCACTTGGTTGGCATCGCCCTTGGCCATGATGAGGGAGCCGAGCGTGCGCATCTCCTGATGCAGGAGGCCGACCGCGTTCGTCTCGGCATCGTCGGAGCGGAAGGAGTTGGAGCAGACGAGCTCGGCGAGGCCTTGCGTCTTATGCGCGTCGGTGCCGCGCACGGGGCGCATTTCATGGAGGATGACGGGAACGCCCGCCTGCGCGATCTGCCAGGTGGCTTCGGAGCCCGCGAGGCCGCCGCCGATGACGTGAATGGGTTCGATCTTGCTCATGTGCCCGAAGTAGCGAGCCTATCCCCGGCAATCAAGGATAAACGCGCCGGCCACGATGCTTGCGCTGTCCACGCACGGCCTTGGCCTTCCAGGAGAAGTTGCCCCTCCCCAAGACGGAGAGGGGCGGAAGGATCAGAAGACGTAGAGGTTTTCGGCGCTCAGGGCTGTCCCGGCCTTAAGCTGCGCGAACTGGACTGCTTCTATCGAACCGTTGCCGTCCGCATCGTAAAAGAGAGCGCCCTTGGCCCGATCGTAGATGATATGGTCATTCGCGTCCTTGGCGCTGCTGCCCACGATAAAGTTCGAAGCCGCAAGCTTACCCCAATCCTTTGCTTTCGGGTCCAACTTGACTGGCTTTGCGGATACTTCCAGGGCTTCGAAGACGTATGCGTTCAGCATGATCTTCTCTCCAGCCCGGCTGTTGAAGTCAGTGATGCGGTCAACGCCTGCAACCGAGAGATCCGCGCTGAAGACAAAAGTATCGACGCCGGACCCGCCGGTCAGAATGTCATTGCCCGCGCCGCCATTGATGAGGTCATTGCCGGCGCCCCCATTGAGCTGATCTCTGCCGCCGCCGCCCGACAGGTGATCGTCGCTCCTGGTGCCCTTGATCTTGTCGTTGGCGGAATTGGCCTTGAAGTAAAAGCCGTCACCGTCGAACTTTAATCCGAATGGTGAGTACCCTTTGGTACTGAACTTCTTGAATGCCATGTAAGGCTCCTTGGAATTGGTAAAGCCGTTAATGGTATAACGGCTCATTACACATGGCGCTCGGCGTGTGTAATGGTAGTGCGTTTTCGCACATGCCGGAGATCGAGGAGATGGTCCTTCTCACGTGCCCCGCCCCTCAATCATATTGACGCGCAAAGGGTGATGGGAAAGCCTAGCGGTTCCATGTGAGGAGATTACTGCCATGAGCGCTGAGCGTCCCATCGTGCTGATTACAGGAGGCAGTCGGGGCATAGGGGCCTCGATTGCGCAGCTGGCCGCCTCTCGTGGCTATGATGTGGCCATCACCTATCGCTCGGAACACGCAGCAGCCGACGAGGTTGTCGCGACCTGTCGGGCCGTAGGCGTGGAGGCCTTGGCCTTCCAGGGAGAGGTTGCTGCCGAAGAGGATGTGCTGCGCTTGTTCGACGAGGTGCAGGAGCGGCTCGGCCCCATTTCCCATGTGGTGAACAATGCGGGCATCACGGGCAAGTCGGGCAAGCTCGCCGAGACATCCGCCGATACGATCCGGGCCTGCATAGACATCAACGTCACGGGAGCGATCTATGTGGCGCGGGAGGCGGCGCGGCGTCTGTCGCAGAGCCGGGGCGGCCAGGGCGGCTCCATAGTCAATATCTCGTCCGTGGCGGCGGGGTTAGGAAGCCCGAATGAATATGTCTGGTATGCGGCCTCGAAGGGGGCCATCGATTCACTTACCATTGGGCTGGCACGGGAACTGGCGATGGAGGGCGTGCGGGTCAATGCCGTCTCGCCGGGCATGACCCGGACCGATATTCATGAGCGCAGCACACAGGACGCGGGACGATTGCAGCGCCTGCTGCCCTTCATTCCCATGAAGCGGATCGGGGAACCGCAGGAGATTGCCGAGGCGGTCCTGTTCCTGATGTCGGATGCCGCCTCCTACATCACCGGGGCTATCTTGCCGGTGACGGGCGGGCGGTAGTTACAGGTGGCCTGCCCGGAAATCCGGCAGCCCAGCCTTTTCTTGAGGCAGTAGAGAACATGGCCCTGAAAAAGAAAACGCCCGCTTGAGGCGGGCGAGAATCTTTTGCTGCAGTGCAGCTATTTTTACGCGACGGCGTGCTCGCGGGCGATGCTCTCGATCTGGAAGCGGGAGATGCCGAGATCGTCGAGCTCGCGGTCCGAAAGCAGGGAAAGCTCACGGACGGTTTCGCGGTAACGCATGTAAGCGCGGACTTTGGAGAGGATGTAGGACACGAACATTGGGAGCTCCTTCAGTTAGCCGGCCCCTGTGACCGGCGGCCTTTGTTCTTGCTGTGTGCAATGCAGCATATAAGGGAGGGCGGCGTGAAAGAGGAGTGGTAATAATGTAGGTCTGTTATGCTTTAGTAGCATAGCGCCCTAATGTTACCTTAACGGAGGCCGAGCTCTTGACATGCCTTCCGATTGGGCACATCGCGTCCGTTTCTTGAGAGCAGGAAATAATCCGACGCCGGAACGCGTCTGAAACTCCAAAGCGCTCTTAGCGCTGGACGCCCTTGAGCCTGATGAAGGCGCGGACGGGGCCGTACTCGGTCTGCTTCCTCACATCCAGCTGAACGCGTCCGCTCGCTTGGTTCGTGAAGGTATCCTTCTTGCGGCCATCCGATGAGCGGAGAATGCTTTCCGCCCTGACCCGTCCGCCGATGCGGACGCAGGTATCCGAACTTTGAAGCATGGCAAAGCCTGGGGGGCAGGATGACGCTGCCTGAGCGGGGCCGCCCAGGGTCAGCAAACCGATCGAGAAGATGAAAGCGAAGTGCTTCATGGCTTCCAGTCTAGCGCCGGAGAGCCATGAAGCAAAGCTGAGGAGGCTTTAAAGAGGACCCGTGCCGCTGCGGCGGTTGTAAGCCTCGGAGCTGCGCTCGACCTCCACATGGTGGAACTGCTCGACCTTGGGGCTGTCGTCCTGGATCGCGCCGATGCGGTAGCGATAAGCCATCTCGCCGCCGAGCCAGCCGCTGAACAGCAGCAGGAGGGTCTGGAGGCCGGAGAGCCAGATGCCCCAACCCTCGACGCCTGCGGCCGGATCGCCCAGGCGCACGCCCATATTCACCAGGGCAACAGCCACGACCACGAGGTTTGCGATCATATGCGCCCAGGAGATCCAGAGGTTGCGGACGCGGTCGATGGTCACGAAGTCGATCAGGCCCGGGATTCCTGCGACAAGGGCCGTGACGATGCCCCCGATGAGCAGCCAATAGGAGCCTTCCGCCCAGAACGGGTTTTTCGTGCTCATGAAAGCAATGTCGGTCGCGAAGGCCCCGATCAGGAAGGCGACGGGAAAGACGATCAGCATGTGGTGGAGCGGGTGCCCGGCGATGGCTGCCGTGCTCTCGACACCGTGACGGTGATAGCGGCCCATGAAACTCTCCCTGCGAAGCACTATGAAGAAAATGCCGCGCTCAAGGCTTCGTTCCTGAACTAACCTTAGTTGTACTGAGTATGTTTCATTGGGCTTGGGACTGGACATCCAAAAGCTAATCGAAGATAGAAATAGCAATGATTCCCTAGGGTAAGAGGATTGCAGGCCCTCTTATTACTGCGCCAGACCAGCCGAATCCTTGCAGCTTTTCGATGACCCTAGATCCCGCTACCCTTAACGTTGCCTTTGTCTTGCTCTCGGTAGTGCTCGGCGCTTTGCTGCTGTTTGCCTGGAGGCTCAACCCAAAGGTTCATGCGCTCTCCTTATGGGGGGTGGCCTTTTGCCTCATCGCTGGTGGTATTGCGGTTGCGAACATGGGAAGGGCCAGCGGCTCCTACGTGGAGCTCCTCATCGGAAACGCGCTCGGCTTGCTGTCCTATACGGCGCTTTATGCGGGCTGCCGAAAGTTCAACGGCCGAAAATGGTTCGTGCCTGCTATGATGACGGGGCCGGTGCTATGGCTGCTGGCTTACCCTTTCATCTATGATCGGCCCGAATATCGGCTGATCCTGGTCTCGCTGCTAACCGGGGTTTATGCGTGGGCCTGCGCCTGGGAGCTTTCGCGCCATGCCGCGCAGCCTCTCGCTTCGCAGCGGGTAGCCATCATTCTCCTGATCCTCCTGGGCGTCCTGAACATCTTGCGGTCAGGGCTCGCCTTCTCCCTCACATCCATTCCCTGGATCGATGCCTTGGCGGGTCGTTGGTCCTCCGAGATGGCGCTCTTTCTGGTGGTTTTTGCGCCAACGCTCGCCTTCATCTTCCTCTCCATGGCCAAAGAGAGCGTGGAGCTCGGCTACAAGCGGGCGGCTTTTATCGACCCGCTGACGGGCATTCCGAACCGACGGGCCTTCATGCAGCATGCCGATCAGATGCTGAAGGACGCTGAGGGCGAGCCTGTCAGTTGCCTTGTCTTCGATCTCGACAATTTCAAAGGCATCAACGACCGCTACGGCCATGAGATGGGAGACCGGATTCTGATCATGTTCGGGCAGATCCTGGTCTACCACCTTCCGCAGAAATCTTTCGGTCGGCTGGGCGGAGAGGAATTCGCCGCCATCATGCCGACAGGTATGGAGGCGGCGGCGGATCTGGCCGAGGCCGTGAGAGCCGCCTTCTCGAAAGCGAGCAGGGCCATACTGGGCTCCGGCGCACAGGTCACGGTCAGCGTCGGGTGCTCGACCTCCAGTCAGGCGACCGTTCAGGCGCTGCTTCAGGAGGCGGATCTTGCGCTCTACCGGGCGAAGGATCACGGCCGCAACATCGTCATCTCGGCCCGGTCCCTGACCTCGCATCAGGACGCGTAAAGGCTCAGGATCCAACAACAAGCCGCCGAAGATGGCTCCGGCGGCTTGTAATGTCTGGTTTCCGACAGGCGGGAAGCGGTTATTCCGCCGCTTCCTGACGCACCGTTTTCTTGGGCTTCTTCGAAGCTTCCTTGGCAGGCGCTTCCTTCTTCAGGGGCCTGCGCTCCAGCACTTCCTTGAGGAAGCGGCCGGTGTGGCTTTCCTTGGAGTTTGCGATGTCCTCGGGTGTTCCCTGGGCCACTATCTGACCGCCGCCGCTGCCGCCTTCAGGGCCCATGTCGATGACCCAGTCGGCGGTCTTGATGACTTCGAGATTGTGCTCGATCACCACCACCGTATTGCCCTGGTCCACCAGCTCGTGCAGCACCTCGAGCAGCTTCGCCACATCGTGGAAATGCAGGCCCGTGGTGGGCTCGTCGAGGATGTAGAGCGTGCGGCCCGTGGCGCGCTTGGACAGCTCCTTCGAGAGCTTCACACGCTGCGCCTCGCCACCCGAAAGCGTGGTGGCCTGCTGGCCTACATGCACGTAGTCGAGGCCGACGCGGGCGAGCGTCTGCATCTTCTCGCGGATCGAGGGCACAGCCTTGAACAACTCGCGCGCTTCCTCCACCGTCATGTCGAGCACGTCGGCGATGGACTTGTCGCGATACTTCACCTCCAGCGTCTCGCGGTCGTAGCGCTTGCCCTTACAGACATCGCAAGTGACGTAGACATCCGGTAGGAAGTGCATCTCGATCTTGATCACGCCGTCGCCGGAACACGCCTCGCAGCGGCCGCCCTTCACGTTGAACGAGAAGCGGCCCGCCTGATAGCCGCGCGCCTTCGCCTCGGGCAGACCCGCGAACCATTCGCGGATCGGCGTGAAGGCGCCGACATAAGTGGCCGGGTTCGAACGCGGCGTGCGGCCGATGGGCGATTGGTCGATGTCGATGACCTTGTCGAGATGCTCCAGGCCCTCGATGCGGTCATGCTGCGCCGGATGCTCCAGCGCGCCGTTGAGCTTGCGCGCGACCGCCTTGTAGAGCGTGTCGATGACCAGCGTGGACTTGCCGCCGCCCGAGACGCCGGTGATGCAGGTGAAGGTGCCGAGCGGAATATCGGCCTTCACGTTCTTCAGGTTGTTGCCCTTCGCGCCGACGACTTTGAGCATGCGCTTCGGATCGCGCTTGCGGCGCTGCGCCGGCACCTTCACGGACATCTCGCCCGTGAGATATTTGCCCGTCAGCGACTTCGGATTCTTCATCACCTCGTCGGGCGTGCCCTCGGCGACGATCTTGCCGCCGTGGATGCCCGCGCCCGGACCGATATCGAACACGTAATCGGCTTGCAGGATCGCATCCTCGTCATGCTCCACCACGATCACCGTGTTGCCGAGATCGCGCAGGCGCTTGAGGGTGCCGAGCAGGCGCTCGTTGTCGCGCTGGTGCAGGCCGATGGACGGCTCGTCGAGCACGTAGAGAACACCGGTCAGGCCCGAGCCGATCTGGGAGGCAAGGCGAATACGCTGGCTTTCGCCGCCCGACAGCGTGCCGGAGGCGCGGGCGAGCGTCAGGTATTCCAGGCCCACATCGACCAGGAAGGTCAGGCGGTCGCGGATCTCCTTCAGGATGCGGCCCGCAATGTCGTTCTGCTTCTTGGTGAGCTTCTTCGACAGGTTGCCGAACCACTCATGCGCGTCCTTCACGGAGAGCGCGGTGGCGTCGCCGATATCGGAGCCAGCGATCTTCACCGCGAGCGCTTCGGCTTTAAGGCGTTTGCCGCCGCATTCCTCACACGGCGTTTCGCTCATGAAGCGGCCGATTTCCTCGCGCGCCCAATCGCTCTCAGTTTCCTTGTAGCGGCGCTCCAGGTTCGGGATCACGCCCTCGAAAGGCTTGCGGACCTCATAGGCGCGCATGCCGTCGTCATAGGCGAAGCGGATCGCCTTCTCCGTCCCGTAGAGGATGGCTTCCCGCACGTCCTCCGACAGCTCGGTCCAAGGCTTCGTCATGGACGACTTGTAGTGCTTGGTGATCGCCTCCAGCGTCTGGCCGTAATACGGCGAGGAAGACTTCGCCCAAGGCATGATCGCGCCGCGCTTGAGCGAGAGCGTCTCATCTACCACGAGCGCCTCGTCGATGCGCATTTCATGGCCGATGCCGCCGCAGGTGGGGCAGGCGCCGAAGGGGTTGTTGAACGAGAACAGGCGCGGCTCGATCTCCGGAATCGTAAAGCCGGAAACCGGGCAGGCGAACTTGGAGGAGAAGACGATGCGCTTTGGCTTGCCCTTCTCGTCCTTCTCGTCAGCGTATTCGATGACGGCGATGCCGTTGGTCAGTTCGAGCGCGGTCTCGAAGGATTCCGACAGGCGCGCGGCGATGTCAGCGCGCACCACGATGCGGTCCACCACCACGTCGATATCGTGCTTGAACTTCTTGTCGAGGGCAGGGGCCTCGTCAATGGCGTAATACTCGCCGTCGATCTTCAGGCGCTGGAAGCCCTTCTTCTGAAACTCGGCGATTTCCTTTCGGTACTCGCCCTTGCGGCCGCGCACGACGGGGGCCAGCAGGTAAAGGCGGGTCTTCTCGGGAAGCTCCAGCACGCGGTCCACCATCTGGCTGACCGTCTGGCTTTCGATGGGCAGCCCCGTGGCGGGGGAATAGGGAATGCCGACGCGCGCCCAGAGCAGGCGCATGTAATCGTAGATCTCGGTGACGGTGCCCACAGTCGAGCGCGGATTCTTCGAGGTCGTCTTCTGCTCGATGGAGATGGCAGGCGAGAGGCCGTCGATCTGGTCCACGTCCGGCTTCTGCATCATCTCCAGGAACTGGCGAGCGTAGGCGGAGAGGGATTCCACATAGCGGCGCTGCCCCTCGGCATAGATCGTGTCGAAGGCGAGCGACGACTTGCCCGAGCCGGAGAGGCCCGTGAACACCACGAACTGGTCGCGCGGCACCATCAGGTCGACGTTCTTGAGGTTGTGCTCTCGCGCGCCGCGCACGGAGATCACGCGCGCATTCGGGTCTCCCGCCTTGGCGCGGTTGAACAGATCGTCGAGTTTAGCCATGGCTCAGCTTAAGCCTTCATATGAGGGGAAAACGGCCCCATGGGCCGGCTCCGGGATATGTGATGTCTCTCCCGCCGATGCAATGCGGCGGATGATTCCAGGTGTGAAATCCTAGAACAAAAAGGGTACGGTGGGCAAGTGAAGCTATGGCTGCGTTTCGCCAAACGAAAAAGGCCCGCCGGTGGCGGGCCTTTGCGTGGCATTGACTGCCTCACTCCACGAATACGAAGTGTGAGGCCTTGATCGCCGCCTTGTTGGCCAAGGTCGTGACCAGGGCCAGGTCGTATTCCATTCCGATACCGTCGGCGTCGAAGTAAAGTTTGCCGTCATCCGTGTCGTACAAGAACTGCGCCAGGGCGGTTGTCGGCCTAGGGTCGGTTCCGATCACGAGGAAGCTCTTCGCATCGAAAGCGGGCAATATCCATTTGTTCTGGTTGTAATCATAGAAGTCAAAGTCAGACCCTCTGACGAGAAAATAGTCCTTGCCAGAGAAGTCCATGATGGTGGTTCCTGCCGACTGGCTCAGGGTGAACTGATCATCCCCCTTGCCGCCGACGAGGGTCACAGCGCCGGAGCCGCTCAGTTTGTCGTTGCCGGCGCCGCCGTTGACGACGAAGCCTGAGATGACCTCGTCAGAGCTGAAGGCATTCGCTGATAGGGTATCGTTGCCAGCGCCGCCGTTGATCACGCCTGCCTTGCCGCTGCCGCCGATGGTATCGTCGCCCTTGGTG
>JAEXGT010000087.1 GCA_023450615.1 Pseudomonadota bacterium | reverse complement strand
CACCTCCTCGGGCCAGTGCTGGTCGCTCACCACCTATTGCCCCGTACCCGGCCCGGTTCCGGCCTCGCCCGCCAACAACGATTATAAGCCGGGCTTCGCTGCGGCCCTGATGCTCAAGGACCTGAAGCTCGCGCAGGAAGCAGCCCTTGCCTCCGGCGCATCGACGCCGCTCGGCGCGGAAGCCGCACAGCTCTATGCGCTCTTCAACGGCGCGGGCCATGAGGGCGACGACTTTTCCGGCATCATCAATTTCCTGCGCGGCGGGAAAGCGTGAGAGCTTCTGCGGGCTGATTCGCTTGAGCGTTCGGCCAGCCCATCCCTTTGCGGGGGGAGCAGGCTGTCGTGCGTTCTGAACGAAGTGCCGTGCTGCGATGTTGAGGTCAGCGCAAGATCTATTACGGCCACTGGCACGGTCTCGTACGATGCCGACGGCAACGGTTCGGCGGCACCCGTCGCGTTCGCCAAAGTTAATCCCGGGACCATCCTCTCGCAGGCCGATTTCTATGTGATTTGATGTGTGAGAGCCCCACTCGCTTGCGGCCTGTGATAGCTTGAATCCCTTGCACGGGAAGCGACCTCCTCGTCCTGTTTGAGGGGGCATGTCAGCGGACGCACCACAATCTGAAATTCAGATGGACCAGAGTCTCCCGTAGATCAGACGGCCCGCTGTCTCAAAAACTCTGACGCCGGACACGGCAGGCCCTGTTTAGCCCGCTGTTGCGCTGCATATTGCAAGCTCTTGTCAGGAAACTTCTTCGTGGCGCTCTGCGGTAAGGGCGTCTCCACGCGCGAGGTTAGGCTGTCACCGATGAGCTGCGCGGGCACAGCTTCTCGACGTCTGCCATCTCGGCCAATCAACAAGTGCCTCGATGAGGGCCTGGCGCAGTTCGCCGCGCGAAGGCTCGAGCAACCGTTCCCTACCTGATCCTCGACGGCCCGCTACGAGAAGGTGCAAGGGCGGTATGGTCACCTTGCTGGCGGTGCTGATTGTCGTCGGCATCGACTGGGACGGGCGGCGCCAGATCCTGGGCGTCGAGACGGCGCACCGGAAAGCCAGTCCTCGTAGCGCACCTTTCTGCTGGGCCTGCGCGAGAGCGGGCTGAGAGCCGCCATCCGCGAGATGCTGTGTGAGCCCGCTCATCAGAGGTGCTGTGTACACTTTTTGAGGGATGCGCTCGATCACCTGCCGCGCAAGGCCGACGATGACTGCCTAGGAGCTGGCTGGCTCTTCGGCCGCCGCTCGATTGTGGAGACCACACGCGATCTGGCCGCCTGGATTACCAAGTGGGGGTGCGCTACCCGCGCTTGAAAGCCTAGGCCGAGGAGACGATCGAGGAGACACTCACCTTCTATCGGCTGCTACGTCAGCACCATAAGCATCTCAAGAGCACCAACATGCTCGAGCGGCTAAATGAGGAGATTAAGACACGCACGTATGTGGTGCGTATCTTCCCCAATGCGGCCTCATGCTGCGGGCAGGTGACTGGCAGTGGAAACCAACGAGAATTGGCTTGAGGCGCGCCGCTATCTCAACATGGAGGATCTGAAGGAGCACAAGAAAACCACTCTTCGCGAAACCGCATAGCCAGTCTGCTTGGCCGCCCCGCTTTGCAGAACTTGACGCATACATTCGTTTCTATTCTAAGCGGAGCTATTGTGAAGTGTGTCCACCGTATGGGTGGCAATACAGCAATAAGAAGAGAAGAAGAGCTTTCGGCAAACTCAATGTCTCGTTGGGTTTGCATCGGGATGCAATCAGGAGGAAACCTCTGTGAAGAGACGCGAATTTTTCAAGGCGGGAGCTCTGGCAACAGCCGCCTCCGGTGCCGTAGCAAGCCCAGCTATTGCCCAGTCAATGCCTTCTATCAAGTGGCGCTTGGTTTCAGCGTTCCCCAAGTCCCTTGATACGTTGTACGGCGGGGCAGATCATCTGAGCAAGATCGTTGCCGAGGCCACGGACAATCAGTTCCAGATCCAGCCGTTTGCCGCCGGTGAAATCGTTCCCGGGGGCGGCGCTGTCATCGATGCTACCACGAATGGTACTGTGGAGTGCTGCCATACATGCAGCTACTACGCGATTGGCAAAGACCCGACCTTTGCCTTCGGCACCTGCATTCCGTTCGGCCTTAACTCGCGTCAGGCAATCGCATGGCATGAGTTTGGCGGCGGTAACGAGATGCTGAACGAGTTCTACAAGAGCTACAATCTCTACTCGCTGCCTGCTGGCAACACGGGTGTGCAGATGGGCGGCTGGTTCCGGAAGGAACTGAATACCCCGGCCGACCTCAATGGGATCAAGTTCAGGGTTGGTGGCTTGGCAGGGACGATTCTGCAAAAGCTCGGAGTCGTTCCGCAGGTCATTGGTGGCGGCGATCTCTATTCCGCGCTCGAGCGTGGCACGATCGATGCCGCCGAATGGACCGGACCTTATGATGACGAGAAGATCGGAATCTACAAAGTCGCCAAAAATTATTATTACCCAGGATGGTGGGATCAGGGCACTGTGATTTCCCTAATGATCAATCGGGGAAAATGGGATGAGTTGCCTAAGCATTACCAAGGCATTCTTAGGCGTGCGGCGGCGGATACCAACGCATGGATGCAAGCCAAGTACGATTACGAAAATCCGGCGGCTCTCAAGCGGCTCGTAGCGGCGGGTGCCGTTCTGCGCCCATTCTCAGCAGAGATCATGGAAGCGTGCCAGAAGGCAACCGACGAGACGTATCGCGAGATAACCGAGAAGAACCCGACGTTTAAGAAGATCCTCGACTCAATGATGAGCTATCGCGACGACGCCTATCTCTATTGGCAGGTGAGCGAGCTTCCTTATGATCTAGCCATCGTACGGGCGCGTCGCTCTCGTAGGTAGAGACCTCGCGCTCGCCGTAGTCAAATTGCGGCGAGCGCACGGCGTACGTCTGCCGGTACTGCGGGTTCGCCCCCGGCAGCACGGATAAGGCCGACAGCTTCCTCCACGAGCGCTACATTGGACCGCTCACAACCTAACGACGCATCCTCGAGCCCGACACGTACATGGCCGCCTGAAGCGATGACTTGTGGGATCAAATGGCGGATATCGACGCCAAGACCGGCGGCCATCCAGGGAGCTTTTGGTGCGGTCTCGCGCAAGAGAGCAAGGTGAGCCTCGAGGGCATATTTGCGAGGCGGAAAACCCCAGGCAAACGCATCTGAGAACATAAACCGATAGAGCGGGCAGCGAAGGTCTGGGAACCGCGCTGCAAGCGCTGCTCCCATCCGAGTGAAGCCTGGTTCATAGATGGCATAGCTGGGCGTCAGTCCATGAGCAGCGGCAACCTCCAATCCCTTCAGAATATGGTCTTCTCTGTTAAGATAGACAAACCCAGTTTCGGATCCGCTTGGGTCGTCCGCCCTGGCGAAGTTGACACTTCCAGGGTCCACAACAGTCATGTCAATGAGGCCACGGGCAGCAAGAAACTCAACATGCGTGAAGCGATCCGATGCCGTTTCAGCCGTACCACTTAGCGTCGAGCCAGAAAGCGGGATCGTCGGATAGACTAAAGCATCCGTTCGAGCGCGGATACCTTCAAAGATTCGAGCATACGTCTCCGGATCATCATTCTGTCGGCCAGTGTTGGGATCATAGGCATGGAGGTGGATGATCGATGCCCCAGCCGCTGCGGCTGCGATTCCTTCCTCGATAATCTCATTGGGGCAAATTGGAATTCGCGGCTGAAGCTCGCGTCCCCAAGGCCCATTCAATGCAACCTCAAGCCAGACCTTCGGGTTCATTCAATTCTCCAAACGGTTCGTTAGCATGACATCTCATGCTCGATTTGGCCCACTATGCGATAAAAGTCCGTATTTGGCACGCGCTAGTCGCTCATCTTGTGGCTGCTTAAATCTCAGGCCCAGAACTTGCTTGCTAACAGGCCATAAGGCGGATGTCTCGCAAACCCTTTATTTCAGCGTCTCAGCTGCTGCTCCCTCGGTTCAAGGACGGAGTGTCGCGTGTTCAAGGGCAGACATTTCGATCGGTCGGTGATCCTGCTCTGCGTCCGGTGGTATCTGGCTTACAATCTCAGTCTCCGTAATCTGGAGGAGATGATGGCCGAGCGC
>JAEXGT010000059.1 GCA_023450615.1 Pseudomonadota bacterium | reverse complement strand
GCCATGTACCACTTGGTGAATTGCCTGGCGTCGTTCTCGCACTCGGCCCGATCCTGCTGAAGGGCGCAGGTCTTGAGGAATTGCTCGACCTCGGATGCGGCAGCCGGCCCGGTCAGGGCGAGCAGGGCGACGATGGCGAGACAAGTGCGCATGTAAGGTTCCTTCGTTGCTGGCCGGAAACCTAGTGTCCCTTTCGCCTGCTGGACAAGGCTAAAAAGCAACGACGTTTCGGACAGGGCTTGGCTTCTTCACCCAATGATCCCAGCCGCCGCTCCGCCGGTCTCCGCCCGGCGTCGGAAACAACCGGATACCTATGCGTTAGGATTTCTCTCACGAACCGATGCATGCTCGCTCGGCATGGCTGCGGGGGGACAAGGCGGCC
Source organism: Pseudomonadota bacterium (assembly GCA_023450615.1). Classification (GTDB taxonomy): domain Bacteria; phylum Pseudomonadota; class Alphaproteobacteria; order Rhizobiales; family Beijerinckiaceae; genus Microvirga. The sequence goes on along the minus strand of JAEXGT010000059.1, from coordinate 12,929 downwards.
TTCTTTCATTAAAAGAGGGCGTGAAAGCGAAAGATACCGATGGATCAGCCAACACCTTCCGCCCCTGCCGCTCTCAGCCATGCCGAGATCCGCACGATCATCATCGGAATCATGCTGGCCATGTTCCTGGCGGCGCTCGACCAGACCATCATCGCCACGGCTTTGCCCACCATCGGGCGCGAGTTCGGCGACCTGGAGCATCTGCCCTGGGTGGTGACGGTCTATCTCCTCACTTCCACGGCGGTCACGCCGCTTTACGGCAAGTTCAGCGACAGCCATGGCCGGCGCATCACCATGCTCATCGGCATCGTGGTCTTCATCATCGGCTCCATCGCCTGTGCGCTTGCGCCCAGCATGTTCGTCCTCATTCTGGCGCGCGGGCTGCAAGGCATCGGCGGCGGCGGCCTGATCGCCCTGGCCCAGACCATCGTGGCCGATCTCGTGCCGCCGAAGGAACGCGGAAAGTATCAGGTTTATTTCGCCAGCGTGTTCATGTCGTCGAGCCTTCTCGGCCCGGTGCTCGGTGGCTTCTTCGCGGAGCATCTGCATTGGTCGGTGATCTTCTGGATCAACCTGCCGCTCGGCCTCATTGCGCTGTTCATCACGTTCCATACGCTGAAAAAGCTTCCGCGCCATGACAGGCGGCACAGGCTCGATCTTCTCGGCGCGCTGCTGATGGTCGCGGCGACCGTATCGCTGCTGCTGGCCTTGAGCTGGGGCGGATTGCGCTTCCCGTGGGCTTCGCCGCCGATCCTCGGCCTCGTCGTGGGCTCGCTGGTTCTGTGGGTTCTGTTCGCCATCCGCATGCGCCTCGCGCCGGAGCCTCTCATTCCGCCGGGCGTGCTGCACAATCCCGTCGTGCGCATGGGCGTGCTCTCGGCCTGTTTCGGCATGGGCACCTATATCGGCCTGACCATCTACCTCCCGGTTTATTTCGAGGCCGTGCGCGGGCTGTCGGCCTCGCTCTCCGGCCTCGCGCTCATTCCGCTCATGGCGGGCACCGTCTGCGGCGCAACCATATCGGGGCGCAGCATGACCAAGGCGAAGCACTACAAGCGCCTGCCGATGGGCGGCCTGTTCGTGGCCATGGCGGCGACCGGCGCGCTGGCGGCCTTCGCGCATACCATGTCCATCACGATGATCGAGGTGCTGCTTGCGATCATCAGCATCGGGCTCGGCACGCTGCTGCCGGTGTCCACGGTGGCGATCCAGAACGCGGTTTCCATGCATGATCTCGGCGCTGCGACGGGCACGGCCAATTTCTTCCGCTCCCTCGGCGGCGCGCTCATCGTCGCCGTGTTCGGCGCCATCGTGCTCAGCGGAGTCGGATTGTCCGGCGCGGCGAGCTTCGAGACGCTGGCCCATACGGCGGCGCAAAGCGGCGTCGACCTGCGCGATGTGTTCTCGTATGTGTTCGTCGCCGCCGGCGTCGGGTTCGGCCTGGCGCTCGTCTTTCTCATCGCCATGAAGGAGCTGCCCCTGCGCGGCAGCGCGGTGAAGGCCGCAGAGGCCGTGATCGCCGATTGATCAGCGCCTGCTGCGGGCGCGCATCACCAGGATCACCACGGCGAACAGGATGATCAGCCCCGTGATCATCATGCCGAAAACCCCGAACGCCCCTTCCACCCGCTCCGAGCCGGGCGGCAGGGGCCGGGGCTCGCTGATGCTTCCCGATGCCGCTCCCGATTCCCCCTGGGCCCGTGCCCGGACGATCCGGGGTTCGGTCAAAGCCTCGGTCAAGGTCTCGGTCAAGGCCTCATGGGCGATTCGCTGGACGGGGAGGGGCATGGCTTCTCCTGAAAGGATTTCTCTCGGTAATCCCTGCTCCCGCCCATCGGTTTCCTGCCCTCTGCGGCGTCATGCCTGGGGATAGCGGGGTTAGCCTGTGGAGGAATTCGTCCTCTCCGGCACTTTCCGGAGCTTTGCCGTGTTAGGACCGGGGCGGATTTCGAACCTCGAAGAGGGAGGCTGATGAAGGTCGGCATCGACATGGGAGTGACATCCTCCGCCCCCGGCGGAGGACAGAGGGCTCAGCTCGATCTGGAAGAGCTTCTGGCGACGCGTCTGCTCGTCCAGGGCAATTCCGGCTCCGGCAAGTCGCACCTCCTGCGCCGCCTTCTCGAGCAGAGCGCCAACCTCGTGCAGCAGGCCGTCATCGACCCCGAGGGCGATTTCGTCACGCTCGCCGACAAGTTCGGCCATGTGGTGGTGGACGCCTCCCGGAGCGAGGGCGACATCCAGCGCATCGCCGCGCGCGTGCGCCAGCACCGGGTTTCCGTGGTGCTCTCGCTGGAAGGTCTCGACGCGGAGCAGCAGATGCGCTGCGCCGCCGCCTTCCTCGGCGGCCTTTTCGATGCGGACCGCGATTTCTGGTATCCCATGCTCGTGGTGGTGGACGAGGCGCAGCTCTTCGCGCCCGCCGCAGCGGGCGAAGTGTCGGACGAGGCGCGCAAGGTGTCGCTCGGCGCGATGACGAACCTCATGTGCCGCGGACGTAAGCGCGGATTGGCGGGCATCATCGCAACCCAGCGCCTCGCGAAGCTCGCCAAGAACGTGGCGGCGGAAGCCTCCAACTTCCTTATGGGCCGCACCTTCCTCGACATCGACATGGCACGCGCCGCCGACCTGCTCGGCATGGAGCGCCGGCAGGCGGAGATGTTCCGCGATCTCGAGCGCGGTCATTTCGTGGCGCTCGGCCCCGCGCTCTCGCGCCGTCCGCTGCCCATCCGCATCGGTGAGGTGGAAACCGCCGCCCGGTCCGGCTCCTTCAAGCTCATGCCGCTGCCCGAGCAACAGAAGGAAGACGCGCGCGATCTCATCTTCAACGCCAGCGAAGAGGAAATCGCGGCGCGCCCCGTCATGCCGCGCCGCGCGCCGCCTCCGCCGCCCGCGCCCTCGACCAACGATCTTCTCGCGCAGCTCGCCCGCACTCGCGCCGCCGCGACGCCCGAGGCCCAGCCTGAGGCGACGGAGGAAACCAAGGCCGAGCGCGAAGCCGCCATCGACGGAATCCTGCGCGAGATTCTCGACGATCCCGAAGCCGCCTTCCGCTCGGTGGCCGTTCTGTATCAGGATTTTCTCGTGCGCTGCCGCATCCGCCGCGTGTCGGGCGAGCCGTTGAACCTCAACGCCTTCCGCCGCCGTCTCGCGGTGGCGCGCGCGGGCGTCGACATGGCCACCGCCGAGGGCACCGAATGGGACCGCGCGGTGGCCTTCGCCAACGATCTCGAAGAGGACATTCAGGGCGTCTATCTGCTTCTGGCCCGCGCCGCGATGGAAAACTCTCCCTGCCCGCCCGACGGCGAAATCGCCCGCGCCTGCGGCAGCCGTTCCCCCGGCCGCGCGCGCCGCCTCATCGCCTATATGGAAACCCGCAACATCGTCGTCACCCGCAACGACCCGCGCGGCCTGCGCATCATCGCGCTGCCCGATTTGGGCTGGGAAACGGGACCGGGCGACCCGAACGCGTTCGAGGAGCCGGTGACGGCAGTGGCTAGCGGGGATTTGTTCGCGGCGGGGTGAAGTTACATCCTATAAGTGAGCTTACTGTAATTAAAGATCCCTAAGCCCTCTTGGGATCATATACCCTTGCGTGCATACTTAACGATGTAACCCTCATCGGAAGGATGCATTTTTATGCTGTCGAAAAAATTCTGGCGCGATAGCTTTCTTCATCTGCTTCTACAGCTCTTACTCGAATATATAGTAATGGTGGCTATAGTGATGGTCGCCGTTCCAGATAATGCGTTCTTGTGGGGCTTCTTTGGTCTTATAGCCCTATATGTATTTCGGTGCGCAAATGTGTTGTTGAAGGTTATCGTTTCTACACCAGCGTACTATATGTCTAAAAGGCGAGCGATCAGCCAAATCGTAGCTCAATTTTATCACTATAATTTGCCTATAAGAAATGATCTCACCTTCCTTGGTGGGTCAGAGTACATACAAGAAATTGCTAATTCCAATGACCTCTCGGAAGAATTAAAGCGCTATCTCAATCGCTCTCTTGGAGAGCTCGATGGCTTGAGGTCTGCCGGAATGGTTGCGTTCTTGCGGTCAAACGCAATTTTAGATGCTGCTATTGAGCGTTATGTAAGTGAGAGTAATGCTCAAGGCAGACATTTAGCTGCAACTTAAACCACTGCTCTTATCAAACTTCCGCCTTAGCCTTGGATCGAATGAAGAGTCATATGCAAAACGACCCCCTCAGCCTCAATGAAATTGCCCGCCGCGTTGACGCGAAGGCCGCCGATTACACCGCTTTGAGCGACCGCATCTGGGCAATGCCGGAATTGGCGTTCGAGGAGCATCGCTCGGTGGCGGAGCAGATTGCGATGCTGGAGCGCGAGGGGTTTCGCATCACCAAGAATGCGGGCGGCATGGCCACTGCGTTCGTCGCGGAATACGGCTCCGGCGGTCCCATCGTCGGCATTCTCGGCGAGTTCGATGCGCTGCCGGATCTCGCGCAAGCTTCGGGCGTGACCGAGCACAAGCCGACGCAGAAGGGCACGCCGGGCCATGGCTGCGGGCACAATCTTCTGGGCGCGGGCTCCGCGCTTGCCGCCGTGGCGCTGAAGGATGCGCTTGAGGCTGAAGGGATTGCGGGCACCGTGCGCTATTACGGCTGCCCCGCGGAGGAGAGCGGGTCCGGCAAGACCTTCATGGCGCGCGAAGGCTTGTTCGACGATCTCGACGCCGCCTTCTGCTGGCATCCGAGCGTGGTGAACGAGGTGCAGTCCATGTCCTCGCTCGCCTGCATCCAGGCTTTCTTCCGCTTCACGGGCCGCCCCTCGCACGCCGCCGCTTCGCCGGAGCTCGGACGCAGCGCGCTCGACGCGGTGGAGCTGATGAATGTGGGCGTGAATTATCTGCGCGAGCACATGCCGTCCGACGCGCGCGTGCATTACGCCATCACCAATTCCGGCGGCGACGCGCCGAACGTGGTGCAGGGTTTTGCGGAATCGCTCTATCTCGTGCGCTCGCCCCATCTGCCGGATGCGGAGCGTCTGTTCGAGCGCGTGAAGAAGATCGCGGAAGGCGCGGCCTTGATGACGGAAACCTCCGTCAAGGTGCAGGTCACGGATGCGACCTCCAACGTGGTCCTCAACCGCGCCTTGCAGGAGGCGATGTTCGAGAACATGAAGCGCCTCGGGCCTCCGGGTTTCGATGCGCAGGATCACGCCTTCGCCGAAAGGATCCAAAAGGATGCGATCACGCCGGAGGACATCGTGGCGAGCGTGAAGCCCTACGATCCTTCGCTGAAAAGCCACGCGCTGCATGACGGCGTGCTTGCCCTGCCCGCGCGCGAAGAGGTGATGATGGGCTCCACCGATGTGGGAGATGTGAGCTGGATCGTGCCGACGGTGCAGTGCCACGCGGCCTGCTTTGCCATCGGCACGCCGTTCCACACCTGGCAGCTCGTCACCCAAGGCAACCTGCCCGCCGCGCACAAAGGCATGGTGCTGGCGGCCAAGGCCATGGCGGCAACGGCGGCCGATTGCCTGCGCAATCCCGATCTCGTCGCCCGCGCGAAGGCCGAGCTGAAGGAGCGCACCGGCGGGCGCGCTTATGTCTGCCCGATCCCACCGGAGGTTACGCCCGACGACCTGCGCTCAAAGGCGGCGTAGGATTTTCAGGATCGGAGTCATCGGACGGGTGCCGGTGATCCCGGCCTTTTGCACACTCCAGCCTCATCCTGAGAAGGTCGCATCAGCGACCGTCTCGAAGGAGGCCTCCAGTGCGCTCTGCACCCTCCTTCGAGACGCAGCTGCGCTGCTCCTCAGGATGAGGACGGAGGGAATGCAATCGGGATGGCCGGGAACAGGCCGGGCGCTGATCGGTGATCGAGCCTTGCGCCGAAGCAAACTCTTCTTGGCGTCGGGCGGGGTCGCCCTTGCGCATCCGCAAGCCTATCTTCCGGTCAACATCCATGGAGCATTCCCATGCAACTGACCGGAATTCATCATCTCACCGCCGTCACGGCGGATGCGCCCCGCAACCATGATTTCTACACGCAGGCGCTCGGCATGCGTCTCGTGAAGAAGACCGTGAACCAGGACGATGTGAGCGCCTATCACCTGTTCTATGCGGACGGGCAGGCGACACCCGGCACGGACATCACCTTCTTCGACTGGCCCGTCGGCCGCGAGCGGCGCGGCACGCACAGCATCTCGCAGACGGCCTTGCGCGTGAACGGCGAGAAGGCGCTCGGCTGGTGGAAGGATCGTTTCGCCTCCCTCGACATCGCGCATCAAGGCATCACCGAGCGCAATGGCCGCCTCGTGCTCGACTTCGAGGATTTCGAGGGCCAGCGCCTGAGCCTCGTCGATGACGGAGGCAAGGGCGAGGCTCATCCCTGGGAGCGCAGCCCCGTTCCGGCGGAGTACCAGATCCGCGGCCTCGGCCCCATCACCATCAGCGTGCCGAAGCTTGAGCGCACCGCGCGCGTGCTGACGGAAGCGATGGATATGCGCGCGGCGAAGGAATACCGCATCGGCGAAACGCCCGTGCATGTGTTCGAGATGGGTGAGGGCGGGCCAGCGGCGGAGCTGCATGTGGCCGTGGAGCCCGATCTGCCCTTCGCGCAACAGGGCGCGGGCGGCGTGCATCACGTGGCGTTCCGCACGCCCAATGAGCAAACCTATCAGGAATGCTGGGAGCGGCTGCAATCCCTGCGCGCGCCGTCGAGCGGGCCGGTGGACCGCTATTATTTCCGCAGCCTCTATTTCCGCGAGCCGAACGGCATCCTGTTCGAGATCGCCACCGACGGCCCGGGCTTCGCCACCGACGAGCCTATGGAGAAGCTCGGCGAGCGCCTCGCGCTTCCGCCCTTCCTCGAGCCGCGCCGGGCCGAGATCGAAGCAGGCCTGAAGCCGCTTTAACCTGTTCTTCGAGCCGCTTCGCAGTTGACGCGAAGCGGCTCGAAGACTTACTCGCCGAACACGCCCCAGGCGCAGTAGCTTTGAAGCGGATGGCGCTTGAGCTTGATGTTGTTCAGGCCCAGAACCTCTTGAACGGCAAGCGTCTCGCCGGGGAGCTGCGGGCAGTTCAACTCGTCGAACACAAGAAGCGAACCCTTGACGAGTCGCGGCATGATCTTCTCGAGGACGTCCTTGGTCGGCTTGTAAACGTCCATATCAAAGATGGCCATCGAGACGATCGCATGCGGATTTCTCTCCAGCCAGCCGTCGATGGTCTTGGAGGCGTCGCCCTTGATGAGCTCGAACTTCTTGATGTGGCTGATCGCGTGCAGGCCCTCGTGAATGCTCAGTATTTCTTCGAGGATGTTTTCATAGTTCGGCAGCGAGCTGTAATCGCCGATTTCAGCAAATTCGCCATCCTTTTGATCGACCGACGAGAAACCTTCGAAGGTGTCGAAGCCGAATATCGTTCTTGAAACATTGTGGGGTTCGTACATTCCGCGGAAGTTCTGCAGGAGGGCGAGACTGGCGCCCCATTGAACCCCGAATTCGCAAATCACGCCCGGCACATCGAGGATCTTCTGGTAAAGTTCATGATAGTAAACGATACGGCTCAAAGCCTTCTGCTTGAGCGTGACCATATTATGAAAATTCCAGTTGCCTCCGTACTGAGGAAGCAAATCTCTCGAGATTGCCAGAAGACGCGTGTCCAGCTGCATATCCCGTTCGGTGCGGCTCGATAGCTCTCCGTTTTGAATCTTATACGTCTGCTGGTTGATGTCTTTTTGACTGAAAGTATTCTTCATTTTTCCTCTCACTGGTTCTGCGCACATTGTTTTCGTGTCCTCGCCTTGTGAGCGCAGAACAAGCAACGCGAAGGATTTTTGAGGATCAATAGTGAGCAATATATGTATGCCATAAGACAAGCTTAAAATCATATACGATACTATATTTTATAACCTGGAGACGCGCTGGAAGGTTTGCTGCGTTGAGGCTTGAATTTTGGCGGAAATGCCGGATTTATTTGATGATCGACACACCTCATGATGTGAGCATGGAGCGTCAAAGAGGAAATAATATTATATATTATATCGTATCTATGAGGGATTAAAATTATACTATTCGCAAATATAATTTTACGTGCCGCCTGCTTTAGGAGTAACTACCGTCTCATAGTAAGAAACAGGCGAGCCTGAATATAAAAATGCGAAACTTTATTCTTGCCTTGATCGTTGCGGTTGCCGGGTTGTCCGGGATCGGCGCAGTGGAAGCGCAGCCACTGCCTGCGCCGAAGGAAAAGCCCATTCTGACGGTCACGGGAAATATCTCAGTGACCAATCAGGACAACACGGCGGTGTTCGACCGCTCCATGCTGGAGTCCCTCGGCACGTTCTCCATTGAAACGGGGACGCCCTGGTACGCGGATAAGGTGAAGTTCGAAGGCGTGCTCTTGTCGAAGCTCATGCAGCGCCTGGGCGCCAAGGGCGACCATATCGTGGTGACGGCGCTCAACGATTACAGCAGCGATATCCCCTTCACCGACATCACGAAATACAACGTCATCCTCGCGACGAAGCAGAACGGCCAGTACATGTCGGTCCGTGACAAGGGGCCGCTGTTCATCGTTTATCCCTTCGACAGCGACCCCGAGCTGAAACACCAGACCTATTATGGCCGGTCGGTGTGGCAGGTTTCCAAGATCACAGTGAAGTAACCGGCAACAGGCTTCGGAGAAAAATCGCTTGTCGCTCCGCACACTCAAAATTGTGCTTGCTGCCGTCATTACGGGCTTCATCGTCTCCGCCGCTTACATTTCCATTCTGATCGTCGAGCGTCAGGAAGTCCTCAAGGAAGTCGCGCGCTACAACATGCCGTGGCATGCGAGTTCCGCCACGCATGAATTCGCGCGGCTGGAGCAGCGGCTGAGCGCTTTTGCGGCGCAGGACCCGAGCGTGGACAAGGACGAAGTTTCCTTGCGCTACGACATCATGGTCAGCAGGTCCAATCTTCTGCAGACGGGCGACTTCAGGGAATTCCTCCGCGCCGCGCCAGAATGGCAGGTGGTCGTCGACGATCTGGGCAAGACACTTGCCGAGGTCCAGCCCGCCATCGAGAGCCTGAGCAGGCCGGAAGACGCCGTGAGCATTCTCAGGGTGCTGGAAAAGCTGGACGTGAGGCTCGCCGCCCTGGCCGCGGCTTCTCTTAATTATGGAGGCCAGCGGGCTGAGCGGGACCAGCAGGAGTTGATCCGCCTGCACTGGATGTTCTCGAGTCTTGCCGCGGGACTGATCGTCCTCGGCCTGTTCCTGCTCGTGCTGCTGGGCTGGCACAACCGGCTTCTGGAAAGAGCGCATACGGAACTGCGGCTCTATGCCAATAATTTCGAGAACATTTCCGGCAAACTGGAAAAGACCAACAAGGCGCTCAGCAGCGCCTATGAGGAGCTGCGGCTGCGCAACGAGGCGCTGCAGAACCAGGAGCACGAACTCAGAACCCAGAACGAGCGTTTCGATGCCGCTCTCAACAACATGTCGCATGGTTTGTGCATGGTGGACGGTTCCGAGCAGATCATCGTCTTCAATGATCGGTTCGCCCAGCTTTTCGGCATCGACAGGACGGTTCAGCCCGGAGTGACCCTGAGCGGCCTGATCTCGCAGGCGGAGTCGCAACGCTGCAAGGGCGTGGAGCCTCTGCGGGAGATTCTGACCCAGCAGCAGGAGCTCATGCGCAAGCGCCTGCAATTCGCCTTCATCCATGAGGAGCCCGGAGGGCAGACTTACGCCGTGTCTCATCAGCCCATGTCGAATGGCGGCTGGGTGGCGACATACGAGAACATCACGGAGCGCCGGCAGGCGGAGTCGCAGATCGCCTACATGGCCCATCACGACGCGCTGACCGATCTCGCCAACCGCGTGCTGTTCCGGCAGCAGCTTGAGCATGCTCTCGCCGAGACGGGCCGCGAGCGGCTGAAGATGGCGGTGCTCTGTCTCGATCTCGACCGGTTCAAGGACGTCAACGACTCCTTGGGCCACGAGATGGGTGACGCCCTTCTCAAGCTCGTGGCCGAGCGGCTGCGCAGCTGCATCCGTCAGCAGGATGTGGTCGCGCGCCTCGGCGGCGATGAATTCGCCATTCTGCAGCTTGCCATCGACGATCCTCAGGATTGCGTGGCTCTTGCCATGCGCATCGTCGAGACCATCAGCATGCCCTACGATCTCGAAGGGCAGGAGATCGTCATCGGTACCAGCATCGGCATCGCCATTGCGTCGGAGGACAACCTGTCCCCCGACCAGCTTCTCAAGCAGGCGGACCTGGCCCTCTACCGCGCCAAGGCCGATGGGCGCGCGACCTACCGCTTCTTCGAGCCTGAGATGGACGCGGAGCTTCAAGCGCGCCGCCTGCTCGAAACGGATCTGCGCAAGGCCCTCGCCAATCGCGAGTTCGAGCTGCATTTCCAGCCGCAGGTCAATGTGCGCACCAATGAGATCGGCGGCTATGAGGCCCTGTTGCGCTGGCAGCACCCCGAGCGCGGCACGATCCCGCCCGGCGAGTTCATTCCTGTGGCGGAAGACATCGGCCTGATCTCGGCTCTTGGGGATTGGGTTCTTGAGCAGGCCTGCATCGCGGCGATCGATTGGCCGAAGAATATCAAGGTCGCGGTCAATCTCTCGCCTGTGCAGTTCCGCAACAAGGCGCTCGTGCACAGCGTGAGCCGCGCCCTGTCACGCTCGGGCCTCGCGCCGGACCGCCTGGAACTCGAAGTGACGGAATCCGTGCTGCTTCAGGACAATGAACTCACCCTCGCGACATTGCATCAGCTGCGCCGCATGGGCGTTCGCATCGCCATGGACGATTTCGGCACCGGCTATTCATCCCTCAGCTATCTGCGCAGCTTCCCGTTCGACAAGATAAAGATCGACCAGAGCTTCGTGCGCGAGCTGTCCTCCCGCGCGGATTGCCTTGCCATCGTGCGTTCCATCGCGGGCCTCGGCGCAAGCCTCGGCATGGCCACGGTCGCGGAGGGCGTCGAGACGGAGGACCAGTTCCTTCAAATCACCGCAGCCGGATGCACCGAGGTGCAAGGTTTCTATTTCGGGGCGCCGAAGCCCGCCTCGGAACTTGTTCACACCCTCCAAGCCCACAGACGAGCGACCGAAGTCGCTTGACGCCGAGTGGTTCATTTCCCCTGCAACTGGAGCATGATCGATGAAGACCTATTGTGAATTCACGTTCGAAGCGGCGCACTCCGTGAAGCCCTATTCCGAACTGCATGGGCACACCTTCATCGCCAAGCTGACCTTCGGCGGGCCCGTCGACGAGGTCTATAACTGGCCGGTCAATCTCTACGACGTCGAGAACTACATCGATGAGCTGAAGGGCAAGCACGGCACGGGCCTCGACCACACCAATCTCGATCTCAAGCAGAACGAGATCGGCCTCGCCTCGCTCGAGAACATCACGATCTATATCTGGCGCAAAGTGAAGGAGCGCTTCCCGAACCTGGAGGAAGTCGAGCTGAAGCGCGGCATGACGGGCTCGACGGAAGGCTGCATCTATCGCGGCGAGGATCTGAAATCCGCCGAACTCGCAGCGTAAGGACGGACAATAAAAAAGCGCCTGGAGATGTCTCATCTCCAGGCGCTTTGTTTTGGAATGGCGGTTCTTAACGGCCGGTGCTGAACGAATAGGATACGGTCAGGCCGACGCCGATCTGATTCTCAGAGCCGAATTCCTTGACGATCGGGCTATCCGCCGCATCGCTCACGAGATGCTTGTAGGTGACGAAGGCCGTTGTCGCCCATTGCTCCGACCAATTGTAGGACGCGCTCGCCGTGGCTCCGACCGATGTGATGCCGCCGGAGGGGCGATAGGCGCTCACCCGGCCGTTGGCCGCGGCCTCCTCGGGCGATACACCGAAATAGGTGCGGGTGAAGTCGCTGTCGCCGAGCGACAGGCGCGGACCCACCGAGAAGGTGACGGCGCCGAAGGTCTGCACCACGTCGAGGCCGAGATCAGCCACGAAGCCGTGATGGCCGTTGACGCCGTGGCGGAGCTCTGCGCGGGCGCGCAGGAAGTCGGTGATCCAATATTCCGCGAACACGCCGGGCTCGATGGCCCACTTGACCTTCTTCAGACCGATCAGCTCTTCGTTGTCCTCATAATAGCGCCCGCCTTGGAAGCGGCCGACCACGCCGAAACGGAGTGCGGAATCGTCAAGGAACGAGAAGCTCAATCCGTCATCGGGGGCGCTGAAGCGCTCGACCGTTCCCGCGCGGCGGAAGCTGAGAGAAGGATAGCCGATGAAGCTCAGATCGTCCGCGCCGGGATAGGCGGGGCCAACACGCAGATTGCCCTTCACCGTCACGATCCAGCCCGAGGGAAGAACCTCCGGCGTGAAGTAAGTCGGATCCGCCGCGTGAACCGAAATCGATGCCGTGCTTGCAAGAAACACTGTAGCAAGTGCGAGAGACTTCGGAAAGCGCATGGTCGATTCACCGTGTGAGCATGATTGAATCATTCCGTCGTGACGGTAAATGCCAAGCAGGTCAAGCCATCCAAGAGTTGCTGTTGCGATTTAAAGTCAAGGCGTGGTGAACGCGCTGCAGCCGAACTTTTTATCGTTTCGAACGGTTAACGATGGAAGCATGGAGACGAGTCTCTTGACCATGAGCGCCAGCAGCCGTCCGCAGCCCGATGAGTTCTATCCCAAGCCGCCTCCGACGGAGCCGGTTCCCGCAAAGCCGATGCCGCCCGAAACACCCGCGCCGCCGGAAGCGCCGAGCATTCCGTCACCCTTGCCGGAGCAGCCGCCGGAACCTGACAAGCCGGTTCTTCATCCGACACCACAGCCCGAGGTGCCCTAGGCCAGCAGGCTCGCGGCGAACCGTCCGCAGACGAGAAGCAGGAAGATGCCGAAGGCAACCTCCAGCCTGCGCTTCGACAGCCGATGCGCGAGCCGCGCGCCGACAGGCGCCATCCAGGTGCTGGTGGGAATGAACAGAATGAAACCGA
>JAEXGT010000050.1 GCA_023450615.1 Pseudomonadota bacterium | reverse complement strand
TCAACGCCACCATCGAGGCGGCCCGCGCGGGCGAAGCCGGCAAGGGCTTTGCGGTGGTGGCCACCGAGGTGAAGGAGCTGGCCTCGCAGACGGCCAAGGCGACCGAGGAGATCTCGGCGCAGATCTCCTCGGTGCAGCAGGCGACGCAGGAGACGGTAGTGGCGATCCAGGAGATTGCCCGCACGATCACCGAGATGAGCCAGATCTCGACCTCGATTGCCGCCGCGATGGAGGAGCAGGGGGCAGCCACGGCCGAGATTGCGCGCAATGTGCAGGAAGCGGCGAGGGTAACGGAAACGGCGTCGGAGAACATCGTGGAGCTGCAGAAGGGCGCCGGCGAGACGGGCGCGGCGGCGTCCCAGGTTCTGGGGGCGGCGCAGGAGCTGGCCCGCCACTCCACCGATCTCGACAGCGAGGTCAACAGCTTCCTCGCCCGCGTCAAAGCGGCTTGAGCGAAAACTCTGTCACGAGAAGGCTAAAGCCCGGCTCTGCCGGGCTTTTTTCTTTTCGGCCACGCTGAAACCACTCGCGCCATGAGCCTTTATCTTAAAGACAGGTCGATCTCCCAAAGCGAGCATGACCCGTCGCGAGCAGAGAATCGGCAGCGCCTTGCAGCGGGTTCCTGAAAGCTGGCGCCGATTCTTCAGAGCAGCAGGCCGAGCACCCGCCCTGGCCTCTTGATGGACGGAGGCTGAGATAGAAATCTCTTCCGAGCTGAAGCCACCCTCCTCGTTGCTGGATTGAGCATTGGAGATGGCTCCAGGCTCCACAATTCGAAGATCCTTATGAACCGGCTTGGCCGGATGGCATCAATGATGCATGACCCTTGCGGTCACGACGGGTCCTCCACTCCTGGCGAGGGCCCGTTTGTTTGCCGGAGACCTGAAATGCAAAAAGCCGCCCGAAGGCGGCCTTTTTTGAAAATTGGAGCGGGCGAAGGGATTCGAACCCTCGACCCCAACCTTGGCAAGGTTGTGCTCTACCCCTGAGCTACACCCGCACGCTCCGTCTCTTCGTCCCACAGGATGGATGGTGGAGCCAGGCGGGATCGAACCGCCGACCTCTTGCATGCCATGCAAGCGCTCTCCCAGCTGAGCTATGGCCCCCTTCCATGCCTCCCATCCGACAGCCGCAAGCTGCCCGAAGGCGGCCTTTGCTAACCGGTTGGGGATGGTGCCGCAAGAGGGATTCGAACCCCCGACCCCCTCATTACGAATGAGGTGCTCTACCAGCTGAGCTATTGCGGCGTTCCGATCATGCGACCGAAGAGGGCGTCCTCATACCCTCTCGCCTATCGCTTGGCAAGGGCGGGAATGCCTGGATTCTCGCCTACCAGATAGAAAAAGCGCTTCGGCGCGCGGACGCTGGCTCCTCGGGCTTGGGTACATCCGGAGGCGTGACCGGAAACACGACCGGCTCGGGCTTCGGAGGCTGAGGCTCCTCCCTGTCCTTTTCAGGCTCGGGCCAAGCCGCCTCGACGGTGCCGGCGGGCTCCGCGGGAGCAGGCACGACAGGTGTCGGTTCCGGTTCCGGGGGCACGACCGGGGCGGGCTGCGGCTCTTCCGCGAGAACGGGCAGCGCCCTGGGCTCGTCGTCGAGATCGGCCGTCACGTCGTCGTGCATGGTGACTTCCGGAGCGATCAGCACATCGGGCGGGGCCTGCCACACGAAGGCATCGAGACGGCCCGTGACCGGGGAGATCGGCGCCCATTGATCGGACACGACCCCGTCGGCGATCCAGGCCGGATCGCGCGGCGCGCGGGTGGCGCGGGCAAGCCATTCGCGGCCCTTGCCGGTGGAGCCATGCTCAGCCTGTTCCAGATCGGACATCAGCAGGCATACGCGCATGGAGGGCCGGTCCGCGAGCAGCGGTTCCAGCGCATCCCGGACGCGGTCGAACTCGCGGGCCTCGAGGGCCGAGCGGGCCACCGCGAGCCTGCCTTCCGGCGAGCCGCCGGAGAGCTTGAACAGAGTCTCGGCGCGCTTCAGCCGGTCGAGGCCCGAATCGCCGGGACGCAGGTTGAGATAGACCTCCGCCAGATCCGGATGCGGCTGGATGCGCCAGGCCGCTTCGATCACCTTGGCGGCGCGGCGCAGATCGCCCCGGCGCGACAGGAGCTTGCCCGCGAGGGCGGCCGCGGGAACCAGCCCGGGAGCGAGCTTGACCGCATCCTGCGCGCTGCGCAGGGCCCCGTCCGGATCGTGGTCGGCCCGGTCGAGGGCATCGGCGGTCAGAAGCACGGCCCGGTGGCGCTTGGCCGTGGCCTTGTCGAGAAGGCCCAAAGACGTGCGGCGCTCGACGGACTCCAGCGCTCCACGCCAGTCGCGCTCGGCGCAGCGCGCCTCCAGCACGGCATCGCTGGCCCAAGCGGCGGCCGGAGCCAGACGCACGGCTTCCGAGGCGTATTCGTGCGCCGCGGGCGCGTCGCCCCGGCGGCGGGCTTCCACGAACAGGCCGCGCAGGCCCAGAACCCGCGTCTCGTCCTCGTCCATCATCTGCTTGAAGGCCGCTTCCGCCGCCTCCCGGTTGCCGGAAACCTGGGCGGCCTGGGCCTTCAGGAGAAGGGTCAGCGGCTCGCGCCCCAGAAGACGCTCGGCCTCGTTGGCATAGCGGCGGGCTGCGATGGTATCGCCAGCGCCGACGGCCACCATGCCCCGCGACACGGCCTGATAGCCCCTCGATCGGCGGCGGGCCCGCGAGGCGAAGGTCAGGCGCGAGGGCAGGCGCAGGATGCCGGTGACCAGGGACCAGAGCAGGGCCAGTCCCAGAGCCAGCCCCACGAGAGCGACACTGGCGACCGCAACGGAGGTCCGCACCTCATAGCCGCCGAAGGTGATCAGAACCGTGCCCGGCCTGTCCGCGAGCCACACCGCCCCGAAGGCTGCGACGCAGAGGAGACCGATGAAAACGAGAGCGCGCCACATTCTGGGCTGTTCCTTTTATTGCGTCGAACGGTTGAGGGCGGCGAGAGCATCGGCGGAGAGCGCGCGGGAGGCCTGCTGAGCCCCCGCCAGCGCCGTGACCTGCCGGCCCCACTCTTCGGAGATGCGTCTGGACGGCTCGGGCAACGACGCCCAGGCGGCGGCGGCACCCTCCATGTCGCCTTGGTCCAGCGCCTGCCGGATCCGCGCCACCGTTCCGGGAACGCCGGTCGCATCCGGTTCGTTCACGGGCCGCACGGTCACCACCTTGTCGAGCATGCGCAGAACCCGGTCGGACCATTCGTCCGAGGCCACCCGCTGATCGCGCAGGATCTGCGCTTCGAGCGGCTCGAAGCTCGCGAGCATGGCGGAAGCGGTGGGCGCGCCCTTCTCGGCGAAGGGCTCCAGGGCTTTGAGCCGTTCAGGCTCGGCTCCATTCTTCCTCAAGGCTTCCAGCACATCCGCGAAGGGAGCGCCGCTGCGCAGGGCATCGCTCAGGCGCTCAGTGAGCACGACGCGGGTGCCGGTCTGGCCCGCCTCCTCCACGCTCTTGCTGTTTTCGGTAATCTGCTGGGAAAGAGCGGCGAGGCGCTGGTCCTGCTCGCCGAGGCGGCTTTCGAGACCTTGCACCCCGCTCGCCGCCTGAGTGGCGTTCTGCGCGTTCGTCCGCACCTCGTTCTCAAGCGCGGAGAGGCGATTGGAAACATCGTTGACGGCCGTGGAGAGATCGTTCAGCGCCGCCTCGTCCTGCGGAGCCTGCGGCTGAGGCTGCGGCCTGTTGAGCGCCTCCTCGGCGCGCGCTGCCGCGCCGTTCGCCGCGTCCTGGATTTCCTGAAGCCGCTGGTCCAAGGAACCGCGCGCGGCTTCGAGCGCCTGAAGCCGTTGCTCGATGGGAGACAGATCCACGCTCGGCGCGTTCGGCTGCCTGGGCTGCTGGCCCAGCGCGCTCACCCGCTGCTCCAGTTGAGCGAGGCGCTGATCGTCCTGGGTGGATGCCGGCTGCTGCCAGGTCTGAAGGCCATAGACCAGGCCCGCGCCAACCAAGCCGCCGAGAAGACCGGAACCGACCAGAGCCGCCGCCGATGAGCGGCGCTCGGGAGGCGGCGGAGCTGTGGGCGGGACGGATGGCCCGGCTGCTCGCGGCGGCTCTTCCGTCTGCGGCGGCAGTTCGTCGCTGGCGGCGGACGATTCGATGGAATCGGTATCCATCCCCGAATCGAGCGTCGCCTCCGAGGCGCCGATGGTGTCCTCCGCCTTCGTCTCGGCTTCCGGCACGATGGTTTCCTCGGGCTTCACGGCATCCCAGGCCTTGTCCTGCGCCGCGCCGTCATCGAGCACGGTTGCCTTCAGATCGATGGTTGCCGGCTCGCGAGAGGATTTCTTGCGGGAATTCTTGGGGGCTTTGGGATCGGATGAATCGGTCACAGGTCACTCGTGATAGGGCAAACGGGACAAATCAGAATGGAATGCAATTGAGGCAAGCTTGAGCGCAACGGTTCGTTCCCGGCAAGATGACGGACCGGAAGAGAGGATTGGCTGCATCGGACCACGATCCTTTCCGTCGGCAAAGATCCCTACCTCAAAATCGTAAACCAAGCGGCGGCCTAGATCACGGAAGGCCCCGCGCCAGTTTAAGCAGCTCATCCTCATGCGGCCCGCCGGCGATGCGTGTGGCAGCGCCGATGGCTTTCAGAGGTGCGGCCACATCTTCGGACAGGCAGAGATGGAGGCATCGGAGGATTGCGGATTGAAGGCCCGCCTCCCCTGCCAGTTGAAGGAAAAGATCCGCGCTTCGACGGGAATAATGGAGCACGGCCCCGATTTTGCCAGTGCGGAGGGCCTCCACGGCGGCCTCGGGCAGGCTCGACAGGGCCTCGGCCTCATATGCCTCCCAGGTGAGAACCGTGAACCCCGCCCCGCGCAGGGAGGCGGCGGGCTCTTCCTTGTGATGGCGCGCGGTGACGTGAAGAAGGGGCTGCGGCGGCCGAAGGCCATCGCGGATCAGCTTCGACAGGGAGACGGCGTCGCCCTCGGCCGTGCTGATGGAGGAAAACCCTCCCTCGCGCAGCGCGTCGCTGGTCCGCTCGCCCACGGAGAAGACAGGAATGCTCTTGTTCTCATAGGACGAGAGAGCCTCCATCGCATGGGCGCTGGTGACGATGAGCGCGTCGTAAGCGGCATCCGGCTCAGGGTCGCCCGTCCGCACGATCCGGAGCACGGGTGCGATCACCGCCTCGTGCCCCAGGGTGGCGAGCTTCTCTGCCGTCCGCTCGGCATCGTCCCTCGCGCGTGTCAGAAGAATCCGCATCAGGCTGTCAGGAACCCGGCCGGCATGCGGGTGCGCAGCTCGGTCCCGGCCTCGCGCCCGAGCGAAACAGCATCTTCCGGCGAGCCGCGACGGATGGCTTCCAGGCATTCCGAGCCGTCGGGACGCAAAACCAGTCCGCGCATTTCGAGCGCGCCGTCCACCATGCGCGCATGGCCCGCGATGGGCGTGCGGCAGGAACCGTCGAGAATGGTGAGGAAGGCGCGCTCGGCGGCGAGCGCGTGGCCGGTGGCGGCATCGAGAATCGGCTGCAGGGCTTCGCGCACGCGCTCATCCTCGGCGCGGATCGCGATGGCGATCGCTCCCTGCCCCACGGCGGGAAGGAAATCCTGCGTATCGAGCGTCGTCGTGACATGGTCGGTCAGGCCGAGACGGCGCAGGCCCGCCATGGCGAGCAGCGTCGCATCCACCTCGCCGCGCTCCAGCTTGGCGAGACGGGTCTGCACATTGCCGCGCAACAGGGTGACTTTCAGGTCGGGCCGCAGACGGCGGATCTGCGCCTGACGCCGCAGGGAGGCCGAGCCCACCACCGCGCCCTGCGGCAGATCGGCAAGGCTCTTGTAGCGGTGGCTGATGAAAGCGTCGCGCACATCCTCGCGGGGCAGGAAGCCCGCGATCACGATGCCTTCCGGCAGGGTCGTCGGCAGGTCCTTGGCCGAGTGCACGGCGAGATCGATGGAGCCTTCCAGCAGCGCGATGTCGAGTTCTTTCGTGAACAATCCCTTGCCGCCCGCTTCCGAGAGGGGCCGGTCCTGAATGGCATCGCCCGTGGTCTTGATGATCGACAGGGGCAGATGATCCACGTTCCAGCCATGGGCCGTGACCAGCCTGTCTTGCGTCTCGTGAGCCTGCGCCAGCGCCAGGGGGCTGCCGCGCGTGCCGATGACCAGGGTCGGTGAAGAGGCCATTCCCGCTGCGTACTCCTGCTAGAAAACAACATCCGCGTTTGATCTTGAGCGGCGCGGCGGACTATAGGGTGAGGACAGCCGGGCCGAAAGCCCGAAAGATCACTTAACGCCAACGGCAGCAAGACCATGCGCATCCTCGGCATCGAAACCACCTGCGACGAAACCGCGGCCGCCGTGGTCGGAATCGGCTTCGACGGCAAAGGCGAGATTCTCTCCAGCGAGGTGTTGAGCCAGATCGCCGAGCACGCCCGTTATGGCGGCGTGGTGCCCGAGATCGCGGCCCGCGCCCATGTGGAGGTGCTCGACCGCCTGATCGCCCGCGCGCTGAAGAACGCCAATTGCACGGTGAAGGACATCGACGGCATCGCCGTGGCCGCGGGTCCCGGCCTCATCGGCGGCGTGCTGGTGGGGCTGACCACGGCAAAGGCCATGGCGCTCGTGACCCGCAAGCCCCTGATGGCGCTGAACCATCTCGAAGCGCATGCGCTCACCGCGCGCCTCACCGACGGCATCGGCTTTCCCTATCTTCTGCTCCTCGCCTCCGGCGGCCATACCCAGCTCGTGGCGGTCAAGGGCGTGGGCGACTACGTGCGCCTCGGCACCACCATCGACGACGCCATCGGCGAGGCCTTCGACAAGGTGGCGAAGATGCTGGGCCTTCCCTATCCCGGCGGGCCGCATGTGGAGCGCGAGGCCCTGAAGGGCAATCCGGAGCGATTCGCCCTGCCCCGCCCCATGCAGGGACGAACCGAACCGAATTTCTCGCTCTCCGGCCTCAAGACCGCTGTGCGCATCGAGGCTGAGAAGATCGCGCCTCTCACCCAGACCGACATCGCCGATCTCTGCGCAAGCTTCCAGGCCGCCATCGTCGATGTGGTGGTGGACCGCACCCGCGTGGGCCTGCGCCGGTTCCGCGAGATCGCGGAGGCGCCGAAGGCGCTCGTGGTGGCGGGCGGCGTTGCCGCCAACCAGACCATGCGCCAGGCGCTTCAGCGGCTTGCGGTGGAGAGCGGCCTCAAGCTCGTCGCCCCGCCCCTGGATCTGTGCGGCGACAACGCGGCCATGATCGCCTGGGCGGGCCTCGAGCGCCTGCGCCTCGGCATGGTCGACGACATCAACGCCCCTGCCCGCGCCCGCTGGCCCCTCGATACCAGCGGACAGGCGGTGGGAGTGAAGGCCTGATGCCGAAACCGACGGGCCCCATCGGGATTGCCGGAGCCGGCGCCTGGGGAACGGCGCTCGCCAATGCCGCCGCCCTTGCCGGCAACGACGTGATTCTCTGGATGCGGTCAGCCGAACAGGCGAAAGAACTCGCCGCCACGCGCGCGAACGAGCGCTTCCTGCCCGGCGCGCGCCTGCTCGACCGCGTCCTGCCGACCGCTGATCTGGCCCGGCTTGCCGCATGCGGTTCGGTGCTTCTCGTCACGCCCGCGCAGACGACCCGCGAGATGACGGCGGCTTTGTCCGCCGTTCTTCCCAAGGGAACGCCTCTCGTGATCTGCGCGAAGGGAATCGAGCGCGCCACCGGCGCATTCCTGTGCGATGTGGTGGAGGAGGTTCGCCCCGGCTCTCCCGTCGCGGTTCTGTCGGGTCCGAGCTTCGCTCACGATGTGGTGCGCGGCCTTCCCACCGCCGTGACGTTGGCCTGCCGCGATGCGGCACTCGCGGGAAACCTCGCGGCGGCTTTGTCCGGCCCCACGCTCCGCGTCTATCACCGCACCGATGTGCGCGGCGTCGAGATCGG
Organism: Pseudomonadota bacterium; assembly: GCA_023450615.1. Taxonomy (GTDB): domain Bacteria; phylum Pseudomonadota; class Alphaproteobacteria; order Rhizobiales; family Beijerinckiaceae; genus Microvirga. The sequence continues at coordinate 2,251 of JAEXGT010000050.1, read as the reverse complement.
CGGCGCGGCGAAGAACGTGCTCGCCATCGCCTGCGGCGCAGTAGTCGGACGCGGCCTCGGAGAAAGCGCGAAGGCGGCACTCATCGCCCGCGGCTTCGCGGAACTCCTGCGCTTTGCGCGCGCCTATGGCGGGCAAGCCGAAACGCTGATGGGTTTGTCCGGCCTCGGCGACCTCGTGCTGACCTGCTCTTCCGCGCAATCGCGCAACTTCTCCTTCGGCCAGCGCCTCGGCCAGGGCATGAGCGTCGAGGCGGCCTCCGGCGGCAAGCTTGTGGAAGGCGCCGCCACCGCGAGCGCGCTCGTCTCCCTGGCGAAGGCGAAAAATATCGACATGCCGATTGCGGAAGCCGTCGAGCAGATCCTGTCCGGCGCATGGAATCTCGATCAGGCGGTCGATGCGCTCATGAACCGTCCCATCAAATCCGAGCATTGAGTCGAAAGCAAAATCCGAAAAAGTGGTTGCCGGTTTTTCGCAGATTTTGCGTCCAACAAAAGAGTAATCGTCGATGGCCAAGTGGCTCTATAAATCAGAACCCTCCGTGTGGTCCTGGGACCAGCAGGTCGAAGCGGGCGCAAAGGGCACCCATTGGAACGGCGTGCGCAACCATGTCGCCAAGCAGAACCTGATGGCGATGCGATTAGGCGAGCAGGGATTCTTCTATCATTCCAACGAGGGCAAGGCGGTCGTCGGCATCGTGGAAGTGATCAAGGAATACTACCCCGACCACACGGACGAGAGCGGCAAGTTCGGCATGGTGGACGTAAAAGCCGTCAAACCCTTCAAGCGCCCGGTGACCCTCGACGAGATCAAGAAGCATCCCGACCTCGAAAAGATGATCCTCGTCAACAATTCCCGCCTCTCGGTGCAGCCGGTGACGGAGGAGGAATGGGCGATCGTCTGCAAGCTGGGTGGGGTGTCACCGTAATCCTGCGTCCCCGCGACCGTGAAGTGACCGAAGGCTCATGCGGCTAAACGCTCCTGTCTGAAGTGAAGGTAGGTTGGATCGAAGTCGCCGGCCTTCCTCAGCGCTTTCCAACTGGGAATGGTCAGCATCGTACCCTTCATTTCGACCAGCCCATCGGCCCGGATCTGCTTCAGGACGCGATTGACATGAACGGTTGTGATGCCGAGGGCGTCTCCGAGCTGCACCTGCGTGATCGGCAGATCGAAGGCTTGATCCGAGGCCAAGCCTACCGCTGCCAGCCGCGCCTTCATCTCGCATAAGAGATGTACCATCCGCGTATAGGCGTCGCGCTGCCCGATATTGGTCACCCATTCCCGGTAGACGGCGGCATCGATGAGAGCTTTTCGCCAGAAGGCTGCCGCGATCCGGGGTTGCTGGTCGCAGAGATCCTGCAGAGCAGCGTGCTGGATGAACCCGACCGTGCAGGGATCGAGCGTGGCCACGGTAGTGTCCAGGGTCTCAAGATGCAGGCTTTGCAGGTCAGGAATGCTGCCGGGAATATTGAAGGCCACGATCTGGCGCTTGCCCGTGGCGGTGACCTTGTAGGTGCAGCCGATACCTTGCAGGACGAGGCAGCAGCAGGAGGGGCTGTCTCCTTCCCGGACGATGTCCTGGCCGCCCCTGAGGCTCATGATCCGCATAGGCAAGTTCACGAGAGCCCGCCTGTCGTCATCCGACAGGCTGATGATGCTCTCCAGCTTGCGGACGAACAGGTTGTCTTGGAAAAGGGAATAACCGGGTGAGTGCATGGCAGCGCTCCTCCATTCACAGGCGGGAGCACATGTCTCTCTCTGTCATCAACGCCTATATTCGGTTGTCGATGATGGAAATCATTATTCCACACATGCTCAAGTAAGTCGCTAACTTAGGTTAGCCCCTATCGGCCGCCGCCCAGGCGGCTCCAGTGCATCCCCGCTCGGGCGAGGCAGGGCATGCCCTGTCCGGAGAGGCGCAGTCCGTGCCGATGCGACAGCGTTCATCGAGCGGAGCACCCACACCGCTCCTTGTCATTCCCGCCTATGTTCGAACGGCACAGTAAGGATGGGCGTGAACGCGGGGCGTATCATGTTCCTATTTTGTTCTTGACTTTAGTCCTAACCTTGGCTATAACCTTCGGATCTTGGCTCAGAGAGGGGCGCGCTCGCGAGGCGTCGTGAACTGTGGAGCCGGGAGCGGTCCTGCGGATGAGACTGACGCAAGTCCTCCGGCAGGAGGCCGCCCGCACATCCTTTGCAGGAAAGATGCGGTGTCCGCCTAAAAAAGCCGTGCGCGAGGAGCCGTTTGGT
>JAEXGT010000039.1 GCA_023450615.1 Pseudomonadota bacterium | reverse complement strand
TGCCGTTGCAGCCCGCCCTTTCCGGAGAAACCCGCGCCGGTTTTAAGCGGCGAACTGGTTCATGGTGTTATGCGCGCCGCCCGCCTTCAGCGCGGCCTCGCCGGAGAAGTACTCCTTGTGGTCGTCGCCGATATCGGAGCCGGCCATGTTCTGGTGCTTCACGCAGGCGATGCCCTGGCGGATTTCCTGGCGCTGCACGTTGCGCACATAGCCCAGCATGCCCTGTTCGCCGAAATATTCCCTGGCGAGATTGTCGGTGGAGAGCGCCGCCGTGTGATAGGTCGGCAGGGTGATGAGGTGATGGAAGATGCCCGCGCGCTTCGCCCCATCCGCCTGGAAGGTGCGGATGCGCTCGTCGGCTTCCTGCGCAAGCTCGGTGCCGTCGTAATCCACGCTCATGAGCTTCGCGCGGTCGTATGGCGACACGTCCCGGCCCGCTTTCTCCCAGGCGTCAAAGACCTGCTGGCGGAAATTGAGGGTCCAATTGAAGGACGGCGAATTGTTGTAGACGAGCTTCGCATTCGGGAAGACCTCGCGCACGCGGTCCACCATGCCGGCGATCTGCTCGACATGCGGCTTCTCGGTTTCGATCCAGAGAAGATCGGCGCCGTTCCGGAGCGCGGTGATGCAATCGAGCACGCAGCGATCCTCGCCCGTGCCGGGACGGAACTGGAACAGGTTGCTCGCCAGCCGCTTTGGGCGCAGGAGCTTGCCGTTGCGGTTGAGCACCACGTCGCCGTTGACGCAATTCTCGGGCGTGATCTCCTCGCAATCGAGGAAGCCGTTGTAGAGGTCGCCGAGATCGCCCGGCTCGCGGCTGATGGCGATCTGCTTGGTGAGGCCCGCGCCCAGCGAATCCGTGCGCGCCACGATGAGGCCGTCCTCGACGCCGAGTTCGAGGAAGGCGTAGCGCACGGCGCGGATCTTGGCGAGGAAGTCCTCGTGCGGAACGGTGACCTTGCCGTCCTGGTGGCCGCATTGCTTCTCGTCCGACACCTGGTTCTCGATCTGGAGGCAGCAGGCGCCCGCCTCGATCATCTTCCTGGCGAGAAGATAGGTGGCCTCCGCGTTGCCGAAGCCCGCGTCGATGTCGGCGATGATCGGCACCACATGCGTCTGGTGGTTGTCGATGGCGTTGAGGATTTCCTTTTCCTTGATCTGGTTGCCGCTCGCGCGCGCCGCATCGAGGTCGCGGAACAGCATGCCCAGTTCACGCGCATCCGCCTGACGCAGGAACGTGTAGAGCTCCTCGATCAGGGCCGGAACGCTGGTCTTCTCGTGCATGGACTGATCGGGCAGCGGGCCGAACTCGGACCGCAGCGCCGCGACCATCCAGCCGGAGAGATAAAGATAGCGGCCCTTGGTGGACCCGAAATGCTTCTTGATCGAGATCATCTTCTGCTGGCCGATGAAGCCGTGCCAGCAGCCGAGGGACTGGGTGTATCGCGACGGGTCGGCATCATAAGCCGCCATGTCCTCACGCATGATCTTCGCGGTGTAGCGCGCGATGTCGAGCCCGCTCTGGAAGCGGTTCTGGAGGCGCATGCGCGCCACCGATTCCGGGTTGATGCCGTCCCAGGTCCGGGCGGTTTCGATGATGCGCTGAGCCTGTGCGATCTGATCTTGGTAAGCCACTTTCGTATCCTCGCTTCTGGACAAGTTGAACGAGGAATTAGCGGGGGCGTTCGGGGCTGGTAAGGCGAGTTAAGGTCCAGGTGTGAAGCCTTACAAGCTGTGCTGTGTTAATCTGTAAATTCCTTACAAATCATGGGGCCGCAATCGCCTTTGATTTTATTGGACAATTCTCCGGCCGGGCCATTCCGCCATTCAGGAACGCATGAGAGATAAGCCTTAAGTCTATGGTTTCGGCTCGTAAAAAGAGAGCGTCCGAAGCCTCTTCATGGCGCCCAGTGGCTCGCGTTCTTTCATCACGAGCGGCTGTAAAGACCTTACAAGGCCGCTTCCCGATTCTCATTCACGAGGCGACGGGCGGGTGGCGATGTAAAGGCCGACACTTGCCATGATGCAGGCGAGGATAACCGGCACATAGGGGCTCGTGGTCAGCCAGATAGTGACCGCATAGGACGCGGCCATGGCGAGAAGCGCATAGACCTTGGCGCGCGGCGCGATGGCGCGCTGATCGCGCCAAGTCGTCAGAAATCTCCCGAAGCGGGGATGGTCGTAGAGCCGCGCGGCCAGCGCCGGATTCGACCGGGTGAAGCACCAGGCGGCCAGGATGATGAAGGGCGTCGTCGGCAGGACCGGCAACGCGATCCCGAGAATGCCGAGCCCAAGGCCCGCATAGCCGAGGGCAAGGTATAAGCTCCGTCTCATCATCGCTCCCGTGCGCGGTCAGGAGACGAGGAAACGCCCTTCCCTTCGCAATCGTGCCGCCGATCCCCGCAACCGCTCAGCGCAGGAGCTCCCGTTCCACGCTTTCCGCAATGCCGAGAAGGCGATGGTCCTCCCCGTGCCGGGCCATGAGCATGAAGCCGACGGGCCGCTCGCAATCGGGCACGGGCAAGGTGATGGCAGTGAGATCGAACTGGTTGGCGGCTTGCGTGTTGCGCAGGATCAGGGCGTCGGTTTCATCATAGAGCGCCTCGTCCGCCTCCAAAGGCGCGATCAGGGGCGCGGTGATCGCCGTCGTCGGCAGGGCCAGCACATCGACGGGCGCGAGGCGCTGATCCATGTCCTGCAAGAGCGCCTTGCGGCGGCGCATCATCCGCAGATAGACGTGGGCCGGGACGGCGCTGCTGCGGGCGAGCCAGTAATGAATGCGCGGATCGATCTCGCCCGACCGGCTTTCGAGCCAGTCCGCATGAATCTCCGCCGCTTCGATGGAAGCGATGGACGCCTGCGCCGTTGTCTCGCGCATCGCCATCAGCAGATCGTCGATGGAATGATCGACGATTGCCGCGCCGGCCTGCGACAACCGGCTCAAGGTGCGCTCGAAGGCTTCTTCCACCATTCTTTCGCTGCGCGTGAACAGACGCCCGCGCGGAATGCCGATCCGCAATCCCGCCAGGGGATGAGGCTGAAGCTCGCGCGGCTCCTCGCCCGCCATGACGGCATCCGCGAAGGCGCAATCCTGCACGGAGCGGGCGAGCGGGCCGATGGAATCGAGGCTGGGCGAGAGCGGGAAAGCGCCGTCGAGGGGCACGCGCCTCGCCGTCGGCTTGAACCCCACGACGCCATTGAGCGCGGCCGGGATGCGCACCGAACCGCCGGTATCGCTGCCGATGGAGATATCCGAGGTTCCCTCCGCTACGGCGACGCCCGCGCCGGAGGATGAGCCGCCGGGAATCCGCAACGGGTCCACCGCATTCCCGGGCGTGCCGTAATGCGGGTTGAGGCCGAGGCCGGAAAAGGCGAACTCCACCATGCTGGTCTTGCCCAGGATCACGGCGCCGGCCTGACGCAGGCGGCGGACAATGGCGGCGTCCCGCTCGGCGGGTTCCGCGTCCCGCAGCACGAGGGAGCCCGCGAGCGTCGGCTCGCCCGCCACATCGAACAGATCCTTGATGGAGACAAGCGCGCCATCGAGCGGCCCCAGGGATATTCCGGCAGCCCGGCGCGCATCGGCGGCATCGGCGGCGGCGCGCGCCGCCGTCGGATAGAGCTTCATGAAAACCCGCTCGTCCTCCTCGCGGGCCGTCAGCCGCGCCAGGATCATTTCGAGCTTGTCCCGCACTGTCATCATGAAAGCCCCCGCTCGCTGTCCGATGTGAGATCGCCACTCATCAAGGGCGAAGAGAAAGTGTCAAGACGGCAGCGCCGCCTCGAGGCCGTATCAGGACGCGTATCGTTCGGCGGTCCTGACCTCTTCGTCGCTTTCGACCATCACGTTCTTGATGGGGAAGGTGATCACGCAGCGGATGCCATCCGGATGGAAATTGAGCTTGATCTCGCCGCCGAGCTGCTGCGCGAGCCCGCGCTGAATGAGCTTGGTGCCGAAGCCCTGGCGCTCCGGCGGCGTCACGAGCGGGCCGCCGCTCTCCACCCATTCCACGAGCAAAACGGGCGGGTTCAGCGCTGACGCCACCGCCCACATGACATGCACCTTGCCCTCGGGCACCGTGAGGCTTCCGTATTTCGTCGCGTTGGTCGCCAGTTCGTGAACGGCCAGCCCCAGGGCCAGCACGGCGCTCGGCTGCAGATTGATCTTCGGGCCGCGCAGACGGATGCGCTGGCCCATGGTGTCCTGGTAGGGCTCAAGCTCGTTCTGGAGCACATCCTTCAGCAGAGCGCCCTGCCAATGGGTGGCGGTGAGAAGGTCGTGCGTCTTGGCGAGGCCCTGCACACGGCCCAGAAATGCGTCCCATGCGCCCGGATCGCCCTTTTCGGCGGCGCGGCGGCTCATGGAGGCGACCGATTGCACGGTGGCGAGGGTGTTCTTGACCCGATGGTTGAGCTCGTGGAGCAGAATGCCCCGCCGCTCTTCGGCCAGCTTATATTCCGTGATGTCCTGAGAAACGCCGACGAGCGACAGAAGGCCGTCGGGTCCGGTGCGCACCTGCCCGTTGATCCTCACCCAATGCTCGCTGTGGTCCGGCCAGGTGGTGCGATATTCCACATGCAGGTCCGTCCGGTTCCGGACCGCCCGGGCGACGGCATCGGCCTGCCGGGCACGGTCGTCGGGATGAATGGAAGCGATCAGATCCTCGTAGGAGAACGGCTCGTCGGGGCTGCGTCCGAAATTGGCGCGGCATTGCGGCGAAGTGACGAAAACACCCGTGGAGGGCGTGTATTCCCACGAGCCCAGATGGCCCGCATTGAGCGCCAGGCGCAGGCGCGCCTCGCTCTCGGCGACGCGGGCCAGAACCTCCTCGCGGTTTCGCTCCTGCTCGCGGATGTCCGCGGCGGCATCCGTGAGAGCCTTCTGGATCGCGTCGAATTCGAGCATGTGCGTGCTTGCCCCAGCCACCTCGCGGCCTGCGCCGAGGGCCTGCGCCTGCGCAACGAGCTGATCGACGGGCCTGGCGATCAGGCGGGAGAGGAAGGCCGCGAGAGCCACGCCCATGAGGATACATCCGGCCAGGACCACGAGCCAGAAGAGGGAGCGCTTGAAGGACGCCGAGAGCTCCGTCGACGGCACGCTCATGACGAACGACCAGCCGTAATTGGGCGATTTGCTGAAATAGGTGCGGACCGGAATGCCGTCCAGCGTCACGCTCTGGACATGACCCTCCGAAGCGGCATTGATCGCATCGCGCACGATGGGATTGCTGAGTTGCCCCACAAACCGCTCCGGCGCGCGGGAGCGCGCTACGATCCGTCCGCCGCGATCGAGCACGGCGGCATTCCAGTTCGCGGCAATGCGCTGATCCGCGATGAGCCGCTGGAAAACGCTTGGCCCGATGGCAGCGGAAAGGATGTACGCCACCTTGTCATCACGGATAACGGGAACGTCCAGTATGACGACGGGCTGCTTTGTGTTGGGGCCGATATTGAGGTCCGAGAGCTGTGGCTTACGGCTCTCCTGCACTTTCAGCAAAGCCGTCCGGCGCGCGCTTTTCGACAAGGGTGAGCCATAGGGCACGCGCGTATTGAGGCGCATCGTGCCATCCGGCTCAACAAGGACCACCCAAGAGGGGCTGGGCAATCCCGCCTCCCGCGCCTGCTGGTGGAAGGCGGCATAATCGCCATTGGTAATGTGAGGCGAAAGAGCGAGCATTCTCAGAGCGATCTCGCTTTTCTCGATCTCCCGTTCGAGGGAAAAGCTCAAGGCCCGGACCGTTTCCTGAAGGCGCAGGTCCATGGTCTCCTGCTCGGCGCGATAGCCCGAATAGAGCCCTGCGCCGGCGATCAGGATGGCCGGCAGAGTGAGCGCGAACACGAGCGCCCAGAGCACCTGGCGCAAGGACGTGCGGGGTCCGCCGGGCAAACCCACCTTTGCCGATGCTGGGAATGCGGTGTGTTCAGGCCTGTTCATGTCAGCCGATTTCTTCAACCGGCATGAGCACGCGGACGAGAAGGCTGGCTTCATCGTCAGGCCATTCGACTTCCGCATCGAGCTGACGCGCCAGCCCTTTCAGGACGATGCTGGAAGCCCCCTCTTTCGCAGCGCGCTTTTCCTCGGGGCTGAAGGCATCGTCCGAGATCTGAAAAAGCAACCGGCCGTCGCGCACGCGCATGGCCAGGATCAGTTTGCCATGCCGCTCGCGATAGGCGTGCGTGAGCGCGTTCACGACGATCTCGTTGATCAGGAGAGCCATGGGAGCGGCGTTGACGGCTTTCACCTCAACATTCTCGATGTCGAATTCAGGCGAGATCGTCACGCCGGCGGTCGCGGTCGTCAGTTCCCGGCAAAGTCCGCGCACGAAATTGCCGGCATCGAAACGGGACGAGCCTTGTTTGTCGTAGAGATCCCGATGCGCCGCACCGAGCGCCTGGAGGCGTCCGCGCATGCGCTCCAGCACGCGGGCCGCCGCTCCGTCCTCCGCATGCCGGATCTCGATGCCGACCAGGGACAGAAGAAGCTGAAGATTGTTCTTCACCCGATGATCCAGCTCGTGCAGGAGAGCGGTCCGCTCGTCGAGAAGCTTCTGCAGGGATTCCTGGGACTGGCGCTTCTCCGTCCGCTCGCGCGCCTCGGTGAGAGCGCGCAGAACCGTGACGGGTAGCCGCTCCAGCCGGTCCTTGAGCACGTAGTCCGTCGCACCGCGCTTGAGCGCCTCGACGGCCACTTCTTCGCCGAGAGCGCCGGAGACGAACACGAACGGCAATTCCGGATATCGATCCCGCACGAGTTCGAGAGCGGTCAGGCCATCGAAGCCGGGCAGCAGGTAATCGGCGAGCACCAGATCCCATGTGCCGTTGCCGAGCGCATGGACGAACTCCTCCTCCAGAACGACCTGTTCGACCGCAACCGGTAGTCCTGCCGAAGACAAAGCCTCCGTCACCAGCTCAGCATCGAGCGCGCTGTCCTCCAGGAGGAGGATGTGCAGCGTTCGGCTGGACTGCAGAGCAACCGGACGGTCCATGCGATGCCCTATTGGTCCGGCCGCCGGGGCGGCGGCTCGTTGAGGATGGCCCAGAACACGCCGAGATCCTGAATGGCGTCGAAGAACTCGCGAAAGCCTACCGGCTTCACCACGAAGGCATTGACGCCGAGTTCGTAGCTGCGGATCAGGTCGCTCTCCTCCCGGGACGAGGTCAGCATCACCACGGGGGTCTGCTTCAGGTGCGGGTTGGCCTTCACCTTCTCCAGCACCTCGAGCCCGTCGACCTTCGGAAGCTTCAGGTCAAGCAGCACCACGGCGGGATCGCTGGTGTTGCGGCTTGCATGAGCTCCCCGCCGGTTCAGGAAGTCGAGCGCCTCCTCGCCATCGCGGACCACGACGACTTCGTTGGCGAGTTGGCTCTGCTCCAAGGCAGCCAGGGTGAGTTCGAGATCCTTGGGATTGTCCTCGACCAGTAAGATTGGTTTCAATTCCGGCATTCACGCCGCTCCTTCATTTTCCGGCAGGGCGAAGTAGAAAGTCGCGCCCTTTTCCGGCTGAGCTTCCGCCCAACTGCGACCTGCATGCCTTTCGACGATGCGGCGAACATTAGCCAATCCGATCCCGGTTCCCTCGAATTCCTCCATCCGGTGAAGACGCTGGAAGACGCCGAACAGTTTGTCGGCATATTTCATATCGAAGCCGACGCCGTTGTCGCGCACGAAAAAGACGATCTCCCCGTTTTCCCGGTAGGAACCCACTTCGATGCGGGATGTATCCCGCGTTCGAGAATATTTGACGGCATTATCCAAAAGATTCTCAAAGACGAGACGGATGAGGACCGGATCCGCAACGATGTTCGGCAGCGCGCCGATCTTCCATTCGATCCGCCGCCCACCTGCCTCCGCGGTGAGCCTGTGCCGGATTTCCTCCACAAGCTCCGCCGTATCAACCGGGCGCGGCTTGAGCGCGGTGCGTCCCATCTGCGAGAAGCGCAGCAGGTTGTCGACGAGCGTGCCCGCCATATAGGCCGACTCGATGATCGTATCGATGTAACGCTTGCCCTTATCGGACAGCTCGGACCATTCCTGTTTCTTCAGGAGTTCGGAATATCCCACGATATGGCGAAACGGCGCCCGCAGATCGTGTGACACCGAATAGGAGAAGGCTTCCAGCTCCTTGTTCGAGCGGCTCAGCTCGTCCGCCAGGGCGGCCAGTTCTTCCGCGCGGCGCAGCACGATGCCGACGATGGCGTTGCGCAGTTCCTTGACCGCCTCGATCTCGCTGCGGTCCCAGGGGACTGAGCGGCCGCGCACCGTCTCCTTCCAGATCTCGAAGGAGCGGCGGGGGTGGAGCCGCAAGGTGCCAGCCTCCTCCCGCACGGGCTTTTCCGGATTGCCGCCCCATTTGACCGTCTCCACGATCTCCGGGCGGAACCATAGAATATAGCTCGAGCGCATCTTCGAGATGGAGATGGAGAGAAGGCCGCTGGCCTTGGCCGCGTAAGGTTCGGCCTCCGGCAGGAGATCCGCCAGGCGATCCGTGGCGAACACGTCGTCCTGATAGTTCTCCGCGAGCCAGGCGCAGAGCGCCCTGACCTCGCTCTCCCCCGGCGTTACGCCCAGGCGCCAGCAACGCTCGTCCGTGACGATGGCGGCGCCCTGCGCGCCCGCGAGCAGCATCAGGTCTTCCGGATGGCTCACGAGGCCGTCGATGAAGAAGCTCTCGCCCGCCATGTAGGCCAGGAGGCGCGCCTGCACGGCGCCGAGCCGGACGCGGTTATCCGCCAATGCGGTGTTCTCCCGCGCCTCCAGCTGCATCGCAAAGATCTGGGTGAGGAAATCGCAGGCGCTGCGCACCGGAAGGGACACCCGCCGCGGGCTGCTGTTGTGGCACGAGATCAGCCCCCAGAGCGCCCCATCGCGCAGAATCGAGATCGACATGGAGGCGGGCGTGCCCATGTTGCGCATGTATTCGAGATGCACGGGCGAGACGCTGCGCAGAACCGAGTCGCTCAGGTCGAGCGGCGCGGGATCGTGCGACTGGATCGGAACCGGCGTGTAATCCGCATCGGGAATGATGCGCAGGCGGTTGCGGCGGTAGAGCTCTCGTGCCTGCGCCGGAATGTCGGAGGCGGGGAAGCGCAGGTCGAGATAGGACGGCAGCGCATCGTTCCGGTCCTCCGCAATCACGGTGCCGTTCCATTGCTTGTCGAAGCGATAGACGAGAACCCGGTCGAACCCCGTGAGCCGGCGGATATCCTGCGCCGCCAGCTGGCAGAGCCGGTCGATCGTGGAGGCTCCGTGCAGCTCCTCAACGAAGCCGCGCAAGGTCGGGTAAAGCATGTCGATGCTGGAGACCGCATCGTCGGCCACCGCTTCCAGCTCGATGATCACATGCCCGTCCGAGCGCGACAGCACCACATCGAACGCGGCTTCGCCCGTGGCGGCTTTCACGGTGATCGCGCGCGTGAAACGTGACGTCCCCAACGGGATCGGCCCGGCCAGATCGGCTTCGAGCGCGGCTGCGATCTCAGGCATCGCCTCGCGGAAGGGCCGCTTCAGGAGGGAAAGCGGCTCGATCCCGAAAACGGATGCGGCATTGGCGCTCACATGCGTGAGGATCATGTCCGGGCGCGACAGGGCGAACAGGATTCCATGGGGTTGGATGCTCCCGGGAATGTGGATCGCCTCCCGCTCGCAAGCGGTCAGGTCGATCTCTTGCGGCACTTGATGGTTCATGAGCCCTCACACAGCCAGTCGTGCATGACGTCAAAGGTCCTTTGTGCGGTTTCGACGATTTCATCGTCGGCTTCGGGAGAGGACGCTTCCAGGAGCTTTGCTCCGAACTGCTTCCACATGAGAGCGGTCTCGCGCCCGTAGCTCTTGAAATAGGCGCAGCCGGTCTCGGGCCCGAAGCCGAGCCTGCGCTCGACATCGCGCGCGATGATCGCGCCGCCGAGCGTCGAGCCCTCGACCACATACATGCTGCCGAGCACGGCTGCGGGCGACGGCATAGGCATGAGAGGATTGCATTGCGGCAAACGAATGATCTCCTCGTCCGAAAGGCCGAGCACCGTAAGATCCCTGGCGAGAAGCTTGGTTTTGCACCGGCTCTCGAAGAACGCCCTGTCGGGCGCAAGCTCCGACGCGGCGCGTTCCCACGCGCTGTGAAAGCCGTAGAACCGGATCAAAAGGCTCCTGTAGCCGTCCCGGTCGGCGATCCGGCGGTCGAGATCCATGGCGAGTTCGATGCGATCGTGGGCGGGCCTGGTTTCGATTTTCAACCGTTCGAGCAGGGTCATGACACCTCATCTATGACGCGGCCCAGCCTGCGGGCGGCGGCACGCTCCATCAATCCCAATCCGTCGTGGATCAGGACGGCAAGCAGCGCGACCACCAATCCGCCCTGCAGGACGAAGGCGATGTTGTTGGACTGCAACCCGGCGATGATGACCTCGCCGAGCCCTTTGGCCGCCACGGTGGAACCGATGGTGGCCGTGCCGAGGCTGATGATGACCGACAGGCGGATTCCGGCGAGGATCACGGGGAAGGCGAGCGGCAGCTCGACCTGTGACAAACGCTGCCATGCGTTCATCCCCATGCCGCGCGCCGCCTCCATGGCCTGTGCGGGAACCTGGGTCAGTCCTGTCAGCGTGTTCTCGAAGATCGGCAGGAGGCCGTAGAGAAACAGCGCGATGAAGGTGGGCTTTTCTCCGAAACCCACAAGAGGAACCGCGATGGCGAGAACCGCGATCGGCGGGAAGGTCTGGCCGATATTCACGAGGCTACGCGAGAGCGGCAGGAATTCCGCGCCCGAGGCGCGCGTGACGAAGATCCCGAGCGACACCGCGAAAGCGGTGCCGCAGAGCGTTGCCAGGAAAACCGTACGCAGATGCTGCAGCGTGAGCACGAGCAGGCTTCCGTGATTGTAGATCGCAGGCGCGCCGGGCGCGATCAACGGCTCGAAGACGAACGCGAAGGCCTGCGGCATGGTGATGAAGGCGACGAGCAGCAACAGGCCCGCCAGGCGAATGAAGGACGGCAGCGTCATGGATGCGCACGCCCATGCTTCAGGATGCCGCCGACGCTCACCTTGCCGATGATCGCGCCCGTGGCGTCGGCCACCGGCAGGGCCTCGCGCCCCGTCCACATGAGGCGCGCGAGGACGGCGTGCAGGTCGTCCGAGACCGCAACCGGCTCGCCCGCGGCCTCGCCCGCCTCGAGCGCGTCGCGCACCTTCGCCAGCGAGAGAAGACGGAACGGACGCTCCGCCGTTCCCACGAGGCGCTCCACGAAATCGTCGGCCGGACGCATCAACAGCTCGGCGGGCGCCGCATGTTGCAGCAGGCGCGCCTGATCCATGACGGCGATGCGGTCCCCGAGATGGAAGGCCTCGCTCATGTCATGCGTCACGAGAACGATCGTGGTTCCCAGGCGGCGTTGAATGGCGAGCAGGTCGTCCTGCGCCTTGGCGCGGATCACCGCATCGAGCGCGCCGAAAGGCTCGTCCATGAGCAGGAGCGAGGGCCGCGCCGCCAGGGCCCGCGCCACGCCCACGCGCTGTTGCTGGCCGCCGGACAATTCATGCGGGAATTTATGCGCGAATTCCGCCGGATCGAGCTGGAACAGGTCGAGCAATTCGTCCACGCGCTGCGATATTTTTTTGCGGTCCCATCCGAGCAGGCGCGGCACGGTTGCGATGTTGGCCGCCACATTGCGATGCGGGAACAGACCGTAGCCTTGAATCACGTAACCGATGCGATGGCGCAGTTCGTCCTGCGGGATCGTGTGCGTGTCTTCGCCGTCGATGAGCACGCGCCCCGCGCTCGGCTCCACCAGACGGTTGATCATGCGCAGAAGGGTCGATTTCCCCGCGCCCGACGTGCCGACGACAACCGTCAGGCTGCCCTCTTCCACGGTGAGGGACACATCGTCGACGACAATATTGCTGCCGTAGCGCTTGGTGAGATGCTCGATCTCGATCATGCCAGCGCTCCCTTGGAGAGATCGACCAGCGCGTCGAGAAGGATGGATGCGGCGAAGGACAGGGCCACCGTGGGAATGGCTCCCAGCAGCACGAGATCGAGCGCCGTCTGGCCGATGCCCTGGAAGACGAAGGTGCCGAAGCCCCCTCCTCCGATCAGCGCCGCCACCGTTGCAAGGCCGAGATTCTGAACGAGCACGATGCGGATGCCTGCCAGGATCACCGGAAAAGCGAGCGGCATTTCGATCTGCACCAATTGCTGGCGGCGCGACATGCCCATGCCGCGCGCCGCATCGACGGAAGCCGCGGGCACCTGACTCAATCCGGCAACCGTGTTGGCGACGATGGGAAACAGCGCATAGAGAAACAGCGCGATGAAGGCCGGCGCGGCGCCGATGCCCCTGATGCCCAGCGCCGCAGCCAGAGGCACGCTGGCCGCGATGGCGCCGAGCGGCGCCATGAGAAGACCGAAAAGCGCGATGCTCGGAATCGTCTGCACGATGCCGAGCCCTTGCAGCAACGCCGTGCGCAGCCGCTTCAGCCGATGCCCGGCGATGCCGAGCGGAAAGCCCACCGCAC
>JAEXGT010000021.1 GCA_023450615.1 Pseudomonadota bacterium | reverse complement strand
CTGTGTTGTCCCGGCTCACCGAGGGGCGCGCTCGCGAGGCGTCGTGATTGTGGAGCCGGGAGCGGTCCTGCGGATGAGGCTGACGCAAGTCCTCCGGCAGGAGGCCGCCCGCACATCCTTTGAGGATCGATGCGGTGTCCGCCTAAAAAAGCCGTGCGCGAGGAGCCGTTTGGTTCTTCACTCACTCCACAACCGAGCCGGACGCCTCCTCGCGCCTCCCTCGACCCCATCCCCTCGGACCGCACAGGTCGCGAGGATATCCCCGCTTGCTCTTTGACAGTCTCTCCCTAGCGACAAACCTTTCTGTGGCCTCATGCGCGTTGACGTCTGGACCTGTCCGAATTACGGCTTGTTCGGCAAACCGAACACGGCCGCTTTATCCATGACAGCATCACCCCTCTCCCTGGAAGCGCGAAGCCAAGCCGACGATCCGTCGAGCCTGGTCATGCGCTTTGGCGCGGACGAGCCTTTGATGATGGATTCCGGCATCGCGCTGGCTCCCTGGCAGATCGCCTATCAGACCTACGGCACGCTCAATGCCGACAAGTCCAATGCCGTGCTGATCTGCCACGCGCTCACCGGCGATCAGCATGTGGCGAACGACAATCCCGTCACGGGCAAGCCCGGCTGGTGGCTGACCATGGTCGGCCCCGGCAGGCCGGTGGACACCAACCGCTTCTTCGTGATCTGCGCCAACGTGATCGGCGGCTGCATGGGCACCACGGGCCCGGCCTCGACCGACCCCGCGACGGGCCAACCCTATGCCCTGAACTTTCCGGTCGTCACCATCCGCGACATGGTGCGGGCTCAGGCGGCGCTTATCGACCGCTTAAGCATCGAGACCCTGTTCTGCGTCATCGGCGGTTCCATGGGCGGCATGCAAGTGCTGCAATGGGCGGCGAGCTATTCGCACCGCGTCTTCGCGGCCCTGCCCATCGCCACCGCCGCGCGTCACTCGGCTCAGAACATCGCCTTTCACGAGGTCGGCCGTCAGGCCGTAATGGCCGATCCCAATTGGCGCGGCGGGCGCTATCTTCTCGAGGACACGCGGCCCTCGAAAGGCCTCGCGGTGGCGCGCATGGGCGCGCATATCACGTACCTTTCCGAGATGGCCCTGCACCGGAAATTCGGCCGTAACTTCCAGGATCGCGCCGCGCCGACCTTCTCCTTCGATGCGGATTTCCAGATCGAGAGCTACCTGCGCTATCAGGGCATCTCCTTCGTCGAGCGGTTCGATGCAAATTCCTATCTCTACGTGACGCGGGCGATGGATTATTTCGATCTCGCGGCGGAGCATGGCGGATCGCTGGCGAAGGCATTCAAAGGCTCGGCCACGCGCTTCTGCGTGATCTCGTTCACCTCCGATTGGCTGTTCCCCACATCCGACTCCCGTGCCATCGTGCATGCGCTGAACGCCGCGGCGGCATCGGTCGGTTTCGTGGAGGTGGAGAGCGACAAGGGTCACGACGCCTTCCTGCTCGAGGAACCGGAAATGTTTGCGGCAGCGCGCGGCTTCATCGACGCCGCGGCGCGGGTGCGGGGAATCGCATGAGCGCATCGAGCCTCTCCCTGCCGGCGACGGATCTCGCAACCGGCCACCGCCTTGACTTCCTGCTCGTCGCCGACATGGTGGAGCCGGGCTCGCGCGTGCTCGATGTCGGCTGCGGCGACGGCGCCCTGCTCTCGCTCCTGCGCGAGCGCAAGAACGTGGACGGGCGCGGCATCGAGATTTCCCGCGAGGGCGTGAATGCCTGCCTCGCGAAAGGCCTCCCCGTCATCCAGGGCGACGCCGACACGGACCTCGCCGATTATCCGGACGACGCCTTCGATTACGTGATCCTCTCGCAGACGATCCAGGCGACGCGCCAGCCGCGCGTGGTGCTGGAAGACCTTCTGCGCATCGGCCGCCGCGCCATCGTGTCGTTTCCGAATTTCGGCCATTGGCGCGTGCGCGTCGATCTCGCCCTCAAGGGCCGGATGCCGGTGACGGAAAATCTGCCCTATTCCTGGTACGACACGCCCAACATCCATTTCTGCACCATCCGCGATTTCGTGGAGCTGTGCCGCGACGTCGGCGCGCAGATGGAAAAGGCGGTTGCCCTCAATGCGGGCGGAAAGCCCATGCAGGTGAGCCTGCCCTGGTGGGTCTGGAACCTGCTCGGCGATCAGGGCGTGTTTCTGCTGAAGCGGAAGTAGCCGGCCTCGGCGTCATTCGCCCGACGACAGCGGGTGCAGATCGCGCACCATGCTCTTCAGGCGCTCGTCCAAGACATGCGTGTAGATCTGCGTGGTCGAGATATCGGAATGGCCGAGCAGTTCCTGAACCACGCGCAGATCGGCGCCGTTCTGGAGCAGGTGGCTCGCGAAGGCATGGCGCAGCACGTGGGGGCTGATCTTGTCGGCGCGAAGGCCCGCTCCGCCCGCAACATTCTTCAAATCACGCGCGAAGGCCTGACGGGTGAGATAGCCGCTCTCGCTGTCCGCCGGAAACAGCCAAGGCCCTACCGCCTTCCCCTGCTCCTCCAAGAGCGCGAGATAGGCGCGCGCCGCATCCCGCGCGGCATCGGTCAGCGGCACGAGCCGCTCCTTCGCGCCCTTGCCTTTGACCACGAGAAAACGATCGCGGGTCTTGGCCGCGCTGCGGGGAAGCGAGACGAGCTCAGAAACGCGCAGGCCCGTGGCGTAGAGGAGTTCCAGCAGGCAGGCCATGCGGGCCGCCTTGAGCCGCTCGGATGGAGAGGCCTCGGGGCGAGTCACCCCCTCGTGGGCCACCTGCAGCAGGCGGTCCACCTGCTCGACCGAAAGGACCTTCGGGAGCGCCCTGCCCCGCTTCGGAGCCGAGATGGCCGCCGTGGGATCGGCGGGGGCATAGCCTTCCACATACAAAAATTTGTGAAACTGGCGAACGGCGGAGAGTCTGCGGGCGGCGGACGAGGCCTTCAGGCCGCGCTCCTCCAGGCTTGCCATGAAGCCGCGAATGGTGGCGGCGGAGGCATTATCGGGTTGAGCTTTCTGCTCGTTGAGGAAGCTCAAGTAGTCGTCAAGGTCGCGCCGGTAGGCGTCCAGCGTGTTCTTGGAAGCGCCACGCTCGGCGGCGAGCATGTCCAGGAAAAGGCTGGCCTGGCGCGCGCCGTTCATCAGGACGAAGGGGTCCGCTGGGTGGGGACCGGCACCGTGATTTCACGCGGATCGGGATGGACGAAGGTCGCCAGCGCGAACATGGCCGCAAACCCTAGGCCCGCGAGAACGGCAACGACGAGGAGAAACCGGAATAAGGTGGGCAAGGGACCCTCTTCTAAGCGTTACCTCGCTAGAACCATGCATGGGACGCAAAGGCAAGTCCTTACGTTAAGGCACATCTTATACGGCTCATGGCAGGACCACCGATAGAGTGGAAACCCCATATTCAGGGATTCCACCGGCCAAGCGGGCTGCCCAAACGATGTGTAAGCCTCTATGGCAAGCGCCGGATTGATCCCAAAAGTGCATTCCACTTTCCGGCCCGATGCTCTAGGACAGTCTCATGAACAATATCAGCCGCTTCAATTCGCTCGATGAAGCTGGCGAGCAGACTGAAAATCGCCGGCGCGGCCACCCCATCAGCCGCCAGCTCGGCGCGCGGTCGATCGTGCTCGTCGGGCTCATGGGCGCCGGAAAAAGCACGGTGGGCCGGAGGCTGGCCCAGACGCTCAAACTGCCGTTCCGCGACGCCGATCACGAGATCGAGGCAGCCGCCGGCATGACGATTCCCGATATCTTCGCCATCCACGGCGAGGAGCACTTCCGGGACGGCGAGCGCCGGGTCATCGCCCGCCTGCTCCAGGAAGGCCCCATGGTGCTCGCCACCGGCGGCGGAGCCTTCATGAACGAGGATACCCGCGCAAATATCGCCGAGCAGGGCATATCGATCTGGCTGAAGGCCGATCTCGACGTGCTCATGCGCCGTGTCCGCAAGCGCGACACACGCCCTCTCCTGCGCAATCCCGATCCGGAAGGCACCATGCGAAAGCTCATGGAGATTCGCCACCCGTTCTATGCCCTGGCAGACCTCACCATCGATTCGCACGAGGCGCCGCACGACCGCGTGGTGGCCGACATCATCAAGGCCCTCGGCGGCTGGTTCGACAAGGAAAAGCAGGGGAAAGCCGAATGAGCAGCAAAGCGGCCATCACGGTTCCGGTTCCGCTCGGCGACCGGGCTTACGACATTCTCGTCGGACGTGGCCTGATCGAGACGGCGGGCTCCCGCATCGCGGCGCTTGGCGCCCGCGCCGCCGCCATCGTCACGGACGAGCATGTGGGGCCCCTCTATGCCAAGGCCCTCGCCAATGCCCTCCACGCCAATGGTTTGCGCACCTCGGTGGTCACCCTGCCCCCGGGCGAGGCGACGAAATCCTATGCCAATCTCGAACGCGTCTGCGACGCGGTGCTGGAAGCAAAAATCGAGCGCGGCGATCTCGTGGTCGCGCTAGGCGGCGGCGTGATCGGCGACCTCGCAGGCTTTGCCGCAGCCGTAGTGCGCCGCGGCGTGCGCTTCGTGCAGGTGCCGACCACCCTGCTCTCGCAGGTCGATTCCTCCGTCGGCGGCAAGACCGGCATCAATTCCCGCCACGGCAAGAACCTCGTCGGCGCGTTCCATCAGCCGAGTCTCGTTCTGGCCGACACCGCCCTTCTCGACACGCTGCCTCCCCGCGAGATGCGCGCTGGCTATGCGGAGGTGGTAAAATACGGGCTCATCGACGATGTGCGCTTCTTCGCCTGGTGCGAGGAAAACTGGAGCGGCATCTTCGAAGGCGGCCCGGAGCGCGATGAAGCCGTGGCGCAAAGCTGCCGCGCCAAGGCTGCTGTGGTGGTGCGCGACGAGCATGAGACGGGCGATCGCGCCCTGCTCAATCTCGGCCATACCTTCGGCCATGCGCTGGAGCGGATCACACGATACGATTCCGCGCGCCTCGTTCATGGCGAGGGCGTCGCCATCGGCCTCAACCTCGCCTTTCGCTTCTCGGCCGCGTTGGGTCTGTGCCCGCTCTCCGACGCGGAGCGCATCGAGGCGCATCTGAAGGATGTTGGACTTCCCACGCGCCTGTCCCATGTACCGGGTGGATGCGGCACGGTGGATGAGCTTCTGGACGCCATGGCACAAGACAAGAAGGTGAAGGGTGGATCGCTCACGTTCATTCTGGCGCGCGGGATCGGACAGAGCTTCATTGCGCCCGGCATCGAAGCGGACAAGGTCCGCGCATTCCTGATGGATGAAATCAGCACATCGTCGTCATGATCGAGGAATCCTCTGCCAGCGACCTCTGGATCGCCGCTCTGGTCGTCATCTTCTGCCTTCTGCTCTCGGCCTTCTTCTCGGCAGGCGAGACGGCCTTCACCGGAGCATCCCGATCCCGCATGCTCATGCTGGAAAAGAGCGGCGACACGCGGGCACGCCTGGTGAACCGTCTCCTTGAGATCCGCGAGCGTTTCATCGGCACGGTTCTCATCGGCAACAACATCGTCAATATCGGCGTGTCGGCCTTCGCCACCAGCGTGCTCGTCGCGATTTTCGGGGATGGCGGCGCGCTTTATGCCACCGCGATCATGTCGGTGCTTGTGATCGTGTTCGCGGAAGTGATGCCGAAGACAGTCGCTATCTTATCACCCGACAGCGTTTCGCTCTTTCTCTCACGTCCCATGTCCTGGGTCGTGGCGATCCTCGGCCCTATCGCCATCGCCGTCGAGCGTCTGGTGCGCCTCATGCTTCGCCCCTTCGGCATCAGGATCGGCGCGAACACGCCCATCCTTTCCGCATCGGAGGAAATTCGCGGGCAGGTCGATCTGCTTCACAAGGAAGGCGGCGTCGCGAAAGTTCAACGCGACATGCTGGGCGGCCTCCTCGATCTCGAAGATCTCACTGTCTCGGAGGTCATGGTTCACCGCACGAAGATGCGCACCATCAATGCGGATCTCTCGTCGGAAGAGATCGTGCGCGAGGTGCTTTCCTCGCCCTATACGCGCATGCCGCTCTGGCGCGAGAGCCAGGAGAACATCGTCGGCGTTCTCCACGCCAAGGACCTGCTGCGCGCGCTCGATGCTGTCGGAGGCGATGCGAGCAAGCTGAAGGTGGAAGCAATCGCTCTGGAGAGCTGGTTCGTCCCGGACACGACTTCGCTGCGCGACCAGCTCAAGGCATTCCTCGCCAAGAAAACGCACTTTGCCTTGGTGGTGGATGAATACGGCGAGGTGATGGGCCTCGTAACCCTTGAGGACATCCTTGAAGAGATCGTGGGAGACATCAAGGATGAGCACGACCTCTCGATGCAGGGCGTGCGACCGCAGCCGAACGGCTCGGTGAATGTGGACGGCTCCGTGCCGATCCGCGACCTCAACCGCGCCATGGACTGGAATCTGCCGGACGAGGAGGCCACCACCATCGCGGGCCTCGTCATTCACGAAGCGCAGACGATCCCCGATACCGGCCAGATCTTCACATTCCATGGATGCCGTTTCCAGGTCCTGCGCAAATCGCGCAATCGCATCACGGCCCTCAGGATCACGCCGCTTCAGTCCGCTCGACCGAAGGACAGTTGATCTCGCTCAACCCTTCAGGAAATCGATCAGAGCCCGATTGACGGCCTCGGGCTCCTCCAGATGCACGAAATGCGTGCCGTTCTCGATCCACACGATACGACCGTCGTCACACAGGTCGAGACTGGCTTCCGCCAGGCCCTTTTCGAGGTAGACGTCCTTATTCCCCCAGATCACCATTGTGGGAACCGTGATGCGCAGGTTCTCGATATGGGGTTTGCGGCGCATGGCGCGATACCAATTGATCATACCCGTCAAAGCACCCGGCTTGCTCCAAGCCTTCTGGTAGCGATCGAGGTCCGATTTGGAGAAGATGCCCGGTCGCCCGCTTCGGATATAAAGCTGGCGCATGAGAGCAAAGTTCTTCATGCGGAAGAGCGCTTCGGGAAGCCAGGGAATTTGATAGAGCCCCATGTAGATGTTGCGCAGAAACTGCGTGGGGCTTTTCCGCCAATAGGGAACGAGAATCTGGGGGTGAAAGGAGTTGATGGCGACGAACCGCTCCACATGCTGCGGGTAGCGGGACGCGATCCACCATCCCACCAGCCCTCCAAAGTCATGCCCGATCAGGATGAACTTTTCTCGCCCATAGGCTTGCGCGAGCCCGACGATGTCGGCAGCCAGCGTATCGAGATCGTAGGCTTTCAAACCGATGGGTTTCTCGCTGAGGTTGTAGCCGCGCTGATCCGGTGCGACGACCCGAAATCCTGCCGCCGTCAAAGGACCGATCTGCCGCCGCCAGCCCCACCAGAAATCGCCGAACCCATGCAGCAGAATGGCCAGAGGTGCGTGCGCGGGTCCCGCTTGAACGCCGTGAAGAGTGACACCATTGGTAGTGTGCTCGCCGGATGATACCTCCGGCAAGTTGAAAGAACTCTCTTCTGAAGAAGATGGCGTCATTAGGAACTCGCTTCACGCAAACCCTATGCG
>JAEXGT010000086.1 GCA_023450615.1 Pseudomonadota bacterium | reverse complement strand
GCACATCTCGTCCCGAAGAGACAAGAAAGAGAACCCGGGTCACCCCACCCGCCTTGCGGCGCCGGGAGCGTCAGGGCCTCTTCAGACCAGCGCCCCGTTGCCAAGGCCGCCGTCGATGAAGTGGGTTTAGCGATTCTCGTTTCGAACGTCAACATCTTTTTTGAAGATTTTTTGTCGTTCGGAGCGCCGCTCCTCGCTAGCTTTCAGTATTCAAGACACGCTTCATCGCTCGCAGAAATGATATCATCTCTGCGTTTACTTCATCTCAGAAGGCTCGCGCCCTATAGAGACTTGTATTGTCCGTCAGAGGAGCCGAGAGAACTTGCCATCAACTGGCAATCACGGCTCGTGGCGTCGATCGGGATTGTTAAACTTCCCGATCAGACACAGCATCCTTTTCAGCCCCTGGAGGAGCTCTGCCGATGTGGTGTCTTTGACATGAAGCCTGCCTGGACCTGAAATCCGGCGGGGCTGCGGATATGTCGATTAGCCGAGATTTTGTCAACACCTCCTGGAGCGGATTTCGCATTTTTCCCTCTTCGTCCGAAGGGGCATGCTTAATGGAGTGTGACGAACCCTATCAGGAGGGCTCACATCAGCTTTGATCCGCATCAAAAGGAAAGATTGGAGCGGGCGATGGGAATCGAACCCACGACATTCAGCTTGGGAAGCTGACGTTCTACCTCTGAACTACGCCCGCGCTCTTTAAGACCATATCGATCTTGGCCACACTTCCGCAAGGGGTCAGCGGAAGTGCTTCGACAATTTCAGGCCCTGGGCCTGGTAGTTCGACCCTGCTCCGGCTCCATAAAGCACCTGCGGGCGCTCGGCCATGCGCTCATAGACGAGACGGCCGACGATCTGGCCGTCCTCCAGAATGAAGGGAACATCCCGGGAGCGGACCTCGAGGACCGCGCGAGCCCCCTCCCCTCCCGCGCCGGCATGGCCGAAGCCCGGATCGAAGAAGCCCGCATAATGGACACGGAACTCACCGACGAGCGGATCGAAGGGCACCATTTCAGCGGCATAATCCGGCGGTACGTGAACCGCCTCCTTGGAGGCCAGAATATAGAACTGACCCGGATCGAGAATGAGGGTGCGGCTGGCATCCGCATAGAGCGGCTCCCAGAAATCGGCGACCCGGCAGGAGCCCGGCTTGTCCACGTCCACAAGACCCGTATGACGCTTGGCGCGGTAGCCGATGAGATTGTCCGAACCGAAGCCCGCGAGATCCACACTCACGGCCACGCCGTCCTGAATCGACGGCTCGGCGGAGGTGACAACCCGCTCGCGCTGATGAAGCGCATGGAGCTCGGCATCCGTAAGGCGCACTTCGCCCTTGCGCAGGCGCAGCTGGGACAGGCGCGTACCCGTCCGCACCAGGACTGGGAAGGTACGCGGCGAGATTTCCGCATAGAGCTGGCCCGAGTAGCCCGCGCCGATGGTATCGAACTCCTGACTGCGATCGGTGATCACACGGGTGAAGACGTCGATGCGGCCCGTAGAACTCTTGGGATTGGCGGCGGCGGACAGGTTCTCAGGCAGGGACAGCCCCTCCTGCAACTCGGCGATATAGACGCTGCCCGTCTCCAGGATGGCCCCGGCCGAAAGGTCGATCTCATGAAAGCTGAGCTGGGCGAGGCGATCCTTCACCGTATGGTTGCGGCCTGGAAGGAAGCTGGCGCGAACCCGGTAGGCCCGGCGGCCGAGCCGCAGATCGAGGCTTGCCGGCTGTACCTGATCGGACGCGAATGGCGTCTCCGGCTTAATCACGCCCGCTTCCGCAAGACGCATGATGGCATCAGCCGATTGAATCCCGTCCTTCAACGCAACCATGACCTTTTCCCGGCCCCTGCTCTATCGTGAGTGTTCTTAGCTTAACTGTCGAAGCCGTCTAACGGAATTCCCGGTCCGTTGCACTATTCTTGTCGCGAATTGCATCCGAGGCCAGTCCTGTCAAACCTCAGGTGCTTATGAAGGTTAATCCGCGGGGTCCCTATATGATCCGGCCTGGATGCGCCTCGAACAACCCCACGCATGGCAACCTTCCCCACCGTCAATTGACGAGACCTGAAGCTCGCCTTACCACGAGACCTGAACATTCCACTCCTGGTCAAGGGACCACTCATGTACAAGGCCGTTACCCGCGGCATCAGCGTGACCGTGACACCCCGCTACATGCCGGAAGAGTCCTCACCCGACGACAGCCGCTACTTCTTCGCCTATACGGTCGAGATCATCAACCTGGGCCTGGAACGTGTGCAGTTGCGCGCCCGCTACTGGCGCATCACCGATGAGCAGGGCCGCGTGCAGGAAGTGCGCGGCGCCGGCGTGGTCGGCGAGGAGCCTGTCCTCGGTCCAGGCGAGAGCTACAGCTATACGAGCGGTTGTCCGCTCACGACGCCAAGCGGCACCATGCAGGGAAGCTATGTAATGGAAACCGCAAACGGCGAAACCTTCGACGCCGAAATCCCGGCGTTCTCACTCGACATGCCGCGCAATAAGCGCGTGCTGCATTGAGGTTTGCATGTCTTTCAACGGTCAGCGGCTGACGCCGCTCGAAATGCTGGCGAAACTGGTTTCTTTCGATACAGAAAGCGCGAAATCGAACCTTGCTCTCATCGAATTCGTGGAGGCTTATCTCCAGAGCTGGAACGTGCCTTTCGTGCGCGTGCCCAACGAGACGGGGGACAAGGCGGCGCTCTATGCCACCATCGGCCCTCAGGACAAGGGCGGCATCGTCTTGTCAGGCCACACCGACGTAGTGCCGGTGGCGGGACAGCCATGGACCTCCGATCCATTCACTCTGCGCATTGAGAACGGGCGCGCCTACGGGCGCGGCGCGGTGGACATGAAGGCGTTCGATGCGCTGGCGTTGGCGCTGGTCCCCGAATTTCTGGCCGCTAATCTCCAGACGCCGATCCATATCATGCTCTCCTATGACGAGGAGACCACGTGCCTCGGCGTCGTCGATACCATCCGCAAGCTCGGACATGACCTGCCACTGCCGAAGGCCGTAATCGTCGGTGAGCCGACGATGCTGGAGGTGGTGGATGCTCACAAGAGCGTCGTGACCTTCTCAACGACGGTGCATGGCTTTGAGGCGCATTCATCGAAGCCCTATCTCGGCGCAAGCGCAGTGATGACGGCAGCGGAGCTGATCACCGAACTCAATCGCATTGGCGACGAGATGATGGAGCGCGGCGACACGAGCGGACGCTTCGATCCTCCTTATACGACCGTGCATGTGGGCGTGATTTCGGGCGGCACTGCGCGAAACATCATCTCGAAATCCTGCACCTTCCATTGGGAGTTCCGTGGTCTTCCGGATCTGGATCCGAAGGAGATTCCGGAAAGGTTCGAGAAGTTTGCGCAAGAAGTCGCCTTGAAGCGGCTCAACCGCTTCGGCGATTTTGGACGCATCGAGACGAAAATCCATGCGCATGTGCCGGGCCTCGCACCGGAGCCCGGCTCCTTTACCGAAACTCTGGTCATGCGCCTTGCAGGCAAGAACCGCACGCAGACAGTGCCCTACGGAACGGAGGCCGGCCACTTCCAAGCCGCAGGCATTCCCACTGTCGTCTGCGGGCCCGGTTCCATCGATCAGGCGCACCAGGCGGACGAATACATCACGCTCGATCAACTGGAAGCGGGCGCCGCCTTCATGCGCCGCTTGATGGCGACCTGCGCCGCCTCCTGAGGCTGTAAGCCCGCCATGAAAAGGAAAATGCCCGGCTCACGGCCGGGCATTCTTGTTTCGTCCGAAAGCTCTTCTATGCTTCCGTCTTGGCGATCTCGGCTTCCACGTCCGCAGGATCGAGATCGTAAAAGCGCGAGC
This sequence comes from Pseudomonadota bacterium, assembly GCA_023450615.1. Classification (GTDB taxonomy): domain Bacteria; phylum Pseudomonadota; class Alphaproteobacteria; order Rhizobiales; family Beijerinckiaceae; genus Microvirga. Next base: position 62,162 of record JAEXGT010000086.1, on the reverse strand, counting down.
AGAACTCGCAGGTGATGCCAATGCGCCCGTTATCGCCCACCATGTCGCGGCGATCCTCGGGCGAGAAGCGGCGCATCATGCCCATGATGCGCTCGTGCGAGCAGGTGCATTCCTCATGTACGTTCTGTCCATCGAACACACGCACGCCGCGCTCGTGGAAGAGGCGATACAGCAGGCGCTCGCTCGACACGGCTGGATCAATGAGCTCGTGATCCTCCACCGTTGCGACGAGGGACTTCGCTTCGACCCAGGCATCGTCTTCCGACGGCGCGGCGAGGTCGTTCGAGGCATGCCCCTCCGGGATGTCGCCGGGATGGAGATCCGCCTGGCGCATCCGCTCAGGTGAAGACGGGAGGAACTGGATCATCAGGCCGCCGGCACGATAGGTGTGACGGCCTTCTTCGAACTGCTCTGCCACCGCAAGACGCACCTGCGTCGGAATTTGCTCCGACTGGCGGAAATACTGGTGAGCCGCTTCCTCAAAGCCCTGACCTTCGAGCGCGACAACGCCCTGATAACGGCTGCGTTCCGTGCCCTGGTCGATGGTCATGGCAAGATAGCCGCTGCCGATCAGCTCACCCGTGCTCGCCGTTCCCGACCCAAGAGCATCGAGCTTCTCCTGGTCGAAACGGGCTGTGGCGCGCAGTTTGTCGGGCGCGTTGAAGTCCACGACCACCATGTCGATGATGCCGTCGGTCTTGGTCTGAAGCTGGAAGCGGCCTTCGAGCTTCAGCGACGCACCGAGCATGACCGTGAGCGCCGCAGCCTCGCCGATGACGCGGGCGACCAGATTGGGATAGCCGTGACGGGCCAGGATCGTGTCGATGGAGGGACCGAGGCGCACCACGCGCCCACGCACGTCGAGAGGCTCCACCGAGAATGGCAGAACGACGTCGTCATGTCCCTCGAACGAAGTTGAACTCATGCGTTTGCTGCTCCAAGGCACCACGCGAGGATGCCTTTTTGTGCATGAAGCCGGTTCTCGGCCTCATCGAAAACAACGGATTGCGGACCGTCCATCACGTCGTCCGTCACTTCCTCTCCGCGATGCGCGGGCAGGCAGTGCATGAAGACGGCGTCCTTGGCGGCCACGCTCATTAGCTTGCTGTTGACCTGATAGGGCTTCAGCAGGTTGTGACGGCGGAACTCGTCATCGTCTCCCATTGAAACCCAGCAATCGGTGACGATGGCATCGGCACCCTCAGCTGCCTCGAAGGCATCGGTCGTCACGCTGATCTCCGCTCCCTCCTTCTTTGCCCAGGACAAAAGCTCGGGTCGCACGGCAAGTTCCGGCGGAGAAGCGATCTTGAGAGCGAAATTTAGGCGTGCCGAGGCGTGAATCCAAGAGGCGAGCACATTGTTGGCATCGCCCACCCAGGCCACCGTGCGGCCCTCGATGGAGCCGTTATGCTCCTCGAAGGTCATGATGTCGGCCATGATCTGGCACGGATGCGTCGTCTTGGTCAGGCCGTTGATCACCGGGATCGAGGCGTACTGGGCAAGCTCCGTCACCATCGCATGATCGAGCGTGCGGATCATGATGGCGTCCACATAGCGCGAGAGAACGCGCGCCGTGTCGGCGATGCTTTCGCCACGGCCAAGCTGCATCTCCTTGCCGGTGAGCATCAGCGTCTCGCCGCCAAGCTCGCGCATGCCGACATCGAAGGACACGCGGGTGCGGGTGGACGGCTTGTCGAACACCATGGCCAGGGTCTTGCCCTCGAGCGGGCGTTCCTTGGAGCGCTCGCCCCGGCGGCGCTTGGCCTTAATCTCGGAGCCAATCTTCAGGATGTGGCGGATCTCCGCCCCGGAAAAGTCGCTGAGATCGAGAAAGTGACGGGTCTTCATTGGGCTGCTCCCGGCTGAGCTTTCGTCTTCTGCTCAGCTTCCATGGCCGCGCAGGCGGCATCCAGACATTTGAAGGCTTCTGCGATGTCCTCATCGGAGATGATGAGCGGCGGCAGAAGCCGGACCACGTTGTCGCCCGCGCCGATCAGGATAATCTTCTGATCGCGCGCGGCGGCGACGAAATCGGTGTTGGGCACGACGGTGCGCAGGCCCATCATGAGGCCCTGGCCGCGCACATCGGCAATGATGGTGGGATGCCGATCCTTAAGCTCGGCCAGTCGCTGCTTGAGGAGCAGGCCCTTGCGCTCGACCTCCTTGAGGAAGCCGGGTTCCAGAATCACGTCGAGCACGGCATTGCCCACAGCCATGGCGAGCGGATTGCCACCGAAGGTAGTGCCATGGCTTCCGGCAGTCATGCCGATTGCAGCCTCGCGCGTGGCAAGGCAGGCCCCCATCGGGAAGCCGCCGCCGATGCCCTTCGCAACGGCCATGATGTCCGGCGTCACGCCCGTCCATTCATAGGCGAAGAGCTTGCCCGTCCGGCCGACGCCGGTCTGGATCTCGTCGAAGATCAGAATGAGGTCGTGCTGGTCGCAGAGCGAGCGGAGCTCCTTGAGGAAGGCGTTGTCCACGGACCGGATACCGCCCTCGCCCTGGATCGGCTCGATCATCAGGGCCGCCGTCTCGGGACCAATGGTCTTCTTCAGGGCGTCGAGATCACCGACCTGAACCTGATCGAACCCCTCGACCTTGGGACCGAAGCCCTCGATATACTTGGCCTGACCTCCCGCCGCGATGGTCGCGAGCGTCCGGCCATGGAAGGCCCCCTCGAAGGTAATGATGCGGAAGCGCTCGGGATGGCCCTTCGCATGATGGTACTTGCGCGCCATCTTGATGGCGGCCTCATTGGCCTCGGCGCCGGAATTGGTGAAGAACACCACGTCGGCAAAGGTATTTTCCACCAGCCGCTGCGCCAGACGCTCGCCCTCCGGGATCTGGAAAAGGTTGGAGCTGTGCCAGAGCTTGGAAGCCTGCTCGGTCAGCGCCGAGACCAGATGCGGGTGGGCATGGCCCAGGGCATTCACGGCGATGCCGGCCCCGAAATCGAGATATCGCTGCCCATCTCGGCCGTAGAGCCAAGGGCCCTCCCCCTTCTCGAAGGACAATTCGGCGCGCGCAAAAACTGGCAGCAATGGCGATGTCACGGGCTCTCTCCGCCTCTGGTCGGGACCCAAGGTCGCACCTGTAAAGGTCAGCCTTGAGCCCTAAAAAGAAAGCGCCGCCCAATCGGGGCGGCACGGCTGGGATTCTAACGAGGCCAGAGACCCTGTCAATTCAAGAGAAATGAAGTGACCCATCACGGGTAAATTTTCCGCAGGGTGAGTTCCCTGGGGAAAACGACAGGGGGGTGCCGGGGACTCTTGCGCCCGAGTCCACCCATCCTGTAACTTCAGGTCAGTCGAGTACAGCATTCGTGCGGCGGCTTTCACCCCAGGAGTGACCCCTCCCAACGCGGTCGGACATCAACTTTCTGTCCGCGAGGGTTGTGGGATTCTGGGTTTGATGGAGCTGCCACGTTGGAAGCAGGTTTTTAAAAATGACAGATGCGGGCGCAACTTGGACGGATGAGCGGGTCGAGCTTCTCAAGAAGCTCTGGACCGATGGCTTGAGCGCGAGCCAGATCGCCGCCGAGCTCGGCAACGTGACCCGCAACGCGGTGATCGGCAAGGTTCACCGCCTGGGCCTCTCCGGCCGCGCCAAGGATGTGAAGGCCACTTCAGCGGCCCCGCGGGCCCGCAAAGTGACCCGCGCCCCCAGCGCGCCGGCCCCCATTGCGCCCCAAGCCCACAGCAATGTGGTTCTGGCCCCCATTACGCTCCAGCCCGTACGGGAAGAGCCCATGGCAGTTGTGGACGAGGACGATGTGGCCATCCCCATGTCCGAGCGCGTGACCATCATGGATCTGCGCGAGTCCATGTGCCGCTGGCCCATGGGCGACCCGACGAAGCCGGAATTCCGCTTCTGCGGCGCCCGCTCCATCACCGGCCTGCCCTATTGCACCCATCACGCCCGCATTGCCTATCAGCCGGTGGCCGACCGCAAGCGTGAGCGCAAGCTCGCCCGCGCCTGAGGCACAATCGAGTTTCCATGAAAAAGGCCGCGCTGAGCTGATCAGCGCGGCCTTTTTCTTTGGAGGCTAAGGATCAGTCTTCCCTATTCGCAGCCTGGTCGGCGCGGGCGAAGGTCTCGTCGAAGGAATAGCCCGCCCCGCGCACGGTGCGGATCGGATCCGCCATCTTCGGGAGATTGATGGCCTTGCGCAGGCGGCCCACATGCACGTCCACCGTGCGCTCGTCGATATAAACATCGTGCCCCCAGACCGCATTGAGCAGATGCTCGCGGGAGAAGACCCGGCCTGGGCTCTGCATAAGGAATTCGAGCAGCTTGAATTCCGTAGGCCCCAAATGCAGGTCCTTGCCCGCGCGGCGTACGCGGTGGGTTTCCCGGTCGAGCTCCATGTCGCCTGCCCGCAGCAGCGTCGCAATATGTGCAGGCTTCGTTCGGCGGAGCAGCGCTCGCACGCGGGCGAGCACTTCAGGGACCGAGAAGGGCTTGACGATATAATCATCGGCGCCGGTGGACAGGCCACGGATACGGTCCCCCTCCTCGCCTCGCGCCGTCAGCATGATCACCGGAAGGCGCTCGGTCTCGGGGCGCACCCGGATGCGGCGGCAAAGTTCGATGCCGGAGAGGCCCGGCAGCATCCAATCGAGCAGCACGATATCGGGCACCTGCTCGCGCAAGCGTATCTCGGCCTCGTCTCCACGTGAGACGCTGTCGACCTCATAACCGTCAGCCTCGAGGTTGTAACGCAGGAGCAGCGTCAACGCCTCCTCGTCCTCCACGATCAGAACGCGAGGTCCCATCCTTCAGGCTCCTGCCTCAACGCCGGTATCGATGGACCGGTCGTTTTTGGGCCGGTCGATGGCAAGGGTTTCGCCGGTCACGAGGTAATGCACAGTCTCGGCAATGTTGGTGGTGTGATCGCCGATGCGCTCGATGTTCTTGGCGCAGAAAAGAAGATGCGTGCAGAACGAGATGTTGCGCGGATCTTCCATCATGTAGGTTAGCAGCTCGCGGAAAAGCGAGGTATAGAGCGCATCGATGGCGCCGTCGCGTTTCCAGACATCCAGCGCCTTCGCCGTATCCTGCTGCGCGTAAGAATCGAGCACATCCTTGAGCTGACCCAGCACGAGATCGTTCATGTGCTGAAGACCGAGCACGATTTTCTGAGGCTGGAAATCCGCTCCGATGGCGAGCGCCCGCTTGGCGATGTTCTTGGCGAGATCACCGATGCGCTCCACGTCACCGGAAATACGGATCGCAGAGATGGTTTCGCGCAAATCCACCGCCAGCGGCTGCCGGCGGGCGATGGTGAGGATCGCGTTCTCCTCTACCTCCCGCTGCAACACGTCCAGCCGCTTGTCGGAGGCAATGACGGCTTGCGCCAGGGCCGTGTCGCGACGGACGAGCGCTTGGATCGCATCGACCAGCATTTTCTCGGCAATCCCGCCCATTTCGGAAATGCGCCGGCGCAGCGCCTGCAGGTCGTTGTCATAGGAACTGACGATGTGCTCCGCCATCGGAGGCCTCCCTTGCGCAGCTTCGATCAGCCGAAGCGGCCGGTGATGTAGTCTTGTGTCTGCTTCTTGGATGGATTCATGAACATCTTGGTCGTCGGCCCGAACTCGATGAGCTCGCCCAGATACATAAAGGCGGTGAACTGCGAAATGCGGGCCGCCTGCTGCATGTTGTGGGTGACGATGACGATGGTGAACTCGGAACGAAGCTGCTCGATCAGTTCCTCGATCTTGCCGGTCGAGATCGGGTCGAGCGCCGAGGTCGGCTCGTCAAGCAGGATCACCTCGGGGCGCTGCGCAATGGTGCGCGCGATGCACAGGCGCTGCTGTTGACCACCGGAAAGTCCCATGCCCGATTGGCGCAGCTTGTCCTTTACCTCGTCCCACAAAGCTGCCTTGCGCAGGGCTTCCTCGATGCGACCATCGAGTTCGCTTTTCGGGAGCTTCTCGTAGAGGCGGATGCCAAAGGCAATGTTGTCGTAGATCGACATGGGAAACGGCGTCGGCTTCTGGAACACCATGCCGACGCGCGCGCGCAGCTCGTTCACGTCGACAGCGGGCGAAAGCACGTTCTGTCCATCCAGCAGAATCTGCCCGTCCGCGCGCTGCTCCGGATAAAGGCTGTAGATGCGGTTGCAGGTGCGCAGCAGCGTCGACTTTCCGCAGCCGGACGGTCCGATGAGTGCTGTCACCTGCCGATCATAGAAGTCGAGAGAGATGTCCTTCAGGCCGCAGAAATCGCCGTAGTAGAAGTTGAGATTTTTGACGGCAATGCGAACCGGCACACCCGTATCGGCGGCAGCGGCGTTGCCGATGGCGTTGCTTGCGGAAACGGCAATCGAACTCATCGGGCTTTTTCCTTCCTCAGGAGCAGGCGGGCCACAATGGACAGCCCCAGGATCGACAGGGTGATGATGAGGGCGCCGGCCCAGGCGAGCTCACGCCAATTTTCATAGGGCGAGAGCGCGAATTGGTAGATCATGACAGGCAGGTTGGCGACGCCGCCCATCAGGTTCGGGTTGAACCAGAAATTATTGTTGAGCGCCGTGAACAGAAGAGGCGCCGTTTCGCCTGCGATGCGTGCCGTGGCGAGCAGGACACCCGTGACCATGCCGGCCCGCGCGGCTTTCCAGCTGATCTTGATGATCACCGTCGACAAGGGCGCACCAAGCGCTGCGCCAGCCTCGCGCAGGGAACCCGGAACGAGGCGCAGCATGTCTTCCGTAGTGCGCACGATGACAGGAGTCGCGATGATGGCAAGCGCCACGCCGCCAGCCCAGCCGGAATAGCCTCCCATGGGCTGCACCATCAGCATGTAGACGAAAAGGCCGATGAGAATGCTCGGGGCCGCAAGCAGAATGTCGTTCACGAACCGGATGATCTCTGCGAGCCTCGAGCCTTTGCCGTACTCGGCCAGATATGTTCCTGCCAGCACGCCGATAGGCGTGGCAACCACGATGCCGAGGAAGGTCAGGATGAAGCTGCCGACGAGAGCGTTGGCGATGCCGCCCCCCGCCGAACCCGGCCCGGGCGTCGTCTGCGTGAAAACATCCGACGACAATCCGCCGACGCCCTCGACAAGAAGCATCAGAAGGATCCAGCCGAGCACAGTGGCACCGATGAGCGTGAACAGCGTGCAGATCACCTTCAGCGCCCGGTCGGCGATGTAGCGGCTGCGGCGCACGCGTCCCCAGGGAGCGGGAGCTTCGGTCATCGCCTTTTGCAAAACAGTATTCATGGCAGCCTCAAGCTGTCTTGACGCGAGAGATCAGAAGGCGAGCCAGAACGAGCACCACGAACGTGACCAGGAACAGAATGCAGCCTAATGCCATGAGCGCATTGAGCTGGAGCCCGATGGCCTCGTTGAACTCATTGGCGATGCGTGAGGCGATCGTCGAGCCTGGATCGAAGATCGATCCCGACAGCCGGTTGGCATTGCCGATCACGAAAGTCACCGCCATGGTCTCGCCGAGCGCGCGGCCCAAGCCCAACATGATGGCGCCAATGATGCTCACGCCAGCCTGCGGCAGAAGCACATTGCGCACGACTTCCCAGGTGGTGCAGCCAATGCCATAGGCGCTCTCGCGCAGCACGGAGGGGATCTGATCGAGAATGTCCCGCGTGATCGAGGCGATGAATGGAATGATCATGAAGGACAGGATGATGCCTGCTGTCAGCACGCCCACGCCGGAAGGCGTGCGTGCGTAGAGAATGGTGCCGATGATCGGCATGCCTTCCACAAGGTCGGAGACCGGCACTTGGATGTATCTTGCGAAAAGCGGTGCGAAGACGAAAAGGCCCCACATGCCGTAGATGATACTCGGCACGGCGGCCAACAGCTCAATCACTGTGGCGACAGGCCGCTTGAGCCAGGGGGGACAGAACTGCGTGAGAAAGATCGCGATGCCGAGCGAGAGCGGAACGCCGATGACGAGGGCGATCAGCGCCGTGGACAAGGTGCCCACAATAGCCACCCAGGCTCCGTATTGATCCTCGTTCACGTTCCAGACGCTCGAGGTGATAAAGCCGAACCCGAACTCGCGGAAAGCGGGCCAGCCTCCATAGATCATGGCCCCAATAATGCCTGCGAGAACGAGTAGCACGAGTAGCGCCGAGCCAAGACTCGCAAAGCGAAAGAGCCTGTCGAAGTCGAATAGAGGGGATCGGCGAACCGAGATGTTCATGCGCGAAGCGACATGTTCTTGCGAGAGAGCTACCATTCGCCGATCCACTTAAGGTTCAAGATATCCGTATTATTGCGCGAAGACAGGCTGTCCCGAAGCGTTCTTGATCTCGCTCTTCCAGGTCTCGCGAACCTGTTCCTTCACCGGGGCAGGAAGCGGAACATAGTCGAGTTCGATAGCCATCTGGTCGCCATTCTTGAAGGACCAGTCGAAGAACTTCAGGGCTTCGGCTACCTGCTCGGGCTTGTCGGGGCTCTTGGGAACGAGGATGAAGGTCGGAGCGGTGATCGGCCATGCCTCATCGCCGGCTTGGTTCGTCAGGGAAATGCCATAGCCGGGAGCGGACTTCCAATCCGCGCTGGCCGCAGCAGCCTGGAAGGTCTTGGCATCCGGCGAGACGAACTTGCCGTTCTTATTCTGGAGCTGCGCAAACGGAATGTTGTTCTGCTTGGCATAGGCATATTCCACATAGCCGATGGAATTCGGCACCTGCTTCACGAGAGCGGCCACGCCCTCATTGCCCTTGCCGCCCTGACCGACCGGCCATTGCACGGAAGAGCCCGTGCCCGGACCGCTCTTCCAGCTTTCCGAAACCTGGGACAGATAAGTGGTGAACACACTAGTAGTGCCCGACCCGTCGGAACGATAGACTGGGGTGATCGATGCCTCAGGAAGCGCCACGCCCTGGTTAAGCTGGGCGATCTTGGCATCGTTCCACTTAGAGATCTTGCCGTTGAAAATGTCGGCGAGCACGTCGCCCGTCAGCTTCAGCTGGCCTGAGGTCACGCCTTGCAGATTGTAGACGGCAACCACGCCGCCCATGACGGCGGGAAATTGCACGAAGCCATCCTTCTGAAGGTCTTCCCCCTTGAGGGGAGCATCGGTCGCGCCGAAATCCACTGTCTTGGCGCGGATCTGGCGGATGCCTCCGCTGGAGCCGATGGATTGGTAGTTCATGCGGTTGCCGGTTTCCTTGTAATAGGCCTCGGCCCACTTGGCGTAGATCGGGAAGGGGAAAGTCGCGCCTGCGCCTGTGATGTCGGCAGCGGACGCCGTGGTCGTAAGGCTTGCGACAGCAAGGCCGGCCGCAACGGCGAAGGACATGATCTTCACGGTAAATCTCCCTGTTCAGACAAGCGCGGCAGGTGGCTCCATGACCGATCCCGAGCCGCGCGAGTGGACAGCTAGGCCCGGCGCATGTCGCCTCTACGACAGTTGGATGACAAATAGATGACAGCCCGAAAGGATCCTACGGCAGAGGCTTGAAAATCCGGCCTTATTGGCTCGTTGGAACCTCAGGAAGCCTGACGGTGAAGCACGCCCCCTGCCCGGGCTCGCTGGCAATATCGAGCTGGCCGCGATGGCGATTGACGATGTGTTTCACGATGGCGAGCCCCAGGCCCGTGCCGCCCTTGTCGCGGCTTTGAGCGGCATCGACCCGGTAAAAGCGCTCCGTGAGCCGGGGCAGATGCTCCGGTGCAATGCCGGGTCCGTAATCCTGAACCTTCAGGATCGCGTATCCACCAGCATCGGACACGGCGCTCTCTACGGTGACATCCACGGCCTTGCCGCTTTCCCCATATTTCACGGCATTCTCGATCAGGTTTTCGATCACCCGCAAAAGCTCGTCCCTATCGCCGAAGACATGAACGGGGTGCGGCGGCAGTACCGTGCGGATCGCCACGCCCTTCTCTTTCGCCGCTGGAGAAAACGTTTCAACCATCGGAGGGATGAGAGAGCCGAGATCGACTTTCTGGGTCGGAGACACATGCGCCCGCATCTCGATCCGGGAAAGCGACAGAAGATCGTCGATCAGGCGTTTCATGCGTTGGGCCTGGACGCGCATGATCTCGAGGAAGCGCTCCCGCGCCTTAGGATCGTCGCGCGCCGGGCCCTGAAGGGTTTCGACGAAGCCCAGAAGCGAGGCCAGAGGCGTGCGCAGCTCATGGCTGGCATTGGCCACGAAATCCGCCCGCATCACCTCAAGACGCCGCGCTTCGGTAAGATCGCGGAAGAACAGAACGACGCCCGATTGAACATCGACATTCATGGATTCGGCCTGGAGGGGACCGATATGGACCTCGAACGTGCGCTCTCTTGGCACCCTCTCCGAGTATTCGATGCGTCGCGGAACACCCGTTTCCAGCGCCTCTTCGATACCGTCGAGAACATCGGGGCTCCGCAGGGCGAAGGATAACGGCTGGCCGACCTTCAAACCCGTCAGAAGCAGATGAGCAGCTTTGTTGGCCTCCAGGACCACCTTGCGCCGATCCACCAGGATCACCGGATCGGGAATATGGGCCAAGAGGGTCTCGGCCATACCGCGGCGCGCGGCAGACATGGGGCGGGGCTGGCTTGCTTGGCTCAGAGCCCCCCGCCGCGGGCTGGCGGCCACGATGCTGAGCAGGACGGCGCCAATGACGCCCCAAACGAACCAGCCGTCGCCATAACCGCGCCAGAGAGCCACCGCGCTCAGCAGCAGGCTCGTGAGAATGGCTCCGCGAAAAGCCGCCATGCGCAACGGGCCGGCATCGGGAGCGCCGTTCTCCGGCCTGTTCTCGCTGGGATCGGTCATGCGGCGCGCCCCGGGTGAGTGTTGCGCCCGTTTTTAAGGGGCACGCCTCAGGAAGTCACCTCCCGGCCAAGCTCTCTTCGGCCCCGTCATCGTCGGGCTTGAAGGCTGACCGCGAGGAACGGAGGCGGTTGCGAACCTCATAGGCTCCCAGCAGGGCCAGGGCGAGGACGAAGGGAACGAGGTAATAGCAAAGGCGGTAAAGCAGGAGCGCGCCGAGCACCGGCTCGCGGGGATAGCTCGACAGGGCCAGAAGGATCGTGGCCTCGAAGACCCCCAGCCCTCCCGGCGCATGGCTCGCCACGCCCAGCATGACGGCGAAGATATAGACCGCTAGGAAAGTCTCGAAGCTCAGGCCGTGCCCTCCAGGCAGGAGGACGAAGAGAACGCCGGCTCCGGCACAGACATCGGCAGCGCCGATCAGGATTTGCCCGAGGGAAAGGCGCAGGCCCGGCAGTTCCAGCTTCCAGCCCTGAATGCGTACGCTTCGGCGTTTGAGCGAAACCCAGATCAGATAACCTGCCACGAAGACAGCCGCGATCAAGCCGATGAGCTGATTGACCCAGATATGGGTGTAGACAAGGCTCGCCAGTTCGTCCGCCTTGCGGATCAGGCTCCAGGCCAGGACCAGGGCCATGCCGAGCCAGAAGGTCACGCCCGTGATTACGGTGAGGCTCGCGACCCGCCCCGGGCTGATGCCTTTGGGGGAATAGATCCAGTAGCGGACGGTGCCTGCCGTGAGCAGGGGGAACCCTAAGGTGAAGCTTACCGCATAGCTTGTGAAGGAGGCCATCGCTGTCGTGCGGTAGGGAATCCGCAGCTTGAGCTGCCTGAGCGCAATGGCATCGTAGCAGGTGAGCAGGCTGTAGCTGAGCGTGGTGAAGAGAACCGCAAGGCCGATTTGGCGCAGGCTTGCCGCCGTGAATGCGGATTTGAGCTCGTTCACGTCGATTTCGGACACGAGGTGCCACAGGACAACCAAAGAGGCCCCGAACAAAATTACACTGGCGGCCATGCCGATCCAGGCAAAGCGCCGTGACCGGCGCTCCTTGGGCTGCAGGGCTGCGGCAGATGCAATGTCCGGCGGAGCAACCGGATGAGGGCTCATGTCGTTCATGAGAGGGTTCAATCAGCCTCGGCGTAGGACGCGTCAAGAGTTCAAGGGCCGTCCTGCATCTATGCGCTCCAACGGCGGAGCGCCAGACGTGGAGCGATTTCTTAATGCTTTCCCCCCACGGGGGCTACTCTTTCGCTCCCAAAATCACAAATTGAGCACGAATTAAGTTGTCAGCATCAAAAAGGCCCTCAAGAATGAAGTTCCCTTTGGCAGGAGAACCGGCGGCAAGTCATAGCCCCAGGGAGACCCGCGTGGATTTCAACGCAACGGAAAATCAGTTTGCCGTTCTAGCGGAATCCTTGCCTCAGCTCGTATGGTCGGCCCGCTCGGATGGGTCTCACGATTATTTCAACCGCCGCTGGCATGAATTCACCGGCTTGATGCCGGAAGAATGCGCGGGCGATGGCTGGCAGAGCGCGGTTCACCCCAAGGATCTCCCCGAAGTTCAGGCGCAATGGCGCCGTTCCATCGAAACCGGCGCACCTTATGAATGCGAATACCGGATCCGCAACGCGGCGGGCTGGTATGAATGGGTGCTCAGCCGGGCCGTTCCCATCCAGGATCTCTCGGGAGATACCATGCGCTGGTTCGGAACCAGCACCAATATCGACGCGCAGAAGAAGGCCGAGGAAACCGTTCGTTCGCTGGAGAGCCGTTATCGTCTGGCCCTTGAGGCCGCCAATCTGGGCACATGGCAGCTCGATCTGCAGAAGAACGAGAACATTTGGGACGAGGGAACCTGCGCTCTCTATCGCATTCCTCACGAAGGTTCGCTCAGTCTGCCTTTCGATCAGGTGATCGCCATGGTGCACCCCGACGATCGGGACACCGTGCATAAGCGCATCAGGGATGCATGCGATCCGCAATCCAACGGTCATTATGAGAATGAATACCGGGCGATTCTACCAGATGGAGCTCTCCGTTGGTTCCGCTCCGTCGGGCAGGCGACGTTCGCTCTCGATGGCGACAGGCCCCATGCCGTGATGCTTTCCGGCGTCGTCAGCGACATCACCGACAGGCATGCCTTCGAGGAGGCGCAGCAGCTTCTGACGCGCGAGCTGAATCACCGCGTGAAGAATCTCTTCGCCATCGCCAACGGCATGGTCTCGATGACCGCGCGCACCGCCAAGGACCCCAAGGAGATGGCAACCGCGCTTCGCGGACGCCTGAGCGCCCTTTCGCGCGCCCACGAACTCGTGCAGCCCGCCGCTGTGATACATGGATCGGGCGCGGACGTCGATCTCTCCCGGTTATGCGAGGCGGTGCTCGAACCCTATCGCCAGAGTGGTACGGACAGGGTCCGCATCGAGGGGCCGGACGTGCGCGTGGGTTCCACCACCACAACGAGCCTTGCTCTCGTTCTTCATGAACTGGCCACCAACGCCGCCAAGTATGGGAGCCTGTCAAATCCGGAAGGGCATCTGTCCATCCAATGGACGATCCATCATGAAATGGTTGATCTCCTGTGGACCGAGAGAGGTGGTCCCGCCGTGGAAGGAGCGCCCGGCTTCCAGGGGTTCGGCACGCAGCTTTCCCAAAGAAGCATCGCGGGCCAGCTCGGAGGGACGCTGGAACAGGAATGGTTGTCCGAGGGCCTGCGCGTTCACATGACCTTGCCCCTCAGCCGTCTCACGGGCTAACGGCTCTTAGGGCCAACATTCCTGGAAACGCATATGAGTGTTCATCGCCGCGTCCTCGTCCTGGGCGGAGCCCGCTCGGGCAAGAGCCGGATCGCGCAGGAATGGGCGGAAGCCGCGTCAGGAACGCGCGTTTTCATTGCAACCGCGCAGGCTTTCGATGACGAGATGCGCGAGCGCATCGCGCGGCATCGATCGGAGCGCGATTCGTCCTGGCGGACGGAGGAGGCACCGCTTGCTCTCGCGGATGCCATCCGCGCAAATGCGAGCCCCGGCCAAGCGGTTCTGGTCGATTGCCTGACTCTGTGGCTGTCGAATGTGATGCTGGACGGACGCGATGCGAAGGTCGAGGCCGATGCGCTCATCGATGCTGTGAAGGAAGCCGAAGGGCCTGTTCTCCTCGTTTCCAACGAGCTCGGCCAGGGAATTGTGCCCGCCACGGCCCTGGGCCGCTCCTTCCGGGACGAGCAGGGGCGCTTGAATCAAAGGATTGCGGAAGCCTGCGATGCGGTGGTCTTTGTTGCCGCCGGATGCCCGGTGCTTCTCAAGCCTGCCCCTCCCCTCAACCTGCGACTGGGCTGAGCCCTGGCCTGTCAGCGGACTTTGGCCCTGATCTCCTCGGCCAGCGCCTCGATGGCGTCCGGGGTCGAAGGCCCGCCGCAGATCGTGAGCTTGCTGGGGACGACGAGACGCCGCTCAGGAGGCACGGCATCCATGAGCGCCGGATGGGAGAACAGCGCCGTTCCGTTGTCGACCGCGTGTGCCGCATCCTCATCCACGAGCAGATAATCGGGCGGAGAGGCGACGATGGTCTCGAGGCGCACGGCGCCGCCGTAAGGCAATCCCCGAGAACCGTGATGGAGCCTGAATCCCATATGGACCAGAAGCTCATTCATGGGGGAATCCGTCGCCGAGACCCATCCGCCGCGATCATAGATGAGGATGCTCGGCTTTCCCGGGACAATGTCCTTCGTGCGTTGGAGCGCGGCATCGATGCGTTCGATCAGCGCCTCGCCGCGTTCACGATGGCCGAGCGCGCTGGCCATGGTGCGGATCTGCTCCCGCCCTTCCTTGAGGCTCGTCCAGGCCCCCAGCGTCAGAACCTCAAGGCCCTGCGCTTTCAGGAGGGCGGCCTGATAATATTGGCCATAGGTGCCCGCAAGCACGAGATCCGCGCCATTGAACAGGATCGTTTCGGCCCGCCCGTCATTCAATGGAATGCCTTGGGACTGCTCGACCATGATCGAGATCGACGGATCTCTGATGAGATTGCTCAAGGAAGCGATCTGCCCGCGATCCGCAAAGGCCAGGAGCATCTCGTCCGTACAGAGATTGAGGGAGACCACGCGCTGAGGCCGATGCTGCGCTTCCGCTGCGCCACCCATCAACGCAAGAGCGATGCAGATGGGCCACATCCATTTGGAAAACCGACCGTGACGCAGTTGCGGCATCAGAGACGAACCCGTAAAGAGAGACTCAACGTTGGTGCCTCGAACGACCGAGGTGAAACGGGAACACGGTGCGGACCTTGGTCCTATTCCGTGGCTGCCCCCGCAACTGTAAGCGGCGAGCGGCAATCCTTCATGCCACTGAATCTTTGAGCGGCACAAGCTCAAGAGAATTTGGGAAGGCGGATTGCTCGCAACGACCCGCAAGCCAGGAGACCGGCCAGCGTTTGAAAACGCAACCCGTATTGCTCGCGTGGGGCGAGCAGGAGGTCTCTATGATCGCGCCTTCATGCCGCATGTTTGCGGCATCCGTGTCTCTGTACACCCTTTCCCTCGGCACTGTTTACGCTCAAACCGCCAATGATGCGGTGCCCCTGCCCGATATCGTGGTCACGGCCACGCGCTCGCCGCTTGCGCTCTCGCAGGCTGGCAGCGCGATCTCGGTTATCACGGCCGAGGAGATCGCACAGGCATCTCCGAAAAGCCCGGTGGATGTCCTGCGCCGCGTTCCGGGCGTGTCGTTGAACGAGACGGGCGGCCCCGGCTCCACCACCACGGTGCGCATTCGCGGTGCTGAATCCAGCCAGACGCTCGTTCTCATCGACGGCATCCGCGTGAACGATCCCTCGACCGATTCCGGCGAGTTCGACTTCTCCAACCTCGCCGCCGTCGATATCGAGCGCATCGAGGTTCTGCGCGGTCCGCAATCGGCCATCTACGGCTCGGACGCCATAGGCGGCGTCATCAACATCATCACGCGCAAGGGCCAGGGTGCTCCGCGCTTCAGCGTCGGCGTGGAAGGCGGCAGCTACGGCACCGTGGCCGGACGCGCAGCCGTTTCGGGCAGCAACGGCCCTGTCTCCTATGCCTTCTCGACCACCGGCTTCGATGCCAGCGGCTTTTCCCGTTACGGCTATCGCATCGGACGCATCGAGGATGCGCTCTCGGCTCCCCTGGAAAAGGATGGCGCTTCGCGCTTCGGCGCGGCAGGCCGCGTCTCCGTTGCCCTGTCTCCCGATGTCGAATTCGAGGTCGGCGGCTATGCAAGCCGGACGAACGTGGCGATCGACAACGGCGCGTCCTCCTTCGAATTCCTGCCCGATGGCCCATCCAAGGCCCGGCAGCAATTGTATGAAGGCCATGCGCGCCTGACCGCCAACACCTTCGACGGCATTCTCAAGAACAGCTTCCTTGTTTCCGGCACCAGCACGGACCGCGATTACAAGCTGATCGGCTCCTACTTCCTCCCCAGCCTGTACTGGGACGAATACGGCTATCAGGGCGGGCGGCTGTCCGCGGAATATCAGGGCGACTTGAAACTCGGTGCTTACGGGCTTCTCACCTTCGGCGCGAAGATCGAGCAGGAAACCTTGCTCTCCACATCGCGCAGCGTGCTGCCCTTCCCCACCGACGAAGCAGAGAACATCGACGCGAAGCAGAACACGCGCTCCGTCTATGCGCTGCATCAGTTCAGCCCCATCGAGAACCTGTATCTCTCGCTCGGCGGACGCATCGACGACATCGAGGACGGCGATACATTCGGCACGTGGCGCGCAACGGCTGCTTACGAAATCCCGAATTCCGGCACGAAGCTGCGCTCAAGCGTCGGCACGGGCGCGAAGGCCCCGACGCTGTATCAGAAGTTCGATCCGTTCTCGGGCACGTCCGATCTCGAATCCGAACGTTCTGTCGGCTTCGACATCGGCATCGATCAACGCCTTGCGGATGACCGCGTGCTTCTCTCGGCCACGTTCTTCGCCAACCGCTTCCGCAATCTCATCGCCTATGGATTGGCGGATACCTGCGGCCCGCAGCAGATCTATGGCTGCTTCATCAACGTGAACCGGGCGCGCACCAGCGGCGTCGAACTCTCGGCCGATGTGGACGTGGTGCCCACATGGTTGCGCGTGAAGGCGACCTATACGTATCTCGAGGCATTCGACACGGAAACCGATCTGCGCCTTGCGCGCCGCCCGGAACACCAGGGCCGTCTCGGCTTCGCCATCACGCCGCTGCCGGGTCTGTCCATCGAGCCCTCCGTGGTCTTCGTCGGCAGCCGCTTCTCCTCGCCGGGCGAGATCGGCGAGCTTGCTCCTTATGCACGCTTCGACCTCTACGCCGATTACAAGATCAACGAGACCTTCAGCATCTATGCCCGCGCGGAGAACCTGACCGACGCGCAATACCAGGAGGTCTACGATTTCGGCACTGCCGGACGCTCCTTCTATGCCGGAATGAGAGCCACCTGGTAACCGGCGAACGCGCAAACCAAGAGACATTCGAGAAGGCGGGCATCTCAGCAATGCCCGCCTTCTTTGCATTGATGAAGATTCATTCTCGGCAATATCGCAAGAATACCGCAACGTAATTTAGCTTATCCAAGCCTATCTGTTCTCATCAATATGTCTTATTTCCCTTGCGTCAAGTTGTCCGCTCTCACCTCAACCATTAATATTTGAAACCATTGAAGCAAAACATTTTTTGGACTGACACCCATCCCGGCCTATAGGCGGCGGTTTGACGCATCATGGAACAATTACATATTTTATGGCCAAGCCGTCCTATTCTGAACATATCTGCTTAGCACATACTGGCCATCGCTAATCAAGAAGGACTGTTCAGCCGCCTGCGGTGAAGCAGTCGATCTAGGGGCCATTTCGTATGCAGGTTGTTCTGACAGCGCTTCCCCGCGCATGCCAGTCATCAATTCTTTCTTTCAAGCACAATACTTGTGAGAAATTTAAAACACTCCCCGCGCCGGGAAGCCTATTCGGCTTCGGAAGCCGCAAGTCTTCGTTCAATATCCTCGCATTCCTTGGATTACTGAGCTTCATTGCCGCAAGCGCTCCCGCTCACGCCGCAGCCCCGAAGACGCAGGTTGCGCCCGCTCGCCATATGGCTTCTCAACAGGGCAGCGCCGACCCGCTGGAGCAGATCGTTCCCCTGGAATCCGCGGGACCGCTTCCTTATGAGCAGCTTGTGGAGATGTTCGTCACTTCCGCGCCGCCCACGAATCCGCCTGTGACGGCAGGCGACACAGACGAGATCGATGTGACGCCGGTCGAGTACATGGTGTTCGAGGAAATGCGCGTGCCGGTCTGGATCGTGGACACGATCATGCGCGCATCGGAGATGACGGGCGCCGATCCGGTCTACATGATGGCGCTCGCCGACAAGGAATCGAGCTTCCTGCCCGGCAACAAGGCTTCGACCTCGTCCGCCGTGGGCCTCTTCCAGTTCATCACGAGCACCTGGCTGGAGGCTGTGCGCTCGTTCGGCCCCAAGCACGGGTTGATCATGGAGGCATCGGCTATCGAGAAGCAAGGCATTAAACTCTCGGTATCCGATGAGGCCAAGCGCGAACATATTCTCGGCCTGCGCCGCAATCCCTTCATCTCGGCGCTCATGGCCGCGGAGATGATGCAGCGCGACAAGGCGAAGATCGAGGCGCGGCTCGGCCGCAAGCTCAGCCGGTCCGAGTTCTATCTCTCGCATTTCTTCGGCGTGGACAGCGCAAGCAGATTCATCGCCCTGGTGGACGACAAGCCCAAGAAGAGCGCCAAGAGCGCATTCCCGCGCGCGGCCAAATCGAACAAGTCCCTGTTCTTTGCCCAGAGCGGCAAGAAGACCCGTCAGCTCAGCGTGTCAGAAGTCTATGACAAGATCGACTCGATGATCGACAAGCGCCTGGACCGTTACGAGGACGTATCGGCCCGGGTGACCGCCGACGCCGGGCTTTGACCGGACGGTTCGCGATCTTTTGCCTGATCGCCTGAAGCCGCCTCCTCGCGGGCGATGACGGTCGGCGCGGCGGAGTCGGTAGAGGCGACCACGAACCCTCCTCCCGCCGGCGCGCGCTGAACCTTGAGGATGCGCAGGACGATGAAGGCCGCAAGGCCCGCCGAGGCGACCGCCGCGTAAATGAAAAGGCCCTGCGGCCCGAGCAGCTCCATCGCCCCCGCCCCGAGCAGCGGCCCGATGGTAACGCCCGCAGCCCATGAGAAGAGAAGCGTGCCCACCGTCGAGACGATGCGGCCCGGATCGACGATATCGCAGGCATGGGCCACGCAGACGGAGTAGATGCAAAGCGCCAACCCGCCCCAGGCCGCGAAGCTCCAGAGGATGGTGTCCTGCGCGCCTCGCGCGCTCGCGAACAGGATGAACAGGGACACAAGGCTCGATCCCGCCGCCAAGGCCGCGATGATATAGCGACGGTCCGCCCGGTCGGAGAGCCAGCCGAGGGGCCATTGCAATGCAAGGCTTCCCGCCTGAAGGGCGAAGAGAAGCGCCGCCGCGCGCTCCTGGCTCAATCCGATGCTGACGCCGAAGACAGGGGTGATCGCAACCACCGGGCCGTTGACGAGCCCGACCACGAAGGCCCCGATCACCGCCGAGGGCGCCAGGGCAAAAAGGCTCCTGACTTCGATCTTCACGCCGAGAGGCGCCGGCGGCTCCTTCGTGCTCGTCGCCGCGATCGGCAGAAGCGACAGGGACATCACCGCGCTGACCGCCATGAACAGCCCGTCGGTCCGGATGTCGCCGAAGCCGATGCCGAGCGGCGACAGCATCAGGGCGACCTTTGTGCAGATCATGTAGATCGACAGAATCCGCCCGCGATGGCTCGATGTGGTCTGCGCGCTGATCCAGCCGTCGGTGACCGTGAAGATGCAGGCAAGCGTCACGCCTGTGAGCCCGCGCAGCAAGACCCACATCAGCGTGGAATGCGCCTGCGTCATGGCCAGCACCAGAACCGCGACCATGGCCGCGAGGCTCGCGAAAGCACGGATGTAGCCGACATGGCGGATGAAGGCCGGCGCCATGAAGCAACCTATAGAGAAGCCGAGGCCGTAAGCGGCGGCGACAATGCCGATGGCTGAAACGGAGAGCCCTTCGGCCTGCATGCGCAGCGGCATCACGGCCTGCAACAGACCATTGGCCGCCTGAAGCAAGGTCGTTGCCGCGGTAATGGTCCAGATGAGGGCGAGGGAGGAATTCAAGAGGCCACGCAGAAAAGAATGGGCGGCGGACGCCGTACCCGTAAAGTAGAGAGCAGGCGCCCGGCCAGATCAACCCCGGGTTGACCGTTCTTCAAGAGGTTTCGTGCAACTCATCAGGCGGGCTTATTGCTGCGCAAGGTCCTTCGGGAAGGATGCGAACAGATAAAAACCGTTGAAGCGAACGCCCGTCATCGCGGCCTGAGCGTCGAAGCCGAGAGGAGTTTCACGGCTATCGAGGCGACCGCCGAACTGCCAATGCGGGCCGGCCACGAAGGATGGGACCGAACGCTCCTCCGGAACCGCGCATACGAGCCCGCCTTGCTGCGTATTTCGGAACAGATTGTAAGCGTACATCCCCTCCTCCATCGTCACCCCCTGCCCATCTTGTCGAATCATCAAGCCTAATGTGCCGGAAAACCATGACGGGAGTGTGATATTGCGGCGCAACAAGGGAAGAAAACATTCGGAACCCTCCCTGGAATGCTGTTACACTCGGGCAAAGAAGATCGAGGTTTCATGCGTATCATCGTGATCGGCAGGGAAGGCCAAGCAGCCCGCGCTTTGACGGAGCGCGCGGCCCTGCACGGCGCACAGGCCCTATCCATCGGAAGGCCGCGGCTCGACCTCGCCGACCCGTCCGGGATCGAGGATATCCTCCGTGAAACAGGCGGCGATCTGATCGTGAATGCGGCGGCCTACACCGCCGTCGACCAGGCTGAAACCGAGCCGACACTGGCCGAGGCGATCAACGGGGTCGGCGCAGGCGTCGTGGCCGGCGTCGCGGCGGCCATGGGCGTCCCCCTGATCCACATCTCCACGGATTATGTGTTCGACGGCAGCCTGGATCGCCCCTACCGGGAGAGCGATCCGGTCAGGCCGCTGGGGGCCTATGGCGCCTCCAAGCTCCTCGGGGAACAGGCCGTCGCGGAGGCTGCCGGGGATCATGCGATCCTGCGCATCGCCTGGATCTACAGCCCCTTCGGCAGGAACTTCGTCAAGACCATGCTGCGGCTGGCGCAAGATCGGGACGAGATCGGCGTCGTTGCCGATCAGATAGGCTCTCCGACGAGCGCCCTCGATCTTGCGGATGGAATCTATGCGGTGGCCCGGAACCTCCTGGAGCGCCCTCGAGAGCGCGAGCTTCGGGGCGTCTTCCATATGGCCGGGGAAGGCTTTGCAAGCTGGGCCGAGCTGGCCTCCGAGGTCTTTGCCGTCTCAGCGAGATTGGGGGGGCCAGTCGCCACGGTTAAGCCCCTGACGACGGCGGATTACCCTACCCCTGCGAAGCGCCCGGCCAATTCCCGCCTCGATTGCACGAAACTCGAAACGGCTCACGGGGTCAAACTTCCTTCCTGGCGCTCCTCGCTGGCACAGTGCCTCGAACGGCTTATCCAAAACCAGCAATGAGCTGCGCATGGGACGCCAGGGGGCTGAAAGCCGTTTCTCCATACAAGACGATTGTTCTTTATAAAGAACAAACTTAGTATCTCTCCATGACAACGAACCACGATCCCGATTACCGCCTGGAAACCCGCCTCGTTCATGACGGACAGCAGCGGACACCCTTCGGCGAGACCTCCGAGGCGCTCTTCCTCACTCAGGGCTTCGTCTATGAGAGCGCGGAGAGCGCCGAGCGCCGTTTCCTGAACGAGGAGCCGGGCTACAGCTACAGCCGCTACTCCAACCCGACCATCGACATGTTCGAACAGCGCATGGCATCGCTGGAGGGCGCGGAAACCGGACGTGCAACGGCAAGCGGCATGGCGGCGGTCACGGCGGCCATGGTGAGCCAGGTCCAGGCAGGCGACCATGTGGTGGCCGCCCGCGGTCTCTTCGGCTCGTGCCGGTGGGTGGTCGAGGATTTCCTGCCCCGCTTCGGCGTGGAATGCACCCTCGTCGACGGCATGGACCTCGATGCATGGCGCAAGGCCGTCCGTCCGCAAACGAAGGCCTTCCTTCTGGAGACGCCGTCCAATCCAAGCTTGCAGATCATCGACATCGCGGGCGTCGCCGCCATCGCTCACGAAGCAGGCGCGACGCTGACCGTCGACAATGTCTTCGCTACGCCGCTTTATCAGAAGCCCCTGCAGCTCGGCGCCGATTGCGTCGTCTATTCCGCCACCAAGCACATCGACGGCCAGGGCCGCTGTCTCGGCGGCGTCATCCTGGGCTCGACGGAGTTCATCGAGACCAAGGTGCAGCAATTCCTGCGGATGACGGGCCCTGCGATCTCGCCATTCAACGCCTGGGTTCTGCTGAAGGGACTTGAGACGCTGTCCTTGCGCGTGGAGCGTCAGACAGCGAATGCGGGTTTCCTCGCCGACGCATTGCACGATCATCCCAAGCTCCAGAGGCTGATCTATCCGGGACGCGCCGATCATCCGCAGGCCGAACTGATCCGCCGCCAGATGACGGGCGGCTCGACCATGATCGCCCTGGAGGTGAAAGGCGGGAAGGAAAGCGCATTCCGGTTCATGAACGCGCTGCGTCTCATCCGCATTTCGAACAATCTCGGCGATGCGAAAAGCCTCGTCACTCACCCGTCAACAACGACCCATCAGCGATTCAGCCCGGAGCTGCGCGCCGAGATGGGCATCTCGGACGGACTTGTGAGGCTGTCGGTCGGGCTCGAGCATCGCGAGGACCTGCTGAACGATCTGGCTAGCGCGCTTCAGCGCGTCTGATCGTCCATCACAAGAAAGTGAAACATCCCAGCACCCCTGTTCGCAAAAAGAATACCCCCTCCTCAGACAAGTAAAAAAGCGCACCTCCAGGTATTATGGTGTTTTAGGAGAGCGCCCCTTGAATTCCATGAAAGAGTGACGCACCATTCTTCATGGGATTAATGCGCTCCCGCATAAGAAAGCGCAGTCCTTCACAACAATCAGGGGTGAGGGAGGAAGCTATGAAGAAGGGTATGCCCCCGGAGGGTAAGCTTTCGGGACCGTCCAAACATTCGCGCCGTCGGTTCCTGCAAGTTGCAGGTCTCGGCACCGCCGCAACCGTCGCGGCGCCGCAAGTCTCAAGAGCACAAACAGCCACCTGGAAGTTCCAGTCCACTTGGCCCAATCGCGATATCTTCCACGAATTCTGCAATGACTTCGCCAAGCGCGTGAACGAGATGTCGGGATCGCGTCTCAAGATCGACGTTCTCGCAGCCGGAGCGGTCGTTCCCGCCTTCCAGTTGCAGGACGCTGTGCATGCCGGCATTCTCGACGGCGGTCATGGCGTGTCGGCCTACTGGTACGGCAAGAACAAGGCTTACGCCCTGTTCGGCACCGGCCCATCCTTCGGCTGGAACGCCAATTCGTTCCTCGCCTGGATGAATTACGGCGGCGGCTACGATCTCTACAACGAGCTGCAGCAGCAGATCCTCAAGCTCAACCTCGTCGGCTTCCTGTCGGGCCCCATGCCCGCCCAGCCATTGGGATGGTTCAAGTCGGAGATTACGTCCTCAGACGCCTTCAAGGGCTTGAAGTATCGCACCGTGGGCCTTGCGGCCGACCTCAACAGGCAGCTCGGTGCGGCCGTCACCATTCTCGCCGGTGGTGAAATCGTGCCTGCCCTGGAACGTGGCGTCATCGATGGAGCGGAATTCAACAACCCCTCCTCCGATCTGGTGCTCGGCTTCCCCGACGTCTCGAAGAACCTCATGCTGCAGAGCTATCACCAATCCGGTGAATCCTTCGAGCTGCTGTTCAACAAAGCGAAGTACGATGCGCTTCCTGCGGAATTGAAAGCCATCGTGAAATACGCTGCTGAGGCTGAATCCGCCGATATGTCGTGGAAGGCGCTCGACCGCTATTCGAAAGATCTCGAGGCGATCAAGGCTCGCGGCGTAAGCGTGAAAAAGACGCCGGACTCTGTGCTGCAAGCGCAGCTCGATGCCTGGAACAAGGTGATCGACGAGTTCTCAAAGGATGCCTTCTTCAAGAAGGTGATCGACAGTCAGAAAGCCTGGGTGCAGCGCACTTATGCCTATGAGCGCCTGAACGAGCCTTCGCGCGACATGGCGTACGATCACTTCTTCAAGACGAGCTGACCGCGGCGCACGACATTTCCTAAAATCGAGGATGGCACGCATGTGCCGTCCTCTCCTTCGTGTCCGTAGGCTCTCTGAAGGGATTCCTGCATGCGCTTCGCCTATTTCGTCGACCGCATCAACACGTTCATCGGCAAGACGGTCGCCTGGTCCATCGTCGCTCTCACCTTCGCCGTCTGCTACGAGGTCTTTTCCCGCTACGTCCTGCGTGCGCCGACCGAATGGGCATTCGACGCAAGCTACATGCTCTACGGCCTGCTCTTCATGGTCGCCGGCCCTTATACCCTGGCCCGCAACAACCATGTGCGCGGCGACTTTCTCTATCGCAACTGGTCGCCTCGCCGGCAGGCCGCCATGGACCTCGTCCTCTACTTCCTCTTCTTCTTCCCCAGCATCCTGGCGCTCATCTATGCGGGCATCCCTTTCACGGAGATGTCCTGGCTCATGAACGAGCATTCGATGAACTCTCCGAATGGGCCACCGATCTATCCGTTCAAAGCCCTCATCCCCATCGTCGGGTTTCTGATGGCCTTTCAAGGCGTAGCCGAAGTCATCCGCTGCATCACCTGCCTGCGCAATGGCGACTGGCCTCCACGCCTGCATGACGTGGAAGAAACCGAAAAACTCATTCTCGAAAGAGCCGAACAAGAAGGCCTCACGAAAGGAACCATCTGATGCTGGCATCATGGGGGCTAGGAAATCCCGAACTGGGCGTGCTGATGCTCGGCCTATTCATCGTATTCATCATGTTCGGCTTTCCCATCGCGTTCACGCTCATGGCGCTGGGTTTCGGCTTCGGGTACATGGCCATGGGCGACATCGTGTTCGCGCTGGTCGTGCAGCGATCATATTCGGTCATGACGAATGACACATTAGTCGCCATCCCGCTCTTCGTCTTCATGGGTTATGTCATCGAGCGGGCGAACATCCTCGACAGGCTCTTCCACTCGATCCAGATCGCCGTCGGCGGCGTTCCGGGATCGCTCGCAGTGGCAACTCTTCTCACCTGCGCGCTCTTCGCCACCGCCACCGGCATCGTCGGCGCGGTGGTGACGCTGATGGGCCTTCTCGCCTTTCCCGCCATGCTGCGGGCGGGCTACGACACGCGCCTTGCCTCAGGTGTCGTCTGCGCCGGCGGCTGTCTCGGCATTCTCATTCCGCCCAGCGTGATGCTCATTCTCTACGGCGCAACGGCGGGCGTCTCCGTGCCGAAGCTCTACGCGGGCGCCCTCTTCCCCGGGCTCATGCTCGCAGGGCTTTACATGTTCTATGTGATCGTCCGCTGCATGCTCAATCCAAGCCTTGCGCCCAAGCTTCCGCCGGAGCAACGCAAGGTCCCGCTCGCAAAGGTCTTCTGGTCGCTCGCCACTTCGTTCTTCCCGTTGGCGCTTCTTATCCTGTCCGTGCTCGGCGCGATCTTCTTCGGCATCGCAACGCCCACTGAAGCTGCCGCGGTCGGCGCTCTCGGGAGCCTGCTTCTTGCGATAGCCTATCGCTCCTTCTCCCTCTCCAAGCTGAAGGAATCCGTGATCCTGACCGCGCGCACATCGGCAATGGTGTGCTGGCTCTTCGTCGGCTCCTTCATCTTCTCGTCCATCTTCGCTTTTCTCGGCGGTCATCAGCCGATCGAGAATTTCGTCACGCATCTGAACCTCTCGCCGTTCTGGTTTCTGATCCTGACGCAAGCCATCATCTTCGTCCTCGGCTGGCCGCTGGAATGGACGGAAATCGTGGTGATCTTCGTGCCGATCTTTCTGCCGCTTCTCGACAACTTCGGCATCGATCCGATTTTCTTCGGTGTTCTGATCGCGCTGAACATCCAGACCTCGTTCCTCTCGCCGCCGGTCGCCATGGCGCCTTTCTATCTGAAAGGAATTGCGCCGCCTCATGTGACCATCAACGAGATCTTCGCAGGCGTCATGCCGTTTCTGTTCCTCGTCATCGTCGCTATGGCGATGTTCTACATCTTCCCTCAGCTTGGCCTTTGGCTGCCGAACTACCTGTATCGCTGAGGTTGCTCACCGGTCTCGCACGAGGAGTTCCTTGCGAGACCGGAACACAACCTTCTCCATCACGTTGGCCTCCAGCATTCCAACGAGGAGGCTATTATGAAATGTCAATTCTGCCATCAGGACGTCAGTGATCCCTGCCACAACAGGCAAGAGCTGCAGCAGCGTGCGACAAGCCATGTGGAGCGCTGCGAGCATGCCCTCAAAAGCCTGCAGGGCGCGGACTCGGGCGCTCACCGCCGCGACCTTCATGGCAACGGTTAAGCCGTGATGGGCAAGGACGCCGATCATGCCGACGGCTTGGCCGAGAGGAGCGTGAACACCAGCATCGTGCATCCCGGCCAAGGGGCTTCCAATCATCAGAAGGGTAACGGCGACCGCACTCTGACCGACAATCAGCAGAGGGAAGGCTTGGAAAAGTCAGTGCATGCCGACCCGAAGCCGGATGCCGATCGCAAACTCTGAGATCTTACGACACGCAAGAGATGCGTTCCCCAGCGCAGCTCACGCTCGATAGCTCTTTCACCGCAAGCGGCCCGCCCAACGGGCCGCTTATTCTTTGAGCCCTTATACGCCAAACATTAAGCAACGTCATATCGTTTGTAAGATTTTATGCTCAGGAGCAGTGGATGTGATTTTACACACGGATGGATCGGTGAGACGGTGCTCAAACTAAAAAATAAAAATCGACCAAGGGAATTTATCAGGAGGAATCATCATGACCGCATCATCCCTCAGTTTCAGGCTTGCTGTTCTTTTCGTCATCGTCGGCATGGCGATGGGAATCGGTATGGCGGCCACGCAGGACCATTCGATCATGCCGGCGCACGCCCATCTCAACCTTCTCGGATGGGTGTCTCTGTTTCTGTTCGGCATCTATTACGAGCGCCGTCCGGCCTTGGACACGAGCCGGCTCGCCATGATCCAGGTCGTGCTCTGGTCCATCGGCACCGTCGTTCTCACCATTGCCGTAGCAGCCATTCATCTCGGCTATAACGCCGCCGATCCTGCTGCCGGGATTTCATCGCTCGTCGTTCTCGCTGCGATGCTGATGTTCGCCTATTTCGTCTTCCGCCCCGCGCCTGCCATTCAATCCGGTCCCACGATGCGGATGACGCCCGCCGAATAATTCAAGCTCGTCGGCAGACATAAAAACAGGCCCCACTCGAAAGCGGGGCCTGCCATGAAATGTCGATTATTAAATAAGATGGTGAAGAGCAATCCCTGGAAAAATCAAACCGGACGAAACGAAAAGTCCGAAGCTCGCAGCGGATAAAAATGCTTTCCGTGCGAACGGGAGCAAAGAGCGGTTTTCAGGAAATAAGTGCGCCTTCGGCTGGCACGACTTCCTTGAAGCAGGAAGCAATCAGCCAACCGCATGAGCTCTGCTCAATTCAAGCAATCGGAGCCTGCGTGAAGATGCTTGGGGATTTGATGGCCGCTAGGCCCTGAACATTGACGGCCATACCCGACAGCTTGATGGAGAAGCCGGCCAGGAGAGCGTTCCTGCTATGGGATAGGCCGAAGCTGCCGCTGAGCGCAGCATCAGATTTCAAAGTCATGATCGTTGCCCCAGGCACCTTCCGAGTCTCATTATTCGAGACTTCCGAGACACCCTTGTTGAATCTTGAACAGAGATAAATCGGCTATGCGAAAATTATTACGCAACGCAGGTCAGAAAAAAGACCGTTAGAATTCAAGTCACTTTGCTTTACTTCAGTTCAGCAAAGCAATCTCCCGCTAAACTGTGGGAAGCGTTGTCGATACTAAATGGGGCGAAATCGTGACCACGATCAAAACAGGTTGGATTATTCGAAGCCTCAGCGCCAGAGCATAGCTGGGAAAGGCAGCCAAGCTCACGGGTATGCGAGGTTCAATGCCTCTCGCACCGCGTACTGTCCCGGATAAATTGTAGGATGAACCTGTAGCCGCTGACGGCTTGAAGTCCTTGGCGCTCCCTAGGGGACTCGAACCCCTGTTTTCGCCGTGAGAGGGCGACGTCCTAGACCGCTAGACGAAGGGAGCTAGCAAGGTGGAGGCCGCTCGTATAACCACCATCGGGAATCCCTTCAAGCCCTTTCTTCAAAAAAGCTGGGGCACAAACGAAAATGAGGACGCGGTGGACGATACGACCCAGCAGGAATGGACCCTGGACGATGGAATGGTGGCCGAGCGGCTGGACCGGGTTCTGGCGCGGCTCGCAAGCGATCTGTCGCGCAGCCGCCTGCAGGCGCTGATCCGCGAGGGTCAGGTGACCGTCGATGGCGCGCCCGCGCTCGATCCGGGCCGCAAGGTGAGCGCAGGCGCGCGGATCGCGCTTCAGGTTCCCCCACCCGTTCCGGCGGAGCCCCAGGGCGAGGCCATGGACCTCGTGATCGTCTATGAAGACGACGATCTCATCGTCATCGACAAGCCGGCGGGTCTCGTGGTCCATCCGGCGGCGGGGCATGAATCCGGCACTCTGGTCAATGCGCTCATCGCCCATTGCGGCGAGAGCCTGTCCGGCATCGGCGGAGTGAAGCGGCCCGGCATCGTGCACCGGCTCGACAAGGACACGTCCGGCCTTCTCGTGGTGGCCAAGAACGATCTCGCCCATCAGGGCCTCGCCGAGCAATTCGCCGATCACGGCCGCACCGGTCCCCTGGAGAGGATATACCTCGCCCTCGTTTGGGGCGTGCCCGAGCGCAGGCGTGGAACGGTGGAGGCGGCGCTCGCCCGCAGCCAGCACAACCGGGAGAAGATCGCCATCGTCTCCGACGAGAACGAGCGCGGGCGTTACGCGATCACGCATTATGAATTGCTGGAGGCCCTGCCCTCCGCAAACCCGCTCGCCTCCCTCGTCCAATGCGAGCTGGAAACCGGGCGTACGCACCAGATCCGCGTGCACATGGCTCATATCGGCCATCCGCTGCTTGGGGATTCGGTCTATGGATCGGGGTTCAAAACCAAGGCGAACCGCCTCGCAGACGATCAGAAACAGGCTCTGATGGCCCTGAACCGGCAGGCGCTGCACGCGGCGGTCCTGGGGTTCGAGCATCCCAGAACGGGTAAGTTCCTGCGTTTCGAGAGCCCTGTTCCGGCGGACCTCGCCCTCCTTCTTGAGGCGCTGCGAGGCTGAGTTGCGAGCGTCAATGCGTCGCAAACGTCAGTTACGCTGGCACCCTTGCGGACTTGAAGCGTTCACCACGTCTTGAAGCCTGACGCCTCTATTCGGACAAGGTCGAACCGCTTATATATCTACGTCGGGCGGCTGGCCGTGAAGGGAGCCGCCTCAGGCTTGCCTCATGGAGAGGGAGCCAAAGGAGGAGAAAACATGGCTGCAGCGCTTCCAGTGCTTGCCAATGAAGGGGGCCTTTCCCGCTATCTCGACGAAATCCGTCGCTTCCCCATGCTCGAACCGCATGAGGAATACATGCTCGCCAAGCGTTGGCGGGAGCATGGAGACCGCGAGGCTGCCCACAAGCTCGTGACATCCCACCTGCGCCTCGTCGCCAAGATCGCCATGGGGTACCGCGGCTATGGCCTGCCGATCGGCGAGGTGGTCTCGGAAGGCAATGTCGGCCTCATGCAGGCCGTCAAGCGCTTCGAGCCCGACAAGGGCTTCCGCCTCGCCACATATGCCATGTGGTGGATCAAGGCGGCGATTCAAGAATACATCCTGCGTTCCTGGTCCCTCGTGAAGATGGGCACCACCGCGAACCAGAAGAAGCTGTTCTTCAACCTGCGCAAGGCCAAGGGCCGTATTTCCGCGCTGGATGAGGGCGACCTGCGCCCCGATCAGGTAAAGCAGATCGCCACCCAACTCGGCGTGACCGAGCAGGACGTGGTGGACATGAACCGCCGTCTCGGCGGCGACGCTTCCCTCAATGCACCCCTGCGTGACGAGGGAGAAGGCGGCGGCGAGTGGCAGGATTGGCTTGTCGACCAAAGTGAAAGCCAGGAGCAGATCCTCGCGGAGCAGGAGGAAGGCCAGAACCGGCTGACCGCGCTCCGCAATGCTCTCAGCGTCCTGAATCCACGCGAGCGGCGCATCTTCGAGGCCCGCCGCCTGTCCGATGATCCGATCACCCTGGAAGAGCTCTCGACCGAGTTCGGCGTCTCCCGCGAGCGAGTGCGCCAGATCGAGGTTCGTGCCTTCGAGAAGATCCAGGAAGCGGTGAAGAAGAACCTTACCCAGATCGAGAGCGCCTCTCCGGCAGGAGCCGAGGCCTCGGCCTGACCGGCACGCACAACCCCATGAAAAAAGCCGCGCAATGCGCGGCTTTTTGCTGTTTGGGTCAGAAGAGCTTACTGCCACTGGCTGAACGCGTTGTTCAGAACCTGCTCGCCTGCAGCGCCCTTCTCGAAGCTCAGGATCGCGCGCTGGCCGGAGGCCATGCGGATCGGGAGATCGATCCAGTTGCGGCGCACGAAGAGCTCGGTATTGCGCTCCACGTCGCCCTGCAGGTTCGACAGGCCGATCAGGAACAGGTTCTCGCGCACCGGCACCGGCAGTCCAGCGATCGGCGTACCGCGTGCGGCTTCCTCGTTCTTGAACTGCAGCAGGCCCACATCGCGAATCACGCGGCCGCTATCGCCCTCGCGGGTGGTGAAGGTGAGTTCGACCGTGTGCGAGGCAGGAAGCGTCGTATCGAGATTGCGGCGCAAAACCATCTTCATGGTCACGCCCGCATCGGGGACCTCGATATTGGCCGTCACCGCCTTCTCGAGGGCCTGCCCCTGGCCGGGGTTCACGTCCTCGAGCCGCCAGATCACACGCCCCACCTGAGCCTTCGGCGCCTGGGGATTGGTGGCGTCCTCTTCATAGAAGACGGCGCGATGAGCTACTCCGATGGCTTGCCCGGCCGGGGCCGAGGGTTGCGGAGCCTGTCCGCCGACGCGCTCGTTGATCTTGGAATTCTCAGGATTTTCCTGAGCCTGCGGAGCTTCAGCAACCGGCGTCTCCGGCAGCGGAGCGTCGGAGCGGCTCTGCCACCAGGCAAGGCCCGCGATGACCAGGATCACGAGACCGATGGCTGCGCCGAGCAGGATCGACCGCTTCTGGCGGTCGTTCTGCATGGCCGGATGCGGACGGGTGTCGACCCGCGGACGGGCGGGCGAGGCCTCCTCGACGGCTTGCGGTGCGGGTTCGGGCTCCGGCTCGTCTTGCGATGGCGCCCGCAGGGCCTGTCCGGGAGAGACCGCGCCGCGCAAGCGCTCGGCTGGGTTCTGAGGACGCTGATCCTCGGCCAGCATATCGGCGAAGGCATCCGGATCGAAGCCTGCCGGTACCGGGGCGTGATCGGCCTCAACCCGATTGATCGCCTCGTCGAGGGAGACGCATTCCTGCTGAATGGCCTCCTCGGACAGGGGCGGGTTGAGGGAACGCAATTGAGCAACCAAAGCCGTGCGGGCGCGCTCGTAAACGGCGCGCCGCGAAGCGGGACTCTGTTCTGTCAGGCCTTCAACGGCCCGTGAAATAAGAGGGTAATAATCTGCCATTTCCTTGGGAATGACCCGTGGAAGCTCCGCCGTCAACCCTCAAAGGGGTTCTTCATGAGGATTGTGTCATCACGCTCGGGCGAGGTGGAGAGCACCGCGACCGGCGCACCGATGAGCTCCTCGATGCGGCGAACATATTTCACGGCCTGCGCCGGGAGATCGGCCCAGGAGCGGGCGCCGGCGGTGGAACCGCTCCAGCCCTTGAACTCCTCATAGATCGGCTCGACCCGGGCCTGAGCGCCCTGGCTCGCCGGGAAGTAGTCGATCTCCTGGCCGTCGAGCTTGTAGCCGACGCCGATCTTGATGGTCTCGAAGCCGTCGAGAATATCCAGTTTGGTGAGCGCGATGCCGTCGATGCCCGAGGTCCGGACGGTCTGGCGCACGAGAGTGGCGTCGAACCAGCCGCAGCGGCGCTTGCGGCCCGTGACCACGCCGAATTCCTTGCCCTTCTGGCCGATCAGCTCGCCGGTCTCGTCGAAGAGTTCGGTCGGGAACGGCCCCTCGCCCACGCGGGTGGTATAGGCCTTGGCGATGCCGAGCACGTAGCCGACCGCACCGGGACCCATGCCCGAACCGGTCGCCGCCTGCCCCGCCACCGTGTTGGACGAGGTGACGAAGGGATAGGTGCCGTGATCGACGTCGAGCAGCGCGCCCTGCGCGCCTTCGAACAGGATGCGCTTGCCGGCGCGACGCTCCTCGTCGAGGAGGCGCCATACGGCATCCATGTAGGGCAGCACCTTCGGAGCGACCGAGGACAGCTCCTCGTAGATGTCCTCAGGCTTGAACTCGGCGAGGCCGAAACCGCGGCGAAGCGCGTTGTGGTGCGTGAGCAGGCGGTCGATCTTGTCGCGAAGGGAGGAGAGATCGGCTAGGTCCATGAGGCGGATGGCGCGGCGGCCCGCCTTGTCCTCGTAAGCGGGGCCGATGCCGCGCTTGGTGGTGCCGATCTTCGTGCCCGCGCTGCCGCTCTCGCGCAGGGCATCGAGCTCGCGGTGGATGGAGAGGATGAGGGTTGCGTTCTCGGCCACGCGCAGGTTCTCGCGGGAGATCGCGACGCCCTGCTCCGACAGGCGCTCCACTTCCGCTGCGAGCGCATGGGGATCGAGCACGACGCCGTTGCCGATGACGGAGAGCTTGTTGGGGCGAACCACGCCGGAGGGCAGCAGCGACAGCTTGTAGACCTTGTCGCCGATCACGAGGGTGTGGCCGGCATTGTGCCCGCCCTGGAACCGCACGACCACGTCCGCCTGTTCGGACAGCCAATCGACGATCTTGCCCTTGCCTTCGTCGCCCCACTGGGCGCCCACGACAACCACGTTCGCCATCGCTTAAAGCCTCACATGAAAAAACCCCGGCGCAAGGCCAGGGTTTGGGTTGGGTAAAAACCTTGCAAACCCTCTTCGTGGATCATGCGCCCCAGGTCAAGCCGGAATGAGCCTCAATTCGCGATCATATGAGCCTGGAGGGGCAGGAATGTGATTATCCGCTCGGAAGGCCCCGCCCCGGTCAGATGACGATGAAGTCGCTGGCCGCAAGGTTGAGCTTGGCCTTCACCTTGGCGAACTCGATGGCCTTCTTGCCGCCCGATCCGTCCAGATCGTACGACAGGACACCCGTCTTCCTGTCATAGATGATGTAGTCGTTCTTGTCCTTGGCCTTGTCGAGGGAGAAGAACTTCTTGTTCAGCTTGCCCGTCTTCTTCAGCTTGGTGAAGACCGCGTTGTCCAGGTGAATTTTATCCTCCTTCAGCTTGAAGTCGCTGATGGTGTCGAAGTTCACCTTGCGGTCGGTCTTGGACGTGCCGAGCTTGGACGCGAACACGAACGCGTCCTTGCCCTTGCCGCCGATGAGCACGTCGTTGCCGGTGCCGCCATTGAGGGTGTCGTTGCCGGTACCGCCATTGATGCGGTTTTTGCCGCTCGTGCCTGTGATCGCATTGGCCAAGCCGTTGCCGGTGAGCGTGAGCGCGCCGGAGCCGGAGCCGATGAGGTTCTCCACATGGGCGCCGAGCGTCAGGCTGACGGAGGAGATCACCGTGTCGATGCCGCTGCCGGCCAGCTCCGTCACTTGGTCGCTGGCCCGATCCACATGGTAGGTGTCGTTGCCGAGCCCGCCGATCATGATGTCGGCGCCTGCGCCGCCGTCGAGGGTGTCGTCGCCCCCCTCGCCTCTCAGAACGTCATTGCCGCCAAGCCCGCGGAACGAATCCGCTCCGGCATCGCCCCAGAGCACGTCATCCCTGTCGCTGCCGGTGACGGATTCGGGGGACACGTTCCCGACATGGATCGTGAAGGACTTCTCCTCATACGATCCGTCACTATCGGTCACGCGCACCTTGATGGTGTGGGACGCGGCCTGCTCGTAATCGAGCCGCAGCCCGTCGGCGACGAAGATCTTGCTGCCGCGAAGGGTGAAGCGTCCTCCCGCATCGTCGAGCAGGGTGAAGGTGAGCTTGTCGCCCAGAAGCGCGACATCCGCATCCGTGGCGGACAGCGTGCCGACCTCGGTATCATGGGCAGCGGCTTCCATGACCACATTCGCACTCAGCGAAAGATTGGTCGGCGCTTCCTTGATCTTGAAACGCTGCTGATAGACGTCGATGGAGCCGGATGCGTTCGATGTCCACGCGACGACCCAGCTTCCGTCCTTCAGGGCCGTGACCATCGGCAGCTTCTGATCGCCGGCCGTCGTGGTGTTGATGAGTTCCGCCTCGGTGACGGCCTGCCCATCCTTGCCGAAAACCTTTTGGTAGACGCCCCTGCCTGCCGCATCCTCGGAGGACCAGAGAACGATCCACCCGCCATTCGCCAGGGCCGTGACGCTCGATTCCCGGCCCGAGCCGGTCGTGGAGACGACGGTATCGGTCTCGGCGACGACATTGCCGTTCTTGTCGTAGCGCTTCTGGTGAATCTGATTGTCCGAGCGATAGGTAACGATCCAGCCGCCGTCGCTCAGGCCGGTGATGCTCTGTTCGTTCTGAGTACCATCTCCGGCGAAGACCGCGATATCGCCGGAGACGGCTTTGCCGTTCGCGTCGAACCGCCTTTGATAAATGTCGTTATTGTACTCCCAAGTCACCACCCAGCCGCCATCGGCAAGCGCGCCAACCTGCGGCTTCGTCTGGTTCCCGCTTGTGTTCTGCGTGACGAGCTCGTCGCCTTTGGAAATGGGGTTTCCGTTTCGGTCGAAGAATTGCTGATAAATCCCCCTCCCATTACCATCCTGCCCCATATGAGATTCCCAGGTGACGACCCACCCCCCATTGGGAAGAACGGCGATTTGGGGATATTCCTGACTGTATGGCTCGGCCGAATTGATGAGGGTTTCACCGGTGATGGGACGCCCTTCGGCATCGAAGCGCCGTAGGGCGAGCGCAAATCCCGTCTCATCCTTGACTTGTGTCAGGGCGATCCAACCGCCATCCGGAAGGCTCGCGAATGCCGGGTTGTGGTTAATCAAAATGCCAGCATTCGTGAGCGTGATCTCACCGACCGGTTGACCGTTCCGGTCATATCTCTGACTGAAAACTTCGTACAGGTTATCAAGCGTAGACGGGTTGAAACGTTCCCAGGCGACGAGCCACCCTCCATCCGCCAGAGCGATGATGCTGGGATCCCCCTCTTCCTGCGTCACGGCACGTGAGGAGACCAGCGTCTCGTTGCCGATTTTGTAGATTGTCGTGCTCATGACCCGCTATCCTGAAACTATCCCCGTATAACGTAATATCGGTCAATTTGAAACCTGCTCGGAGAAGTCATGGCGGAGGAGCTACGCGCATAGAGCCGGGGCTCCCGCCCGAGCGTTTTCAGAGAATGAGCAGTCAAGGAGCAAGCGGGAGTGACCTCGCGAGCTTTCAGCTCCGAGGGGATGGGTCGAGGGAGGCGCGAGGAGGCGTCCGGCTCGCTGGGGAGTGAGTGAAGAACCAAACGGCTCCTCGCGCACGGCTTTTTTAGGCGGACACCGCATCAATCCTCAAAGGATGTGCGGGCGGCCTCCTGCCGGAGGGCTTGCGTCAGCCGCATCCGCAGGACCGCTCCCGGCTCCACAATCACGACGCCTCGCGAGCGCGTCCCTCGGTGAGCCGAGACAAGACGGATATAGCCAAGGTTAGGCATATTGTCAAGAACAAAATAAGAACACAGCACGCCCCGCCTTAACGCCCTTGCGGGCCTTGCCCGTTATCCCCGCACAGGCGGGGACCCAGACCTTGCAGCGCCCGATTGGCGAAATGCAGGGTGTGATGCCCTTCTCGACAAGAGCCGTCCGGAACCGATTTCTGTCACAGCCTCGGTGGCAATCAGGGACGCGCCATTCGACGCTCGCTCAGCAGAACAGATCACCCATTCAAAGCCTCCTCAGACGGAGGCTCTGAATTACGATTCAGCTCAAGTTAATAGGGCATGAGCCCAAGTCAGAGCCCTGTAGCTGGCCTTCAAAATCGTTTTGGCGCGGCAACATCTTGGTCAGTTGTTGCCGGAACTTTCTCCGGCATTCCCATGAGCCCCTGGCTAAAGCCACGTCATCGCGCACAAGGATCCGGCGTAGCGTACCTGTCCGATTCCGGATCCTCGTAGCAGCTTTATCAAGCGCCATTGTTGGCTCAGTTTTCCGAGTTTACGTTAGAAAGCCGAACAGATGTATTTGAGCTCGAGATATTCATCGATGCCGTACTTCGAGCCCTCGCGCCCCAGTCCTGACTGTTTGATGCCGCCGAACGGAGCGACTTCATTCGAAATAAGTCCGGTGTTGTGTCCAACCATCCCGTACTCAAGTGCTTCCGAAACCCGAATGGCCCGCCCATGATCGCGTGTGAAGAAATAACAGGCCAGCCCGAAGATCGTATCATTCGCCATGGCAATTGCCTCCTCCTCGCTGTCGAAGGGGAATAAAGGAGCCAGAGGACCGAACGTTTCTTCGTGCGCCACCATCATGTCGGATGTCGCGTCCCCAACAATCGCGGGAGAGATATAAAGGCCGCCGAGGCGCTTGCCTCCTGTGATAAGTTTCCCGCCTTTTGAAACCGCATCAGCGATATGCTCTTCGACTTTCAAGAGAGCGGCTTCTTCGATCAGTGGACCGATTGCAGTATCCGGGTTGGTGCCGCTGCCTACTTTCATAGCTTCAACGCGGGATTTGAGCTTCTCAGCAAACGCCTCATAAATACCGCGTTGAACCAAGATGCGGTTGGCACAGACGCAAGTCTGACCGGCATTGCGGAACTTCGAAACAATTGCTCCCTCAACGGCCTTGTCGAGATCCGCGTCGTCAAAAACGATCAGGGGAGCATTGCCTCCAAGCTCGAGCGAGAGCTTTTTGATCGTTGGCGATGACTGCGCCATGAGCATGCGCCCGACTTCCGTAGATCCGGTGAAGGAGAGCTTTCGCACAATGTCAGAGGCCGTCAGTACGCCTCCGACAACGCTTGAACGTCCTGTAATCACTTGCAGAACGCCTGCCGGCACACCCGCCCGATGGGCCAATTCTGCTAGCGCAAGAGCAGTTAACGGGGTGAGGTCTGCAGGGCGTACGATCATCGTGCAGCCCGCCGCAAGCGCGGGGGCGACTTTGCGAGTGATCATCGCAGCAGGAAAGTTCCAGGGCGTGATGGCTGCCGTCACGCCGATGGGTTGCCGGATGACGGTCAGACGCTGGTTAGGGTTGGGGGAGGGAATCGTGTCCCCATAGATGCGCTTTGCCTCTTCGGCGAACCACTCAATGAAGGAGGCCGCATAGGCAATTTCGCCTTTGGCTTCTGAAAGGGGCTTTCCCTGCTCCGAGGTCAGGATCAGCGCAAGATCGTCCTGATGCTGCATGATCAGATCATGCCAGTGTCGCAGAATGTGAGAGCGGTTCTTTGCCGTGCGAGCAGCCCAAGGCTTGAACGCAGCCTCTGCGTATCCGATGACCTCCTTCGTCTCCTCTGCGGAGATGCGCGGTATCTCTGCAAGGATATCCCCTGTTGCCGGATTACTGACCTGCAGTCGTTCAGGGGAGGCACCCTTCGTCCACTCACCGTTTACAAGGCACGTGTCCCGCAACAGGCTTGGATCACTAAGGTTCAACATGTGAGCGTTCCTATCTATCGATTATGTGCCCAAGCAAAAATCGCAGGATCAGTAATATTGAGTGGAAGGGGGTTGGATAAAAGCATCCCATGAGAATGTATTCATGAGCCTTTTTCCTGAATGCTATTCAATCTATGTCCAGGCACACCGGCCGTTAGCACTTTTCCGAGTGGAAAGTTCGTTTAGACAGGGGCATTGCCTATCCGACTGCGATTGCTGAGTTCGAGAAGCATTGCGGCCGCCCCGATTTTTGAGACAAGTCGCACTGAAGCAGCCCTTCTATACACTTTTTATCAAAATTCAAATACGACATTTTGCATATTGATAATGCCATACGCGAGCAATACAACGCCTCTATGGCAGATCTCGGGAGGAAGCGATGCATATGAACAGACCGCTCCTGCGGCCCTCACATGCTCCTCGCATTGGAAA
The DNA here is from genome assembly GCA_023450615.1 of Pseudomonadota bacterium. GTDB lineage: Bacteria > Pseudomonadota > Alphaproteobacteria > Rhizobiales > Beijerinckiaceae > Microvirga. Next base: position 24,189 of record JAEXGT010000086.1, on the reverse strand, counting down.
GATGACCGGCAAGCTCATCCGCCCCTTTGACAGCCCTGATCGATGGAGGGGAAAGGCATGCTGAACATACCGCTCTCAAAAGACCTCTGCTCCGGTATTCTTTTCCTGCTGGTCGGCCTCGGCGGGCTTTGGTGGGGCAGAGAACTTGACTTTGGATCTGCCGCAGAAATGGGACCGGGGTTCATGCCCGTCGTTTTAGGATGGCTGATCGTCGGGTTCGGGGTGATCACCATCGCCCGCAGCTTCTGGATTGAATCCGGAGTTGTGGGAAGGCTCAACCTGCGCCCCCTGCTGCTGATCACGTTGAGCGTTGTGGCTTTTGGGCTTCTCGCTGAGAGGGCCGGCTTTGTTCTTGCAAGCTTTGCCTCAGTTCTCCTGACAACATTGGCCGCAGAGCGACCGACACCTGTCTATGTTCTTGCAATGGCTATCATTCTGCCGGTCGCCTCAACCATCATTTTTGTTTACGGCCTCGGCCTGCCCTTCGATCTATGGTGGAATTAAGCCATGATCGATATCATCAACAATCTCGCCCTTGGCTTTTCGGGCGCCATGACCCCAGCCAACTTGGGCTATGCGCTCGTCGGCTGCCTGATGGGAACGCTCGTAGGGGTTCTGCCGGGCATTGGCACGATCCCCACGGTGGCGATGCTCTTGCCGCTCACATTCGGGATTGAGCCTCTTTCAGGGCTGATCATGCTTGCCGGCATCTATTATGGTGCCCAGTACGGCGGTTCGACCGCGGCGATCCTCGTGCGCATGCCTGGTGAAGCCGGTTCCATCGTGACGTCGATCGACGGCTACGAAATGGCCAAGAAGGGCCGTGCTGGCGCCGCACTCGCAATCGCAGCTTCTGCGTCATTCTTCGCGGGTACGGTGGCAACCGTTCTTATCGCCGCTTTTGGACCTGCACTCGCCGGGCTTGCGATGAAATTCCATTCGGCGGACTACTTCTCCCTGATGCTGCTGGGCCTGACGATGGCTATCGTTCTAGCGCATGGATCGGTGCTGAAGGCCACGACCGTAATGCTGATTGGCCTCCTGCTGGGGCTTGTAGGCACGGACCTGAACTCCGGCAGCCAGCGATTTACTTTCGACATCCCAGAGCTTTTCGAGGGCATCAACTTTCTCGCAATCTCGATCGGGCTCTTTGGACTCGTCGAGGTGATCCGTAATCTCGAATTCCCCGAACCGCCCGCAGATAAGGTTGAGACATCGATTAAGGGCCTCTATCCGAACCGCGAGGAGGTGGCCAAGGCGACGCCCGCGGCCATTCGCGGCACGATCCTCGGCTCACTCCTCGGTGTTCTGCCCGGTGGCGGAGCCGTTCTGGCGTCGTTCGCAAGCTACACGCTCGAAAAGAAGCTCTCCAAAACTCCGAAGAATTTTGGCAAAGGCGAAGTCGCGGGCGTCGCAGCTCCCGAGGCTGCGAACAATGCAGGTGCGCAAACGAGCTTCATTCCACTTTTGACGCTTGGCCTCCCATCAAATCCAATGATGGCGCTCCTTATGGGAGCCATGATGATCCACGGGATCGCGCCTGGCACCGCCGTGATCTCCGACAGACCCGATCTCTTCTGGGGTCTCATCGTATCCATGTGGATCGGGAATCTCCTTCTCCTCATTCTTAACCTGCCGCTCGTTGGGATCTGGGTGAAGCTCCTGTCCATTTCCTACCGCCTTCTCTTCCCGGCAATCGTCAGCTTCTGCGTTATCGGCGTCTATTCCGAGGCCGCGAGCGGGTTTCAGGTGATGATGCTCGCGCTCTTCTCCTTCTTCGGATACCTGCTGTGGCGCTTCGATTGCGAGGCAGCACCTCTCATCCTCGGCTTCATCCTGGGCCCGATGATGGAAGAGAACCTGCGCCGCGCGCTGACGGTCTCGGAAGGTGATTTCTCGATCTTCGTTACCCGTCCCATCTCGGCCACCCTTCTTGCCCTGGCAGCGGGAATGGTCCTGGTGATCATCATGCCGTCGATCCGCAAGAAGCGCGAACTGGCCTTCGCAGAATAGATTTTTCCTTCCGCTGCGGCGGAGATCTCACGAAGCCTGTCCCGCACGAGGTGGGCCAGATCCTTGCATCACGTTCTCTGGAGAACCCTCAAAATGGCAAATCTTGTTGGTCTTGCTGCGCTGTCCCACTCCCCGTCGTGGGACCTGAAGCGTGACATCAAAGGCCCCGGCGAACATTTCGTTGCCGCTATCGAGCGCCTGCGCAAGTTCAACGGCCGGAAGGTGGATGCAATCATCCTTTTCGGACCAGATCACTACCGCAACTTCTTTTACGACGTTCTTCCCCAGTTCTGCATCGGAGTAGAGAAGGTGGAGGGCTACGGCGACTACGATAGCCCCGCCGGCCCCCTCCCCTGCGCCTCCGAACTCGGCAGGCACATTCTCGAGTCGGTGATGAAGGCGGGCTTCGACCCGGCGATTTCGCTCAACATGTGTGTCGATCACGGCCACACCCAGCCGTATGCTGCCGTCAACCCCGAGCTCGACATCCCGATCGTTCCGATCATGATCAACTGCCAGGGCGGCCCGCGTCCTTCCTACCGTCGCGTCGCCGAGTTCGGCCGCGCCGTCGGAGATGCCGTGCGCGCCTTCCCGCAGGATCTCAATGTGATTGTGATGGGCTCAGGAGGGCTTTCTCACTTCCTGCCCAAAATGTCGGCCGACGACGAGGCGACGCCCGAAGAAACCCGGGATTACATTATCAACGGCCGCGAACGGTCGCGGGAGGTGAACGCTGAGAAGGAGCGCATTTCGAAAGAGCGTCGCAAGGAGGGCCGCACGGGTCGCGTATCGGAGGAATGGGATGCTTGGTTCCTCAACCTCCTCGAGACGAACAACCTGGAACCTCTTCACGCATTGACCGATGCGGAGATCGAAGAGGCCGCCGGCAATGGCGCACACGAGTTGCGGACATGGGTTGCTGCGGCTGCCGCATGGGGACGCGACATCAAGACCGTGGGCTACGAGGCTGTTCCCACCTGGATCACTGGCATGGGCGTGATCGGCGGCGGCATCTGCGTGCCGGAAGAGCGCTAGGACTGCGGAGTCAAGACTCTGCTTTTGAGGAGATAATAATGCCGGATAGCATCAAGGATTATCGTTCGATCTGGACAGGTCTGCGTGACACCGCCTTCGAGCAGGGCTTCGTCACCGTGAACGGTCTCAATACGCGCTACGCCCATGCGGGCAAGAAGGGCAATCCCGCGGTTGTCATGCTTCATGGCACGGCCGGCCATTGGGAGGCCTTCTCATCGAATTTCAAGTCACATGCCGAGCATTTTGACGTCTATGCCCTCGACATGATCGGCTGCGGCTTCACCGACAAGCCCGACCGACCGCTTGAGGTGAAGGACTATATGGGCCATGTCCTGGGCTTTATGGACGCAATGGGACTTCAAAAAGCTCATCTGATTGGTTGCTCGCTTGGCGCATGGATCTCTGCGACGATCGCCAAGGATCATCCTGAACGCGTCAACAAGATCGTGCTCCTCTCGGCTTCAGGATACTTCTCGACAGCGGAGAACCGGGGCCGCATCATCTCGCAACGCACGAAGGCGGTCGACGATCCCTCATGGGAGAACATCAAAGCCATCTTCAACAAGCTTCTCGCCAAAGAAGAGAGCCGGATCGACGATCTTGTGGCCCATCGCCAAGCGATCTATCGCATGCCCGAAATGAAAAAGGGCATGCTGAACATCCTTGCCCTGCAGGATCCGGACATACGCGAACGGAATCTCCTGAAGGACGACGATTGGCGTTCCATTCAAGCCGAGGCGCTCGTCGTTGGCTCGCTCGCAGATGCAGACGAATACCTGAAAACCGCTCAGGTCGTGTCGAAGCTGATGCCGAATGCGAAGTACGTCGAGATGGAGGAAGTCGGCCATTGGCCGCAGTTCGAGGATCCAGAGACATTCAACAGGATCAGTCTCCAGTTCCTCCTGGCCTGAGTTGGCAGGTAAAAGAGCCGCCGGAGATTCTCCGGCGGCATTTCAAAGCTCAAAAGCCGAAAGTTCCTTTGTGATGGCCTGGGCCGCTTCCGAGACCTCTTCAGTCATCTGAGCCAAATTGTTTCCAACGAAGCGGAAGGCGGGTCCGCCAAGGGCGATACAGTAGCTGAGACGCCCGCTCAGGAAGATCGGGGCTGCGACGCCGCTTACACCTTCGTCCCGCTCCTCGTTCGAAACCGCAAAGCCCTGCTTGCGGACTCGCTCGAGCTCACGCTCCAGGAGCTTCCGGTCGGTGATGGTATGCGGCGTATAGGCTCGCGGCGTGAAGTTCTTGAACATCTCCTCCACTTCAGTGGATGGGAGAAATGCCAGCATCACCTTCGCGCCCGCAGTCGCAGGCCATGGAAGAGTGGTGTTGCGCAGATAAGGAATACGCACGTGATGGCGGCAATCGATCCGGTCGAGCGGCACGAGCTCCGGCCCGATCAACTCACGCAGCGACGTAAATTCGCCGAACTTCTCCGAAAGTCTCTCCAGGTAAGGACGGGCTATGCGAAGGACGGTCGAGGTGCCTCTGGCGACCCGGGCCAGTTCCACAATCTTGGCCGAGAGCTGAAAGCCCCCATGCTGATCTTCTATGATGAGGCCGTAATGCTTGAGGCTGTTGAAGTAACGATAGATGGTCGATCGCGGCATATCCAGATGCTGGGCGAGTGCCGTCGGGGTCCAGATAGAATGATCCGCGTCAAAAGCCAGTAGGATTTCAATCGCGCGATCTGCCGTTGAATTTGCACTGACTTGCTTTTCTTCCGCGCGCGATTTGGCCTGATGCATCGTGTTCCCTACGCCGTCTTTTCAATATGTAATAACTAGATACCATTTCTAGATAAATTTGGACAACTCCCTTGTCCCGCTTGCCTCCTTTAGAAGCCTGCCTAAGGCGGAGAAGGCTCTCCAAGGCGAAGTCACGACGTTTTTCGCTTTATTCGATAATGATCTTATCATATGTTGGCAAAAAATCGAAGAGGAAACCCTATGAAGAGTCATTTTTCCAAGTTTCGGCGTCTGCTTTTGGGAGCAACCTTGTCGTTTGGCGCTTTCGGAGCAGTCGGGCATGCGGCTGAAGGCGCTTATCCGCCTGGATCCGTGTCGCTCGTCGTACCCTTTGCTGCTGGAGGAACGACCGATGCGATCGCTCGCCTGGTGGCGGATGAACTGCAAACCCGCTGGGGCAAGCCGGTCGTCGTGGAGAACAAGCCGGGGGCTGGCGGCGTCATTGCGGCCCAGACAGTCGCGCGCGGCAAGGCGGACGGAACGCAGATCTTCTTCAATGACATCGGCATGGCGCTCAACGAAGTGACGATGAGCAAGTTGCCCTACAATCTGAAGAAGGATTTCCAGCCGGTAATTGCCATGGCAGATTGGCCTCTCGCGATCGTAACCGGGACGAATACGGGCATCAAAACGCTCCCGGAGCTGATCGAAAAGGCCAAGACGAACTCTCTGAGTTACGGCACCTTTGGACCGGCTTCCTCTCCCCACCTGGCCATCGAGCTCCTGAAGTCGCTCACCGGCATTCCAATGAAAACCGTACATTACAAAGGCGTTGGCCCGGTTTTGCAGGCGATGGCTTCCGGTGAAGTCCAGGTCTCCGTCATGGGGGCCGGCGCTGCTGCGAGCGAGGTTCGCAAGGGCACGATGAATGTTATCGCGCTGGATTATCGCTCCAAGCTGATGCCGGAAGTCCCGACATTCTCGGAAGCCGGCGTCAACGGAATGCGAGCCATCGCTTGGTGGGGCGCTTTCGTGCCGGCGAAGACGCCCCCGAACGTCGTCGCTGAAATAAATGCTGGCTTCAATGCTGCATTGAAGGCGCCTAAAGTCGTCCAATATCTTGAGACCAACGGATACACGCCTGTAGGCGGCGCACCTGAAGCGCTCCAGAAGCGCGTCGACGAGGCCGTCGCCCTTTGGGGCCCCTTGGCAAAATCGGCCGGCATCGCGGCGAACTGACCGCCGGCAGCATGACCTCGCGCTGGGCCACCCTCTCGGGTGGCCCTTTTTTGTTGCCCAGAGCTTACTTTTATCAATTTTCAATAATTCACTTATTGATTTTTGATAAGCAATACCGATAGAACCGGTTTTAGCTATTCACCCCACTCCGGAGGAGAAGTCCCATGGCGGTTTCAGAACGGTTCGATGCGGATGTGATCATCACGGGGGCAGGCCCGGCTGGGGCAACTCTCGCTAACCTTCTAGGGGCGTACGGGGTTCGGACCTTGGTTTTGGAGCGGGAAGCGGGGATCATCGATTACCCGCGTGCCGTCGGCATGGACGACGAGGCTCTACGCGCGTTCCAGACGGTGGATCTCGCCAGACCGCTTCTGAAGGACATGATTCAGAACACGCTGCTCCGCTACCATCACTCGAATGGCAAACTCTTTGCCGAGGTCGGGCCCAAGGCAAAACCTTTTGGCTGGCCCCGCCGCAACCTCTTCATCCAGCCTCTCGCGGAAAAGGCGATCCGTGACGGACTGACACGATATGAGCATGTCGAAGTCCTCAGCGGACATGAGGTCCTGAGCCTGTCGCAGGACGAGACCGGCGTGAGCGTGCAGGTCCGGACCCATGACGGTGAGAAGACTTTGCGCGCACCTTATCTCGTCGGTTGCGATGGAGGACGCTCGACGGTCCGCAAGACCTTGGGAATCCGCCTGCTGGGCGACACCCATCCCTGGCGATGGCTCGTGATCGATCTGAAGAACGATGACAGGTTCGAGCCCTACTCTGCCATCTATTGCGATCCGCACAGGCCGTATATCGTCATCGACCTTCCATACGGACATCGCCGGTTCGAGTTCCGGTTGCGTCCGGAAGATACCGACGAGAAAATGTCGGATCCCGCAGAAATCGAGAAGCTGCTGGCTAAACGGATGCCGCCGGGCAAGAAGCCAGAGATCATCCGCGCGCGGATCTACACTCATCACTCCCGTGTGGCTGAACACTTTCAGAAGGGCCGCGTGTTCCTCGCGGGCGACGCCGCACACCTTCAACCCCCCTTCTTTGGCCAGGGCCTGAACTCGGGCCTGCGGGACGTGATGAATCTCTCGTGGAAGCTCGCACTGGTAACAAAGGGGGCAGCCGAACCAAGGCTCCTGGACACCTACGAGGAAGAGCGCAAGCACCATGCCGACATGATGGTGAAGTTCGCGACCGGCATCGGGAAGTTCTATGCGCCCTACAGCTACTTCACAGAGTATTTCCGCAAAGCGTTCTTCTGGTTCGTTCAGCGCCTTCCGTCCCTGCGGGACTACGTTCTTCAAATGAAGTTCAAGCCGCTGCCCTATTACGAGAAGGGTCTCGTCGACCACTCGAACAAGGGAGGCAAGGGTAAAGTCGGGCGCATGTTCATCCAGCCTCATGTGGCGACCCAGGACGATGTCCCGCTGCTCCTGGACGACGCGATCGGCAAGGGCTTTGCCGTGATCGGCATCAACGAGGACCCTGCACCTCACCTCGGCCCCGGGGATCGGGACTTCATCGAGGCCATCGGCGGCAGCGTCGTGCAGATCAACCGCTCGCGCCGTGGCCGCGTCGGCTGGAGCGCCGATCCCCGCACGCTCGTCCTTGACGATCTCGACGGGTACTTCCGTGACATGCTGCTGAAGGCGCCGAACGAACGCTTCATCATCCTGCGTCCAGATCGGTATGTCTTCGCTGTCTGTGACGCGCCGGAACTCGCGAAATCGATCAGAAACCTGCGAGCGCAACTCGGCACCCCTGCCCAGACCGTTCAACGACTTGCTGCGGAGTAAACACATGACAGGAATGACCCCGGAGGATCATCGCGCTGCGGGTGAGGCCCTTTACAAGGCCGAAAAAGACCGCGTCCAAATTGGGCTTCTGTCTCAGCAGTTCCCCGAGATGGACCTTGATGATGCCTATGCTGTTCAGGACCATCTGGTCGCGAGGCGCGAGGCTGCGGGTTTCAAGCGCATCGGCTGGAAGATCGGCCTCACCTCGCATGCGATGCAGGAAGCCCTGCAGATCGACACTCCCGACTCCGGCATTCTCTTCGATGACATGCTGTTCGAGAATGGGGGGACGATCCCTGAAGGACGCTTCATCCAACCCCGCGTCGAGGCGGAAATCGCATTCGTCCTCAAGAGTTCCTTGGCTGGATCGGATGTCACGCGCGAAGACGTTCTCGCTGCAACCGATTACGTGACGCCGGCCCTTGAGCTTCTGGACACCCGCATCGTCAGGCGAGACCCGCAGACGGGCGCTATTCGAAAGGTAACGGATACGATCTCCGACAACGCCGCGAATGGCGGTCTTGTCATGGGGGCAAAGCGCCTTGATCCGCGAGAAACCGATCTGCGTTGGATGGGTTGCATCCTGAAGCGTGATGGAGTGGTCGAGGAGACGGGTCTCGGTGCGGGAGTGCTCGATGATCCGGCCGAGGGCATCGTATGGCTTGTCCGCCGCCTCGCCAATTACGGTCAGACGCTCAGCGCTGGAGAGATTGTGCTTTCGGGCTCATTCATCCGTCCAGTGGAGGCCCCCAAAGGCTCTGAGTTCATCGCAGATTATGGCCTCTATGGGACGGTATCCTGTGTCTTTTCCTGATCTTCTTGCACCGCGCAACCCCTTCAAGGCGGCGCTGGCACGCGGCGAGGTCCAGATCGGCTTCTGGCAGGGGCTGACTTGCGCGGAAACGGTCGAGATCAGCGCGCAGGCTGGATTTGACTGGCTCCTGCTCGATGGCGAACACGCACCGAACGACATGGCCATGTTGCGTGAGCAGCTCCGTGCAGTCCAGAACGGCCGGGCACACGCGGTCGTGCGCCCTGTTGCGGGTGAGGACTGGATGATAAAGCAGGTTCTCGATCTCGGAGCCCAGACCGTTCTCGTGCCCATGATCGACACGGCGGAACAGGCTGCTGCCGTGGTTCAGGCCTGCCGCTATGCCCCTGAGGGGCGGCGTGGCGTAGGAGCCGCCCTTGCTCGCGCTTCAGCTTTCGGCCGTCGCTCGGCATATTTGTCGAATGCGAATGAAGAAGTCTGCATTCTTGTCCAAGCCGAGAGCGTGAAGGCTATCGAGAACCTCGACCGGATCTTGGAGGTCGAGGGCATCGACGGGGTCTTCATCGGCCCGGCCGATCTTGCCGCGGACATGGGGCTGCGCGGCCAGCCTACCCACCCGAAGATGCGCACGGTGATCCGCGATGCCACGCGGCACATTCGTGCGGCAGGCAAAGCGCCCGGCATTCTGCTCGGGGACGCGGCTCACGTGGCCGAAGCACGGGAGGACGGTGCCCTCTTCATAGCCGTCGGCTCCGATGTAGGGCTTTTCATGAGGGCTACCCAGCAGCTCGCCGACAGCTACAAGCTTTAGTGAGATGCCATCCCAGCAGCAGGTAGTAGACCTGATGTGGAGGCTTCATCAGGCTCAGGACTTGTTGATTGAGGCAGAAGGCGACGGCAGCCGCGGTCGGCAATCAGGGACGCGCCATGCGACGCTCGCTCAGCAGAACAGATCACGCATTCAAAGCCTCCTCAGACAGAGGCTTTGAATTACAATTCAGCTCAAATTAATAGGTCATGAGCCTAGATCCCTCCAGAGACGAAATGAGGGGGATGACATGAAACGAATGCTGGCCGCTGTCGGCATGGCCCTGGGCGCCGCGGGGTGCGTTCCTACGACCTATGAAACCATGTCGGTTTCATGCTCGGATTACATCGGCCGGCCGATTTCGGAACGGATCGCGGCTCTCGGGCCGCCGCAAGCAACCTACCGAATCAATCCGACCGAGATCGGATATGTTTTCGAAACCAAGGAAACCGCCTTCGTGGGCGGACACGCCTATTATACCGTCAATTACATGACTGGAGCCGACAAGCACCGCACGCCCATCCGTCCGGTCACCACCAAATGCCGGGGCTTCGTGGTGCGGGCACCGTCTGCCGCCACTCCTGTGTCTGAACGCATCATCGTGGATGTGCTCTGAGTGTCAGGCGCGGCCTCGCGCGCTCTTCTCGAACTTCACCCGATGCTCAATGAAGTTGCGGATTTCGCGGGCGCGGCGAGCGGGCTCCAGCACTTCCGCATCCACGCCGTGACGCCAGGCGAGATCGAACCGCGAGGGATCCTTATCCAGCGCCGTGAGGTCGTCCGCATAGGCATGAACCTCCTCCGGCGTCCGGCAGAAACCCTCGCGGATCATCAGCTCCGTGCGCAGGCGGATGATGACGGCGAGTTCGGCCAGGCTGAATTCCGGATGGTACTGTACCCCCCAGAAGGTGCCGCCGTCCTGGCGGATTTCCGCCGCCTGGACGGCGGAAACCGGGTTGGTGGCGATGACCGTGGCGTCCTTCGGAAGCACCGTCACCATGTCGAGATGGATAGCGGGCGCATCGTAAACCTCCGGCCGCCCTTCAAGCATGGGATGGGCCCTGCCCGCCTCCGTGCGGCGCAGGCGGCGGGCAAAGCCCACCTCGCGGCCGAGCGGGTTCTTCTGCACATCGCCCTCGGCCGCGACCGCCGCAACCTGAAGCCCCCAGCAGGAACCGAAGGACGGGGTGCGGGACGCGTAGATCGCCCGCATCAGGTCGATTTGGCGCATGATCTCGGGAGTGCGGTCATAGATGCTGAGATGAGAGCCGGTGAGCACGATGCCGTCATAGGACTCGAGCCCTGCCCGGTCCGGCAGGTTCGCGCCCTCATCCGCCGCAAAGGCGATATCGCAGACGGCCTCCGGCTCGGCCTCGTGAATCACCTGCGCATACGACTCGCAGACCATTTGTCCATACGCGGCCTTGTGGGTCTCCCTTGCGCCACGCGTATTGCCCTCGACCACCAGAAACCTTAAGCCCATCGTCAGCCCCCCTTTTTGACGCCGGTTTACCTGAACTACGCGCGGCGGCAAGCACCATGAGGTCGACCCTTCCATGAAAATCCTTCAATCGCTCTGGAAGGGACTTTGGGGGCAGGCCTATCTGCTCCTCATTCTCACCACGCTCATGTGGGGCGGCAATGCCATCGCCGGGCGTCTCGCCGTGGGCGAGGTCTCGCCCATGCTCCTCACCTGCCTTCGCTGGGCCGTCGTGGCCTTGATCCTCGGCCCCCTGGTCGGACGGCAGGTCGCCGCCGCGTGGCCGCAGCTCGGATCGCGCTGGCTCTACACGATCCTCATGGGCTGCGCGGGATTCACCGCCTTCAATGCGCTGTTCTATGCCGCCGCCTATCACACCACCGCCGTGAACCTCACGATCTTCCAGGGCTCGATCCCGGTTCTCGTGCTCCTCGGCACCATCCTGTTCTTCGGCGCAAGGGTGGTCCCGCTGCAAATCCTCGGCATGATCGTGACGATCCTCGGCGTGGTGGTGGTGTCGGTGAAGGCAGATCTCGAGGTGCTGAAGACGCTCGCGCTCAATATCGGCGACGTATGGATGCTGATCGCCTGCGTGTTCTATGCGGCCTACACGCTGGGCCTGCGGCGCCGTCCGCCCGTGCCGGGCCTCATATTCTTCACCGCGATGGCGGGCGTCGCCTTCCTGACGTCGCTGCCCCTGCTCGCCATGGAAGCCGCCCAGGGCGCGGTGCAATGGCCGAGCCTCAAGGGATGGCTGATCCTTCTCTATATCGGCCTGTTTCCGTCTCTTATCTCGCAGATCTTCTTCATTCGGGGCGTGGAGCTGATCGGCCCAGCGCGGGCGGGATTGTTCGTCAATCTCGTGCCGGTCTTCGGCGCGCTGCTCGCCGTGCTGCTCCTAGGCGAGCCCTTCGCCTATTACCACGCGCTCGGCCTGCTCCTGGTGCTCGGCGGGATCTGGCTGGCGGAGCGGAAGTAAAAACCTGCATCTGCCACAAGGCTCTTCCCGCCTGCGCGGGAATGACGGCCGGATCAGTCCGCGAACACCACCGTCTTGCGGCCGTTGAGCAGAATGCGGTCTTCCAGGTGATAGCGCACCGCGCGGGCGAGCACGCGCCGCTCGATATCGCGGCCCTTGCGCACCAGATCGTCCGCCGAGTCGCGATGCGTGATCGGCTCCACGTCCTGCGCGATGATCGGCCCCTCGTCGAGATCGGACGTGACGTAGTGAGCGGTCGCGCCGATGAGCTTCACGCCGCGCGCATGGGCCTGATGATAGGGCTTCGCGCCCTTGAAGCTCGGCAGGAACGAGTGATGGATGTTGATGCAGCGGCCCGCGAGCTTCGCGGCCAGGCCGTCCGACAGGACCTGCATGTAGCGCGCAAGCACCACGAGATCGGCGCGTGACTCGCGGATGATCTCCCAGACCTGCGCTTCCTGTTCGAGCTTCGTATCCTTCGTCACCGGCAGATAATGGAACGGAATGTCGCCCAGGCCCAGATGCCTGTAGGTTTCGAGCGGGTGATTGGCGATGATGCCGGCGGGATTGAAATCGAGCTCGTCGATGCGCCAGCGATAGAGCAGATCGGCGAGGCAGTGATCGAACTTCGACACCAGCAGCATGACGCGGCGGCGCTCGCTCTGGTCGCGCAGGGTCCATGTCATGCCGAAGCGTTCGGCCAGAGGCGCGAAGCCGGACTTGAGCATATCGAGATCGGCCTCGCCCTGCACCGGATCGAAGACGACACGCATGAAGAAACGGTCCGTCTGCGTGTCGTCGTATTGCTGCGCGTCGAGGATGTTGAGGCCCGCATCCGACAGATGCCCCGCCACGGCGGCCACGATACCAGGACGGTTCGCGCAGGCGAGCGTCAGGACGAAGCGTTGCGTGGGGACGGATGCCATCTCTTTAAACCTCTTACTCGTCTCATCTTCCTGATCGGCGAAGCGGGATCCGCTTCGCCGGAAGGTGCTTTTAGAACCGCACCGCGCGGGCGCGCTTGACCTGCGGGATCTCCTCGATCTTGCGCAGCAGCTCGTCCGAGACGGGCTCGTCCACGGAGACGAAGCAGATCGCGTCGCCGCCGGGCTTGTCACGACCGAGCGCGAAGGTCGCCACGTTCACGCCGGACTCGCCGAGCAGCGTGCCGAAGCGTCCGATGAAGCCGGGCTTGTCGTCATTGCGCACATAGATCATGTGCGGCGCGAACTCCGCATCCACGGCGATATCGCGGATTTCGGTGACGCGCGGCTTGCCGTCCTGGAACACGGTGCCGCCCGCATGGCGCGACATGTCGTCCGCGTCCACGACGATGCGGATGAAGCTCTCGTAATCGCGCACGGCGCTCTCGCGCTTCACTTCCTCGACCGTAATGCCGCGCTCGCGGGCGACGACGGGGGCCGACACCATGTTGATGTCCTGCAGGAAGGGACGCAGCACGCCCGTCACCGCAGCCGAGGTGAGCGCGCGGGTGTTCATGTCGGCGACATCGCCCTCGTACTCGATGCGGATGCCCTTGATCGAGGCTTCCGTGAGCTGACCGAGGAAGGAGCCGAGTTTGTCGGCGAGCGCCACGAACGGCTTCAGGCGCGGAGCTTCCTCCGCCGTGATGGACGGGAAGTTCACCGCGTTCTGGATCGCGCCCTGCAGCAGGTAATCCGACATCTGCTCGGCCACCTGCAGGGCAACGTTCTCCTGTGCTTCCGTCGTTGCTGCGCCCAGATGCGGCGTGCAGACCACGTTGGGATGACCGAAGAGCGGGTTCGATGTCGCGGGCTCCTCGACGAACACGTCGAAAGCCGCGCCCGCTACATGGCCGGAATCGAGCGCCGCGCGAAGCGCCACCTCATCGACAAGGCCGCCGCGGGCGCAGTTGATGATGCGCACGCCCTTCTTCGTCTTGGCGATGTTCTCGGCGGAGAGCACGTTCTTCGTCTTTTCCGTCATCGGCACGTGCAGCGTGATGATGTCGGCGCGGCGCAGCAGGTCGTCCAGCTCCACCTTCTCCACGCCGAGTTCAATGGCGCGCTCCGGCGACAGGAAGGGATCGTAGGCGATGACCTTCATGCGAAGGCCGATGCCGCGATCGGCCACGATGGAGCCGATATTGCCGCAGCCGATGACGCCGAGCACCTTGCCGGTGAGCTCCACGCCCATGAAGCGGTTCTTCTCCCACTTGCCTGCCTGCGTGGACGCATCGGCCTGCGGGATCTGGCGCGCGAGCGCGAACATCATCGCAATCGCATGTTCGGCAGTGGTGATGGAGTTGCCGAAGGGCGTGTTCATGACGATGATGCCCTTCGCCGTGGCGGCGGGAATCTCGACATTGTCCACGCCGATGCCGGCGCGGCCGATGACCTTCAGATTGGAAGCCTGCTCAAGAATCTTCGCCGTCACCTTGGTGGCGGAGCGGATGGCAAGGCCGTCGTAATTGCCGATGACGGCGGCAAGCTTTTCCTTGTCCTTGCCGAGATCGGGCTGGAAATCCACCTCGATGCCGCGATCCTTGAAGATCTGCACGGCGGCGGGGGAAAGAGCGTCGGAAATGAGTACGCGGGGAGCGGGCATGATGCACCTGTGCCTGTAGCGTCGCCCCGGCCAAGCGCAGCGCGAGCCGGGATCGTGATGGGAGTTCAGCTGGTGAAAGCGATCCCGGATCGCGGCTTTAGCCCGCGTCCGGGATGACGCATGAAATCAAGCCGCTTTCGCGAGCTTCGCCTTTTCCTGCGCGAAGGCCCAGTCGAGCCAGGGCGTCAGGGCTTCGAGGTCGGATTGCTCCACCGTCGCGCCGCACCAGATGCGGAGGCCGGGAGGCGCATCGCGATACGCGCCGATATCGAGGGCGACGCCCTCCTTTTCGAGTGGGGCGGTGATGCCCTTGGCGACCTGCGCCACGGCCTCGGGGCCTTTCGCAACGACCTCCGGATCGGCGATGACGAGGCACACGCTGGTGTTGGAAGCTGTTGCCGGCACCTTCGCGAGATTGGCGATCCACGGGGTCTTCGCAACCCAGTCGAGGATGACCTTCGCGTTGGCATCGGCCTTGGCGACGAGCGCGTTCAGACCGCCGATGGACTTCGCCCATTCGAGCGCATCGATATAATCCTCGACCGCGAGCATGGACGGCGTGTTGATGGTCTCGCCCTCGAAGATGCCCTCGATGAGCTTGCCGCCCTTGGTCATGCGGAAGATCTTCGGCAGCGGCCATGCAGGCTTGTACGTCTCGAGACGCTCCACCGCGCGGGGCGAGAGGATGAGCATGCCGTGGGCGGCTTCGCCGCCGAGCACCTTCTGCCAGGAGAAGGTGACCACATCGAGCTTCGAGAAATCGAGCTTCTGCGCAAACGCCGCGGAGGTCGCGTCGCAGATGGTCAGGCCTTCGCGGTCTGCGGCGATCCAGTCCGCATTCGGCACGCGCACGCCGGAAGTCGTGCCGTTCCAGGTGAAGACCACATCGCGGTTCTTGGTATCGACCTGGGTGAGATCGGGCAGCTCGCCGTAAGGCGCATTGATCACGCGGGCGTCGTCGAGCTTCAGCTGCTTCACGACATCCGTCACCCAACCTTCGCCGAAGCTTTCCCAGGCCAGCATGTCGACGGGGCGAGCGCCCAGCATCGACCACAGCACCATCTCGACCGCCCCCGTATCGGAGGCGGGCACGATGCCGATGCGGTAATCGGCCGGGACCTCAAGCACCTCGCGGGTAAGGTCGATGGCGAGCTTCAGGCGCGCCTTGCCGAGCTTCGCGCGGTGCGAGCGGCCGAGAGAATCGGTTTTGAGATTTGTCAGGGACCATCCGGGGCGCTTGGCGCAGGGGCCGGACGAAAAGAAAGGCGCGCGAGGACGCGCGTTGGGCAGGTCTGTCATGGTATCCATCCTTACAGATGGGCGCCTCTCGGTGGGGAGAGGTGTCCCGCCGACCGGTATGGCGGAAGCGGCGCCCACGGTCAAGGCAAATGCCGCAACGTGAGACATCGGAGAAAAGTCTCAGATTACGAAATCGTAATACAAAACATCGTGTCTGCTGCGTTATAGTTGTGGGACCCGACCTATGGTGTGTTAGGTCTCATCCGAATATTTCTGACTGAAGAAGACTTCTAGAGTTCAAGGAGCGAGCATGCGTGTGTCTGGTCAACTCGCCGTCATCGCCTTGCTGGGGGCAGCAGGGTTTGGCGGGTGGTATGCGTATCAGGGCGGATACCTGGGCGACCAGCCTGCCGCGCAGCAGCGCGGCCCGGGCGGGCGCGCTGGCGCAGGAGGGCCGGCGACGGTCGAGGTCGATACGGTCAAGACCGGGCACATCGTGGAAACCCGCGAGGCCGTGGGCACTGTGCGCGCTTACGAATCCATCACCGTGACCGCCAAGGTGGCGGGCGTCATCGACCAGATCGGCTTCGAGGAAGGCCAGAAGGTGAAGGCGGGCGACGTGCTGGTGCAGCTCGATGCCGCCGAGCGCCGGGCCGAGATCGATCAGGCCGTGGCCGAGGCCAACCGTGCCGTCGCGCTCCGCAACGAGATCGCCATCAAGCTCGAGCGCGCACAGGCCCTGAACCGCACGGGCGCGGGCACCAGCGCCCAGGTGGAGGACCTGACGGCTCAAATGAAGTCGCTTGAAGGCTCCATCGCCTCGGCCCAGGCCCAGCGCAAGGCCGCCGAAGCGCGGCTGGAGGACCTGACCATCCGCGCGCCCTTCAACGGCCGCGTCGGCACGCGCAGCGTCTCTCTCGGAGCTTACATTGCGCCCGGCACCCGGATCACATCCCTCGACGATCTCTCCAAGGTGCGCCTCGACTTCGCCGTGCCGGAGAACCTGCTCGGCCGTCTCGAGCCCGGCCAGTCCGTGAGCGCCATTTCCGCCGCCTACAAGAATCGCACCTTCAAGGGCAAGGTCTCCACCATCGATCCCCGCGTCGATCAGGCGACCCGCACCGCGCGCCTCACCGCCGAGTTCGAGAACCCGGACGAGGCCTTGAAGCCCGGCATGTTCCTGGCGGTGGTCCTCGAAGTCTCGGCCAACGCTGAAGCCGTCGTCGTGCCCGAGGAAGCCATCGTCAGCGAAGGCCTGCGCCATGTGGTCTATCCCGTGAAGGACAACAAGGTGGAGCGCCGCGTCATCACCATCGGCCAGCGCCAGGGCGGCAAGGTTGAAGTGGTGGAAGGCCTGAAGGCCGGCGAGACCATCGTGGTGCTGGGCGTCCAGCGCGTGCGCCCGGGCGCGGAAGTGATCGCCCGCCCGCTTGGCTCCAGCGCGCAGGACCCGCAGACCGCGCCCGCCGCGAACCGCCGGCAGCCCTCCCGCAGCACGCTGAACGCGCCGAATGCCATCGGCACGGCGCAGGCGGCGGAAGCGAAGTAGGCGCGTTGTTTCAAGCGCCAGCCCAATTCCCTCCCCCTTGTGGGGAGGAGTGCACCGTCGCGTTATTCTGATTTTACCGGACGACCAGAGCCATGCAGGTTTCAGACCTCTTCATCCGCCGCCCCGTCTTCGCCGTCGTGGTGAGCTTGCTGCTGATCGTGGGCGGATTGTCCGCGCTCATGAACCTGCCGATCCGCGAATATCCGAGCGTGGACCGTCCGGTCGTGTCCATCTCCACGGTTTATCGCGGCGCTTCGAACGAGGTCATTGAAAGCCGCGTGACGGAAGTGATCGAAGGCGCGGTCGCAGGCATCGAGGGCATCAAGCAGATCCGCTCCCAGAGCCGCGACGACCGCTCTTCCGTCTCCATCGAATTCGACGTCTCCCGCGATCCCGAAGGCGCGACGTCCGACGTGCGCGATGCAGTGTTCCGCGTGGTCGGACGCCTGCCCGACGGCGTGGATCAGCCCGTCATCCGCAAAGTGGACGACGACGCCTCCGCTATCATGTGGATCAGCGTCACCTCCTCCACCTATGACGCGCTGGAGCTCAGCGACTTCCTGAAGCGCGTCTATGTGGACCGCCTGTCGACCGTGCCGGGCGTCGCCAACGTCAATCTGGCGGGCGAGCGCCGCTATTCCATGCGCATCTGGGTCGACCGTCCGGCGCTGGCGGCGCGCGGCCTCACCGTGCAGGACCTTTCCACCGCGATCCAACGTCAGAATGTGGAGCTTCCCGGCGGGCGCATCGAATCCTCGCAGCGCGAATTCACGGTGAAGACGGATTCCCGCCTCTCCAGCCAGCAGGATTTCGAGCAGCTCATCGTCTCGAACAAGAACGGCTATCTCGTGCGCCTGGGCGAAGTCGCCAAGGTCGAGGTCGGCCCCGAGGATAACCGCTTCGAGTTCTATGAAGGCGGCAAGGTCGCCATGGGCCTCGGCGTCGTGCGTCAGTCCACCGCCAACACCCTCGCGGTGGCGGAAGGCGTACGTGCGGAACTGGAGAGCCTGAAATCCTCCCTGCCTCCGGGCACCACGGCTCAGATCTCCTATGACGAAAGCCAGTTCATCAGCTCATCCATCGACGGCGTGCTCCATACGCTGATCGAAGGCATCATCCTTGTCGTGCTGGTGATCCTGGTGTTCCTGCGCGACTGGCGCTCCACCATCGTGGCCATCGTGGCGATCCCGGTTTCGATCATCGCGGCCTGCATGGTGATGGCGTTCTTCAATGCCTCCATCAACGTGCTGACATTGCTCGCCGTGGTGCTCGCCATCGGCATCGTGGTGGACGACGCGATCGTGGAGATCGAAAACGTTCACCGCCGCATCGAGGAAGGCCAGCCGCCGCTGCTCGCCTCCTTCGACGGCGCGCGCGAAATCGGCTTCGCGGTGATCGCCACCACCGCCACGCTTATGGCGGTATTCGTGCCGCTCGCCTTCATGACCGGCAACACGGGCCAGCTCTTCCGCGAGTTCGGCATCACGCTTGCCGCTGCCATCTTCTTCTCCGGCGTCGTGGCGCGCACGCTCACGCCGATGATGTGCTCGAAGCTGATGGTGCCGGCCCATGGCCGCATCCAGACGATGACCGAGCCCTTCTTCACAGGCATGAACAACGTCTATCGCAGGATCCTGACGCGGGTTCTCAAAGCGCCGCTCGTGATCCTCGCCGTCGGCTTCATGATATGTCTCTCGGCCTACGGCCTGTTCGAGATGCTGCCGAAGGGCTTCGCGCCGTCCGAGGATCGCGGCGCGATCATCGTCCGGATCGAAGCTCCCGAAGGTTCCAGCCTCGACTATACCCGCGAGCGCGTGAAAGAAGTGGAGAAGATCCTGCTGCCCTATCAGGAGCAGGGCATCGTCTCATCCATCACCAGCCAGGTCGCCCCCGGCTTCGCGCGTCCCTCGCCGGTGAACTCGGGCATCATCATCGTTCGACTCGTGCCCTGGGATCAGCGCACGGTGAAGCAGCAGGATCTGGTGCAGGACATCAACCGCAAGGTCGCGAACTTCCCCGGCGCGCGCGTTGCTCCGATCAGCCCCGGCTCGCTCGGCCAGCGCGGTCCATCGAAGCCGATCCAGTTCGTGCTCGGCGGTCCCGACTACGACACCCTTCGCGAGTGGCGCGACATCGTCATGCAGAAGGCACAGGAAACGGGCATGTTCGTGAACATGGATTCCAACTACCGGGAATCCCAGCCGGACATCCGCGTACAGATCGACCGGCAGCGCGCCGCCGATCTCGGCGTCTCCGTACAGGATATCGGCAGCACGCTCGAACTGATGTTCGGCGAGCGCGAGATCTCCACCTTCGTGAACCGCGGCGAGGAATATTCCGTGATCATGCGCGGACGCGCTGAGGATCGCGCCACGCCGAACGATCTCGCCAACACCTTCGTGCGCTCCACGAACGGTGAGCTGGTGCCCCTCTCCTCCTTCGTGACGCTCACGGAGGCCGCAGCACCGCAGACGCTCAACCGCTTCAACCGCATGCGCGCCATCACCATCGACGCGGGCCTCGTCGGCACCGCGTCCATCGGCGAGGGGCTTGCGGTGCTGGAGCAGATCGTGCGCGAGAACCTGCCGGCGGAAGCCCGCATCGGCTATACGGGCCAGTCGCAGGACTTCCGCGACTCCTCGAACGCGATCTACGTCACCTTCGGCATGGCGCTGCTCGTGGTGTTCCTGGTGCTGGCGGCCCAGTTCGAAAGCTGGATCAACCCGTTCATCATCATGCTCACCGTGCCGCTCGCTGTCACCGGCGGTCTGGCGGCGCTCGTGCTCACGGGCCAGACGCTCAACATCTACAGCCAGATCGGCATGATCCTGCTCATCGGCCTGATGACGAAGAATGGCATTCTCATCGTCGAGTTCGCCAACCAGCTGCGCGAACGCGGGATGTCCGTCTGGGATGCGGTGATCGAAGCCTCCGTGCTGCGCCTTCGCCCGATCCTGATGACGTCCATCGCCATGATCGGCGGCGCGATCCCGCTCGCCTGGTCAACGGGCGCAGGCGCGGAAGCCCGCAACGCCATCGGCACGGTGATCGTCGGCGGCGTGACCATGTCCACGATGATGACAGTGCTCGTGGTGCCTGCGATCTATCTCCTCATCGGCGGCTACACCAAGCCCGCCACCTATGTCGGAGACATGCTCGAGAAGCTGCGCGCGCAGACGGGCCAGCGCCCCCACGGAGAAGACCTCCCCTCCCCGCGCGCCGCGCAGCCTCCGGTTCACCCGGCGGAGTGAGTGGACGGCAAATCCAAATAAGAAAGCCCCGGCCATAAGCCGGGGCTTTTTTCATGAGAGCGGGGCGGTGCGTGCTTACTGGAGCGCGTAGCGCACGCCCAGGCGCACCTCATGCGAGCCGATGGACTCCACATCGGCGCCCGCGCCGCTCGCGTAACCGCGCGTCTTCACGTCGCCGAGGCTCGCATAGCGGTAGCCGAGATCGAGGGTGAAGCTGTCGGAGAGCTTGTAGCCGACGCCTGCCATGAGGGCCCAGGCGAAGGCGTAATCGTCGCCGCCGTTAAGACGTTCCTGCGTCGTCACGCCCGTGAACGTGTCGGCGGTGCGCGTGTAATTGGCGAGCACGTTATGCGCGACGCCGATGCCCACGCCCACATAAGGCGTGAAGCCGTTATGAGTGCCGAGATCCGCATAGGCGTTGACCATCAGCGTCGAGGACTGGAAGCGACCCTTGTCGAACACGGAGCCCGTTGCGATACCTTCACCGGATGGCAGGCCCTTGAAGCGCGTGTTGAAGCGGTGATCCACGGCCACGTCGGCGCGGAACAGCGGGCTAAAGCGATAGCCGATGCCGACGCCGAGCGAGGCGGTGTCGCGGAAACTTTCGCGCACCATGTCGCCTGCGAGCGCCGCCGCCGTGAAGGCGGCCTCAGGGCGCTGGTAATGGGTGTAGCCCACATCGCCGCGCAGATACCAGGTCTCGGTGGTGTCGAGGACGGGAGCAGGCGGCAGCACCACCCGGCGCGGAAGATCGGCAGCCGTCGCGGCAGAGGCGGTCATGCCGACAAGACCGGCCAGGACAGCGATCCTGATGAAGCTCATGATACTCTTCTTCACTCGCAAACATGGCCGCGGAAAGCGGCTTGGTGAGAGCGTAGCTCTTGGCCGTGAAGAGACGGTTAATCTTAATTCTTAGCCTTGTTCGCACCTTCCGGGCGAAGACGGCGTAAAGATTTCAGCCGAGGCGAAGGCAAATCGGAGGCAAGAGAAAGGGCGCAGGTGCCGCCACCTGCGCCCTCTTATTCAATGCTTTGCGTAAGCGCCTTTTAAGCCGCGACCTGCGAGGCAGCCTGCGTCACCGCATCCACCACGTCGTCCACGACCCTGGTGACGACATCCTCGTTATCGCCCTCGCCCATCACGCGGATCACCGGCTCCGTGCCGGAGGGGCGGATGACGAGGCGGCCCGAGGCGCCGAGGCGCTCGCGGCCCGACTCGATGGCCTTGATCACCGACGCATCCTGCAGCGGCGTACCGGACTTGTAGCGTACGTTCTTCAGGATCTGCGGCAGGGGCTCGAAGCAATGGCAGACTTCCGATACGGTCTTGCCCATGCTCTTGACCACGGCGAGCAATTGCAGCGCCGCGATCAGACCGTCGCCGGTCGTGGTGTAATCGGACATGATGATATGGCCGGATTGCTCGCCGCCGAGATTGAAGCCGTGCGCGCGCATGTGCTCGAGCACGTAGCGGTCGCCCACAGCCGTGCGCACGAGGTCGAGACCGAGGCCGTTCAGATAGCGCTCCATGCCGAGATTGGACATGATCGTCGCCACGATGCCCGGCTGCGCGAGACGCCCATCCTCTTTCCAGGAGCGGGCGACGACGGCCATGAGCTGATCGCCGTCGACCTTCTGGCCCTTCTCGTCAATGATCAGCACGCGGTCCGCGTCACCGTCGAGGGCGATGCCCACATCGGCGCGCAGCTCGCGCACCTTGTGAATCAAGGCGTCAGGCGCTGTCGAACCAACATCGTGGTTGATGTTGAAGCCGTTAGGCTCCACGCCGATGCTCACCACCTCAGCGCCGAGTTCCCACAAGGCCTCGGGAGCGACCTTGTAGCCCGCGCCGTTGGCGCAATCGAGCACGACCCGCATGCCTTCGAGGTCGATCTGGCGCGGCAGGGTGCGCTTGGCGAATTCGATATAGCGTGCTTGGACGCTCTCGACGCGCTTGGCGCGGCCAAGGGTGGCGGAGCCTGCAAGGCGCGCGGTCAGATCGGAATCGATCAGCGCCTCGATCCGCATCTCAACCTCGTCGCTGAGCTTGAAGCCGTCCGGGCCGAACAGCTTGATGCCGTTGTCCTCATACGGATTGTGAGACGCGGAGATCATGACGCCGAGGTCGCAGCGCATGGAACGGGTGAGCATGGCCACCGCCGGGGTCGGCATGGGGCCAAGAACCAGCACGTCCATTCCCACGGAGGTGAAGCCCGCGACCATGGCGTTCTCGATCATGTAGCCCGACAGGCGGGTGTCCTTGCCGATCACGACCCGGTGGCGGTAATCGCCGTTCTGCTGGAACATCAGGCCCGCCGCTTGGCCGACCCGCAGGGCCAGATCCGGCGTGATGATCCCGTTGGCCCGTCCCCGGATGCCATCGGTCCCGAAGTATTTCCGCATGGGCTTTGGCTCCCCATTCCGTTGTGTGACTGTGCGCTTTGCTTTTTTCAAAGCAATCCCCCCACTCCCGGTCAAGACTTCGTCTTGCTAAGTCTCATCACAAGTGATGAGCAATTATTACACGCATGAAATTTATCCTACCGAACCGAAGGTAGAGGTATCAGGTAAACAAAAAAGAACGCTCGCAGAAATGCGAGCGTTCTGGGTAATCCGGAAGTCTTAAATGTTTAAGCTTGCGGCTGGGGTTCCATGCCCCCATCGTTCTCCCGTGGACGGCCCGGGCGGGTCGTCGGGACAGCGGAGCCACGCGTCGGGGTGACCGGATCTCCGCCTGAGTCCCTGACGGGAGGCTGTCCATCGAGGAGATTGCGGATCTCCTCCCCGGTCAGCGTCTCATATTCCAGCAGGCCCCGCGCCAGCGCCTCCAGATCCGCCGCCTTCTCCGTCAGAATCCGGCGCGCATCGTTCAGACCCGTCTCGACCAGACGCCGCACCTCCGAGTCAATCTTCTGCGCGGTCGCCTCCGACACATTCTGCTGGCGCCCCATCTGCATCCCCAGAAACACCTCGTCCTGGTTCTCGCCATAGGCCACCGTGCCAAGCTCCGGCGAAAAGCCCCACTTGGTCACCATCATCCGCGCCAGACGCGTCGCCTGCTCGATGTCGCTCTGCGCCCCCGACGTCACCTTCTCCTTGCCGAAGATCATCTCTTCGGCAATGCGGCCGCCCATCATGATCGCCAGACGCGACGTCATCTGCTCGAAGCTCATCGACAGCTTGTCGCGCTCCGGCAGCTGCATCACCATGCCCAGCGCCCGCCCGCGCGGAATGATCGTCGCCTTGTGCACCGGATCGGTCGCCGGCACGTTCAGCGCCACGATGGCGTGGCCGGCCTCGTGATAGGCGGTCAGGCGCTTCTCGTCGTCGGTCATCACCAGGGTGCGCCGCTCGGCGCCCATCATCACCTTGTCCTTGGCGTCCTCGAACTCCTTCATCGTCACGATGCGCTTGCCGCGCCGCGCCGCCAGAAGCGCCGCCTCGTTGACCAGGTTCATCAGGTCCGCGCCCGAGAAGCCGGGGGTGCCGCGGGCGATCACCTTGAGATCGACATCCGGCGCCAGCGGCACCTTGCGCACATGCACGCGCAGGATCTTCTCGCGGCCGGTCACATCGGGGTTGGGCACCACGATCTGGCGGTCGAAGCGGCCCGGGCGCAGCAGCGCCGGATCGAGCACGTCGGGCCGGTTGGTGGCGGCGATGATGATGATGCCCTCATTGGCCTCGAAGCCGTCCATCTCGACCAGGAGCTGGTTGAGGGTCTGCTCGCGCTCGTCGTTGCCGCCGCC
>JAEXGT010000067.1 GCA_023450615.1 Pseudomonadota bacterium | reverse complement strand
TTGGCTTCCAGACCGACAGCGACCGTCTGGCGTTCCTTGACTGTATTTCCGTCCAGACCCGCCTGACGACCCGTAGCGATAAGTCGCACACCGCCTGGGGCAAAAATTTCCAGACCGAAGTTTATCCCATCGGTATTGAGCCGGATGAGATTGCCCAGCAGGCCTCAGGCCCGCTGCCGCCGAAACTGGCGCAGTTGAAAAATGAACTGAAAAATGTGAAAAACATTTTCTCGGTTGAGCGTCTGGACTACTCGAAAGGTCTGCCGGAGCGTTTTCTCGCTTACGAGACGCTGCTGGAGAAGTATCCGCAGCATCACGGTAAGATTCGTTATACCCAGATTGCGCCGACCTCGCGCGGCGAAGTGCAGGCCTATCAGGATATTCGCCATCAGCTGGAGACAGAAGCGGGGCGGATTAACGGTAAATATGGTCAGCTGGGCTGGACGCCGCTTTACTATCTGAACCAGCATTTTGACCGCAAGGTGCTGATGAAAGTCTTCCGCTATGCGGAAGTGGGGCTGGTCACGCCGCTGCGTGACGGTATGAACCTGGTGGCGAAAGAGTATGTCGCCGCACAGGATCCGGCAAACCCGGGCGTGCTGGTACTGTCGCAGTTTGCCGGCGCGGCCAATGAACTGACTGCCGCGCTTATCGTCAACCCGTACGATCGGGATGATGTCGCCGCTGCGCTGGACCGTGCGTTAACAATGCCGCTGGCCGAACGTATCGCGCGCCACGCTGAAATGCTGGACGTGATTAAACGTAACGATATTGACCACTGGCAGCAGAGGTTTATCAGCGATTTAAAGTTCATAACGCCACGTAGCGCGCACAGCGAACTACAAAATAAAGTGGCGACCTTCCAGAAACTTGCCTGATGCTCTGCCTTCCCGCTGCGGCGGGAAGGCGCTATTTCCCCAGCGCGACCAGTAGCACATCTGTTTTACTCGACGCCACAATCCCTTTCGCTGAACAGGCCGCCCGGGCAAAAAAGCTCTGGTTATGATTGCCACACACCACCAGATCGACGCCCTGCGTCTCACAAATATGCAGCACATGCTCGCTCAGTTCACCGGAAGTGATAATCGCCTGCTCCACCGGATAGGCCGCGCGCTGAATCAATTCGTCCATAAACTGTTTCGTCTCTTCACCGAGAATTTCGCGCACGTTTTCCATCATCGGTGCCGCGAACTGGTTATACATCTCCGGATCGGAAGTAAGGGTGATCAGACTTAGCCGGGCCTCAAACGGACGTGCTATTGACACGGCGCGCGCCACAAGCTCGTGGCTTTCAGGGGTGGGTGAAACCGCGACCAACAGATGAGCGTAGCCCATAACTGGCTCCTTATAAGCGGGAAGACATACCACCTTTACTCGCTTTGCGCCAATGTGGCAACGGGGAAGTATGGCAATAGTGTGAAGTAAATCATAAATATTCATTAATTATGCTAAACGATCAAAGCGGCGATTTTTTATCAATTTTATGAATATGAACGACTTAAAGAGAGGTATAAGGAACCGTTATGCTGGCAGAAAAATTATTCATAGACCTGATTAACAAAAATACAATGATTTCTCAAGGTTATTAGTTAAAAAGCATTAAAAGATAATTTATTGTTTTTAAGGCAAATTTATTTTCGTCTCTTTATTAGAAATGGATGACCTTTTCTGGATATTTCATATTGTTACAGAGCGGACCAGTTTGGCTTCACATATCATTTTTATGAATGGGTATTCGCCGAAAAAGAATAGAAAAAGCCGCTGGTAGCACAAAAAACGCTCAAAACAGAAGTTGTACTGATAGATTTCTTGTCAGAAATGGCTTAAATTATGTGATGTGGATCACAAAATTTTCAAAAATTTTCGTTAGTCACATTGTATGTATGCGCACCAGCGAGTACAGTTGCGTCGAATTAGGAAAAATCTTAGTTCTTTGTAAGAAATGATTAAGAGTGCGGTCAGAATAGTACGCTTAAGCGACATTCTTTCACGCACGATCCTAAGCGCGTTATGCATTTTGCCATTTCTTTTTTATACCGGTTTTTTCCGGCGACATCACGGGGTGCGGCTTGTCCGCATAAGATACAAGTTGGTTATTCGGGAAGGGAAAAATGCATACTTCCGAGTTGCTGAAACACATTTATGACATCAACCTGTCATATTTACTCCTCGCTCAGCGTTTGATTAGCCAGGACAAAGCATCAGCTATGTTCCGCTTAGGCATAAATGAAGAAATGGCGACCACCCTGGGAGAGCTGACCCTTCCGCAGATGGTTAAACTGGCTGAAACGAATCAGGTGATCTGCCAGTTCCGCTTTGACAGCACGCAGACGATTACGCGTCTGACTCAGGAATCCCGCGTGGACGATCTGCAACAGATTCACACCGGCATTCTGCTTTCAACGCGTTTGCTGAATGAATCCACCGGCGATGCAACCCGTAAGAAAAGGGCTTAATCATGAGCGAGAAAAGTATCGTTCAGGAAGCCCGCGACATTCAGCTCGCTATGGAGTTGATTACGCTGGGCGCGCGTTTGCAGATGTTGGAAAGTGAGACGCAGCTGAGCCGTGGCCGTCTCATTAAACTCTATAAAGAACTGCGCGGTAGCCCGCCGCCGAAAGGCATGCTGCCGTTCTCTACCGACTGGTTTATGACATGGGAGCAAAATATTCATGCCTCCATGTTCTGCAACGCCTGGCAATTTTTGCTGAAAACCGGGCTGTGCAGCGGCGTTGATGCCGTAATCAAAGCGTATCGTCTCTACCTTGAACAGTGTCCTCAGCCTGAGGAAGGGCCGCTGCTGGCGCTGACTCGCGCCTGGACGCTGGTCCGTTTCGTGGAAAGCGGAATGCTGGAGTTATCGCGCTGTAACTGCTGCGGCGGTAATTTTATTACTCATGCGCACCAGCCCGCAGGCAGCTTCGCCTGCAGTTTATGCCAGCCGCCATCTCGCGCGGTAAAAAGACGTAAACTTTCCCGGGATGCTGCCGATATTATTCCACAACTGCTGGATGAACAGATCGATCAGGCTGTTTGACCGAAACGTACGTGGAACAAACTCCAGCAGCGGTGAAGTTATACCGCTGCTTTTTTTTTCCTCTCGTTTCACCGCCTGCCTCTGTTTCTCCTTGCCTTAGCCATTAGCGGAAGGATGATGTCGTGCTTATCGTATTAGGTTACATAGTTGTTGTAGGTGCAGTCCTGGGCGGATACATGATGACCGGCGGGCACCTTGGAGCACTGTATCAACCGTCCGAGCTTATTATCATCGGCGGTGCTGGCATTGGTGCGTTTATTGTTGGCAACAACGGCAAAGCTATCAAGGGCACGATGAAAGCGCTGCCTTTGCTGTTTCGCCGTTCCAAATACACGAAAAGCGTCTATATGGATCTGCTGGCGCTGCTCTATCGCCTGATGGCCAAATCACGTCAGCAGGGGATGTTCTCGCTGGAGCGGGATATCGAAAACCCGAAAGAGAGCGAAATTTTCGCCAGCTATCCGCGCATTATCGCCGATGCGACGATGCTCGAATTTATTGTCGATTACCTGCGCCTCATCATCAGCGGCAACATGAACACCTTCGAAATCGAAGCGCTGATGGATGAAGAGATCGAAACCCATGAAAGCGAGGCCGAAGTGCCAGCCAACGCGCTGGCGGCGGTGGGGGATTCCCTGCCCGCGTTCGGTATCGTTGCGGCGGTAATGGGCGTGGTTCATGCGCTGGCCTCGGCGGATCGCCCGGCGGCGGAACTCGGCGCGCTGATTGCCCACGCGATGGTGGGCACCTTCCTCGGTATCTTGCTGGCGTACGGCTTCATCTCTCCACTGGCCAGCGTCCTGCGCCAGAAG
>JAEXGT010000048.1 GCA_023450615.1 Pseudomonadota bacterium | reverse complement strand
CTCCTGCTGGCAATCTCTACGGAAATGCGGAGCGAGGCGTTCGGCAGTACACGACAGGAGGTCGTTCACCGGCTTACAAACCGCCGTAATAGCCTGGCCGAAGAACGGATTGTTCAAGAGCGCCTGTTCTCTCAGCAGGCTGCCGCTCTGGTACAGCGCATCAGTGCCCTGGAGAATGAGCATAAGATTCTCGTCAAAGAGATCGATCTACAGCGGACGCAACTGCAACTTAACGAGCAGATCGAGCAGCGCATGCGTGCGCTGCGCAGCCGAGACATCGTCACCGAACCGCGCCGGGAAGAGGCTGAACGGGAGCGGATTCAGCAAGCCGCAAAGCTGCAGGCCCTGGACCGGACGCAGGCATCCCTGGAGCGGGAAAGGCTTCAGATGAAAGCATCTCTGCGGGAACTGCCGCTAAAGCGCGCCAACCAACTGGCTGAGATCGCCCGTAATATCGCGGCGCTCGAGCAGGAGTTGGCTGAAGCTGAAGCCAGACGGGAGATTGTGATTGCGGCGCCACAGGACGGCATTGTGACGGGCCTGCAGGTTGAGCTTGGTGGCGGGACCCAGCCGAGCGTCCCCTTACTGAACATTGTGCCGTCTGGAGCCTCACTTCAGGCTCAGCTGTTCAGTCCAAGTCGCGCGATCGGGTTTCTACGCGAGGGCCAGCGTGTAATGCTTCGCTACGAAGCTTTTCCTTACCAAAAGTTTGGTTTTCACGAGGGTGTCGTAGTCTCTGTCTCCCGCTCGGCAGTAAGCCCTGCGGAAATGACCCAGCAACTCACCGGACTGACCACCCTTTATGGCGCAAACGAGCCCATATATCGCGTCACGGTCGACCTGAAGCAGCAGACAGTCGCGGCCTACGGCCAACAGATGTCGCTGCAGGCAGGCATGCAGCTTCAAGCCGACGTTCTCCTCGAGCGACGGCGTCTAGTGGAGTGGATGCTTGAGCCCCTGTTCAGCATTAGCGGAAAGTGGACCGGATGAATCCCATCGACCGCTTAAATCTCGGATGGGGTCGACGAACTCCGATGATTCTGCAGACGGAAGCCTCGGAATGCGGGTTGGCAAGCCTGGCGATGATCGCCAGTCATTTCGGATTCGAAGCCGATCTGACAGATCTACGCCGGCGTTTCGGCATGTCGCTCAAGGGAGCGACCCTCAAGGAACTCGTGCGCATCGCGGATCAGCTCGGATTTGCCCCGCGGCCGTTGCGGCTGGAAATTGAGGAGGTAGCGAAGTTGCGGCTGCCCTGTATCCTCCACTGGGACTTGAGCCACTTTGTGGTTCTGGTCAGCATCGGGCGTTCAGGTGTGATGATCCACGACCCTGCTTTCGGCGTGCGCCGTCTGAAAGAAGTGGAACTGTCTCAGCATTTTACTGGGGTTGCCCTAGAGCTGTACCCGACCGATCGCTTCGAACCTGCCGCCGCACCGGCTCGGGTGCGCTTCGGCAAGCTGCTCGGCCGCATGGTGGGGGTCAAACGCGCCTTGTCGCACCAGCTGTCTCTATCGCTGGCCATTGAGACCTTCGCCATGGCTTCACCCTTGTTTCTGGGATGGGTCGTCGATCATGCGCTGGTCACCGCCGACCGCGATCTCCTGCTGACGCTCGTCCTTGGCTTCCTGCTCCTCTTGCTGCTGCAGACGGCCATCACCGCCATGCGTAGCTGGATGCTAATGGGGCTGAACGCGACGTTGAAAGTACAGGCGCGAGCGAACTTGTTCTCCCACCTGATCAATTTGCCGGCCTCCTTCTTCGAGGCCCGCCACCTCGGCGATGTCACGTCTCGGTTTCATTCACAGGAG
Source organism: Pseudomonadota bacterium (assembly GCA_023450615.1). GTDB lineage: Bacteria > Pseudomonadota > Alphaproteobacteria > Rhizobiales > Beijerinckiaceae > Microvirga. Next base: position 16,227 of record JAEXGT010000048.1, on the reverse strand, counting down.
ACCATCCTTGATGCAATTACCACCGAACTGATCGAGGCTCTCATGGATGGCTTGATGGCTGTATTGACCCTAGCCATCATGCTAGTCATTGCGCCGGGCTTGACTTGCATCGTCGTGGCTGGCGCCGTCTTGTACGGGGTCTTGCGCTGGGTGTTCTATACCCCACTGCGCCAAGCCTCGATGGAAACCATCGTCTGGGAAGCACGGCTTGACACCCATTTCCTGGAAACCCTTCGGGGTATTCGCACGATCAAGCTGTTCAACGGGCAGGAAGATCGGCGGGCCCATTGGCTGAACCTGCTGATCGAGGCCATCAACCGGCGTTTGACCACGGAGAAGCTGCGTTTCCTCTTCCGGACCAGCAACACGCTGCTCATGGGATCGCTCAAGATATTGATCATCTGGCTCGGCGCCCGGCAGGTTCTAGACAACGGGCTGTCGGTCGGTGTGCTGCTTGCGTTCATCGCGTACAAGGATCAGTTCCTGAGCCGCGTCAGCATTCTCATCGACCGTGCCGTGGACCTGAGAATGCTGCGCCTTCACGGCGAACGTCTAGCCGACATTGCGCTGACAGAACCCGAAACCCGCACGTCCCTCGTGCCATCCACTTCCGAGCAGCCGCCACCGACCATCGAGTTGCGGAATGTCAGCTTTCGCTACGGTGAGCAGGAGCCCTGGGTTCTCGACAGCGTCAGCTTACGCATCGAAGCTAGTGAGTCAGTCGCCATCGTTGGGCCGTCCGGAGGCGGGAAGTCGACCCTGCTGAAGCTTCTGGCCGGCCTAATCAAACCAAATCATGGGGAGATCCTGATCGACGGTGAGCCGCTCGCTCGCATCGGTCTGGAAACCTACCGCGCCATGATTGGAGTTGTCATGCAGGACGATCAGCTATTTGCTGGCTCAATTGCCGACAACATCAGCTTCTTTTCAGAGCGGCCGGATCACGAACGCATCACATGGTGCGCCCGACAAGCTGCCATTCACGATGACATCATCGCGATGCCGATGGGTTATGGAACGCTGATCGGAGACATGGGCACTGTTCTGTCCGGCGGCCAGAAGCAGCGCGTGGTGATTGCACGTGCGCTTTATCGACAGCCGCGCGTCCTATTACTGGATGAGGCAACAAGCCACCTCGACGTCGAGCGGGAAAGGCAAGTCAACGCCGCATTCCGCTCTATGCAGATCACCCGCGTCGTCATTGCTCATAGACCTGAAACGATTCGTATGTCGGGCCGCGCTATTTCCCTGGAGAATGGTCAGGTCCGTGCTCTCAAGACACAGCCCCTGCTCAATAGCTCGGGCTCAGAAGCCACGAAATGGGATGAGTTCGTTGTCGGTGATAGTCCTCCGGCAAATGCCAAGAGCCTCACAATGACTGATGATTCAGATTGCGGATCCCGATGAAGCGGGACGGCTTTTGTCACAAACCAGGACAGCGGACGGGAAAGGGACATTTTTGGTTCCGTCGTAAATCCCGAGTAGGGACGAGGAAGCTGGAGGCCCTATGATCGGCTCATGCAGCGAGGAGCTTGAACAGTGCGGGAAGTGCCGGCTGCCGATTGCAGGTGTACGTCGTCTGTCCTTTCCGCATCATCTGGCCCTGGCAGTCGCAGTCGGAGGGGATGCACTTGGCGCCCTCCACGCCTTTGTTTACATGGTCGGTATATTTGCCTGACTGAGGTGAGTCTCAGCAACCAATCCGCTGCTTGATGGTGTCGACTTCAACATTAGCGCGACATTGCTATCAATACACGATGTAGTTTATCCAGACGGCCGCCATCAGAAGCGCTAAAATTGAGGCAGGCACTCCAGCCCTGGCGAACTCTGTGAACCCAATCGTAATATTCCTTTTCTTGCATTCTTCGCTGACGACGATTCCAACGATGCTGCCGAAAACTACGGCGCTGGAGGAAAACGCACACCCAAGCGCGATGGCCGCACCCAGAGCTTCCGGATGCGCGGCACCCTTAACGAGAGGGACAATCAGCATCACCGATGGATTATTGCCAATGATGTTGCTTATGACGCTCATGATAAGTAGCATCGACAGAGGATCTTGCAATTCGATGCCACTAGCACGAAGTTCGGAAAGTAGATTTTCCGGAATTCCCGTTGCTGTGAAAGCTGCGTTGACGATGAACAATCCGAAGAGAAGCAGAAGCACGTCCCCATCGACATGGCGCAGCATGTTATTTGAGCTGTAACGGCGACTGATTAAAAGACAACTTGCGCCCGTCAATGAGATTAGCATGTGAGGCCAATCGGTAGCGATAAAGGCTATTATAACCGCTATAGTGACGAGGGCGGCTTTCGTGGTCTCTCCTAAATTGAATTCTACCTGCTCAGCCACTGTCATCGTCGTGTCTGTGGCTAAGGCTGAGTTTGCTTGAGCCGATAGCTCCCACCGCCCCCGATAGCAAAGGACTACAACAACCCATATGATCGGGAGGCTGAGCAGCGCTGGGAGGGTTGCCGCGCGAGAGAATCCAACAAACGAAAGATTCAATGTCTCGGCGATGATCATGCTTTGTGGACTGCCGATCAAGGTCGCGGCCGACGCGAAATTGGCTGCGAAGCAAAAGGCAAGGAGGAACGGTAAAGGATTGAGGCGTCGCTTTATGCACATTGTGCATAAGACTGGAGTCATGGCGACTGCAACGACGTCTTTATTCAAGAGTGCAGCGAGGCCGCTTGTTATAAGGATCACGATAGCAAGCAACTTCTTGGGGCCGACATCCAGCCCGCCGATCATTTGTGCCACCCGGTCGTAAAATCCCGATACCATGAATGTCGCGGAGACTACCAGAAGGCCAAAAAGCAAGCCTATGGTTCGATAATCAACTGCCGCCCAAGCGGCCGCAGGGGAAATGGCACCGAAAGAGATCATGAGCATCGCCCCGACCAGAGCTGCCCCCGTCCTGTCGAGATGGAGCCCAGGAAGATGCCCAACAGCCATAGCAAGATAGACTAGGATGAAAATCGTGAGCGTTAGAACCAAGCCGTCACTCCATGCTATCAAAGCGGAAAATTCATTGGTTCAGCGAAGGTATTCTACAGAGGACTGCCTTGTTTATCTCTCCTCTTCGAGGGACAGTGTTGTGTCGACCGAAGCAAAGTAGTTCCGAACGTTCAATCGCGGAACCATTCCCACGTCGGCGCGAGGAGTGGTTACGCAGTTCATGCCGCTTTCAGGGCTCAGAGAACCAACCTCCGCAATAAATCAGCGCCGATAAAGATGAGTAATAGAGCATAGGTAAGCCGGAGTACCTTCTCGCTCATCTTGTGGCCTACGCGCACGCCCCAGGGCGCGCTGATCATCACCGTTGGGAGCATCGCGAAGAAGATCGCCAAATCGACATAGCCCAACGCGAATTCCGGCACATCGCGAACATGCCAACCCGTTATAATTGCGCCGGCCGTCGCGACCGTACCGGTGACTAAACCGGTGGCAGATGATGTTGCGATTGCCCTGGCTAAAGGAACTTTATAGGCGCTCAGGATCGGCGTCGTCAGTGTGCCGCCAGCTGTTCCGGTCAAGGCGGCGACGAGCCCGACAATTGAAGCGATGCCGATCTTCCTGCCTCCCGCCGGCGGCTGATCTCCAAAGGAGAATCCCCCGTGGCCGAAGGCGGTGTAGCAGCCGACCAGGACGATATAGATTGCAAATAGGGTCTGTAGGATCTCGGTCGATGCGTACGGTAGTACAATCGTCCCGATGATAACGCCGATGAAGAGACCGATCCCCCACGTCTTGTAGAATTCAACATCGAGGTTGCCGAGATTATACTGCTTGCGGGTCGAAGCAATGGCGCTAGGAATAACTAGGGCCATGGATGTGGCCGTCGCCACATGCATGAGCACCGAATGCGCAATTCCAATCCATGGAAACAGATAAATAAAAATGGGGACACGAACAGTCCCGCCGCCCACGCCGAACAAACCGGATATAAAACCGGAAATCACACCGACAATCGCGAAGATGATGATGCGAAGGACGAGGTCATCCATAGTTCGGCGTTCCTTTGCCTGCTAATGATCCGACGTATTCCTCCGCAAAGACTTACCTGCCATGCTAATTTGGATGCGTTTGCCTAAGGAATCGTAGATCGGCGCGCTTCCCATCAACGTCGGGATCACCATGGCAGTGAAGCAGGCCATCAGCATAGGCAACACCAACGTGACATTGGCCGTCATCTCGAGCGTGAGAACAATGCCGGTTAATGGCGCCCGAACGATTCCTGTGAACAGGGCTGCCATGCCGACGACTGCGAAGCTTTCTGGCTGAACACCAAGTGTCGGAAATGCTGCATCAGTGAGAAGGCCAAAAAACAGGCCGCTTTGCGCGCCCAGCACCAGTATCGGGGCGAATAGCCCACCTGGTGTTCCCGCAGCGTAGGACGCGCTGCCGAGTATCAGGCGAATTGCGAAGAAAAGCGGCAGGAGTGTCAGACTGCCACCACCGGCGAGGACACTCTGTGTGATTTGGTCACCACCACCCACCAGCGCGGGCGCGAACCAGGCGAGCACCCCGACCGCAGCCGCGATGAGACCGGCGCGCAGTTCCACGGGCACAAGAGCGAGCCGATCCGCGACGGCGAGCGCACCGAGCAGCATCGTATTGTAGAGCACGGCCAGAAGGCCCGCGAGGAGGCCGAACACGAAAAACAGCGGCTTCGCCGCATCGGAAACGGCGGGAATTGGCCCGACCTGAAAATCGGGCGCATCGCCGAGAAGCATGCGCGACACGGCGATAGCCGTCACGGACGCTGCCAGCGCTGCAATCGCGATGCGGGTTTCGAAGCGCTTGTAGAGTTCTTCCAGCACGAATATTGCACCCGCCAGCGGGGCGTTGAACGCCGTGGCGAGACCGGCACCGGCACCAGCGGCGATCAGAGCCCGGGTGTCAGGCCATTGCCGCTTCCAGGTCTGAGCGACGAGATGAGCGGCGCTGGCGCCCATCTGTACGCTCGGCCCCTCACGCCCAAGTGCAAGGCCAGATCCGATAGCCAGTGCGCCGCCCACGAATTTGACTGGGATGAGCCGCCAGACTGGCGCGGGCTCAAGGCGCTGATCCAAGGCCGCTTCCACATTGGGAATCCCGCTGCCGGATGCGTGAGGAGCAAATCGCCGGACCATCCAGGCTGAAAAAGCGACCAGCGCTGCCAGTGTGATGATAAGTGCCACAAAACCGGTCAAGCCCCAATTATGGGCCCACGCAATCACCGTATTCCGCCATAGGTCGGCGTGAACAAGCAACAGTCGGAATAGCGCACCCAGCAACCCAGCGAACATGCCGACGAGAAGTGCTAGGAATGCCAAGCCTACGAGATGGCCTCGTTCTTCCTCGGGATCGCTGGGCTTCAACGGCGAACTGCTCATGGGTGCACTCAGGTCCCGGGAAAGCGCTTTCATGGTAAGCCCTTGGCAACCAAATTGTTCCGGAGCCGGTTAGGCCGCGAATTCATAAAAGACCTTCCATTCTTGGTCAGCTGATGATCCTCATCTCTAAAAAGGGATGGCCTGATGCGTCGACACGAGCTGACTGGCTTTGAGGGGCAGATGATCGAATCGCTGTTGCCTAACCGCACGCCGCCAGCACTCATGAGACGGCGCTGTCACATCAACTCGTTTCGGCGCACTGAGGCAGGCACGATCATCTTATGGGTTTTTGCAGCAATGTCGGCCGGCAATGCTGATCACGACATCGTCCAAATGCCAGATGTCGCGAGGGCTTGGCATCTTGCGCTTGAAGCGACGGACGTAATACGGCCCATATTTCGTCGCCTGGCGCCGCGCGGTCTCGTAGGACGCAACGATGCCACGCTCGAGCGGCATTCTCTCGACAAGCCGTAAGCTCAGTGGGAAAAGATAGTACGCCCAGACTGCGTGAGCGATAATCTGAGGCGAAAAGCGGTGGCGTTTGTAGCTGACGGGCTTGGCTATATCAGTTGATCTATACAACACACCATTACGACCAAGTTGCTGTGACGCCCCCAGACAAACACCGATCCAAGAGCTTATCATTGCGGGTGACTTATCCCTTGCCTGATGTCCCTGCCTCGAGAATCGATACGATCGAGAACAACGTAAAGCAGACGGCGCCTAGTCCAACAAGAACCCGCGCCGGAACGAAGAAAGAAGGATCGGCGACAGCGGCCTCCGCAAGGAAGGCGGAGAAGAAGAGACAGGAAAGGCAGGTCACGATCGGAATCAAAGGAACCCGATTGGCCAGGGGGCATTCGCGCCGCCAGACCAAGGCCAGCAACCACACCTTCGAGAAAATGCTGTAGCAGATCATCCCGAGCCCCAGCAGAACGCAACCGGGAGCGATCCGTTCTGGCTTATCTGAGCCGAACAGCACGATAAGCCCCCATGCGAAGGCCGCGGTTCCCATCAGAAGAACCCAAAGCGCCCAAACCCACCGCTCTCGGTCGCCGAACTGATTGCGAACTTGTCGCACCACTGACGAGACCAGCGAAATCAGACACGCGCAGATCGCCGAAAGCCCCATCAGGACATGGCCGGCGACGAAGGCGGGCGTGTCTGCCTCTCGCCTCAGCAGCATCGTCGCCCAAACGACGCCGATGGCGGTCGCCGCCAGGGGAATGCAGATCAGACCGATGCCGACTGCGGCGCTGTAGGCCTCCCGGGGTGGGCCGTCTTCGGGGCGTCCGTGAGCGTTCTTGGGGATCAGCGTGAAGGCGCTCGAGGCGGTCGCGACGGTGCTGACACAACTGGCAATCAGCCCGATACCGAACGTCACATGGCCGGCAACGAAGCTGGGCACGCTGCCCTCCTGAAGGATCAGCACCCCCCAAAGCATGGTTGCCAGCGCGACCGAGTAACCGATGATCGGCAGGATGATCATCCAAGTCCGGCTGAACGTGTGAGTGAGTTGCCGGATGATCATGGCAGCAGTCGTGAAGAGGGCGATGCAGATGGCGGTCAGCGCCATCAGCACATGTCCGGCGACAAAATAGCCCGCGTCGGTGCCCCCTGTTCGAACGTAAAGCCCCAATGACAGGCACACGGCGCCCATGGCAAGAGGGATGAGTCGAAAGAGTATGCTGATCCAGTAATTCACGGAAGCCTCCCCTTTGCTTGGGAGAAAGCGGAATCTGCTCAGGGCGATCACCAACCCGTGTCTTGCCTGATGGTTCCTCTTCCAACGATGGATTGGCTTTAATTCTTGATATTGCCCCTTCCTGATGGGCACTGTTGCAGGAACCTGGACCAAACAGAAGCAACCTTGTCGAATAGGTCTTTCAGGCAAAAAGATCGAAGAGTTGATTGACGAGACGGATTTCACCCGTCGCTCGACGTTCTCGTAGAATGCAATGATCGCGACGGATCATGCGCTTGAGCGCGCCATTATCCGCCACAATGATGTTGTTCGGATACTTCGAGATGCGGTGCCTCTCATCTCTCCGTAGCAATCCTTCGTTCTTCAGGCGCCCAATTGCCTTGGTATGCGACGCAAGTTTATCCGTTGTGATGGATGATGATGGATAGTGGCTCACCGCCAACATGGCTTTACGCAAGAAACGATAAGCGGCGTTGGTATTACGGCGACCGGACAGCATGAAGGTGATCAGCCGACCGTTCCTGTCGAGTGCGCGGAACAAGTATTTCCACTTGCCACCTACACGGATTTAGGTCTCGTCCACTCTCCTGGAGCCGGCGCGAGGTCACTGGTAGAGCAGGATCCATCTCTCGATTTCAGGCGCATAGCTCTGAACCAGCGAAAGATCGTGGATGGATCAACGGCGACACCGCGTTCCCGCATCATCTCGGCGAGATCGCGATAGCTGATGCCGTACTTGCAGTACCAGAGCACGCATAGAAGGATGGTTTCGACCTGAAAGCGGCGGCGCTTGGACAGATACAACAGGACGGCTCGTTGACTGGCCGCTCGTGACTATCCTGCCGAGGTTAATGCAATAGTGCCTAGCTGGAACTATAAGCAGAATTCGTTGGTTATTCACGCTTCTGTACTGGTTGCCTCTTGAGCAAGTCGTTTTACCTCCTGACTGCGACCAGCTTCTCAATGGGCGGCTAGCTACTTTACACCCTTGAGAAGGGTCGCTTGAGAGGAATGAAACCATGGCTACGTTCGAAAACCGACTAGCTTGTGTAATCAAATCGGATGGCTCTATCGCTCGCGGCTACATGATCGATAAATGCGAGCAGAAGGGTGAAAACGAATACATAATCACCTGGAAGATCCCTCTCCAAGGTGAGGCCAAAACCAACTTTTCTGGCACGATCGGAAGCGCGATGGACGAGCCCGTTGAGCCGGGTCTCATCACGGTTGGTCTCACCCAGGATCCATACCAAATGCAGGTCCATACCTATGATGTCAGCGGCAGGCCGGCGAAACGCCCGTTTCATATAGCGTGCTTCCGAGACCAGTAGCTATTGGACTTGTTTCTGGAAAATGGAGAGCGCTCTTATATTCCAGGGGGGATCTCCATGCCCCAGACACGCTTTACAAAAGGTCAGGATGAGGCGGTGCGGCTCGCCCTGACCAGCGGCTGAGACGTGGGAACGGGAGATCCTGAAGAAGGCGACGGCTTCGACAATCCAGTCCGGCGTTATTCGACACTGGATTATGTCTGTCCGGTTCAGTTCGACAGGCTGGCCGGATAGCTCCTAAACCGCTCTCCACTAAAGCGGATCAAGTCCATTTTGGGGTGATCATAGTATTTGAATGTGGAGAAGTTTCCCTAAACCAATGCTCGGCGGATAAAGTGGGAACTACTGTTAGCATAGCAATAAAAGACGAAGCGTAACTGTCATAATACATGGCCTTTAATTGATATATCATATATTCAGCATTTATGGTCCGGTAAAACATAATTTTAATTTGCCTGTCTTATAATAAACACATTGCATATATATTATCTGAAAATCCGGTTAGTGATTTGATCTAGTCGACTTATAGATATCGTGCCTATCATTGATATCTCGCGTGCGTTGGTAAAAATATAGCGTAAGACGTCCCTAAGCTCAGTTTGGATCTAAAGGGAATTTGTTATGCATTTGCCGCCTAGTGAGTTCGACAAAATTTCCATCTATATGATGTCCGACGTCGCGCTAAAGCGAAAAGACAAAGGACACAATCTCAATCATCCTGAAACTGCGGCTGTTCTCTGCGCCTTCGTCCTTGAAGGTGCGCATGAAGGCAGAACAGTCGAAGATGTCATGGATGGAGCACGTAACGTCTTCTAGACCCAAGATCAGGCTTCAATCTAGACCCAAGATCAGGCTGACGACGCCACATATTGCAGCCGTTTAAGCCGATTGTTGCGGCCGGTGCAGAGCCTCCTCTCGACACGAGAAACAAAGGAGAAAGCGCGATGCCATCACCGAGTGAAACCCGCCATATTTACGAAACCGGCAGCCAATTGAAGCCGACAATCCATCATGAGCAGGATTGGCCGTACGAGGTCCCGCATATCCTATACGAGGCCTATATATGGCCCCCACACGATGTCGGAGGTCAGCCCTGCGCGCCTCAAATATTCGAAGAAAAAGAGGACGAGGAGTGGGAGAACAACGCCTACATCACCTGCGAGGTCCTCGGTTTCAGGGGCAGGTGGAACGCTGAAGAAAGGCGGCGGATCTATGCGAACGATATCGGTCTGACGCTCTATTACAGCTTCCCCTACAACGCGCGCTGGATCTGGGGCGCTGCGAAAATGCTTGTCGATAAAAAATATATTTCGCTGCTCGAGCTGCAGGAGAAAATTGGAGAGATCAGGGAAAGATTGGGCGTGAAGTCTGAACGCCGAGGACACGCTACGTCAAACATTAGCGCCGGCTATCAGACCAACGTTACCACCAACACCGGGAGCACCGGTAAAACCGGAACTGGGAACCGCCCTGACTATGGTCCCAAGGCTCCATGGGACGGCACTGGTGAAGTCCGGCCTGCCCGCTTCAAGGTCGGCGACCGCGTTCGAGTGAAAGATATACCGGCGATATTCTACACCCGTACCCAGATGTACGCTCGGAACATGACCGGGACGATCGCTGCCCTGACATACCCGGACCTCCTTCCCGCCGACGAGGCCTGGGAGCGATACGACGCCCCGCAGGACCAGTATTACATCGTCCGGTTCCAGCAGAAGGATCTTTGGGCCGAGTACCCGTTCGAGAACGATACCCTTCAGAGCGAATATCCAGACTTCTGGCTCGAAGCCGCAGACTGACTGAAGCACGGCATTAGCCATAGGAGCAGAACATGGCAAAGAAGCATAAAGACGACGGCCACGACCATCAACATGGCGGCCACGACCATCCGGCGGCGCCAATGGTCGATGAGATTTCCGACTTCGAAGTCCTCGAACTGGCCGTTCGCGAACTGGCGATCGAGAAAGGCCTTTTCACCGCCGAAGATCACCGCGTGTTCTCCGAATGGAACGACGCGAGATCGCCGGCCGCCGGCTCGCGCATGGTCGCAAAGGCCTGGACTGACCCGGCATACAAGGAACGGGTATTTGCCGATCCTCTTGCGGCCAGCAAGGAGGTCGGCGTCGACTGGACCGAACCTACCGGCTTCGGGACCACAAGCGACTACATGCATCTGACCGTACTCGAAGATACGCCGAAGGTGCATCATGTGATCGTGTGCACTCTCTGCTCATGTTATCCGCGGCCGATACTCGGCCACTCGCCTTATTGGTACCGTTCGCCCAACTACCGTCGCAGGCTCGTCCGCTGGCCGCGTGAGGTGCTGGCGGAGTTCGGTTTGGTTATTCCCCCTGAGGTCGAAGTGCGGGTCGAGGACTCAAACGCAAAAAGCCGCTTCATGGTCCTTCCCGTGAGGCCCGCGGGCACCGAGGGCTGGACTGAGGAGCAACTCGCTGAAATCGTCACCCGCGACTGCATGATCGGCATTGCCTTGCCGAAGCCCGGCAGGACATCGGACGGTCCTCGGCCGATCCACAAGGCCAGCCGGCCTGTCCACAGCGGGGGGAGACCGAAGGAGGCTGCAAAATGAGCGAGCAGAGTGTCGGCATTCAGGAGCAGGCCGAAGGGCAGTACGTTGATCTTCGTCGCATCGCGTTGCTCGAGTCCATACAGAACGAGGATCAGACCTGGGCCAAGCTTGCGCCACGCTGGTGCGTCACCGAGCCAACACCGCCATGGAAGGTATGCCTCGACGCAACCTGCGACTGTCTATCAGCGGGTGGGGCTCTTGATAACTTGGAGCGGCGGCATGCCGAGGATGAGCTTGAGACAGTGTACAGCACGATTCCGAATCCGGAACGCCAGCTTCTGACACTCGCTCATATCATGCTCAGCCGCGGGCTCATCACAGAGGAGGAACTTGCCCGTCGATTGAGTACTGTCCGAGCGCGGCTTGAAGTTGTCTAGGATCTGTACTGACCACTTCGCCTTCGTCGTCGCCGTCGGCATGACAACTGCACTTGCGGGCCGCCTCAACTGTAGGCGGTCAGCGTTTCTCGACGCGCCACTGGAAAACTCCGGGAAGGCAAGAGGAGACACGCTGATCCGTGAGCCAGAACCTGCCGGCATGTAAAACTGCCACAAAGTCCTCGGGTGGAGGACAAAGGATAAGTCATGAACACTCATCAGACTTCGCTCCCAGTCCAGTCGTCGGTCACATCTTCGGCCACATCTTCTCGGTTCATCCAGATTGGCTGCGCCGCCTTCCTTGGCCTTTTCGTCATTGGGGGCGCCGGCTTCTCGCATATCGAAGCGATCCATAACGCCGCGCATGATGTGCGCCACTCGCTCGGCTTCCCCTGCCACTGAGGATTTTCGGCGATGGCGATCTTCCGCAATATCGTCTTCATCGCCGCGCTCGCAGGGCTCGTGGCGGGTCTCGCGATGACCGCCATGCAATATGCCGGCACGGTTCCCTTGATCCTGAAGGCGGAAACGTTCGAGGGCGCCGCGCCTGCTCATGATCACACTTCTCATGATAATGCCATCGCGCCGGCTGCGCCTCACTCTCACGATCACGACGAAGAGGGTTGGGCTCCCAAGGATGGCCTCGAGCGCTCGGCCTATACGGCTCTCGCTAATATTGTGACTGCTATCGGATTCGCGCTGCTGCTCGTAGCCGCATCGGAACTGAAGGGTGGCATGACCGGCTGGCGCCAGGGCGTTTTCTGGGGCTTGGCAGGTTTTATCGTGTTCACGCTTGCACCGGGCCTTGGCCTTCCGCCCGAGCTTCCGGCTATGCCTGTTGCGGATCTGGGCCAACGCCAGATCTGGTGGGGCGCGACGGCTTTGGCCACCGGCGGCGGTCTTGCTCTACTTGTCTTCAAACAGTCCTTGCCGCTTACCGTTCTGGCGGTCGTGCTCCTCGTTGCCCCGCACCTTGTGGGCGCGCCTCAGCCCGAAAGCTTCGCGTCTCCGGTTCCCCACTCATTGGCACATGCTTTCATCGTCATGTCCACCGTGACCAGCTTCGTTTTCTGGGTCGTTCTCGGCGGCGTTGCTGGTTTCGCGCGCTCGCGCGTGCAAGGGATTGTATCCAGCGACACGAGGTCTGCGCAGTCAGCGCCGAGGGGAAGCGTCGGCAATTAGCTTGCCCCGCACCCTGCTTAGCGGGCATGCCGGATGAGACGATCATTGCCGGCTCCGTGAAGAGGTCGGGCGACGGATCCAGGAAGTCCGCCTTGCACTTCGCGAGACGAAGGGCTGGATCATGGATATAGACCTCATGAAAAAGGGCGAGGCATGACGATAGGAGCCCATTCGATCATCGAGGGTCGTTATGGTGGCCGATGACCTGACATGGCGGCATGACGTCGACGCTTTGGTGTTCCGGCCGAACGGGCATGAGGGCTCCTGCTTCATCCACCGCCTAGCCTTCCGCTCCATGAGCGGGGAGGTGGATCAGGAAGGCTGCGAGGCCTATTTTCGGGCCCATAGGGCAGCCTTCGAGCGAGCGGCCCAGGCCAAGATCCGAGGAGGCGGCCTAGCGATGGAACAGAATTTCCATCTTACGAGCCGGGATGTCCGGCGCGCGCTCACCGAGGCTCGTGATGTAGCGTGAAGTCTCGTCCATCGTCGCTGTTTGCAGTAAATAGAGTCGTACCTGAGATACCGGTTCTCCTACAGGTGAGATTTAAGGGAATGCGGTGGGGGGTCGTTCACCCGATTTCCCGGCATCGAAATGGTTCACATGATACGGAAAGGACAGGCGAAGTACGCCTGCAATCCGGAGCCTTCAATTGCCGAGCAGTTCGAACGGCTCGCTGCCTGAGCACACGGTCGAGTGTCTGTCCTTTCCTTGTCGATCGTCAAGGCGATTGTCACCCTATGCAGAGCTCTGGGGCTGACGGTGATAGCTGAAGGCGTCGAGACGGAAGATCAGAAGCGATTTCTGGCGCAGCCAGGATGCAGAGAGATGCAGGGTTTTCTGTTCTCCCGCGCGCTTCCGGAAGATCAGATTGCGGATGTCATGCTCAGTCTAAGAAACAAGCGCGGGTCTCAGGACAATGCAGGCCTTGCCTCTCCGCGAGGCGTCAGGAAGGCTGCATCGCTGTCTTAGAAGACCTCGGGCGACGTGGTTTCAACCTCATTAGGGTATGTCCGAGAAACGCGACAGGGTGCCGGGCTCGGGCCGTGTCAGGATTTGAACTCGTCGTCCATCCGGAAATTCGATGGTGCGAAGAGTCATCACCTGGAGTCCGGAATAGCGCCCTTCACGAATGCGGTCTTCAGCTGTGCCGTAAGCTCCTGCTCCAGCGAAATCGCGGCGCTGGACCGCCTGCCTGGAGCGTTCGCTGCGTGCCGCGGCCGAGCGCACGGATCGGCGCTCCTTCCGCTCTGCGGCCTTGCGCGAAGAACTCTTCGGAGGCGGTGAAGAAGCTTCCTTGGTTTGCGCCCTTGTCAGCTCCGTGGAGCCCTCATCCGGCTGGGCCGCCGTGCCGAGTTCCGGTGATGCAGGCCGGGTCGCAGCAGGCTTGGGTTCGCCGGCCTGCGGGTTGGATAGAGGAGAAGCCGCTCCGCCCTCCGGCGGAGGATCGACCCAAGGGCGCGCAGTTTGAGCATGACTGGGCAGGGTCGCCGCAAAAAGGCCAAAGGCCAGGCTTGCACATCCAATCAGGTTCAACCGCATTCCCATGGCAGCATCCTTTCCATCAACGATGGAACGCTTACCTTGCCGGGCTTGGTTCCATGGGATCAGCACTTGTTGATGTCGAAACGCCAGAAGAATGAGAATCCCAGATCTGGCTCTTGCTTAAGCTTGCCGGCGACAAAAATAAGGGAAGAGATTCACACGAGATGCTCATGGAACAGACTATCGGATTAATCGCAGACCCGGCGGCATGGATCGCCTTGGCGACGCTCGTTGTCATGGAGGTGGTGCTCGGGATCGACAATCTGATCTTCATCTCGATCCTGACCAACAAGCTGCCTGCCCACCAACAGGCGAGGGCACGGCGCATCGGCATTGGATTAGCCCTGGTCCTTAGGCTCGCTCTTCTCGGGACGATCGCCATCATCGTACGCCTGACGGACCCGCTGTTTACCGCTTTCGGACATGGGTTCTCCTGGAGAGATCTCATCCTAATCGCGGGTGGTCTTTTCCTCGTTTGGAAAGCGACGAAAGAAATTCATCATAATGTCGACCATGATCCTGGGCCCGACATCTTCGACAGCAAGAAGGCGGGGATGAGCTTCGCATCTGCAATTACGCAGATTCTCATTCTCGACCTCGTGTTCTCCATCGACAGCATCATCACTGCAGTCGGTATGACGGATCATGTCCCGATCATGGTCATTGCCGTGGTAACGGCCGTGACCGTCATGCTGCTTGCCGCAGATCCGCTCTCGCGGTTCATTCAAGCCAATCCCACAGTCGTCATGCTGGCCCTGAGCTTCCTGCTGATGATCGGCATGACCCTGATTGCGGAAGGGTTCGGTGTTCATGTGCCAAAGGGCTACATCTATGTAGCCATGGCTTTCTCCGCTCTCGTAGAAGGACTGAACATGCTTTCGCGGCGATCACGTCGGAAGCATGAAAGAACGGCTTCCTAAAAAGAAAAGCGGCTCCGAGGATATGCCCGGAGACGCTTGCATGTCTGCGAACGGGATGCGGCGAATGTTGCTAGCCGCTCTAACGGGAGAGGCCTCCATCTGCTTCGGCTGAAGAATGTGCTGGCTTCGCGGCCTCAGATGGGATCAGCTGTGCAAAGTATCTTTGCGCATCTGCCAGCTCGGAGGAGGAGTTCTTCGCGGCTCTTTCATTTGTAAAAAAGCGAATGATTTCAATGCTTCAGGATCAGTGCCTGCTCGGGCGAGTATCTTGATACCTCCTAAGCGGTAATAGATACTCCCTTTGCTGCAGTAGTTCCGCCACATGTGCTCCATATAATCGGAGGTAATCTCTGCGAAAAGGTTTCCTCGATGACGAACACGCTTCAGGTCACGACGATCTTGGGCTGCAAGAACTCCATGCTTCGTGAGGGAATCAAGCATATTCTTTCAAGCACTCGATACAAGATTCATCCGGAGGACTTGAGCCTCCGCGGAATGGCAGTGCCGCAGCTCTTAGGCTCTGCCCCCTTCCTCTTCATCATCGACAGCAATCTTTACCCGAATGGCATCGGCAATATCGTCAGGGAACTGAAGGTACAGCATGCCAATGCACGGGTTGTCGTTCTCTCAGATGGTTTCGATCTCGAAGGAATGAAGCTCTCGCTTCAAGCTGGCGCAGATGGATATTGCCTTGCTACGACAGACTGCGAGGTGCTGATCAAATATCTGGACCTGGTCATGCTGGGTGAGGTGGTTCTCCCGTCCTCTGCTTTTCTGAATGCCATGTTGCCCGTCAGCGAAGTTGCTGAGGCACATAGGGAGACTGCACAAATTGCGATGTCCCTTTCGCAAACGGAACGAGCCTCTGAAGGTAAGGATTCCCTGATCAGGACATTGTCCAGCCGAGAGGCCGAGATACTGCAATGCCTGATGGAAGGTGCCCCCAACAAGGTTATCGCGCGCAAACTCGAAGTCGCTGAGGCAACCGTCAAAGTGCACATCAAGGCAATCCTGAGGAAGATCCGCGTGGCAAACCGGACCCAGGCTGCCATGTGGGCTGTCAGCCATCTGTCGGGCACTGGTCAGGATGCTGCTTGGGCTCAAACGAACGATCGGGCAAGCGCGCAGTCAGACCCATTTCTCAAGGTTTTCTGAGCAGCGATCAAATGAAAGCAGGTCTGATGCTCAGTGTAGGCT
>JAEXGT010000033.1 GCA_023450615.1 Pseudomonadota bacterium | reverse complement strand
CCCATACAGCGTGTCGATGACCGCATGGGGCGGGATATCGGTATATTCATCCGGTAGCCCGAGCCTGTTCACCCAGACCGGCGTGAGGCCGAAGACGGCGGCACCCGCGACGTCCCAGCGGTTTGAGGAAACGAACAGGATCTCATCCAGGTTGAGGGCAAGTTCCTCCAGCGCGAGCTGGTATGCGTCCGGGCTCGTCTTGAAGATCTTCGCGGCATCGACGGAAAGAACCGCGTCGAGCTCGGCGCTGAGATCGGCGGAGGAAACCGATGCGCTGAGCATCGCGGGATCGCCGTTCGACAGGATCGCCGTGCGAAGGCCGCGCTCCCGCAGGGCGTGCAGCACGATGCGAACCTCAGGGTAAGCGTCGAGCCTGCGATAGGCATCGAGCAGGAGAGGGCGGACGGAATAATCCGCCGTGGGGCAACGGGCGAAGGCGTAGTCGAGGGCCTTCTCCGTGAGCGACCAGAAGGGCTCGTAGCGTCCGGCGAGAGACAGCACCCAGGAATATTCGAGCTGCTTGGCGCGCCACATCTCCGACAGCCGCAGCGCCTCCGGTCCGACCTGAGCGGCGTGGCGGGCCACTGCCGAATGAACATCGAACAATGTTCCATAGGCGTCGAATACGACAGCCTTGATGCGGGCCGGGATGACGGTGGGCAAAGCATGACTCCTGGCGGAGATGGCAAAACGATCATCTCCCTTCATGCATTTCATCACAATACTTTATCTTGTCCAAGCCGGACGACCGATTGACGGATGTGGCGCGAAGGGATTCGATAGGGCAGGCATTCTGACCCAAAGGACAAGACACGTGGCTTGGTATTCGCAGACCTGGAACTGGTTCAACGGCGCATGGCATGAGGGCAACCCGCCGCTCATCGGACCGCGCTCCCACGTATCCTGGCTTGGTTCCTCGGTGTTCGACGGCGCGCGCGTGTTCGAGGGCGTCATGCCCGACATGGATCTGCATTGCGCCCGTGTGAACCGCTCCGCCAAGACCATCGGTCTCAATCCCACCATGGACCCCAAGGCGATCGTCGATCTGGTGCGCGAGGGCGTGAAGAAATTCGCTCCCGGCACCGCGCTCTATGTGAAACCCATGTATTGGGGCGAGGCCGAGGGGCTTGCCACCATCGCGCCCGATCCGGACTCGACCCAATTCTGCCTTACGCTCTTCGAGGCTCCCATGCCTGTGCCGGGCGGTCTCTCCGTGATGAAGTCGAGCTTCCGCCGTCCGACGCTGGAATCCATGCCCACCGATTCCAAGGCCGGCGCGCTCTATCCGAACAATGCCCGCGTGATCCGAGAGGCGAAGGAGAAGGGCTTCGACAACGCGCTCGTCTGCGACGCGCTCGGCAACGTGGCCGAGACGGGCACGTCGAACGTGTTCATGGCCAAGGACGGCGTGGTCTATACGCCTTACCCGAATGGCACCTTCCTCAATGGCATCACCCGCCAGCGCGTGATCCAGCTGCTGCGCGACGACGGTATCCAGGTGGTCGAGGGCACGCTGAATTATGAGGATTTCGCCTCTGCGGATGAAATCTTCATCTCGGGCAATTACTCCAAGGTGATGCCGGTGCTGCGCATCGACAGCCGCGATCTCCAGCCCGGCCCGTTCTATCGCCGCGCCCGTGAGCTCTATTGGGCCTATGCCCATTCGCAGCCTGTCACCAAGGCGGCGTAAGGCGGGTTATCGTCATGCCCGCACGTGTTGCGGGCATCCACGCTTTCAAGCGATAGCCTCACCCTGAGGAGCGAGCTTGCTCGCGTCTCGAAGGGAGAGGCGTCTCCAGAGCGCACTGGAGCCTCCTTCGAGACGCCGCTTCGCGGCTCCATAGACATGGATAGCCGGGATGAGCCTGGCCATGACGCAGTTGTGAATCTGAAAGGGCAGCCTTGGTGTGGTGCTGCCCTACATGGCTTCGGATCGTGCCCATTGCCGGAGCCCCCGATGCGCCTGATCCTGAACAGCCTTCTTGCCCTATGTCTCCTGGCAATGCCCGCCCTGGCGGAATCCGTCGATCTGGAACTCGTCTTCGCGGCAGACGGCTCCGGCTCCATCGACGATGACGAGCTGCAGTTGCAGCGGAAGGGTTGGGCCGATGCTCTGACGAGCGCAGAGGTCCTGAACGGGATCAAGGACGGCCCAGCGGGCGCTATCGCGGTGGCCTATATGGAATGGGGCGGACCAAGCTCGCAGGTGCTCATCGTCGATTGGCATGTGATCCGGGACGAGGCGAGCGCGAAGGTCTTCGCCGACAAGCTCATGAGCGCGCCGCGCGGCGCCTATGGTTATAATTCCATATCCAACGCCATCGATTTCTCCGTGCGTCTCGTGGAGCAGAACGCCCATGAGGGCACGCGCAAGGTCATCGACGTGTCGGGGGATGGACCCAACATGAACGGCAGGTCCCTGGAACAGGCGCGGGCCGATGCGCTTGCGAAGGGCTTCACCATCAACGCGCTCGCCATCCGCCGCCCCGGCAGCGGGCGGCCCGGCGGTCCCGGAGGCATGTCGCTCGAGGATTATTACGGGCAGAACGTGATCGGCGGGCCGGGCGCTTTCGTGGAAATCGCCGACGAGACGCAGCCCTTCGCCGTGGCCGCGCGGCGCAAGCTGCTCACGGAAATCGCGGATACGGGCGGGAAAGCGCGCCACGCGAGCCGATAGGCTTCACTTCGATGGCGGACATTTTCATCGAAGGTGATAATTTCATCCTTCGCTGATTTGGGCTGTGCCGATGTCGAAGCTCGAAGATTGGATCGTCGAACAGGGATTGCGCGGGCCCGGCATGGACAGCCTGCTCTCCGGCTTCGTCGAGAGGCTGCTCGATGATGGCGTGGCCTTGGCCCGGGTCTATATCGCTCTTCCGACCGTCAACCCGACAATCCGTGTTTATACACATGCCTGGACCCGGGCAGGCGGCATCATCACCGAAGGCGTTTCCCACGAGCGGAACGCGGAGGCGTTTGAGGTCAGTCCCTTCGCGCACATGATGCGCCTGGAGGAAACGCACGCCTATTGGCGGGTCGACGGTCCCGATGCGCAACGTTTCGGCGTTTTCGAGGACGTCCGGCAGGTGGGCGGGGTGGATTACCTCGCGCGTCTCTTCACCTTCGAGAACGCGAGCGCTCCCGATCTGCGGGGCGTTGCATTCGCGTTGTCCTCCCACCGCCCCGAAGGTTTTCGGCAGGACGAGATTGCGCGCATCGATGCGGTTCTGCCTCTCCTGGGTCTTGCTGCCTATCGCATGACGCTCTTCAACCTCACGGTCGCCATGCTGGATACCTATGTGGGATTCTCCGCGGGACGGCGCGTCCTGAGCGGTGAAATCCGGCGCGGGTTCGGCACGACGATCAAGGCGGCGCTGTTCTTCGCTGATCTGCGTGGGTTCACCACCCTGGCGGACCAGACTGGGATGGATCTCATCGCGCGCCTTGACCGGCATCTCGAAGCCATGACGGACCCAGTGATGGAGCAGGGCGGCGAGGTGCTCAAGTTCCTGGGCGACGGAGTTCTGGCTGTGTTCCCGATCACGGACGAACGATCTCAGGATGAGGCCTGCGCCGCCGCCATCCGCGCAGCCCAGGCGGCGATCGAGCGGAACGAAGCCGTCAATCGCGCCGAGAGCACGCCGCTCAGGCTCGACATTGCCCTCCATTGCGGAGACGTGTTCTACGGCAATATCGGCGCGGCGGGACGGCTCGACTTCACCGTGATCGGCCCTGCCGTCAATGAGGCGAGCCGCATGGAAGCGCTCTGCGGAAGCGTCGATTGTGACATCATCATGTCGAGCAGCGTTGCAGGCTCAAGCCCGGTTCCTGTCCGCTCGCTCGGGCATCACGGATTGAGGGGCGTCGCGGGGGAGCGGGAGCTTTTCACCCTCAACGCCGCGCAAGCCTGACGCCGATCACCTTCATCCCGGCCAGCAACACGCCGCCATAGATCGCCGCGCCCAGGATTCCGAGTGCACCCAGCAGGGTTTCGTTCTGCCAGACGGGGAGAAGGGCGGTCCAAGGGGCCAAGAGAGCAGGGGCGAACCATGCGAAGGCCGCCAGCAGCACGCTTGCTGCGGCAACGATCACGCTGGTTTTGCCGAGCGAACGGTTCGGTGCCGTCCATCCGCGCCGATAGGCGAGGACGAAGAGGAGGATCAGGTTGGCCCACACGCCGATGGCTGTGCCGATGGCGAGGCCCACGACTCCATAAGTGTCCATCAGAAGGAGCTTCACGACGATGTTGACGCCGACCGCCGTGAGCGAGGCGATCAGCGGCGTCGTGGTGTCGGAGCGGGCATAGAAGCTCGACACGGCGGAGCGGATCAGAACGGCTGCCGGAAGGCCCAGGCCATAGGCCGCGAGCACCGCGCCTGCGCGCTGCGCGGCCTCGGCGCTGAATGCGCCGCGCTGGAAGAGCGCGGACATGATGAGGTCCGGCATCGTCAGGAAGGCTACGAAGAAGGGGGCTGCGAGCGCCAGCGTCAGGCTCACCGTTCTGTTCTGTGCGGCATAGGCGCTTGCTTCGTCACCGGCGGCGATGCGGCGGCTCATCTCGGGCAGAAGCACGGTGCCCGCCGCGATGCCGATCACGCCGAGGGGAAGCTGATAGAGACGGTCCGCGTAATAGAGCGAGGAGACCGCGCCGGTCGGCAGGAACGAGGCGATGATCGTGTCGGCGAAGATGGCAAGCTGCACGCCCGCGGAGCCGACGATGGCGGGGCCGAGAGCCTTGAAGAAACGCTTCATGGCCGCATCGCCGCGCGGCTTTTCCAGGCGCGGAGCGACCCCGAGGCGGCGCGCGGACAGCCAGACCAGCAGCAATTCGAAAATGCCCGCGATGGTGACGCCCCAGGCCGCCGCGTAGCCCGCATTCGGGAACAGGAACGCCACCGCGAGCGCCGCGATCATGGTCACGTTCAGGAGAACGGGCGCGGCTGCCGCCGCCCAGAAACGGTCATGCGCATTGAGGATGGCCGAATAGATCGTGACGGTCGTGATCAGCAGGAGATAGGGAAAGGTGATCCGCGTCAGCGAGACGGCGAGCTGGAATTTCGCAGGATCCTCAGAGAAGCCGGGGGCCAGAAGCCGCACCACATGGGGCATGGCCAGAAACGCTACGATGAGAAGCGCGATCTGTACGATCAGCATGAGCGTCGTGATGCGGCTTGCAAAAGATTTCGCGGCCTTCCCGCTCTCGGCTTCTAGCACCTGCGCATAGGTGGGCAGAAACGCGTTGTTGAAGGCGCCTTCGCCGAAGATGGCGCGGAAATGATTGGGAATGCGGAAGGCGACGAAGAATGCATCGGCCACGGGGCCGATGCCCATGACGGCTGCGATCACCACATCGCGGATGAAGCCGGTCAGGCGTGACACCAGCGTCCAGCCGCCGACGGAGAGAATCTTTTTGAACATCGGTCAGGCCCGGCGCAGCATGTAGTTTTCGGGAACGAGGTGGTTCGAGACTTCCGCCGCGCCGCCGATGCGCTCGGCCACCACATAAAGCGGCCTGCGCTTCACTTCCGCGAAGATGCGGCCCACATATTCGCCGATGATGCCGAGCGACATGAGCTGGATGCCTGAGAAGAACATGATCGACACGATCAGGCTCGGGAAGCCGGGAAGATCGGTGCCGAACAGAAGCGTTCTGATCGCGAAGAAGAGCGCGGTCGCAATCGACAGGAACGAGATCAGGAAGCCGAGATAAGTCCAGATGCGCAGCGGCACCGTGGAGAAAGCCGCGATGCCGTCGAAGGCGAAACGGAAGAGCTTTCGGAAACTCCACTTCGAAGCGCCGAACCGGCGCTCCTCCACCACGAAGGGCACGCCTGTGCCCTTGAATCCGATCCAGGCATAGAGCCCTTTCGAGAAGCGCGCCTTCTCGCCGAGCGTGCGCAGAACCTCGACGCCCTTGCGGTCGATGAGACGAAAATCGCCCGCGCCTTCGGGGAGGCTGATCTCGCCGAAGCGTGCGAAGAGTTGATAGAACAGATGCGCGAAGCCGCGCTTGGTGCGGGTCTCGTCCGAGCGGTCGGTGCGCTGGCCGTAGACCATGTCGTAGCCCTCCCGCCAGCGTTCGACGAAGGTTTCGATCATTTCCGGCGGATGCTGAAGGTCCGCATCCATGATGACGACCGCGTCGCCTCTCGCATGGTCGAGCCCCGCCGCGATGGCGATCTCCTTGCCGAAATTGCGGCTGAAGGAAACGGCTCCTACCCGGGGCTCCATTCGGCTTAAACCGCGGATGGCTTCGAGCGTATCGTCCCGGCTGCCGTCATCCACGAACAGCACTTCCCAGGGAAGGCCGATCTTCTCCAGGATCGGGAACAGGCGCGCGGAGAGCGGCCCGATATTGGCGCTCTCGTTATGGACGGGGATGATGACGCTGAGCTTGGGCGACGCCACGGCTTTGAAACCCTTCATGACCGCGCGCATCAAGAGCCGAGTTTGCGTCTTTCCTCAAGGGCCTATGTTCAGTTTCACGCTAGAATGTAGCGTACCGGACCGGCCTCTTATTGCCGCATGATCCTATCCGAAAACCGGTTCCCACTTTTCGGGAACATGCTTAGGGTGCGGCAAAGCCGATTTCGAGGGGGCTATGCCTGTATTCCGCAACGTCATTTTATGCGCCGACGATTATGGCCTCAGCGATGGCGTGAGCCGGGGCATCGTGGAGCTGGCGGAAATGGGCCGCCTCTCGGCCACAGGCGCCATGACCAACATGCCCGGATGGCGGCGGAATGCGGACGGTCTGAAGTCCCTGAAAGGGCAGATCGGGATCGGCCTGCACCTCAACCTCACGACCGGCTCTCCCTTGGGTCAAATGCCAAGGTTCGCGCCTTCGGGGCGGCTGCCCCTTCTGGAGGCGGTTCTGGGCATGTCCTTCAAGGGGCGGCTGGATGAGGGTGAAATCGCGGGCGAGATCGCGCGCCAGCTCGACGCTTTCGAGGAGGCGTTCGGCGAGGCCCCGTCCTTCATCGACGGCCATCAGCATGTGCATGTGCTGCCCGTGGTGCGGGCGGCCTTGTTCCAGGTGCTGACGGAGAGGGGCTATGCCGGGCGTTTGTGGTTGCGAGACCCGTCCGACAGGATGCTCGCGATCCTGCGCCGTCCCATCGGGCGGGGGAAGGCCTTTCTCGTCAAAGGCTTTGCCAGAGGGTTCGCCAGGGAGGCCAGGGCAGCGGGTTTCGCCACGAACGAAGGCTTCTCCGGCTTTGCGCCCTTCGATCTTTCCATGCCTGCGGGCCGCATCTTCGAGGGCGCCTTCTCCCGCCTGGGAGCCGCCCCTCTCGTCATGTGCCATCCCGGTTACGTGGATGACGAGTTGCAGGGCCTCGATCCTGCCGTCGAGAGCAGGCGTGCGGAACTCGATTACCTGAAATCCGATGCTTTCGGCATGCTGTTGCAGGAACGGGGGCTCAGGCTCGTTTCCGGACCAGCTATCTAGTTCTTGTCATTGCTCCAGACTTTGCAGGAGAGGTCGCCTTCTTTGCAGGTCAGTTGGTAATCCAAATATTTGATGTGATCTTCCGTCAGCCTTTCCAAGCACCCTGCGAAGATCGTGGGGCGAACGGATCCAAGACCATTGGTCTCGAATTCACACCACTTTTTCCTGTAAGCAATCCAAGCCACCTGCGCTTGGCGGAGTTTCACCTGATCGCCAGGATCGAGCCGCCTCATGAGCTTCACATAGCGTTCGTTCATCGCCTTATCGGCCTTCTCGAACTTGCTCGCTGCGCACATGTTCATTTCCCACTGGTTTATGCCGTCGCAGACGTCCTCGGCCCTTGCCGTAGGAAGGACAGAGATCATCGCAACTAGAACAATGGGCAGGTAACGCATCGTGTTAGTCCTGAGCGGTCTGGATCGAAGGAGCTGCATCCTGATATAGGATTACATTTTCTTTAGCTGTCTCCAAAACAAAACGGGCCTCCGAAGAGGCCCGCATGTAACGTAACGTGAAGTCCGACTTACTTCGTCGCGGCTTCGAACATTTCCTCGACATGCTCCCAGTTCACCAGGTTCTCGAGGAAGGCCTTGAGGTAATCGGGACGGCGGTTGCGGTAGTCGATGTAGTAGGAATGCTCCCACACGTCGCAGCCGAGGATCGGCTGGGCGCCGTGAACCAGCGGGTTCTCGCCGTTCGGGGTCTTCATGATCGTGAGCTTGCCGTCCTTCACGGCAAGCCAGGCCCAGCCGGAGCCGAACTGGCCGACACCGGCCTGGATGAAGTCTTCCTTGAACTTGTCGACGGAGCCCAGATCCTCGACGATCTTCTTCTCGAGCTTGCCGGGAAGCGCGCCGCCGCCATTGGGCTTCATCCACATCCAGAAGTGGATGTGATTGTAGTGCTGGCCGGCATTGTTGAAGAGAGCCTGGTTCTTGCCATAGGAGCCCTTCACGACCTCCTCGACGCTCTTGCCTTCGAATTCCGTGCCTTTCAGCAGGTTGTTGCCGGTGTTGACGTAGGCAGCGTGGTGCTTGTCGTGGTGAAACTCGAGCGTTTCCTTCGACATGTAGGGCTGCAGGGCATCATAGGCGTAGGGTAGTTCGGGCAGAGTGAATGACATCGGCGTCTCCTTGACGATTGAGCGACCTGTGATCCGTTAGTTAAAGCGCCCATGGCTCAAGAGCAACGGCCCGCGGGCGGACTTTTTTCTGCCCAATCTTTTCAGGAGGTTGTCTTTCGCCTATAGAGGCATAGCTTTGCCTTTGTAAATCTGGGTTTGCGTATGATGGAGACGGCATGATCATCGCTCTTCTGGCTCTCGCTTTCGCGATGATCGCTGGCGGTTTGCTGGCAGTTTTCTTCGGCTGGGAAATTGTTCTGATAGAACGTGGCTGGAGCATGGTGATTGCCGGAAGCTTCAGCGCTGCTTGCGGCGCGCTTCTACTTGGCATCACCGCTGCCGTGTCCAAGCTGGCCCAGATTCAGTCTGAATTGTCTCGCCTTCAGGTCGCCTTCGATGAAGAGGTTCGCGAAGAGGCTCCGACGTCCTCAACGGGGTTGTCCATGGCCGCTCTTGCCGGTGGTCTGCTCAGCGGCCGCATGTTCGGCCGCGGCGAGGAGAAGGAGCCGGTCGAAAAGCAGCCCGACCTGCCGCTCTTCCCTAACGACGACAAGGCCGAGCCCGTAGCCGAGCGCCGCCAGGACAGGGACGAGCCCGAGGCTCTGATGCCCAGCGAGCCGCTGCCGCCTTTCCCGCCCCGGACAACCCCCGAGGATGTGGAGCGCCGCGAAGAAGAAGAGTTCGACGTCAAGGTGCCGGACTTCCTGCTCGCCGACCGGATGCGGGATACTTATGCCGAGTCCCGAACGGTCTCTGTCGAGACGTCCTTCTTCAACGATGAGCCCAAGCTGGATGACCTTGAGCTGCATGAGCCTGAGGTCGAGCGCCGGAGCGAGCCCGATCGCGACGATATCCTCGAACCTCTGTTCGTCGAGCCCGTTTCGCCCCGTGAGCCCGCTCCCGAGCCGGAGCCCGTGAGCCTGGAGGACGAGCCTGCCGAAAAGCAGGCTCCGGAAGAGACGGGGGAAGAAGAGCCCCGCTCCGACGCCATGATCATCGGCACCTATAATTCCGGCGACAACACCTATGTGATGTTCTCCGATGGCTCCATCGAGGCGCAGACTCCGGGCGGCGTGTTCCGCTTCCAGTCCCTCGACGAGCTGAAGGCCTTCATCGCCTCAGGAGGCGAGGGCGGAGCCTCTGCTACTTGAACAGGGGAGAGAGGGCCCGGAAATCCTCCGTCGCAGCCCTCTCCATCCATTCGAAAACCGCCATCTCCGTCGTCACCCAGTGACACCCCGCATGGAGCAGGCGCGCGCAGGCCGTATTGACGCTGTGCGGTGAGCGGCTTGACACCGCATCGGCCACCACGAAGACATCGAGCCCCATCGCCTTGAACCCGAGCGCGCTCTGCAACACGCAGATATGCGCCTCGGCCCCGCAGATCGCGAGTTGATCCCGGCCTTGTCCGCGAAGCTCCGCAACGCGTCCCGCAATGGCTAGGTCGCGGGCGGAGGAGAAGGTCGTCTTCGGCAACACGAGAGCGGATGGCGGAAGCATCTCCGTCACGGAATCGACTGTGGAGCCGAGCCCCTTAGGATATTGCTCCGTGACCGTCACGGGAATGCCGAGCCGGGCGGCGGCTTGGAGCAGTATGGCCACGTTCTTGAGCGCCGCATCGCCTTCATGGATGGCCGGCATGAGCCGCGCTTGCAGATCCACCACGAGAAGATGCGATCTCTGCGCGCTCAACAACATGACGGCTCCTTATCCTGCCGGACCGCTCCCGGCATCTCTGGCGAGCTTGTACTCGTGAATGTCGATGCTCGTGGCATGCCAGCCTTTGAACTCGCCATTCTCACCGATATTGGGCACGGCGCGCGCCAAATGCCAGCGATAGCTGCCATCCGGTGAAAGATAACGGATTTCGAAGGTGTATGGAGCGAGGCGCTCGCGGTGAAGCCGCTCTCCTTGCAGGAGCGCCGCAAGATCGTCCGGATGCACCAGCGTCTTCCAGTCGGCATGGAAAGGCTGATCGAGGGAGCCTCCTGTCGCGCTGCTCCAGCGCTCGTTGGCATAGGTCAGCCGCAGATCCGGATCGAGGCTCCAGATGAGGGCGGGGCAGGTTTCCGTCACCATCCTGAGGCGTTCCTTGATCTCACGCGTGCGGATATCGGCCCGCGCCCTCTCGATGGCGATCCAGGTGCGGTCCGCAACTTCCTGCACCAGCGAGATATCCTCGCTGGGCCAGGGACGCGCCTGTGAGGAACTGACGTAGAAGGCTGCCACCAGCCGCCCGCCTTTCAGAAGAGGGACGGTCAGGATGGTTCTGATATTGGCGCTCTTGTAGAGCGCGAGCTTTTCGGGATCCTCACAGATCCATGGGTCGTTCAGGACATCTTCCGTAAAGATCGGCAAACCCTGCCGGAGCGGCCCGAAGACGTAGGGCCCAAGGTCGCTGATCTTCTCGATGCGGCCCTCATTGCTGAAAAGCCCCTTGGACCATTCGCGCTCGATGGCGATGATGTCCCTGTCCTCGAAGACCTCGCCGTAACCGGTGTTATCGACCTTCAGGAAATGCGCGATGCTCCTCGCGGAGCTCTCCATGATCTTGTAGGGATCGTCCAGGCTCCCGATCTGCTCGTTCAGCTTCGACAGAAATTCCTGCTGGCGCTGGACGAGGCTGATCTCCTCCTTGATCCGCTCGCGTTCCGTGACGTCCTGCACCACGCCCATGAGCCTGATGGCCTTGCCATGCTGATCGAACACGGCGCCGCCTCTGACCAGGGCGCGCGCGATCCGTCCATCGGTCCGGATGATCCGGTGCTCGACCTGAAAGTCGGTCTTGGTCTTCAGGGAGAAGGCGACGGCTTGATCGAGGCGATCCGCATCGCTGGGATGGATCATGCCCTGAAACGCCTCATGGGTGAGAGAGGCGTCGGGCGGAAGGCCGAAGAGGGTCTTGAAGGCGGCCGTCCCGGTGATCTCTCCGGTATCGAGATCCCACTCCCATGCGCCCAGCCGGCCGATATCCAGGGCCATTTGGAGCTTGCCGCTGCTGATGCGCAGCGCCGTCTCGCTCGCAGGATCCAATGAAGGTTGCGCATCTGTGGGTTGCGATGTGCCGCCCAAGGTCAGGATGGTTGCCCCGGATGAAGTCGCCATTGTTCTTCTCTTGCCGACGTTTCATCGATCTTTAAAGCATACCCTCCCTTTCGTCACCTTATAACTTTCGCATACTCAATGCCTGCGAGCGTATGCCTAAGCGAGGCGTTGGGGAGGGAGGACTCAGCGCCTGTGGAGAGTGGGAAGGGTGCTGCTGTCCGGCGAGAAGGAGGGCGGATCGCCGGGGATGGGCATGGTCATGGTGAAGTGCAGCCCATGCTCCTGAAACTCCATCTTCACCTCGGCCTGCAACTGCGTCGTCAGCACCCGCTGCAGCAGCCGCGAGCCAAAGCCCTGACGCGCCGGAGCCGTCACCCGGGGCCCGCCATTCTCCACCCAGGTGAAGTGCAGCATCG
>JAEXGT010000036.1 GCA_023450615.1 Pseudomonadota bacterium | reverse complement strand
CCTGGGTGGAGCGGATCGCGGTGCAGAGATTGGTGCGGCGCGACAGGCAGGATTTGCAGTTGCGGCATTCGGGGGTGTAGAGCGGGATCACGTGATCGCCGGGCTTGAGCGTGGTGACGCCGGGGCCAACCTCACGCACGATGCCTGCGCCCTCATGCCCGAGGATGGCCGGGAATTTGCCCTCGGAATCGAGGCCGGAGAGGGTGTAGGCGTCGGTATGGCAGACGCCTGTCGCCATGACCTCGACAAGCACTTCCCCGGCCTTTGGTCCCTCCAAGCGGATGGTTTCGATGGTCAGCGGCTTGCCCGCCTCCCATGCGACTGCGGCCCTGGTTTCCATGCTCGTCTCTCCTCGATGATTCGATGAGGTGGACTATGTGAAGCCACATGACCCAAGGTCAATGGAGGCGGGCCGCCCTTCTCGGGCTTTCCAGACGCATGTGGCGCGCATATGTGTCTCTTCGACAATCAAAGGATCTGCCCGTGCCGAACGTCCGCGCCGCCATCATTCCCGTTACGCTGTTTCAGCAGAACTGCACGCTACTGTGGTGCGAGAAGACCAAGAAGGCGGCGGTCGTCGATCCGGGCGGCGATGTGGAGCGCATCCAAGACGCCATTGCCCAGAGCGGCGTCGAAGTGGAAAAGATCATCCTCACCCACGGCCATATCGATCATGCGGGCGGCGCCGCGGAATTGCGCGATGCGCTGGGCGTTCCCGTCGAAGGCCCGCACAAGGCGGATGACTTCATGCTCCAGAGGCTCGCTGAGCAGGGGCAGGCCTATGGCTTTCCCGCTCGCCCGGTCACGCCGGATCGCTGGCTCGACGAGGGCGATACGGTAACCGTCGGTGAACTGACGCTGGACGTCCTGCATTGCCCTGGCCACTCGCCCGGCAGCGTCGTGCTGGTCTCCAAGGCGGAGCGTTTCGCGCTTGTAGGCGATGTGATCTTCCAGGGTTCCGTGGGCCGCGTCGATCTTCCCGGCGGCGACGGCAAGGCGCTCATCAGCTCGATCAAGGACAAGCTGCTGCCGCTCGGCGACGACATTGCTTTCATCTGCGGTCACGGCCCCATGAGCACCCTCGGCCAGGAGCGGCAGACGAACCCGTTCCTGCAGGGTGAAGAGCTGCTTTAATCCGCCCAATTCCTGACTTCATCCGGCGGAACAGACGAAGCCCGCGTGAGTCCTTCGCGGCAGCGTTATGCGCCTTCTCAGGATAAGGCTGTGATGCGTTTGCCCTCAAAATAAAAGCGGCCCGGGATTGCTCCCGGGCCGCTTCTTTGCCCCTACGGCTTTTTATTCTGCTGCCTGGATCATCACGGCGCCCTTCAGGCCCATGCGCTCGGCAACGCCCAGGCCGTAAGCCTTGTCGGCGAGGTAGAAGTGCACGATCTGGCGCTTCACGATCTCCTCCGGCACGCCCTGCATCGCTTCCGCGATGTTGTCCATGAGGCGTTCCTGCTCCTCCGGCGTCATGAGACGGAAGAGGTTGCCGGGCTGCGTGTAATCGTCATTGCCGGCGCGGTGATCGTAGCGGTCTGCGTTGCCCGAGATCTTCAGCGGCGGCTCGGCGGCGCGGGCCGTCTGAACCGGACCGTTGAAGGAGTTCGGCTCGTAATAGGCATCGCCACGGTTCGGGGCGTCGAACAGCATCGCGCCGTCGGCGTGATAGTGATGGACGGGGCAGCGCGGACGGTTCACCGGCAGCGCCTCGTAATGGGTGCCGACGCGGTAGCGGTGCGCATCCGCATAGGCGAAGATGCGGCCCTGCAGCATCTTGTCGGGCGAGAAACCGATGCCCGGCACGATGTTCGACGGCGAGAAGGAGGATTGCTCCACTTCGGCGAAGTAATGCTGTGGGTTGCGGTTGAGCTCGAGCACACCGACTTCGATCAGCGGATATTCCGCATGCGGCCACACCTTGGTGAGGTCGAAGGGGTTGTACGAGGTCTTCTCCGCATCCGTCTCCGGCATGATCTGCACGCAGAACTTCCAGCGCGGGAAATCGCCGCCTTCGATGGCCTCATAGAGATCGCGCTGGGCGCTCTCGCGGTCCTTGGCGACAACCTGCTCCGCCTCGCGGTTCGTCCAGTTCTTGATGCCCTGCATGGACTTGAAGTGGAACTTCACCCAGAAGCGCTCACCCGCCTCGTTGATGAACGAGTAGGTGTGCGAGCCGAAGCCGTGCATGAAGCGGTAGCCCTGCGGCAGGCCGCGATCCGAGAACAGAATCGTCACCTGATGCAGGCTCTCCGGGCTGAGCGACCAGAAATCCCACATGGCGGTCGGCGAGCGCAGATTGGTCGCCGGATGGCGCTTCTGCGTGCGGATGAAGTCGGGGAATTTCAACGGGTCGCGGAGGAAGAACACGGGGGTGTTGTTGCCCACGATGTCCCAGTTGCCTTCTTCCGTATAAACCTTCAGCGAGAAGCCGCGCACGTCACGCTCGGCATCGGCCGCGCCGCGCTCGCCGGCGACGGTGGAGAAGCGCAGGAACACTTCCGTCTGCTTGCCGACTTCCGAGAAGACCTTGGCCTTGGAATATTTCGAGATGTCGTTGGTGATGGTCAGCGTGCCATAGGCCGCCGAGCCCTTGGCGTGCACCACGCGCTCGGGAATGCGCTCGCGGTTCTGGTGAGCCAGCTTCTCGATCAGCTGGTAATCCTGGAGCAGGAGCGGGCCGCGCTCGCCAGCCGACAGGCTGTTCTGATTGTCCGCAATCGGCGCGCCGGCCGTGGTCGTCAATGTTGTTGTCTTGGTCATGATGATCCCCCACTGAGTTGCGGCACCATGCCAAGCCAGGACGATAAGGTCCAATTGGATTGATTATTAAGAGCGATAAGATATTCTTATCGCCGATATGATCACGTTCCGACAGCTACGATATTTCGAAGCGCTCTCGCGCACCCGGCATTTCGGTATGGCCGCCAATCAATGCGCGGTGACCCAGCCTGCTTTATCCATGCAGATCAAGGAATTGGAAAAGGACCTTGGCATTGAACTCGTAGAGCGGCGGGGAAATTCCGTGGTGCTGACACTGGCAGGGCAGGAAATCGCGGCGCGGGCTGAAACGATCCTGCGGCAGGTGCGAGAGTTGTCGGATCTGGCCCGTCAGCACCATGGGGTGCTCACCGGTCCCATGCGTCTCGGCATCATTCCTTCCGTAGCGCCGTATCTCCTGCCTTCGATTCTGACGGAGGTGGAGCGGCAATATCCAAATCTCGATCTCCAGATCCGTGAAACACAGACCGATATGCTGGTGGACGAGTTGCTTCGCGGCGAGCTCGATGCAGTGCTCATCGCCATGCCTGTCCAGAACACACAGCTGGAGGCGGTATCCCTTTTCGATGACCGGTTTCTGGTCGCCGTGCAGGCTCAGGCTGCCGATCAATGGGCGTCCAAGGATCTGCTTGAATGGATCGGGCAGGAGCGTCTTCTCCTGCTGGAAGAGGGGCATTGCCTGCGCGATCAGGCGCTGCACTATTGCCAGATCGCTAACACGCAGGCGCGCAAGGCGCTTGGTGCCGCATCGTTGACCACCATCATGCAGATGGTGGCGGCAGGGCACGGCATCACGCTCCTGCCGGAACTGTGCGCGGCAACGGAAGTCGATCGCAACCGCGTGGCGCTCATCCCCTTTCCGGAGAATCCTCCGAAGCGAACGCTCGGACTCGTCTGGCGTAAGACCTCAGGGCGTAAAGCGGATTTTTCTGCGCTGGCCGATGTGATCAAGACCATCAGACAAAGTCGTCAAAGCTCTGAAGATGCCGTCGTGCCGGAGGCATAAGCATCTCCGAATGGCCAAGTCTCGAGCATGGAGCGAATAATGCCATGCTTGCAAGGCCATGCTATGTTTCGGGCCTCTTCAAAAAGCACAAGCTAACCACCAGGGTTTTTCCAAAGGAGCGTCAAGAGATGAGCATAGACGTCTCTCCATACTCAGGTGCCGAGAAGAGGGGAGCCATGCCGCATGTGGCGGCATTCTTCGAGCGCCGCACGTGCAGCGTTCAATATGTCGTCTCCGACCCATCTACTGGGGAATGCGCGGTCATTGATCCGGTTCTCGACTATGACGAGAAGTCGGGCTCGGTCGCTACCGATTCGGCGGACCAGATTCTCCGGCATATCTCCGAGAACAAGCTCACGCCCACATGGATTCTGGACACGCACCCGCACGCCGATCACCTGTCGGCGGCGGATTACCTGAAGCGGAAAACGGGTGCGCGAACTGGAATCGGCGCAAAGGTCGTCGATGTTCAGAAACTCTGGAAGGGTCTGTACAATCTGCCCGACACTTTCCCTGTCGACGGATCGCAATGGGATCGCCTGTTCTCGGATGGAGACCGGTTTCACATCGGCGCGCTGGAGGCGGAGGTTCTGTTCTCGCCGGGGCATACGCTTGCATCGATCACTTATGTCGTCGGCGACGCGGCTTTTGTTCACGACAGTTTGCTGATGCCGGATTTCGGCACGGCCCGATGCGATTTTCCCGGCGGCAGCGCAAAGCAGTTGTGGCAGACCATCCAGCGGATTCTCGCCCTGCCGGACGAGACGCGCCTCTTCATGGGGCATGATTACATGCCGGGCGGCCGTCCACCGGCCTGGGAGAGCAGCGTTGCGGAACAAAAGGCCCGTAACATCCATCTCCAGCAGGCGCCGAGTGAGGAGAGTTTCGTCAAGTTCCGTCAGGCCCGCGACGCAACGCTTCCCATGCCGAAGCTGATCCTGCACGCGCTTCAGGTGAACATAGCCGCGGGCAGGCTGCCCGCGCCTGAGGGCAATGGCCGACGCTATCTGAAGATCCCCCTTGACGCTCTCCCAGGAGTGCGGTGGGACTAATTCCGCATCGCGAAGCACTGGCTTGCGCCAGGCAGGCGGCAGGAGAGGGATACGATGATCCATCACGGGATTGTGGATGCAATCGGCAACACGCCGTTGATCAAGCTTCGTCATGCATCCGAATTGACGGGATGCACGATCCTCGGCAAGGCCGAGTTCATGAATCCCGGGCAATCCGTGAAGGACCGGGCTGCGCTCTTCATCATCCAGGACGCTGTCAGGCGTGGGGCGCTGCGTCCGGGCGGCACCATCGTCGAAGGGACCGCCGGCAATACGGGCATCGGTCTCGCTCTTGTGGCCAATGCGCTGGGCTATCGCACCGTGATCGTAATCCCCGAGACGCAGGCGCAGGAGAAGAAGGACATGCTGCGGCTCGCAGGGGCTGAGCTCATCGAAGTGCCCGCCGTGCCCTACGCTAATCCGAACAATTACGTGAAAGTGTCCGGCCGTCTTGCTGAGCGCCTTGCCGCTTCCGAGCCGAACGGAGCGATCTGGGCCAACCAGTTCGACAATGTCGCCAACCGGCAGGGGCATGTTGAGACGACGGGGCCTGAAATCTGGGAGCAGACGGAGGGCAAGGTCGACGGTTTCATCTGCGCCGTCGGCACAGGCGGCACATTGGCCGGCGTCGGCATGGCGCTGAAGCAGCGCAATCCGAAGGTGGTGATCGGCCTCGCCGATCCGATGGGAGCAGCTCTCTATAGCTACTTCACGACAGGAGAGCTGAAAGCCACAGGCTCATCGATCACCGAGGGTATCGGTCAGGGGCGCATTACCAAGAATTTGGAAGATGCGCCCATCGACGTGGCGTTCCAGATTCCCGACGAGGAGGCGCTGCCGATCATCTTCGATCTTCTGGAGCGTGAGGGCCTGTGCCTCGGCGGTTCGTCGGGCGTCAATGTGGCGGGCGCGATCCGTCTCGCCAAACATCTCGGTCCGGGGCACACCATCGTCACCGTGCTCTGCGATTACGGAACGCGCTATCAGTCGAAACTCTTCAACCCGGTGTTCCTGCGTGAGAAGAACCTGCCGGTGCCCGAGTGGATGGAGCGCAAGAGCACGATCGACCCGGGCCTCGTGTAAGAGCCATCAAAGAGAACGCCATGCCTGAGCGAATGTCAGGCATGGCGTTCTGCAGGGCTGGATGGTGTCACGCAGCCGAGGATGCGCTGTTGTTCTCCGCCGTTTCGCCCTCATCCGACCGCTGCTGATGCGTGCGGGAGAGATTGACGGGAGGACGTGTGGAATGAGGCGCGCCTGTCTTCACTGCGGCGTTGTAGCTCAGAAGATCGGCCTGAATGCTGTCGAGCAGGTCGATCATCCACATCTCGCTTGCATCGATCTTGTCCCGCAGCGCTGATTTCGCGATGTCGACCTTCGCTGAAATCTCCATCGGGTTACGGGATTGCAATGTGCTGAAATCCTGTTCCACGGTGGCGAGCTCGACCAGAAGCTCATCGCGGAGAGCCCGCTGATCCTCGGCGGTGATCAGGGGCGAATTCAGCATGCCGCGCAAGGCGGCCCAGCGCAGCCCGAGGGCGCTCACCGATTGCGTGTTGCTGAGTTCTGCAAATTTCTGAGTTTCTGGCACGGGGGCTTCCTTTGAAAGAGCTTTGAGTTGAGCCGTGACAGAAAGCGGGATTGTTGTGGCGTGAATCGGGCAGCCGCACAAGAAATGCGCGGCTGTGCGTGAAAAGATCGTGTGTCGTTAACGCAAGAAGAAAATAAGGGTGAGAGCCACGCCTACGGCAATCACGAGCCATCGAATAACGTTAGCAGGCAGGCGGCGTCCGAACACGACGCCGATATAGCCGCCCGCGACGGACGCCAAGCCGACGATGATCGTTTCAGGCCAGCTGACGATTCCCTTGGCGACGAACACGACGACGGCAACGAGCTGGATCAATGTGGAGCACAGATGCTTCGCCGAGTTGATCAGATGAAAGTCGTCGCCCTCGGTGATTGCGAGAGCTGCGAGCATCACGATGCCCATGCCCGCGCCGAAGAAGCCGCCATACACCGAAACGCATAATTGGAACGCAAGGCCGGCAGCCCAGGCTCCTGTCGAAGGATGTGAGCCTTCGCTTTTGCCGATGCGACGGGCAATGCCGACGATGCGAGGGCTTGCCGCAAACAGAAGAGTGGCGAACAGGATCAGCCACGGAACGAGTTGGCTGAACGAAGCTTCGTTGGTGATCGTAAGAACATAGGCGCCTCCCAGGCCGCCGATCAGGCTCACGACCCCCAGGGCCGCGAAGCGCCGCGCGTTGGCGACAAGCTCATGCCGGTAGGCCCAGGCGCTTGACAGGTTGGCGGGCGTCACCGCCACCGCGCTCGTGGCATTGGCCACCACCGGCGGCAGCCCGGCTGCGACGAGGGCCGAGAAGGTAAAGAAGGTGCCGCCGCCCGCAATAGCGTTGACAAGACCTGCCGCAAGACCCGAAGCCGCAAGAAGCGCTACAGTGGTGAGTTCCATGATCCGATCTGTTCGATAAAGCGAGGCGGGAAAAGTTAGAGGGGGGATAGCACCGGAGCGCGCTCAAGCCCATAGGGCGAACGTCTAGAGGGCGCGGGTGTAGCGAAAAGGAAGATTTGCCCCTCAAATCCTGTGGTTTTCTGTGGATCGCAGCTTGGGCGTCCATTGCTCTTGGAGCTGCGAGGGCGGATGTTGGAACACATGTCGAACATCATCCCTCTTGCCCCGCGCCTGAAGCAGGCCAAGTCTCCCCTCTCGGAGGCGGAGGAGCGGGCGGCCTTGGCTGCGGATCTCATCCATCTGATCGAGAGGGTGCGGGAGATGACCGAGCATGTGGCCGCGTTGCCCGGTCCCTCCCTGCAGATCCAGTCGACGGCCCAGCATCTCCTCGACGCCGGAACCTCTCTCGAGCGCGCCGTCGAGTCGCTTACCGAAAATGGTGAGTGGGTGCCGTTCTGAAGGTTTGGCCTGATCCCGGCATAACCATTCTCCTGTAATCTTATTTCAGCGCCTCCAGCCGCTCGGAGGCTTGCGTCAGGCCGAGCGCCTGAGCCTGCGCATAATAGTCTCGTGCCTTGGCCACGTCGCCTCGGATTCCGCGCACGCCGAGTTTGGCGAGGACATGAGGATCAAATGTCTCGGCAAACAGGAAAGCTGCCCGTGGATTGCCGCTCTTCAATGAGCGTTCGAGAAGAAGGCGGGCTCCGCTCACATCGCCGCTGCGGAGGAGTTCATTCGCACGCGCCGTGAGCCGGTCCTCCGCTTTGGCTTCCTGGGGGGGCATGCTGGCATTGGGGGCAGGGACCGGTACGGCATTTGTGGAGGCCGGAGGTTCAACGGGCGGAAGGCGGACTGTCGAGAGTGGGGCAGGCGTACCGGGTCGTTGTGAGGTCGCTGCTTCGGCAGAACCCTTCGCAGGCAGAGCAGGTGTTGCAGCCTCCGCTGCCGGTTCGGCTTTCATGGAAACGATGCTTGCTTCCGTCGATGAAACGGTCGTAATCGCTTCCGCCTTGAGCGGCACAAGCGTGGTCATCGTGAGAGATGCATTCCGCTCTTGTGCCTGCTGGAGCGACTGAGTCAGCTCGGCGATCTTGTGCGCGAAACCATCGCCTCGCGCTTGAGCCTGGGCCAGGGCTTCCTCCAGTTCGGCGATGTATGTGGCGGCTTCCGCTTCCTGATCTCTGAGGCCTTGCAGGTTGCGAGCGTCCTCCCGCGCACGGGTGAGCTCGCGCTCGATGCCGGCGCTGCGCTCCCGTTCCTGCTGCAGCAACTTCTCCAGCTTTGAGGCCTCTTGCGCCTTCGCCGCGATGTTCATCTCGCCCGCCTTCTGGAGCGCATCGTATCGCTCCGTGATCTCCGCCAGAGCGCGGGATATCGTACTGCTGTGGACTTTCTCCTGGTTCAGAGCTTCCTGCATCTTGGAGAGATCAGCGGCCGCGGGCTGGGCAGGCACGGAACACTGCGTAGACGTTGTATCCGGTTGCTCCGAGCCTCGAAGGCCAAGCCCTTCCAGAGTGGGACGCAGTGCCGGATCATGAATGCGGTCGATGAGCGCGATGGCGAGTGTTCCGGCTTCGATGGCCGCGTTGAGGCTGTTTTCGGCCTGTTTCAGATCTCCGCGCTCCAGGGCCGAGAGAAGTTGTGTCGCCAGATGCTTGCGGTCGGGCGACGTGATGAGGAAGGGAAGCATGGTCGACAGATCGCCGGATTCCTCTTCGACGATCGGCCCGGATTCTGCTGATGCATCCGGAAGATCGACGGCAGGGCTCTCGGCAAGGGCAGGACCCATGAGAGAGAGGCTGATCAGGGCGATTGCGAGGAATTCAGTGGTGGAATGCGAAAGTCTAAAATAATCCCGTTTGTACATGTCGGACCTCCTTGGATGGAGGCCGAAGACCCAATGTCGGGGCTTCGGCTTCGGTCCCGATTGTTTCGGTTCTTTAGTCCTGTCTGGCAGCTCTGCGCGGCGCTCTCTGGCGACCGTTTTGCCAGGCTAGGAAATCCCGGAAGAGAGCCTCGCGTTGCTCGGATGAGACAGCGATCCCCCTGCTTTGTATGAAGCTCTCGAAGCTCTGCACCTCGGCCGAGGGTTTGCTGGCCGCTTCCGCGCGATCGAGCCAATCCTGCGCAGCTCTGATCCGCTCCCAGCCGGGAATATCGGCTGCGAGATTGACTTCCTTCCATTTCGGATGACGGCCTGGCTGCAGGAATTCATCGAAGCGCGAGAAGAACGCATCGACGAAGCGCTTCACGCGGTTGTACCGGTCGGTGTTCTCAGGCCAGTTATAAACGGCGAGAAGGCTGCCGACCGCCAGTGTCTCCACGGGTTTGTCGGATGAGACGAGTTGAGGGTAATCCTTGTTCTCGAAGCGGGCCGGGAAATAGGATTCGGCAATCTCTCCTTCGAACGGGATCGAGAGCAGATGAAAGCGTCCATCGGTCTGGAATTCCGCAATGGCTCGCACCGGGCGTCCTGCAACGTAGAGCGCGGCCTGGATCTCACCCGATTTGAGCTTTGCATAGGAAGAAGCCTGATCGAAGGTCGTCAGTTCAGGCTTGATCCCGAGCTTTTCGAAGATGAGACGTGCCGTGAGGTTGGTGCCGCTGCCCGCCTTGTCGATATTGACCTTCTTGCCCTCGAGCTGCCGGATATCCGTGATGTCGCGGTTTGCGATGATATGGACTTCCTCGTTGTAGAGACGTGCGATGAAGCGCAGGCGTTGGACCGCATCATTCTGGAGATTGTCCGACTGCAATTGCTCTCGCGCATCCATCTGCACGATGCCGATGTCGACGCCGCGCAGGAACATGATGTCCTTGAGATTTTGCAGTGAGCCGCGTCCGATCATTGGCAGGATGCGAAGGTCGTCGTTGTCGAGCACGTTCGCGAGATCGGCGGCGATGCGGATATAGGTGCCGTCGGCTCCGCCCGAGACCACGCCGAGGGTGCCTTTATTGGCACGGGATGCGCTGGCGCTGGCGCCGGGAACGGGCGCTGTCTGGGCCGAAGCGCAGACGGTGCCGGAAAGAAGGCCTGCCGTCACGACGACCGTGCGAATGACCTGCCACATTCTAGAGAAACCTGTCGGGGAAAAGCCTTGAACTCGACCCGCCATACTGCGTCCTCCCTGGACTGACCTTTTGGCCGCTTGACGTTTCTATCGTTTGACTTGGCGAATGCAGGATGTGAAAATATTCTCTATGAATTCGTTAAGCGAAACGAAGGAACGGACATGCTAGGCCCATTGAGGGGTGGGTCAATCCGGTTTTAAATCGGGATTAATACTCAAGAAGTGCTAGATGGTAACTCTAAAGTAATAGGATTTATCTTTATTTTCCTTTTGCAAGTCGATGTTCTTATAGGCGTTCTCGATCATTATCTTTTGGGAAACGGAGATGCCTGGG
Source organism: Pseudomonadota bacterium (assembly GCA_023450615.1). GTDB lineage: Bacteria > Pseudomonadota > Alphaproteobacteria > Rhizobiales > Beijerinckiaceae > Microvirga. The sequence goes on along the minus strand of JAEXGT010000036.1, from coordinate 27,123 downwards.
CAGTTTCTGGAAAATTGTTAGGGAAATGCGGGCGTTCTTTAACGGTCCATTAACCATAAGCGTTCGAAATCGGGGGGTATTAAAGGAATTTGAACTCCCGTGACCATCGCCGTTCGCCCCCGTCCCGCTCTTCGCTTCCGTGGCAGGTCCTTTTTGGCCCTGGTCCTCGCGCCTGAAGTGCCCTTGAGGGACTGGCTCGAGGATCTCGACGCCGTATCGGCGCGTTCGCCCGGATTTTTCTCCGGCCGCCCGATCATTGCCGATGTCTCCAACCTCAAGCCTTCCAAGTCCGAGCTGAAGTTTCTCCTGGCCGCTTTCAAGATGCGCAACATCCGCATCGTCGGCCTGGAAGGTGCCGCACCTGAGAATGTCGAGCCCGACATGCCGCCGCAGATTACGGGCGGTAAGCCTGCGGGCGAGATCGATATCCATGAAGCGGCCGACAATGCGGTCGCGGCCGCTTCCCCGGCCGTGCATTCTCCCGCCGACGACAAGACGCTGATGATCGAGGGCTCCGTGCGCTCGGGTCAGTCGATCCTGCATCCGGAGGGCGACGTGACGGTTCTCGGTTCCGTTGCCTCGGGTGCTGAGATCGTGGCCGGTGGTTCAATCCACGTTTACGGCGCGCTGCGCGGACGCGCGATTGCCGGCTGCACAGGCAATTCCCGCGCCCGCATCTTCTGCAGAAAGTTCGAAGCAGAGCTGATCGCCATCGACGGTCTCTACAAGACCGCCGACGATCTCGGCTCAAAGTTCCACGGTCAACCCATTCAGGTGAACCTGGATGGCGATTCGATCATCCTGAAAACCCTGGATTGATAGAGAAAGAGAGACGACAATGGCCAAAGTCTTGGTCGTAACATCCGGCAAAGGTGGCGTTGGCAAGACAACGTCCTCGGCAGCTCTGGGCGCGGCACTGGCGCATGGCGGCGATAAAGTAGTCGTCATCGACTTCGATGTCGGCCTGCGTAATCTCGATCTCGTCATGGGCGCCGAGCGCCGCGTGGTGTTTGATCTCATCAACGTGGTTCAGGGCGACGCCAAGCTCTCCCAGGCCCTCATTCGGGACAAGCGCCTCGAGAACCTTTCGCTGCTCCCCGCCTCGCAGACCCGCGATAAGGACGCGCTGACGGAAGAAGGCGTCGCCAAGGTTCTCAACGAGCTTCGCGAGAAGTTCGATTGGATCATCTGCGACAGCCCCGCCGGCATCGAGCGTGGCGCGACTATGGCCATGCGCCATGCGGACGTGGCTGTCGTGGTCACCAATCCGGAAGTGTCGTCGGTTCGCGATTCCGACCGCATCATCGGCCTTCTCGATTCCAAGACCGAGCGGGCAGAGAAGGGTGACCGTATCGAGAAGCACCTGCTGCTCACCCGATATGACCCCGTTCGTGCCGAGCGCGGCGAAATGCTCAAGGTCGACGACGTGCTGGAGATTCTCTCCATCCCGCTCATCGGCATCATTCCCGAAAGCGAAGAGGTTCTGAAGGCCTCGAACATGGGCTCGCCGGTTACCCTGAACAATCCGGCAAGCGCACCGGGCCGTGCCTATTTCGACGCCGCGCGTCGCCTCAAGGGCGAGACACTCGAAATGACGATTCCGAGCGACAAGAAAGGTCTGTTCGGCAAGTTGTTCGGACGGAGGGCCGCATGAGCCTGCTGAGTTTCTTCAATCGCCGTAGCTCGGCGCCTGTGGCGCGCGAGCGGCTGCAGATCCTGCTGGCCCACGAGCGTGGGCTTGTGGGCGGACAGCCCGATCTGGTGGCCAAGCTCCGCGAGGAAATCCTCGCCGTCGTCCGCCGCCACGTGATGGTCGAGCATGACAACGTTCAGGTGAAGATGAACCGCGACGCGGACATCTCCACCCTCGAGATCGAAGTCGAGATTCCGGCACCGGTCGGCGCACGCTGACCGACCCAGCGAAAAATTTGAACGGCCCCCGCATTGCAGGGCCGTTCTCGTTCAAGGCTGCTTGTTCCACACCCCGAGCTTGGCTTCACGCGCCTGGTCTGCGGCGGCCTTCAATTCCGGGGTGGCTTCTGCGGTGGGCTGTCCGCCGCCGTTGAACAGGATCACGCGCGACAGGTCTTGTTCGCCAACGCGGCAGCGATAGACTTCGTTGCCGCCCGTAGGCTCGCATGTGATCTCGCGACCCTGAAGATAATTCGTCAGGTCTTCCGGCTTGCCCGCGCCCGGCGCCCATTCGACGCCGAAAAGGCGCACGACCTCGCCGTTCAGCGACAGGGTGGCGGTGTCGATGACATCGGGCACCCCGCGTAGGATTCGTCCGCCCGACGAACGTGATGCAGGTGCTGACGCATTCGCAGCCTCTCCGGACGCAATGGCACCGGTCTGAGCAGGATCTTCCACATTGGCCTGTGTGATGCTGTCGTCGTGGCGAAGAGTGAAGAAGGCGCCCGCGCCCAATAGCAACAGGAGCGCGGCCACGATACTCAAGGCGAAACCCGGGCGGCGGGAAACGGGCTTCTCCTGAAGGTTGTCGAAGAATGCCTGAGCGCGCTCCTTGGAATCTGCGATGGAGTTCCGAACGCCTGCCATCGTGTCGGCGTCCTTTAGAGTCTGCGGCATTCTCAGTTTGCCGGACATGCCCTGGGTCCAGCTGTGGAAGCGAACCTTGCCCTTGCGCCAATGCGAGAGTGCATGCGAGCCGAGCGTCGGCGCGGGCTCGCTCTCCGGTCCTGGCCGAGCGGATGCAAGTTCCAGCCAGTCGCGGCTCGAATCGTCCTTTGATTCGACAGCCACCGGATGTGTCTTCCCGATGTTGGGTTGTGGCGTATGAGGAGCCTTGAAAAGAAACGGGTGGATGCTGCGCAGTTCGGAGAGCAGGTCCTGCAACGTGAACGGAACCTCTTGTCCGTCCCTCTCTTTCAACCGGGGGCGGCCTTGGGCGTCGATCACGGTGAGCTTCAACTCGCCATCGACGCGGGAAGGGCGCAAGGACGACTCGATGATGAGTTCGAGGGCCCGTCGCGCATCGTCGGTTGGGTTGAGCTTCTCGATCTCGGCATGGATGAGCGCACGCATCTGCTCTCTCATCTGAACGGCATGTCCGATGGGAGTGTTGCCGAGGTCCCTGGGCGTTTCGTGACGAGAGGTGACATCACTCATTCGACGTTCCCTCCAAAGCGAGAATGGGTTTGCGTGTCTGCTGAAGCACGGCGCTGTGCTCAGCCACGATTAACGGCTTGTTTCCAATGAACTCGACGATGAGCTGAAGCGCGCCCGATCCCTGCGAAAGGCGGCGGCGCTTCGGATTGGTGGCCGTGTAATCAAAGACCGCATGCACGGTGCAGACCGTACCGGCGGGGTTGCACGAACTTCCGATAGCCTCTTCACGCGGACGGTATTCGCGCTCGGGCCAGCGGCGAATGAAGCGCTGCTTTTCCTTGTACAGCCGCTCCAGGCTTATGGTGCGGCCATGGTAGAGAACCCGCGGAGCATAAAGCTCCGCCGTGGCATCGAGCGCCACATCGTTTCGCGCAGACCATGTGGCCAGATAATCGACGGCGAAGCTCTTGGCGGCGTCCGCACGCGACATGCGGCGCTGAGCCGGCTGGGGATCCGCCGCTTCGAGCCGCGTCTTCGGCTGCGCTTGCTGCGCCGGGTTCGGCTGAAGCGCTTCCTGTGCGGGGGCGGGCGGCGATGGAGCTGGCGCAGGCGGTGTGACTGGCGCTTGCGTCGGCTGTGAGGCAGTTCCATTATTCGGCGGTGGATCGACCCATGGCCTCGATCCTTGAGACCAGGCCATGGAGCCGCTTGCACACAGAATTGCGCTCATGAAAAGCGTCGATGTCAGCAATCGGATCGCCTGCATTGAATTCCCGAACAGCTTCTCGCTTCAAGAGGTGCTGGGAAAAGCGGGCTGAACCGTTTCGAGTTCCATCGAATGCTTGATGGGAAGGCGGTTCTCTCAGAGTTCCGCCACGGTGACAGGGGCCACGCCGCTGATGCCGATGGCCTGAGCCGAGGCGCGGGACAGATCGATCACGCGGCCATGGGCATAAGGGCCGCGGTCGTTGATGCGGACGACCACCGACTTGCCTGTCTTCTTGTTCACGACGCGCACCTTGGTGCCGAAGGGCAGGGTGCGGTGGGCTGCGGTCAGTTCATTCGTGTTGAAGCGCTCGCCGCTCGCCGTCCGCCGTCCGTGAAAACCCGGGCCGTACCAGGAGGCGCGGCCGCTCTGAATGACTTTCCCGGTAGTCTTTTCCGGTTGGGCCTGTGCCATGGAGGTTGGAAGAATGGCCATGCCTGACAGAATAATGGCAGCGACTTTGAGCGTTGTCTTACGTTGATCCACAATGCATTCCCGTTTTGTTATTCGTGGGTGCGCAAAATGGAGGCTAATGAGGCAACAATAAGACTCCCATCTTTATCGTTTTTGGCTCGGTGGGACGAATTATACTAATAGGCGTTCATTTTATGTTTATAACGTTGTAACAAATTGCCGATAATAGCCTCCGTGCTCGATGGAAAATGCTGGCCGTAAATGCATGCCCTGGCAGGGAAGCGGATCCATTCATCGGAAGCATAGTAACGGTGTGGTCTTTGCACTTCTCATGCTCGTGAAACGCATCGTTAATGGATGGGCGATCGCCTCCGCGCCCGCAGTGCCCGCCTGCGGGCCTCTTTTTTGAGATGCGCATGACCATTGCTTCAAAGGCGGCCAAGGGCGGCGCGCTATCGAAGAATACCCAGCTGACACCTTACGCTCATGCTGCGACATCGCCGGTTTCGGGCATTATGCTCCTGATCGCGTCGACGGTTTTCTTCTCATTCACCGATGTGATCACCAAGCATATGACGGCGACGCTGTCGGTGGTGGAGATCGCCTGGATACGCTACACGACGTTCTCGTTCATCGCTGCCCCTCTCGTTTTCATGGCGGGAGGCAAGGCCCTGTTTCGCACGAAGCGTCCGGGTCTCCAGATCCTGAGGGGTTTAGGCATCGTCGGGTCGACGCTGCTGTTTACTCAAGGTCTGCGCTATCTGCCGGTGGCTGAATCGACGGCGATCTACTTCATCTCGCCGATCCTCATCATGGCGCTGTCCATCGTGTTTCTGGGGGAATCCGTCGGTCCCCGGCGCTGGATCGCGGCCGGGATCGGCCTGATCGGCGTGCTCGTGGTCATTCGCCCCGGAACGAGCGCCTTTCAGTCCACCGCATTCCTGCCCCTGCTCGGCGCCACGAGCTGGGCTGCCGGTGCCATCGTGACCCGCAAGATGAGTGGCGTCGACCATCATTTGACGACGCTTGTCTATTCCGCCGTTGTGGGCAGCGCTGTCTTGACGATGCTGCTCCCCTTCAATTGGGAGATGCCGCAATCGGGCGAGATCGGGCTAGGCCTGCTCATGGGTCTGGTCTTCACCATCGGGCAATGGTTCGTGGTGCTGGCCTATCGCCACGCCGATGCATCCGTGATCGCACCGTTCTCTTATGTGCAGCTGATCTGGGCCGGAGCGCTCGGCTACCTGTTCTTCGGCTCGCTGCCGGATGGCTGGACCATCGTTGGCGCCTGCATCATCGCCGCAAGCGGCTTTTATACGGCCTATCGGGAGCGGGTGCGCGTGCGGGAGGGGAGTGGGAGAGCCTGAGGGGGTCAGGCTCCCGAATGCACGACGCGCAGGCGCGGACGCGCGGCGCGGCTGTAGAAGGTGATCTCGACGGAGTCCTCGACGGTCTCGCCCTCGACAAGGCGGTAGCCGAACTGCTCCGCCACAGCCCTTACCTGGCCCAGATTAGCCTTCGAGAGGCGGCGGCTGAACTCCGAGATATCCTGGCTCATGAGCGCTGCCAGTACGCCGACCTCGACACCCTGAGCGAAATCGACGCTACGCGCCGGAAAACGAAGTCGCAAACCTTCGGCAAGGTGGATGTGATGCATGGGGTCCCGTTCAATTCAAGACGTTTCGTAAGGGGTTATCGCCCAAACATCCTACCGGTTGTTTAAAGCCGGGCCGTCTTGTGGCGGCTCTGTGGAAAGCGCGGAAAAGGCCTGCCTGGATCCTAAAGCCCGTCTCGGCATTTATTCCCCCGAAGGCTTTGCGGTTGGCCGCGCGCTCAAGGGATGTCCAAGATGAAACTTCACATGATGGGGATTGCACTCGCTGCCGGCATTCTGGCTCAGGAGGCCGCCCATGCCGCGGATATGGGGCGGGTCGGGGTGAACCGATCCACCCGCGTTTCCCGCATGACGCCGATCGTGCCTGAACGGGCCATTGCCCGTCTGGCCGATCAGGATCTCGGCTATTCCGTCCTGCATGAGCCTATCGGCGTGGTGCCGCGGCGCGGTTACAGAATCCATGTGACCTGCACCATTACGGAGACTTTCCGGCAGACCTATTGCCCGACGCCGGCTTATGTCGCCCTGTGCCCAAACGCGACGATCATTTGCCGTTAACTGAAGGATAATCCTGCAGAACAGCACGGTTCTGAAAAATAATTCTTTAGGTTCTCGGAAGGCAGCTTCAGGCGCAATACAGGCTCTTTCCGCGTTAAAACCGATTAAATGGCCTCAGAGCCTTGTATTTGCCGCAATAGGGACCTAGATGATTTTCATCGACATTTGGCCGGACAATCGGGCCGTACCGCCTTGGCATGCCAGGCGCACGTTCAGACAGCCTTCCCAAACATCGACGAACCGAGCCGCGGTCGTGCTGTCGCACGACCCTTGCGCTCACGTGCACTGACATACCAAACAAGGATCCTGCCATGATTACCGGCACCGTTAAGTTCTACAACGACCAAAAGGGCTTCGGCTTCATCCAGCCCGACAACGGCGACAAGGACGTGTTCGTCCACGCCACCGCCCTTGAGCGCGCCGGCATCCGCGGTCTGCGCGAAGGCCAGAAGGTGACCTTCGACACCGCTGAAGACCGCCGCTCCGGCAAGGTCGCCGTCAACAACATCCAGACCGCCTAAGCTCTGGACCTGTTACCAGGCGGCGCGATACCCGTGCCGCCTGGCCAAGCCGCCCCTCGGGAGCGGCTTTTTTGTTTTTAGAAAAGGATTTCTGATGGCGAAGGAAGAACTGATCACCTTCGAGGGCGAGGTCGTTGAGATCCTGCCGGATGCCCGTTATCGGGTGAAGCTGGAGAGCGGCCATGAGATCGTGGCCTACACTGCCGGCAAGATGAAGAAGAACCGCATCAAAACGCTGGCCGGCGACCGGGTCACGGTCGAGATGTCGCCCTACGATCTCGACAAAGGCCGTCTCATCTTCCGCCACAAGGACAGCGGCTCGGGAGCTCCCCGCCCGGCTGGCGCCCGCCGGCCGCAGTTTCGCCGCCGCTGAGCATTGCGAGGGCTTGAAACGCGCAGCCCACAAGGGAGACCTGATGCCTGACAAGACCTGGACGTTCGAGGCCGGCGATCTGGTGCCGGAATGGCTGATGCGCCAAACCAACTGCGTGCTGCGCTTTGGGCGGGATGCGATTGTGGTGGAGAGTGGCAGCGCGTTTGATATCTATCCGGCAGCGGCGATGGAGGCTGAGGAGGCGATGGTACTGGCCGAGATTCTCGATCAGGCCATCGATGCCGAGGTCGAGCAGACCAGGCCCATCAAGGCCCATATCGCTCCGCGCCCACAATCCATCAATTGAGCGCCAAACAGGAGGCTTGCATGAGCCACAAATTTTCGCTGGGTCAATTGGTTCACTCGGCCGGAACGCGTTTCGCCGATCGGACGGATGGCGTTTACGAGATCGTACGCCTCATGCCGGAGGCAACCAATGGAGAGCTCGGCTACAGGATTCGGCATACCACGAGCGGCACCCAGCGCGCCGTCGGGGAATCTGAGATCCGGGCTGTTGCTGAGAAGCCAGGGCAGCTCATCGCCCCTTGAAGCGACGCTTAAAGGAAGGCCTGGGTTTCAGGTTTACGTCCCTAGCCTCAACATAATAAGAACACGGCTCGTTCAGAATGGACCGAGCAGCTTTGCAAGACATCATATCCACCGGCATCTATGGAACGCCGCCAGTTGAACTGGCGGAGGCACCCGCAGGCAGCAGGCAATTCTCTCCTTTGATTCCCGGCTCCGGAAAGCTTGAGGATCAGGCGGAAGGCTCGTTGACGGAGATGGTGCTGCTTGCCCCGCCCGGCACGGTGGAGCGGCGCTACACCACCGCATTGGCGCTGAAAGCGCTCGCGCCTGGCGGCAGGCTTACCGTTCTCGCGCCAAAGGACAAAGGCGGTTCGCGGCTCGCCAAGGAACTCAAAGGCTTCGGCTGCGAGATCAGCGAAGCCTCACGCCGCCACTACCGCATCTGCACCTGCGAGAAACCCTCCCATCTCACGGGCATCGATGAAGCCATCGCCGAAGGGGCGCCGCGCTTCGATGAAACCCTGGGTTTGTGGACGCAGCCCGGCGTGTTCAGCTGGAACCGCCTCGATCCCGGCAGTGCCCTTCTCGAGCAGAACCTGCCTGCCATGAGCGGCAAGGGAGCTGATTTCGGCTGCGGCATCGGAATCCTGGCGCGCGCGATCCTGAAAGCTCCAACCGTCACGCAGCTCATCATGCTCGACATCGACCGCCGCGCCACCGAAATGGCGGCGCGCAACATCGAGGATGTGCGCGGAGAAGTTCACTGGACGGATGTGCGCTCCGGCCTACGCCTCAGCGGCCTCGATTTCATCGTGATGAACCCGCCGTTCCATGACGGTGGAGCGGAGGATCAAAGCCTGGGCCAGACCTTCATCCGCAAGGCCGCCGAAGCGCTTCGCCCGGGCGGCCTGCTCTGGCTCGTCGCCAACCGGCACCTGCCTTACGAGGGTGTGCTGAAGCCTCTTTTCAGGCGTGTGACGCCGAAGGTGGAGGCTGCCGGCTACAAGATCTACGAGGCCCAGAAATGAGCAAGACAACCACCCTCCGCCTCGACCGGCTGCTCGCCAATCTGGGCTATGGCTCGCGCCGCGAGGTGCAGCAGCTCGTTCATGCTGGCCTCGTCACCCTCGACGGCGAAATCGTCGAAGATGCCGACGAGCGCATCGTCGTTACCCGGGATCTGTCGGGGCGCATGCTCATTCGTGGGAGGCCGCTCGATCCGCCGCCCGGACTCGCGCTGGTGTTGTACAAACCTCTCGGCGTGACCTGCTCGCACAAGGAGGCTGGCCCGCTGGTCTATGGACTTCTGCCCGAGCGCTGGCGTCGCCGCGATCCGGCGATCTCCACCATCGGCCGTCTCGACAAGGAGACCTCCGGCCTCCTGCTGATGACCGATGACGGTACGCTGCTGCACAGGATCATTTCTCCCCGCGCACACATTCCCAAGCGCTACCACGTGACGCTCGACCGTCCTCTTCGCGGAGACGAGGCCGAGATTTTCGCAGCCGGCACCCTCATGCTGGAAGGGGAGGACAAACCGCTCCTGCCGGCGAAGATGGAGACCCTGTCCGAGACGAGCGCCCATCTCACGCTGACAGAAGGACGCTATCACCAAGTGCGCCGCATGTTCGCAGCCGTAGGCAACCACGTGACTGCCCTCCACCGGGACAGGGTAGGGGATTTGACCCTGGAGGGGCTGGAGCCTGGCCAATACAGGCTCCTCACGGAGGCCGACCTCGCCCTGATCCTTCCCCCGGCGAAAAGCGTATAGACCCCGCATCCGATTAGCCCCGCCGTCAGAGGTTGTCTTGAAGCCCCTGATCGGGTAGGGAAGAGAGCAGGCCCAAGGCCCCACGCACCCGTAGCTCAGCTGGATAGAGCGTTGCCCTCCGAAGGCAAAGGTCACACGTTCGAATCGTGTCGGGTGCGCCATTCCCTTATCATTTCTGAAACCGATGAATCCCGTTGACGGGATAATGCCCGTTTCAACCATCGCGGGCTGGCTTCCTGTCGGGAAGGGCGATCTTGCAAGATTACTTTGGAATATCGCTACGCTAGGTTGTCAAAAATTTAGTTACTGCATTACAAATAATGGGTCGGCTCGTCCGTGTCCTGGCGTTGCGAAGGCTCTTGGGCCCGGCTCAATGAAAGAGACGGGGCAAGACCGACAGGTTTGCTCCGCCGTGACGCGGCATGGCAGGCCAAGCGATGGGGGACCCATGAATCCGGCTGAGCAACGTCGCGCCAGTCCGCGCTCGCGCACTCTTCTCGAGGGGCAGATTGTTTACAACAATCGCCTCTCCCGAATGGAGTGCACCGTGCGGGATCTTTCGGAAACCGGCGCCTGCCTCGTGTTCGCTCAGCCGGTGAAGGTGCCTCGGGAATTCGAGCTGCAGATTCCGAAGAAGAAGCTCACCCGTCATGCGCAGATCATGTGGTATGACGGCCAACACCACGGCGTCATGTTCCTCGACAAGGCTCCCCTCGCGACGAGCGAAGGCGAGCTTCCAGTGCGCGCCAGTGAAGCCGCGCGCGTGCCGGAAATCCTGGATGAAGCGCGCCTGCGCATCGCGCAGGCGCTTGGCGTTTCTGTCGACCTCATCCAGTTGAAGCTGGAGGTCAGCAAGTAGGCACGGCGTCTCAAGCCGTCTTCAGCATCCACTCGTGATCCGGATCGTTGTGGAACTTCCAGATCCGCTTCGGGCCGGCCATGACGTTCAGATAATACAGTTCGTAGCCATGCGGCGCGCCGACGGGATGATAGCCCTTCGGCACCAGCACCACATCGCCGTTTCCGGCAGCCAGCGTCTCATCGAGCGAGCGGTCATCCGTATAGACGCGCTGCAGCGCGAAGCCCGTGGGCGGGTTGAGACGGTGGTAATAGGTTTCTTCCAGCAGCGACTCATTCGGCAGCATGTCCCGGTCGTGCTTGTGGGGCGGATAGCTCGACCAATGGCCGGAGGGCGTAATGACCTCGACCACCAGCAGGCTTTCCGCAGGTTCAGTCTCAGGCAGGATGTTGCGCACATGGCGCGTGTTGGTGCCCTTGCCGCGTGTTTCCTGGCCCACCTGATCGGGACGGATCACCCGCGCCGGGAGCTTGCCTTCCGCGGGCGCGGTGCAGATGGCGATCTCGCAATCCGTTTCGGCCTTCAGGGACCATTCCGATTTGGCGGGCGCATAGAGCGACCACGGATCCGGCTCGAACGGCGAGTTGCGCCCGCCGATCGTGCCGAAATCCTGACCCGATGCACTCACATGAGCCTTGCCGGAGAGCATGACGATGCAAGCCTCCCGGTCACCCGTCTGCTGCGATACGCGCTGACCGGCTCCGAGCTGGTAGACCTCGAAGCCCACATAGGTCCAGCCGGCGGATTCCGGCGTGATCGCGTGGATGCGCCCGGTTGAATCGGGCTTCGACGGTTTGACGAGAAGCTTTGACATCGTGCGCACTCCTTATCGCAGGCCGGCTTCCTTCAGGAAGCGAGTGAGATTGGCGTAGCCCATCTTGGCATAGGTGAGGGGATGCGCCTTCTTGGGATCCTGCTCCGCCTCGATGACCACCCAGCCGCTATAGCCCGGCAGTTCCTTGAAGACGGAGACGAAATCCACCATGCCGTCACCCGGCACCGTATAAACGCCCTCGATGACGGAATCGAGGAAGCTCCAGTCTTCCGCCTTCGATTTTTCCATCACGCTTTTCCGCACATCCTTCGTGTGAACGTGGCTGATGCGGCTGCGGTAGCGGCGGGCGAGAGCTGCCGGATCGGCGCCGCCCCAGGTGGCGTGGCCGGTATCGAGAAGAAGGTGAACGGCATCGCCCGTGGAGCGCATGAAGGCATCGATATCGGCCTCGGACTCGACGATGGTGCCCATGTGGTGATGGTAGACCACGCGCACGCCTTCCTGCAGCGTACGCTCGGCCACCTGCGTGATGCGGCGGCCGAACTCGGCCCAGTCGCCGCCCTTCATCACAGGGCGCTGCGAGAGCGGCTTCGAGCGGTCGCCGTGAATGGCATTCGAGGTCTCGGCGAACACGAGCACGTTCGAGCCCATGGCTTTGAGAAGGTCAAGATGCGGGCGCAGTGCCTTCATCTCGGCATCTGCATCGCGCTTCAAAAGCTCGGCGGAATACCAGCCGGAGACGCAAGCCATGTTGAAGGGCGCGAGAGCCTTTTTCAGCGCTTCCGGCTCACGCGGGAACTTGTTGCCGAGTTCCATGCCCTCGAAGCCGGCTTCCTTGGCCTCGGCCAGGCACACTTCCAGCGGCGTCTCGCCGCCGAGTTCCGGCATGTCGTCGTTGGACCAGCCGATAGGGTTCGCCCCGATGCGGATCGTCATCGTCTTATTCCTTCTGTTTCAATCAATCGCCCACGCGCTGTGCGCCGAGGGCGTTTTCGTAATTTTTGCGTGCTGCCTTCACCTGCTCGCGCACGGAGACCTCAGGCACGGCCACATCCCACCAATGGCCGCCTTCATCCGTGGAGATCAGCGGGTCGGTGTCGATGACGATGACGGTGCTGCGTTCCGCGTTGCGGGCCTTCTTCAGCGCATTTTCCAATTCCGCGATGCTCTTCACCTTCAGTGATTGTGCGCCGAGGCTCGCGGCGTGTGCTGCGAAGTCGATGTCGGGCAGCGTCACGTGGTTGGTGTGCTGCAGCAGGTTGTTGAAGCTCTCGCCGCCGGTGGCGCGCTGAAGGCGGTTGATGCAGCCATAGCCGCGATTGTCGAGCAGAACCACCGTGAGCTTCTGGCCGAGCATGACGGAGGTGGCGAGTTCCGAGTTCATCATGAGGTAGGAGCCGTCACCCACCATCACGATCACCTCGCGAGACGGGTCCGCCATCTTCACGCCGAGGCCGCCAGCGATCTCATAGCCCATGCAGGAATAGCCGTATTCCATATGGTAGCCCAGCGCGGCGCTCGCCTTCCAATGCTTGTGCAACTCGCCCGGCAGGCCGCCTGCAGCGCAGACTACGACGTCGGTAGGCGAGGAGGTGCGCTGCACCGCGCCGATAACCTGCGCGTCGGAGGGAAGCTCTGCGTTGGTCGGATTGGTGAAGCGGGCGGACGAGTCGAACCAGCGGGATTTTTCCTCGCGCCCCTTCGAAGCCCAGGCGTCAGGCGCTTTCCAGCTGCCGAGCGCGCGACTCAGCTCTTCGAGGCCTACGCGCGCATCGCAGACGAGCGGCTGCGCACTGTGTTTGGTGGCGTCGAAGGGCTGCACGTTGAGACCGACGATCTTGCGGTTCGGGTTCTTGAACAGCGCCCAGGAGCCGGTGGTGAAATCCTGAAGGCGCGTGCCGACCGCGATCACGACGTCGGCATCCTCGGCCAGCGCATTGGCAGCACCCGTGCCGGTTACGCCAACGGCGCCGAGATTGGCCTGATGGTCATGGGGCAGGCTCGACTTGCCGGCCTGCGTTTCGCCGACGAAGAGGCCGTGCTTCTGCGCGAAATCCGCCAGCACTTTCTCAGCGCCGGAAAACAGCACGCCGCCGCCTGCCACGATGAAGGGCTTCTTCGCGTTGCGGATAAGAGTGGCGGCTTCCGCGAGTTCCGCTTCATCTGGACGAACGCGGCGCGGTGTCCAAACCTTCTCCGCGAAGAAGCTCTCGGGATAATCGTAAGCTTCGGCCTGCGTATCCTGGCAGAGTGCCAGCGTCACCGGTCCGCAATCGGCGGGATCGGTGAGCACGGCCATGGCGCGCTGAAGCGCGGGAATGATCTGCTCGGGGCGCGAGATGCGATCGAAATAGCGGGAAACCGGCTTGAAGCAGTCGTTGGCCGAAACCGTGCCGTCCGAAAAGTTCTCGATTTGCTGCAGCACCGGATCGGGCCTGCGGTTGGCAAACACGTCACCGGGCAGAAGCAGCACGGGAATGCGGTTCACATGCGCGACGGCGGCGGCCGTCACCATGTTCGTCGCGCCGGGGCCGATGGAAGTAGTGCAGGCCATCATGCGGCGGCGGCGCGAGGCTTTCGCGAAAGCAACAGCGGCATGGGCCATGCCCTGCTCGTTATGGGCACGGAAGGTGGGGAGCTGGTCGCGCACCCCGTGCAGCGCCTCGCCCATGCCGGCCACGTTGCCGTGGCCGAAGATGGCCCATACGCCGCCGAACAGCGGCAGAACTTTTCCGTCGATCTCGGTCTTCTGCGCGGTGAGGAACCGGGCGACGGCTTGCGCCATGGTGAGGCGGATCGTGCTCATGAGCGTTTCTCTCAAAATGCGCCGAACGAAGTCAGCAGCGTTCTCAGGTTTCGTTGGTCATGAAAAGAGGGCGAAGCCCAGGATCGGCTCCGCCCTTCGTCTTAGGCAGCCTTCGCTTGGCCCGACACGCGCTGCCAGCAATCCACGAGGCGCTGGAAGCGGCCGGCCATGTCGGCGATGGCTACCTCGTCCGATATCTCGCCCTTCAGCCAGCGGCGCGCGGCATCGTTGAAGATCGTGCGGCCCACAGCGAAGCCCTTCACCTGCGGCTCGGATGCGGCGGCAGCGAAGGCCATTTCCAGTTCGTCCTCCGGCGCTTCAAGGCCGAGCAGCACGATGCCGCGGCAGTAGGGATCGTTCTTCGTGATCACCTTGCCGATGGCGCTCCAAGCGGCCTTGTCCTGCTGCGGCTCCAGCTTCCACCAATCGGGCTTGATGCCGAGATCGTAGAGATGCTGCACGATGCCCGCGACCGTATCGGTCTTCAGAGGGCCATGCTTGCCGGCGATGATTTCGACCAGCAACTCGCGGCCGATGCGGCGCGCGGCGTCATGGATGCGCAGAAGTTCGCGCTCCTGCTGTGATTTCAGCTCCGGCGGATCATCGGGATGGTAGAAGCACAGGCACTTGATGGTGTGGCCCACCGGCCATTCCACCAACTTCGCACCAATGCTGCCGCCGCCTTCGAAGTCGAGCGGACGCGAGCCCGGCAACTCGACGGGACGGCCAATCCAGAACGGATGATCGGCGGCGCGGAACAATGCCTCGCGGCCATATGTGCCGTCGATCAGCATGCCGAAGCCTTCACGACCATTCGCGACCTTGGCGGCCGCCTGCACGGCGAGCACTTTGAAGTCGGGAATGCGGTCGATGGAAGCGCCGACTTCCTTCGCCATCACTTCAAGCTGCATGCGGTGATCGATGGCAAGCGCCATGAGCGTGCTGGAGGCGGGGCGGCGGGTCGTCGACCAATGGATGTGGTTGATGTCCTCGTCAAAGCGCAGCGCCTTGTGGCGGCTGCCTTGCTTCAGGAAATGCTGCAGCTCGGGGAAGGTCGGAATTTCCGGCGAGCAGAGAAGCCGCGACACGGCGAATGCGCCGCTCGCATTGGCATAAGCGCAGCAGGTTTCGAGTTTCTCGTCGCGCAGCCAGCCCCGCAGGAAGCCGGAGAGAAATGCATCGCCCGCGCCAAGCACGTTATAGACCTCGACCGGGAAACCGGGGCCTTTCACGCCATCGTCAAGGGATGCCGGAATGTCGCCGGGGAACACCACGCAGCCCATGGGGCCGCGCTTGCAAACGATGGTGGCTTTCGAGATTGCGCGAATGGCGCGGATCGCTTGAAGCGTGTTCTCCGAACCGCCTGCGATATGCAGCTCTTCTTCCGTGCCGACAATGAGATCGCAATCGGCGAGAATGGGCTTCAGGTGCTCGGTCACCGCATCGGACCGGACATAACGCGACTCGCCTGCGCCATGTCCCAAAAGGCCCCACAGGTTCGGGCGGTAATCCACGTCGAACACGACTTTGCGGCCATTCGCCTTAGCGATCCGGATCGCCTTCTTCTGCGCGGCGGCGGTGCTTTCGCGGGAAAAATGCGTGCCGGTGACGACGATGGCCGCAGCAGATGCCACGAAGCTTTCGCCGATATCGCCCTCGGTCAGCGCCATGTCCGCGCAGTTGTCGCGGTAGAAAATCAGCGGGAAGGAATCCTCGTCGCGCACGCCCAGGATCACGAGAGCGGTCAGGCGCTGCTTGTCGGTGACGATACCTGTCGTGGAGACGCCCTCGCGCTCCATCTGCTCGCGGATGAAGCGCCCCATGGCCTCGTCGCCGACGCGGGTGATGAGGCCGGATTTCAGCCCAAGCCGCGCCGTGCCGATGGCGATGTTGGCCGGGCATCCGCCGACAGCCTTTGAGAAGGAGGCCATGTCCTCCAGTCGCCCACCGACCTGCTGGCCGTAAAGATCGACCGAGGCGCGGCCAATGGTGATCACATCCAGGGCTGGCTTCATGTTATTCCTCCCGCTGCCGGTCTTTCATCGGACCTCTCAGGGCTCCATTCTGGCCCTTGCAGTTATAGAACGTTTATTCTATTAGCATCTTATCCTGGAATATCAATTCCAATTTTGCCGGTCGCCGGCAAACAACACCGGGGGAAACATGATCAGGATCGCCGTTCTGGGCGCCGGCCGCATCGGCCGCATTCATGGGCGCAACGCCGCCAATCATCCCGACGCCCGCCTTGTGGCGGTCGCCGATCCGCATGCCCCCTCCGCGCAGGAGTTGGCGGCGGCTACGGGAGCCGAGGTGTCCTCTCTGGAGGAAATCGTCGAGCGCTCGGACGTGGATGCCATTCTCATCTGCACGCCGACGACCACTCATGCCGATTTGATCGAGCGTGGCGCGAAGGCTGGCAAGGCCGTGTTCTGTGAGAAGCCGGTGGACCTGTCGAGCGAGCGCATCGTGAGCTGCCTCAGCGTGGTCAAGAAGGCGGGCACGCCGCTGATGATCGGCTTCAACCGCCGCTTCGACCCGAATTTCGCCAGCCTGCGCAAGCGTCTCGCCGATGGCGAGGTGGGCGATGTGGAGCTGGTGACAATCCTCTCCCGCGATCCCGGCCCGCCGCCGGTGAGCTACATCAAGACCTCGGGTGGTCTGTTCCGCGATATGATGATCCACGATCTCGACATGGCGCGCTTCCTGCTGCTCGGCGACGAGCCGGTGGAGGTGCATGCGGTCGGTTCTTCGCTGGTCGATCCGGCCATCGGCGAGGCGGGCGACGTGGACACTGCCGCTGTGCTGCTGAAAACCGCGAAGGGCAAGATCGTGCAGATTTCCTGCTCGCGCCGCGCCACTTACGGCTACGACCAGCGCATCGAAGTGCATGGCTCGAAGGGCATGATCCGCGCGGGTAACATCCATCGCACAACGGTGGAAGTGGCGAATGCGTCGGGCGTCACCGCCGACCCGGTGCAGGACTTCTTCCTGGAGCGCTATGCGGATGCCTATCGCGACGAACTCACCACGTTCCTCAACGCTATCCGCGACGGCAAGCCGTGCAATCCGACGGGCCGCGACGGCCTGATGGCGCAGCGTCTGGCCGATGCGGCGACGGAATCGGCGCAGAGCGGCAAACCGGTGAAGCTGTAAGGCTTATAACTCGTGCAGCTGACTGACTTAGCTGTTTAAATACGCGAGAAATTGGAATATCGCTGCAAGGGCGGCTGAGAATGCCGCCCCAACAGCATATTTGGATTGCAGTGACAGGCTGTATACGAGATCATCGAAATCACTGCCAAAAATGTCCATGCCGCCATTCTTCCTTATGCGAGCGAGTATTTGCTCGGGTGATGGCCTGACAGACAGAGTTGCAAGCGTTGCCCCAACTGCAGCGCTAATGAACGACATAAATTGTAGCGAACTTTCCATATTTTAACTTTACCCTTCCGCCCGCTTTTCCGCCGTGCCCACCGCCAGCGCCATGGCGAGCGCGAAAGACGCGGACAACGAGCGGAACGCGCCGAAATCCGCTTCGGCCACTTCCAGCCACACATCGGCGCTGGAAACGAGCGGGCTGAAGGCTGAATCCGTGATGGCGACGACGGGGATATTGCTGCGCGCGGCGGAGGCCGCGAGGTCAGCGGTGACCGGCGCATAGGGCGTGAAGCTGATGGCAAGGACCGCGTCGCGCTGCGAGGCGGTCGCCAATTGTTCCGGACCGAGCTGCGCCACGTGATCGATCAGGATCGCGCGGATTCCGAGCTTGCCGAAGGCATAGGCGCAATAGGCCGCGATGGGAAACACCCGGCGCGCGCCGAGAAGATAGATGGTGTCGGCCTTCGCCAATGTCTCGATAGCGCGGGAGAGCTCTTCCGGCCGCACGGATTCGCGCATCTTATCGAGTGAAATCGCAGCCGCATTGGCAAAGCCGTCCAGCAGGGAAACCGCATGGACATGGTCGCCCTCGAGGCCGCGCAAGCCCTTCAGGCGCTCGCGATAATCGGGGAAGCGTTCGCGCAGGCGGTCGCGAAAGATCTGCTGCAAATGGGAGAAACCGTCATAGCCAAGGCTCTTGGCGAAACGGACCAGGGTCGAGGGCTGCACGCCCGCATGCTCGGCAATACCGGCGACGGTACCGAAGGCCACTTCCTCGGGATGCTCCAGGGCGAAGGCGGCGAGCTGCTTGAGCCGTTTCGGCATCGTCTCGCGGCGGCTGAGCAGCAGCGTCCGCAGGCCCTCGTAATCGCCTGGAACTTCTCCGGCAGGCTCTGCCACTTCGATGCTTCTCTCGGTCTCCATGTCCTCTACCTTAGTCTTGAGGACGGACCTTGACACTGATCCGCAAAAAATGGAATGAATATTCCAATCTATAAACAAAAAGGTTCTGGCATTCCAGATCTGCGGATGACCGGACCGGCAGAGGAAGCGCCGACGGGGCCGATGATTCGGCCGATAAGACCAATTGCTTCTTCCTGCGCTCAAGTGGGGGCTCAAGGGCCAAGGTGCCCGGCACGCGAAACTCGCGGCTGCCGGCACGGAAAACCCATTTGGGAGGAAGATCATGAAGTCGCTTGTTACAGGTCTCGTTGCCGCCGCCGCCTTGGCTGTCGCAACGGCAGCGCCCGTCGCGGCCCAGCAGGGCGGCCGCATCATCGTCGTCACCCATGGCCAGGCGAACGATCCGTTCTGGTCCGTGGTGAAGAACGGCGTGTCCGAGGCGGGCAAGGACATGAATGTCCAGGTCGATTACCGCGCGCCCGAAACCTTCGACATGGTGGCCATGAGCCAACTCATCGACGCGGCGGTGAACCAGAAGCCCGCAGGCCTCGTGGTGTCCATTCCCGATGCCTCCGCGCTCACCGCCTCGATCCAGAAGGCGGTCGCCGCCGGCATTCCGGTGATCTCCATGAATTCCGGCTCCGACGTGTCGAAGAAGCTTGGCGCCATGCTCCATGTGGGCCAGGACGAGGTCGAGGCCGGGCGCATCGCGGGCGCGAAGCTGAAGGAGATGGGCGGCAAGACCGGCATCTGCGTCAATCAGGAGGTCGGCAACGTTTCGCTCGACCTGCGCTGCAAGGGCTTCGCGGAAGGCTTTGGCGGCAAGGTGACCGTCTTGCCGGTTTCGAACGATCCCACCGATATCCGCGCCAAGGTGAAGGCGGCGCTGGCATCGGACGCTTCCATCGACACGATCCTCGCGCTCGGCGCAGGCACGGCGGGCGAGCCGAGCGTCGCCGCGGTGAAGGATGCGGGCAAGACCGGCGCCGTGCGCGTCGCGACCTTCGACATGTCCGCCGGGTTCCTGAAATCGGTGGCGGCAGGCGAGGCGGTCTTTGCCATCGACCAGCAGCAATTTCTGCAGGGCTACCTGCCTGTGGCGTTCCTCGCGCTCAATGCGAAATACGGCCTGATGCCCGGCGGCAACGTGCCGTCCGGCCCGAACCTGATCACGAAGGAAAAGGCCGGACAGGTGATCGACCTGTCCGCCAAGGGCATTCGCTAAGGCTTGTCAAAGCCCGCGGTCCGGAAGCGGCCGCGGGCTTTTTTCTTTCATGCGTCATCATTCAAGGGAGGCTTTCATGGTGAACACCACTCAGCCGACCGCCGATTTGTCTCCGGCGCCCGCCATCAAGAAGCTTCAGGACGAGCGCCTCAAAGAGGTTTCGCTTCTGACCAAGATCATGCGCCGCCCCGAACTCGGCGCATTGGCCGGCCTGGTCCTGGTCACGATCTTCTTTCTCTCGACCGCCGATCCCTCCATGTTCACGCTGGCGGGGGTGATGAACATTCTCTCGCCCGCAGCCCAGCTCGGCATCCTCGCCATCGCGGCGGCCCTGTTGATGATCGGCGGCGAGTTCGATCTTTCCATCGGCTCCATGGTGGCGTTCACGGGCCTCGTCTTCGGCTCGTTCATCACGCTCACCGGCTGGCCGCTGCTCGCCGCGATCGCGGGAACCTTCGTGGTGGCGGCGGTTCTCGGCGGCCTGAACGGGCAGATCGTCATCCGCACGCGCCTGCCGTCCTTCATCGTCACGCTCGCTTTTCTCTTCATCCTGCGCGGCTTGTCGCTCGTCGGTCTCAAATGGGCGACCGGCGGCTCCACGCAGATGCGTGGCATCGGCGGGCAGGGCGAGTCGGATCTGGTGCGCGAGATCTTCTCGGGCACGGCGCTCGAAGGCCTGTTCGCCTGGCTTGCCGCTCACGATCTCATCGCGAAGTTTCCGAACGGCACGCCCACCGTCACGGGCGTTCCCGTGTCGATCCTCTGGTTCATCGGCTTCGCGCTCGTCGCCACATGGCTCCTGCTGCGCACCCGTGCGGGCAACTGGATCTTTGCCGCGGGCGGCGACGCCAATGCCGCGCGCAATTCCGGCGTGCCGGTGGACCGGGTGAAGATGGGCCTCTTCATGCTCACCGCCTGCGCGGCGGCGCTCGTCGCCATTCTCACCGTGTTGGACGCGGGCTCGACGGACGCGCGGCGCGGATTCCAGAAAGAGTTTGAGGCCATCATCGCCGCCGTCATCGGCGGCTGCCTGCTCACCGGCGGCTACGGCTCAGCCATCGGCGCGTTCTTCGGCGCCATCATCTTCGGCATGGTCTCCATCGGTCTCACCTATACCCGCTTCGATTCCGACTGGTTCCAGGTGTTCTTAGGCGCCATGCTGCTGCTCGCTGTCCTCTTCAACAACTTCATTCGCCGGAAAGTCACGGGAGAGCGCTGATGGCTAAGGAAGCTCCGCTCATCGAGATCCGCAATCTCGTCAAGCATTTCGGATCGGTCATCGCGCTTTCCGGCGTGTCGCTCTCCGTGCATCGCGGCGAGGTGATGTGCCTGCTCGGCGACAACGGCGCGGGCAAGTCCACTCTCATCAAAACGCTCGCCGGTGTGCACAAGCCGACCTCCGGCGAGTACATGGTTGAAGGAGAGCCCGTCACCTTCACGAGCCCACGCGACGCGTTGGATGCGGGCATCGCCACCGTCTACCAGGATCTCGCGATGATCCCGCTCATGTCGGTCACGCGCAATTTCTTCATGGGCCGCGAGCCGGTGAAAGGGTTCTGGCCCTTCCGCAACGTGGATTTCGATCATTGCGATACGGTCACCCGTGAGGAGATGCGCAAGATCGGCATCGACGTGCGCGATCCGCATCAGGCGGTGGGCACGCTCTCAGGCGGCGAGAGGCAATGCGTGGCGATTGCCCGCGCGGTCTATTTCGGCGCGAAGGTGCTGATCCTCGACGAGCCCACATCCGCTCTCGGCGTGGCGCAGACCTCCATGGTGCTGAAATACATCCATCAGGTGCGGCAGAAGGGCCTCGGCGTCATCTTCATCACGCACAATGTGCGCCACGCCTATGCGGTGGGCGACCGCTTCACCGTGCTCAATCGCGGCAAGACGCTGGGCACCTACCGGAAGGAAGAAATCCAGATCGAGGAGCTGCAGAACCTCATGGCCGGCGGCAAGGAATTGCAGGCCGTGTCGGCGGAACTGGGCGGGATGGTTTGAGCGGAGCGGCCGCCATTCTCGGCTTCTCAAACCCTCCATCCTCATCCTGAGGAGGTCGCGTCAGCGACCGTCTCGAAGGATGGTTCAGTGCGCTCTGGACCCTCCTTCGAGACGCAGCTGCGCTGCTCCTCAGGATGAGGATAGAGCGAATGCAATCGGGATGGCTGGGACACGCCCGGCCATGGCGCGCAGAGTCTGCCTGACGAATATGTTTGTCTCTCCATCGTCCCAGGAGCCTTAGGAATGCAGACTCTGATCATCGGCCTCATCGGCACCGGATACATGGGCAAATGCCATGCGCTGGCCTGGAATGCGGTGGCGTCCGTGTTCGGCGATGTTGCTCGCCCGCGACTAGCGATGCTGGGCGAGGCCTCGCAGGAGCTTGCAGAGAAGAAGGCGCAGGAGCTCGGGTTCGAACGCGCCACCGGCGACTGGCGCGAACTCGTGAACAGCCCTGAGATCGACGTGGTTTCGATCACCACGCCCAATGCCTTCCATCCTGACATGGCGATTGCTGCGCTCGAAGCCGGAAAGCATGTGTGGTGCGAGAAGCCCATGGCCACAAAGCTGGAAGATGCGGAGCGCATGCTGGCCGCCGCGCGCGCATCGGGCAAGGTGGCGGCGCTCGGGTACAATTACATCCAGAACCCGGTGATGCGCCTGATCCGCCGCATCCTCGACGAGGGACAGATCGGCGAGGTCAACCATGTGCGCCTCGAGATGGATGAGGATTTTATGGCGAACCCGGAGGACCTCTTCTACTGGAAGAGCGAGGCATCATCAGGCCATGGCGCGCTCGATGATTTCGGCGTGCATCCGTTGAGCCTCTTGAAGGTGCTGGTTGGCGATGTGCGGCGCGTGTGCGGGCATATGAGCAGACCCTATGCGGATCGTCCCGTGCAGGGCGGCGGGCGCCGCGCCGTGGAAACCTACGATATCGCCGCCATGCTCATGGAGCTTGAGAACGGAGTATCGGGCGTGCTTGCTCTCAACCGTTCTGCCTGGGGCCGCAAGGGCCGCATCTTTTTGCAGATTTTCGGATCGAAAGGCACAATCGTCTTCGATCAGGAGCGCATGAACGAGGTGCAGCTTTACACCAGCGATGGCGGGCGCGAGACACGGGGCTTCCGCACCATCCTCACCGGGCCGCAGCATCCGCCTTACGACAGGTTCATCCCCGCACCCGGCCACGGCCTCGGCTTCAACGACCTGAAGGTGATCGAATGTCGCGAGCTGATGCGGCGCATCGCAGGCGAGAGAGCGCATCTCATCATGTTCGAGGATGGCATCCGCATCGAGCGCACGGTGGATGCGATGGCGCGCAGCGCGCATGAGGGGCGGTGGATGGAGGTGTGAGCGACTATTGAGCGTCATCCCGGGCTGCGCAGCAGAACCCGGGATTGGATGACGGGAATGGCGCAGCTTCACCTCTCCCTGAGGGAGAGGTCGGACCTTTAGGTCCGGGTGAGGGGTTATAGGCTTATCCGGAAAGCTCTCGCCCCCCTCACCCTCGCTGCGCTCGACCTCTCCCCACCGGGGAGAGGTGATCAGTGCCTCATCCTGTTGACGATTCCGGACCTGCGCTGCGCTTCGTCCGGGATGATTGCATATGTTTGTTCTTAAGCCGCGTGCGCCTTCAGCACATCCAGAAACGCATCCGCGTAGCGGTCGAGTTTGGCTTGTCCCACGCCGTGGATCTCGCCGAAGGCGCGCGCCGTCGTCGGGCGCTTGGCCGCCATGTCGATGAGGCTGCGGTCGGAGAAGATCACGTAGGCCGGAACGCCTTCCTCCTTCGCCAAGCGCGTGCGCAGGGCCTTGAGGTCGAGAAGCAGCGGGTCGTCGGAGGGCACGACGGATTCCGCTTCCATGCGCGAGCGGCGGCGGCGGCGGTCGGCGGGCTTCATCAGCACGTCGGAGCGCAGCTCGATTTTCTCCTGGCCCTTGAGCACCGCGACGCCCTTGTCGGTGAGCGTCCAGCGGCCGTATTCGGCGAGCTCCAGGCTCACCAATCCGGCGGCGTAGATCTGGCGCAGCAGCGAGCGCCACTCGTTCTTGGAGCGGTCCTTGCCGACGCCGAAGGTTTTCAGCTTGTCGTGGCCGAAGCGCTGCACCGCGTCCGTCCCGTCGCCGACGAGAATGCTGATGAGATGCTCCGTGCCGAAACGCTCCCCGGTGCGCACGATGGCGGAAAGCAGCTTCTGCGCCTCGATGGTGCCGTCGAAGGACATGACGCCGTCGATGCACAGGTCGCAATTGCCGCAGGGCTCCGTCGTTTCGCCGAAATAGGCAAGCAGCGTCTGGCGGCGGCAGCGCGGCGCTTCGCAGAGGGCCACGAGCGCGTTGAGGCGCTGGCGCTCCACGCGCTTCTGTTCGTCAGACGCTTCGCTCTGCTCGATCTGAAGGCGGCGCAGGCGCATGTCGTCGAGGCCGTAGAGGGTGAGCGTGTCGGCGGGCGCGCCGTCGCGGCCCGCGCGGCCGATCTCCTGGTAATAGGCCTCGATGGATTTCGGCAGGGCGGCATGCGCGACGAAGCGCACGTCCGGCTTGTCGATGCCCATGCCGAAGGCGACGGTCGCCACCATCACCACACCGTCCTCCTGCAGGAAGATGTCCTGGTTCCTGGAGCGCGCTTCCTGCGGCATGCCCGCATGATAAGGCATGGCACGGTAGCCCGCCTGGCTCAAGGAATCGGCGAGCTTCTCCGTGGCATCGCGCGACGAGCAATAGACGATGCCGCTCTCGTGCCGGTGCTTGTCGAGGAAGGAGAAAAGCTGGCGGCGTGCATGCTCCTTCGCCTGCATGGCCAGCCGCAGGTTCGGGCGGTCGAAGCCGTGGATGAAGAGGCGCGGCTCCTCCTCGAACAGGCGGTGCATGATGTCGCCGCGCGTCGCGACGTCGGCGGTGGCGGTGAGCGCGATGGTCTGCACGTTGCCGAGGCGGCGGCGCACATCGCCGAGCATGGCGTATTCGGGACGGAAATCGTGGCCCCATTGCGAGACGCAATGCGCCTCGTCGATGGCGAGCAGGTTCACGCCGGAGCGGGCGAGCCACTCCGTGGTGCCGGTATTCGCCAGACGCTCGGGCGAGGCATAGAGGAGGCGCATGCGCCCGTCGCGCACCGCATCCACCACGCGGCGGTTCTCGTCCTGGTCGTTGGCGGAGTTGAGGCTGCCCGCCTCGATGCCGAAATGGCGCAAGGCCGCCACCTGATCGCGCATGAGGGCGATCAGCGGCGAGATCACCACGGTCAGCCCCTCGCGGGCGAGGGTGGGCAGTTGATAGCAGAGCGACTTGCCCGCGCCCGTCGGCATCACGGCGAGCACGTCCTCGCCCGACAGCACGGCGCGCACGATCTCCTCCTGTCCTTCGCGGAAGGAGGGAAAGCCGAAAACGTCGTGGAGAATCTTGCGCGGGTCGATCACAGCTGCGGTGTGGCCGATCAGGGATTCGAGGTCAATGCGGCATCGGGAATCTTGAGCCGGGCGAGAACGCCTTTGGCGGCGGCGATTCCCGTCGCGAAGGTGGCCTGGAGCAGGTAGCCGCCGGTCGGGGCCTCCCAGTCCAGCATCTCGCCCGCCGCGAAGACGCCGGGGAGGCGCCTGAGCATGAGATTTTCGTCGAGTTCGTCAAAGGGGATGCCGCCCGCCGTGGAAATGGCCCGCTCCAGGGGCTTCGTGCCCGTCAGCGTCAGGGGCGCGGCCTTGATGAGCCGGGCCAGCGCCTCGGCCTCGACCGGCAGCTGGGGGGCTGATTCGCGCAGCAAGGCGATGCCGAGCGGGCTCAATCCCGCCGCCTTGCGCAGGAAGGTGGAGGCGGATTGTCCCTTGCGAGGGGCGCTAAGGCGCTTCGTCAGGGCCTCCAGGGTCAGGTCGGGCCGCAGATCCAGGTGCAGGGTAGCGCTGCCCTGGCGTTCGATGGCGTTTCGGAGCCTGCCCGAGAGGGCATAGACCGCTCCGCCCTCGATCCCGTCGGCGGTCACGATGGCCTCGCCTTTCACCGTCACTCCCTCGAAGGTGAGCGCGATGCGCTTCAGGGGCTCGCCCTCGAAGCGGCTGCGCATCACCTCGGACCAGGGGAGGGTGAAGCCCATATTGGCCGGGCGTAAGGGGGCAATGGCGATTCCCTTGGCCGCGAGAATGCCGGTCCATGAGCCGTCCGAGCCGAGCTTCGGCCAACTGGCGCCGCCGAGGGCGAGGATCGTGGCGTCGGGCCTGGTTCTGACGGTTTCTCCGGTGGCGTCGGTGAAAACCAGAGCGCCGTCCGCATCCCAGCCTTGCCAGGTGTGGCGCAGGGCCAGGCGAACGCCGAGGCTCTCCAGGCGGGCCAGCCAGGACCGGAGGAGGGGCGAGGCCTTGAAAGCTTTCGGGAAGACCCGCCCGCTCGAGCCCACGAAGGTCTCTTGTCCCAAGCCCTCGCACCAGGCCCGCAGGTCCTCCGGCCTGAAATCCGCGATCAGGGGCGCCAGGACGGCCTGAGCCTCCGCATAGCGGGTGACGAATCGCTCGAATTCTTCCGAATGGGTCAGGTTCAGCCCGCCCCGGCCCGCCATGAGAAACTTGCGTCCCACGGAAGGCATCCGGTCGTAGACGGTCACGCCAAGCCCTGCGCGCGCAAGGATTTCCGCGGCCATGAGGCCCGCTGGACCTGCGCCGACGATGGCAGCCTGAAGGGAGGAGGGAGACGGGGACATGCGCTCAGCTGACGCGGAAGGGGAGCAGGGGGCGGTCTGGACCCTTACGCTTCAACATGGCATTCAGCGCATCGGGTCATGGCTTGCACATGACCGTCGCAAGACCTTTTTGCAAGAGGACCGGTGTCTCAAGCCGCGTCTTAAGGGGAATACCGATGCGTGTTTTGTCGTTCTGCGCCCTGATCGCCCTGGCGTTGGCTGGTTGCGCCAGCGATGCGTCGCTTGTGGGAGGCGACAAGGTTCTTGCCAGCTCCACCAGGGATGCCGCCGAGGCCGCGAGACTCATTTCCGCTTATCGCGTCGCCAGGGGCCTGAGCCCCGTGACCGTGGATCCCAAGCTGAACGAGGCGGCCGAGCATCAGGCGCGCGTGGTGGCCGCTGCGGGCAAGCTCAGCCACGGCAATTTCGCAAGCCGCATGGATCAGTTCGGCATCATCGGCTACTCCGCCGAGAATCTTTCGGCAGGGGCCGATAACGTCAACGGCACCATCGAGCGTTGGAAGCGTTCGTCCGGCCACAACGTCAATCTGCTGATGCCCGAGGCACGCAAGATCGGCTTTGCCCGCGCGGATGCCGACAACCGCTATGGCCGCTACTGGGCTCTCGTGCTGGGCCAGTAAACCCCTATCGGGGTCGGGCACAAAGACGGACGGTTGCGCGTTAGGAGCATGGTTTCCTCTTTCGCACATCCTCCATGACCCATCAGCAAATGCTCTCCTTCGCCGTCGTCGCCGGGATGATGGCGCTCTTCGTCTGGGGACGCTTCCGGTATGATCTCGTTGCCGTCATGTCACTGCTGGCGGCGGTGCTGGTCGGCATCGTGCCCGCCGACCAAGCGTTCACGGGCTTCAGCGACGATATCGTCATC
>JAEXGT010000070.1 GCA_023450615.1 Pseudomonadota bacterium | reverse complement strand
CTAACGTCGACCAGGCCTTCGTGCAGTTCGGTGGTCTGACCGCCGGTCGTGCGATGACCTTCTTCGACAACGGCGACGTCGACACGCAGTCTTTCGGCACCATCCGTTGGTCGGATCAGCCGAACGTCAACCTGTTCGCTTACACCTTCTCCTTCGGCAACGGCTTCTCGGCCTCGCTGTCGGTTGAAGAGCCCCGCTATGCTGATCGCTCCGGCCTTGCCGTCGGCGGTGAGCTGGCTGGTCAGCGCATGCCCGACGTTGTTGCTAACGTGAAGTACGCTGGCACCTGGGGTTCGATCCAGGTCTCCGGTGCTCTGCACCAGCTCCGCGGCCTGCCCTTCGTTGTGGGCACCGGCGCCACGGTTTACAATGCTGACACCGACTACGGCTACGCTGTTTCGGCTCAGGCTAACTTCAACCTGCCGATGCTCGGCGCTGGCGACGCTCTCTGGATCGTCGGCACCTACACGGACGGCGCTCCGGCTTACGCTGGCTTCGGCTCCGCTCGTGAGGCTGTTTACGAGTTCACCGCCGGTAACCCCGACGCTGACATCGAGAACGCCCGCGCTTGGCAGGTTGCTGCCGGCATCCGTCACTACTGGACCCCCGAGCTCCGTCAGAACCTGTTCGGTTCGTACGGCCGCATCGACTACGATGCAGCTTTCGGTCTGGCTGACTCCCGCGAATGGCGCGTCGGCACGAACCTCCTGTGGTCGCCGGTTTCTGGCCTGAACATCGGTCCGGAAGTTCTGTATGCTAACACCGACGTGAGCGGTGCTGGCGGTCGCGACGACCGTTGGGAAGCTCGCTTCCGCGTTCAGCGCGACTTCTAATCGGCTTAAACCGATTGGTTAAAGGAAACCCCGGTGGAAACACCGGGGTTTTCTTTTTGCACAAACGCCGATGCGGCTGAGGCGCGTTGTGGGCAATAAGCTCCAGAAGCGGGTCAAGCAGGAGCTCTCGGTATGCAGCTTGGTCAGGGAAGTTCAGGAGAGCTCAGAGAAGCTTCCGCTTCAAGGATCAGCGCCTCGATCGCGTGAATCAGAGAGCCAGCCAGCAGAGGCGCATGGCCTTGCCCTGGGGCGATCATCGCCGCCAGGTTCGGATGGCGAGCGCGCATCTCGGCTAGAGTTTGCGCGGAGAGGAGATCCGAATTCTCGCCGCGAATGGCGAGGACGGGAATTGAAGCCAATCCATCGAAGAGGTGCCAGAGATCTGGCATTGGCGCTTCCAGATCGAGCGCCTGCAAGGGTTTCATGAGATTCGGATCGTAGTTGAGGACGAGCCTGCCATTCGTCTCATGCCATGTTCCCCGCGCCATGCTCATCCATTGCTCAGGGCCGAAGGCGGGAAACTGCGCGCCGGAAAGCTGTTTCAGGATGTGTGAGGCTTCCTCGAACGTATTGGGCGAAGGCAGCTTTCCCACGTAATTGCGGATGCGGATCAGGCCTTTGGCCTCGATGACGGGGCCGACATCGTTGAGGACAACACCGGCCAGAAGCTCCGGCCTCGCGGCATTCAGCGCCATGGTAATGAGACCGCCCCGTGACGTGCCGATGAAGACGGCTTTCTCGATGCCCGCAGCAGCCAGAACCTGAAGGACGTCGTTCAGTTCCGTGCTGATGTCGTAATGCGTCCAATCCGCATCCCAGTCGGAGCGGCCTCGGCCGCGATAATCGAGCGCCAGCACACGGCGGGGGCGGGCCGCATCCGTGCTCAGCGCTTCGGCAAGTGTGTGGAAGTCCTCCGAATTCCGGGCAAGGCCCGACAGGCACACCACTGGCAGCGCGGTTCCGCTCAAGGGGCCGTAATCCCGCGAATACAGACGCAGGCCGTCGGACGCGGTGACGAACAGATCCCGGTAGGAGCCGCTCATGTGGACCTCAGTGCAAGGGGAGATCGGATGAGCTGCATCCTGCCTTAATACGCGCCCTTCGTTGCATCCGCCGTATCCGTCGTCACCGCCGCTGCAGCGGCAGGAATTGAGGCCGGCACCGGCTTGTCCTGAAGGCGCGCCCGGTAGACATGCAGGTTTTCCATCACGCGCTGCACGTAGTTGCGGGTTTCATAGAACGGAATCCGCTCGACCCAATCCACCATGTCCACCTGAGGCTGGCGCGGATCCCCATAGGCATTGATCCATTTCTTCACGTTGCCCCCGCCCGCGTTGTAGGAGGCAAAGGCCAGGATGTAGGAGCCCTTCCAGTCTTCCATCAGCTCACCGAGATGGGCCGAGCCGATCTTCGCGTTGTAGGACGGATCCTCGATCAGGCGGTTGAGATCGAAGCCGACCCCGAAGCGCTGTGCGGTTCGCTTGGCAGTGGCGGGCATGAGCTGCATGAGGCCGCGCGCGCCCGCGCTCGAGATGGCCTTGGGATTGAAGGCGCTCTCCTGACGCGCGATGGCATAGACCATCGCAGGCTCCACCTCGTCTCCCACAGGCTCGAAATCCGGAATGGCGGCGAGGGGATAAGCGTGCTGATCGAGCGGGAAGCCGCGCTGCAGGGCGATC
Source organism: Pseudomonadota bacterium (assembly GCA_023450615.1). Lineage (GTDB taxonomy): Bacteria > Pseudomonadota > Alphaproteobacteria > Rhizobiales > Beijerinckiaceae > Microvirga. The sequence goes on along the minus strand of JAEXGT010000070.1, from coordinate 4,612 downwards.
TTGCCGATGGCCAGCACGGCGCGCGGGTTCTGCTGCGCGGTCGCAAGCGCCGCCAGGGCATCGAGCTGTCCCGGATCGGTCAGGGTCTGGGCAAGGTCGCTGTAAAGGCTGATGGCCAGCTCCGGTTCACCGGCCTGTTGGAGCAGGCTGATGGCGCGAACCGGGATCAGCGCCTCGAATGCTTTGCGCTCCTCGTCTTTGAGGGGCTCCACGGAGCGGAGAGAAAAGACTTCGCCCAGTTTCTCGCGGGCAAGCTGCCCATAATAGGTCGTCGGATGATTGGCGGCGCGGGCGTAAAAGAGCTTTGCATCCTCCGCAATCCCGGCGGCTTCTGCGGCGCGCGCCTGCCAATAGGCGACGCGTGAGAGGGAAATCGGCGTGGAGGCGGTCTGGGCGACGGTCGCAAAATGCTTCGCGGCCTTTTCCGGCTCGTTCAGGAAGCGAAGGGCGATCCAGCCTGCGTGAAACTCGGCCTCGATCTGCTGGGCCGGGGATTCGGCGGCGTGATGGCTCGCCACGTCGTAGGCGGTTTGTGCATCGCCTTTGTCGAGAAGCTCGCGGGTGATCCGCCGCTGCTCGGCCCACCACTCGTCCCCGTCGACCCGTTGCTCGTGATCCTGTGGAGCCTGCATGATGATCTTCGCAGCCTCGGCATAATTCTTGCTGCGGCGCTGAAGCAGGGCGCGGGAGAACAGATAGGACGGGTCGCTTCTGAGCGAGGCGGGAACCGCTGCGAAGGCCTTATCGGCTTTCTTCTTGCCCTGGAACACGCTCATGCGGGCCTTGACCAGGGTCACGTAATCCTTGCCGGCATAGCCTGCGGCGCGCGTGGCTGCGCCCCAATTCTCCTTCAGGAGATGGCGCTCCATGCGGTAGCGATGATCGGCCTGCGTGAGCAGGGTCGGGAGGCGGGCCAGAATACGGCTCTCGGTCTCGCTGCCGAAGGTGTCTTCCCGCCAGGCATGGCGGATCAGGTCGAGCGCCTCCTGGTCGAGGCCGTCGTTCTTGAGCGCGAACCCGAAGGCGATCCGGCCCGCCGGGGTCACGGGAGGCTGCTTGTCGAAGAAGGCGCGGATCTGGGCGGTGGAGCGGGATTCGGCCAGGAAGGTGTTCTCCATCCGGCGCCGAAGCTGGGAGGTCACGGGCCAGTCAGGGTAATCCTTCCGGAAGGCCAGGATCTGGTCAAAACCGATACGCATGCCGCTGCGGATGACAAACCACTCCACGAGGGCCTGCGCAGCAGGATCCGAGAGTTTCGATTTCAGAACTGCGGCTTCAGTCAGATCGTTGTTCCGGTAGGCCTTGAAGATCAGCGGCAGCTGTTCCAGGTCTCCCATGTCCTTGGCGGGCGGCGTGAAGCTCTCCAAGGTGGCGGCTTCAGGGGAGCTGGGCTGCGTTTCATTGGCATGGCCGGCGAGGGCGGACAATTGGAGCGCGGCGACGGACGCCAGAAGACGGATCGAAAGGCGCATTGTGAGGCTCACCCGCTAACCCCCGTATCGTCGCCTGTCTGTTATGGCGACGTTTCTCTTGAGGAAACACCAAGTGTCGCGTTAGGACAACCTCCCAAAGGACCGTTTGCGCGGATGCGACGCACCCCTTATGTGTTAAGCCCTTGCGCTCTCTCAGATCTGCCGCTTCTTAATTAGAGGATAATCATGACCCGCTTTTCAGGCTCCATCACGGCTCTGGTGACTCCCTTCAAGGATGGCGCCGTGGATGAGGCTGCCTTCCGGGCCTTCATCAACTGGCAGATCGAGCAAGGCACCCATGGCGTCGTTCCTGTCGGCACTACGGGCGAGAGCCCGACACTCAGCCACAAGGAGCACGACCGGGTCATCGAGGTCTGCGTCGATGAGGTAAAGGGCAGGGTGCCCGTGATCGCGGGCGCAGGCTCCAACAGCACGGAGGAGGCCATCGGCTTCTCCAAGCATGCGGAGAAGTGCGGCGCCGATGCGGTGCTGATCGTCACACCCTATTACAACAAGCCGACGCAGGAAGGGCTTTATCAGCACTTCAAGGCGATCAACGACGCCATCGGCATTCCGATCATCATCTACAACATCCCCGGCCGGTCGGTGATCGACATGTCGGTGGAGACCATGGCGCGCCTGTTCGAACTCAAGAACATCGCAGGCGTCAAGGACGCCACCGCCAATCTCGCCCGCACCAGCCTGCAGCGTCAGGCCATGGGGCCCGATTTCATCCAGCTCTCCGGCGAGGATGCGACCGCCCTCGGCTTCATGGCCCATGGCGGCCATGGCTGCATTTCCGTGACATCCAACGTCGCTCCGCGCCTCTGCGCCGAGATGCAGGAAGCCTGCCTGAAGGGCGATTATGCGACCGCCCTGAAGGTTCAGGACCGTCTCATGCCGCTTCACACCAACCTGTTCCTCGAGACCAATCCGTCGCCGGTGAAATACGCCGCCTCCGTCCTCGGCCTGATGAGGGACGATGTGCGCCTGCCGATGCTCCCGGTTTCCGAAGGCACCAAGCAGGCGGTGCGCTCGGCCATGGTCCATGCGGGCCTGATCAACACTTAAAGAACAAATGGCAAAAGATCCCAAGAGCGGCCCCCGTGTTGTCGCCGACAACAGGAAGGCGCGTTTCAATTACGAAATCGTCGATACCTACGAAGCCGGCATCGCTCTGACCGGCACGGAGGTCAAATCCCTGCGCTCGGGCAAGGCCACCATCGGTGAGGCCTATGCCGGGCCGTCGGGCGAGGAGTTCTTCCTCTTCAACGCCTATATCCCGGAATACCTGCAGGCGAACCGCTTCAACCATGAAACGAAGCGGCCCCGCCGCCTGCTGCTCCACCGGAACCAGATCAACAAGCTTCTTGGCGCAACGCAGCGTGAAGGTTTCACGGTGATTCCGCTCAAGATCTATTTCAACGAACGCGGGATGGCGAAGGTTGAGCTTGGTTTGGGCCGAGGCAAGAAACTCCACGACAAGCGCGAGACGGAGAAGGAACGCTCCTGGAACCGCGAGAAGGCGCGCCTCATGCGCGAGAAGGGCTGAAACGCCGCGCCTGCGCTCTAACTTCTCCTCACCCTGGGGAGGAGATCAGCATGACATCCGTGGCACTTGTTTCCGTTCTTGGTCCCGACCGCATCGGGCTCGTCTCCGCCATTGCGGAGCACCTGTTCAATATCGGCGTGAACCTGAGGGATACGACCTTCGCGGCCTTGGGCTCCGGCGCGGAATTCGTGGCGATCTGTGAATTGCCCTCGGGTCTCGAGGCCAGCGAGGTCGAGGCGGGTCTCAGGCAGCTTCCTGAGCTTGAAGGCGCCGAGGTGAGGGCAGTGCCTTACGCCTTCGATCCAAGCCCCGGGCCCGCGGGCAGCATCACCCATCGCATCACCATCAGCGGCGGCGATCAGCTCGGCCTCGTGGCGCGGCTGGCCGAGGTATTCAAGCAATACAACGCCAATATCGTGCGCCTGGAGGCCCGCAAGCTCTCGGAGCCCAAGGGCGGGCTCTATGTGACCCGTTTCGCCGTCTTCGTCCCTGAGGAGCAGACCGGCCTCTGTCTTGCCACGGTCAGCAATACGGCCGGAACTCTCGGTTTGGACTGCCAGGTCGAAGAGGGGAGCCTTTAAACGAAAATGACCGGGCGAGGCCGGTCATTGCGTCACTCTTTGGGAGAGCTTGTTACAGGTCGAACTCGTCGTCCGATCCCTGCTGGCGGATGCCGTAGCGGCTTTCCAGGGCGCCGTTGCGCGGCTGCTGCTGTTGCTGCGGCGAGCGCGGGCGATCCGCGCGGTCGCCGCCTTCGCCAGGGGCACGCTGCGGGCGATCCGACGGGTCGCGGCCGATGCGGGAGGCAAGCTGCGACAGGTCGAGAAACTCATCGGCCTGACGGCGCAGTTCGTCTGCCACCATGGGCGGCTGCGTCGTGACCGTGGAGACCACCGAGACGCGGACGCCCCGGCGCTGCATGGCTTCGACCAGGGAGCGGAAATCACCGTCACCGGAGAACAGGACCATGTGGTCGATGAAGGGGGAGAGCTCGAGCGCATCGATGGCGAGCTCGATATCCATGTTGCCCTTCACCTTGCGGCGGCCGGCGGAGTCCACGAACTCCTTCGTCGGCTTCGTGACCACGCGGTAGCCGTTGTAGTCGAGCCAATCGATCAGCGGGCGGATGGAAGAGTATTCCTGATCTTCGACGAGCGCGGTGTAGTAGAACGCGCGCACCAGAGTACCACGGCCTTGGAATTCCTTTAGCAGGCGCTTGTAGTCAATATCGAAACCAAGCGTCTTTGTCGTAGCGTAAAGGTTGGCTCCGTCAATGAAGAGCGCGATCCGCTGCTGGCCTGACATAAGTATTCTCTGTTTGTGTCTGCCTGGGCGGCATAATAACCTTGTGTGCCTGAGCGACATCTATTGTTTATGCGGACAATACACTTGCGCAATAAAAACGGACGCGCCCAGAAACAGGCTACTATCAACCCTTTAGACGAGTAAAAAACGAAACTTCAAATACTTAATGGCGTGCAAACAAAAAGAGTCAAGTTGGCAGAAAGGGGGCAGTCAACCCTTACGCTTAGAAATAAACAGATTTTTACGATTTAAGATTGCGACTTCCGGGTTTGATGGCCGGAAG
>JAEXGT010000053.1 GCA_023450615.1 Pseudomonadota bacterium | reverse complement strand
GACCTGGGCTGATTTCTGCCGCTCGGTGAAAGCCGGAAATTCGGTCGGCAAGGTGGCGGCCACCGTGCTTGACAGGCAGGAGCGCCGTACCAAGACCGGCAACAAGATGGGCATTCTTACCCTCTCGGATCAGACTGGCCAATACGAAGCCATCATCTTCTCCGAGGGCCTCATGCGCCTGCGCGAGGTGCTGGAGCCCGGCACCGCCGTCGTCCTCATGCTTCAGGCCGGGCTTGAGGGCGAAGAGGTAAGGGCGCGCATCGGCATGGCCGAGCCGCTCGAGGAAGCTATCTCGAAGCACCAGAAGGGCATGCGCATCTTCCTGCGCGACGAGCGCCCGATCCCGAGCGTCTACGAGCGCCTGAAGGCGAAGGGCGAGGGCGAGGTTTCCCTGGTCCTGATTCTCGATGAGGGCGACCGTGAAGTGGAGGTGAGGCTCCCCGGCAAATACATGGCCACGCCTCAGATCGCAGGCGCCTTGCGCGCCGTGCCCGGCGTGGTGGAAGTGCAGATGAGCTAACGGCCCATACTCAGCATAGGTCGACTCACCTGCCTCGATCCGTTGCGAACCTGTTGGAAGCGTGTCTTTTCCTATGATGGAGGCAGGTCAGAATGCCGTGTCCTTCAGGTAGCTGCAGGGGGGCGGCGAGGGCGAGCCAATATAACTTGCATTTCCCTTTCTTTCCGCATATATGCGCCCCCATCCCACACGCGGAATCCCCTCATGAGCCCATGAGGTACCCCCGGTGGCCGGAATGTCCGGTCCACTGTTCCGCGGAGGCATAACCGGAGAAAAACTATGGCGCTTCCTGAATTCTCGATGCGCAGCCTTCTCGAGGCTGGCGCTCACTTTGGCCACCAGGCCCACCGTTGGAACCCGAAGATGGGTCAGTACATCTTCGGCACCCGCAACAACATCCATATCATCGACCTCGCTCAGTCGGTCCCGATGATGCACCGCGCCCTCCAGGCCGTTAGCGACACGGTGGCCAAGGGCGGCCGCGTGCTCTTCGTCGGCACGAAGCGTCAGGCTGCTGACGCCGTTGCCGATGCTGCCAAGCGTTCGGCTCAGTACTACGTGAACGCCCGCTGGCTTGGCGGCATGCTCACCAACTGGAAGACGATCTCCGGCTCGATCGCCCGCCTGCGCAAGGTGGACGAGATCCTCGCCGGCGGTGGCCAGGGCCTCACGAAGAAGGAGCGCCTGATGCTCGCTCGTGAGAAGGAGAAGCTCGAGCGTGCTCTCGGCGGCATCAAGGACATGGGCGGCACGCCCGACCTGCTCTTCGTCATCGACACCAACAAGGAGCAGCTGGCGATCCAGGAGGCCAACCGCCTCGGCATCCCGGTTGCCGCGATCGTCGACACGAACTCCAACCCGGACGGCATCACCTTCCCGGTTCCGGCCAACGACGACGCCGGCCGCGCGATTGCTCTCTACTGCGATCTCGTTGCCCGCGCCGCTCTCGACGGCATCTCCCGCGGTGCCGGTGACATGGGCATCGACATCGGTGCTTCCGAGAACCCGATGGCTGAAGAGCTTCCGGCGACCGATACCGCCGCTGTCGCTTATGACGGCGAGCAGTTCGAGCGTCTGGCCGCTCCCCGCGGAGCTCCGGACGATCTGACCAAGCTGAACGGCGTTGGCCCGCAGCTTGAGAAGAAGCTGAACGAAGCCGGCATCTTCCACTACTGGCAGCTCGCTGCCATGCAGGCTGACGACATCGCCCAGCTCGACAAGGACCTGAAGCTCAATGGTCGCCTCGAGCGCGATGGCTGGGTCAACCAGGCCCGCTCGATGATCGAAGCCGCTGCGGCTTAAATCTCTCGGCGCCGCGTGCAGCGGCGCTCGAACGAATGATTGGGCCCGGCGTTCCATGAGCGCCGGGCTCCCTGTATGCACGAACCCTTGAAAGGATGAACCATGGCGAACATTACCGCTGCGATGGTGAAAGAGCTGCGCGAGACGACCAGCGCTGGCATGATGGACTGCAAGGCCGCTCTTGCCGAGACCAACGGCGATATGGAAGCCGCCATCGACTGGCTCCGCAAGAAGGGCCTCTCCAAGGCTGCCAAGAAGGCTGGCCGCGTCGCTGCCGAGGGCCTCGTCGCCGTCGAGTCGTCGGGTCACACCGCCACCATCCTCGAGGTCAACTCGGAGACGGACTTCGTCGCCCGTAACGACCAGTTCCAGGCTTTCGTCCGCGAAGCCGCCAAGATCGGCCTGAACGGCAACGGCACCATCGAGTCGCTCGAAGCCGCCACGTTCCCGGGCTCCTCCACGACCGTGAAGGACCGCCTGCAGGAACTCATCGCCACCATCGGCGAGAACATGACCCTGCGCCGCATCGCGAAGCTCGAAGTCTCTAAGGGCGTGATTGCGTCCTACGTGCACAATGCCGTGACCGACGGCCTCGGCAAGATCGGCGTGCTCGTCGCGCTCGAGTCCGAAGGCGACGTGACCGCCCTGAGCACGCTCGGCCGCCAGATCGCCATGCACGTGGCTGCGACCAGCCCGGTTGCTCTGGACGCCTCCGGCGTCGACGCCGCCACCATCGAGCGCGAGAGCGCCATTCTGCGCGACAAGAACGCCGGCAAGCCGGACAACGTCATGCAGAAGATCATCGAGAGCGGCCTGAAGAGCTACTTCAAGGAAGTTACGCTTCTCGAGCAGCCCTTCGTGCACGATCCGTCCAAGACGGTGACGCAGGTGCTCAAGGAAGCCGAGTCCAAGGCTGGCAAGCCGGTCACCCTCAAGGCCTTCGTGCGCTACGCTCTCGGTGAGGGCATCGAGAAGGAAGAGGCTCCGGATTTCGCGGCGGAAGTCGCGGCCCAGGCCGGTCTCAAGGCCTAACGATAAAGAAACCAAAACGGCGGCTTCTCAGCCGCCGTTTTCATGAGAAGGCTATAAATCCGGCAAGATTTCCGAATCTCGCTTTGGAAGGCGCTTACTGGCCTTCCGGGATGAGAGGCTTCGGGTGTGATTTCAAAATCGAAAAATAAGGAGTCCGACAGTGGCACAGTTCCGGCGCATTCTGGTGAAGCTCTCGGGAGAGGCCTTGATGGCTCCCGATGGTTACTGGCTCGACTCCGAAGTCCTCTCCCGCCTGTCGCGGGATCTGGCCAAAGCTACCAAGGCCGGTTTTGAGATCGCCGTGGTGATCGGCGGCGGCAACATCATCCGCGGCGCGCGCATGAGCGCGGCCGGCTGGATCGACCGCCCCACAGCCGATTCCATGGGCATGCTCGGCACGGTCATGAACTCACTCGCCATCGAGACCTCGCTCAACGCGGCAGGCGTGCCCGCCCGCACCATGTCGGCGGTGTCCATGCCCACGATCTGTGAAACCTATGCTCGCCAGCCCGCCCTCCATCACTTGGACAAGGGGCAGGTGGTGGTGCTTGCAGGTGGCACCGGCAACCCGTTCTTCACCACCGATACGGCTGCCGTGCTGCGGGCCGCCGAGCTGAAATGCGACGCGGTGCTCAAGGCGACCCAGGTGGACGGCGTCTATTCCGCGGATCCCAAGAAGGACCCGGCCGCAATCCGCTACGACCGCCTGACCCACGACGAGGCTATCGCACGGGATCTGAAGGTGATGGATACCGCCGCCTTTGCTTTGGCGCGGGAGAGCAAGCTCTCGATCTTGGTCGGCTCCGTGCACGCCCCGAGCTCGATCACCGACCTTCTCCTCGGAAAAGTGCCCTCAACAGTTGTGGTCCCGTAAGTCAGGGGTCTTGATGCGGGACCTTGGGCAGCGTAAGCCCGTTTTTAGACAGTTCGCGTAAGGAAAAGATCTCATGGCCACGACCTTTGACCTCGCCGATGTGAAGCGCCGCATGCAGGGCGCCATCAATGCTTTCAAGCACGACTTGGGCAGCCTGCGCACAGGCCGCGCCTCGCCGAATCTGCTCGATCCAATCCAGATCGATGCCTATGGCTCCCTGATGCCGATTACCCAGGTTGCCACCGTCAACGTTCCTGAGCCGCGCCTTCTCAGCGTGCAGGTCTGGGATCGCGGCATGGTCGCCGCTGTGGAGAAGGCGATCCGCGAGTCGGATCTCGGCCTCAATCCGCAGACCGAGGGGCAGGTCATCCGCCTGCGCATCCCTGAGATGAACGAGCAGCGCCGCAAGGAGATGGTAAAGGTCGCGCACAAGTATGCGGAAGAGGCGCGCATTGCGGTCCGCCACGTGCGTCGCGATGGTCTCGATCTCCTCAAGAAGCTCGAAAAGGACTCGGCTATCAGCGAGGACGATGCCAAGCGTGACGGCGATCAGGTCCAGAAGGCGACCGACCAGTTCGTGGCTGAAATCGATCAGCTGCTGGTGGCCAAGGAAAAGGAAATCATGCAAGTCTAAGTTTTAGACTTGCATCGGAAACTTGTCATGAGCGGCGAAGCCCAGCGGTCGGCTCCCACCCTTGCCCGTGAAACAACGGGTCAGGAGATGCCGACCCATGTTGCCATCATTATGGATGGAAACGGCCGCTGGGCCGCACAGCGAGGCCTGCCTCGCTTCGAGGGGCACCGGAAGGGCATCGAGGCGATCCGCCGGGCAGTGCGCACGGCGAGCGACCTCGGCATCCGCTACCTCACGGTCTACAGCTTTTCCGCGGAGAACTGGCGCCGTCCCGCGGAAGAGGTCTCTTTTCTCATGGGGCTTCTCAAGCGCTTCGTGCGCCATGATCTCGCAGAGCTTCACTCGAACAATGTGCGCGTCCGCATCATCGGAGAGCGCGAGGGGCTTGCCTCCGACATCCGCCTTCTCCTGGACGAGGCTGAGCAGCTGACCCGCGCCAATACGGGCCTGACCCTGGTGATCGCTTTCAACTACGGCGGGCGCCAGGAAATCGCGAGCGCCGTGCGCGCTCTGGCCCTGAAGGTGAAGGAGGGTTCCCTCGATCCGTCAGCCATCGACATGGACATGATCGGCAGGAACTTGGATACGGGCGACATCCCGGATCCGGACCTTGTCATTCGCACTTCCGGCGAGCAGCGCGTGTCGAACTTCCTGACCTGGCAGACGGCCTATTCCGAATTCGTGTTCCTTCCCGTCTTCTGGCCGGACTTCGATGAGGCGGCCTTTCAGTCCGCCATCGATGAGTATGGACGCCGCGACCGCCGTTTCGGCGGCTTGAGCGCCAAGGCGAGCTGACGATGACCGCCACCGAAGGTTCCTCCTTGGCTTCCAAGGCGCCCTCCAGCGAATTGAAGACCCGGGTTCTCTCCGCGATCGTCATGATCGCACTGGCCTTGGCCGCAGCCTATTGGGGCGGCTGGCCCTTTGCCTTGTTCTGGCTGATTGCCGGCATCGCGATCATGATCGAATGGACGGACATGACGGGTATCGAGCCGAGCCGAGTCGTGCAGGCGGTCTTCGGCGTCGGGCTTGCGGCCCTGACCTTGCTCTATCTGACGGATGCCGGTTTCGCTGTCGGAGCGGGAGCCGCACTGGTCTTCCTCATCCTTGGTACGCTTCTCACGAAGGGATCGCGCGGGAAGATCTGGGCCGCCTCCGGCTTCGCCTATGCCGCGATCATCGTACTCGTGCCGCCCATGGTCCGGGATTACCCGGAGATCGGCATTCTCGGCCTGATCTGGATGTTCGCCGTCGTGTGGACAACGGACATCGCAGCTTATTTCACAGGGCGCACCTTCGGAGGCCCTAAGCTCTGTCCGGCGATCAGTCCGAAAAAGACATGGTCTGGCTTCTTTGGCGGCCTCATCGCCGCTGCTTTGGCTGGTGGGCTGGTGGCATGGATCGGGCATCGCCTGGGAATCGACCATTCCTTCGGCCCGTTGAGCGTCATTGCACTCTCCATGGTGGCCTCTGTTGCGAGCCAGATCGGCGACCTCGGCGAATCCGCGCTCAAGCGCCATTGCGATGTGAAGGATTCGAGCCATCTAATCCCTGGGCATGGGGGCGTGATGGATCGCCTAGACGGCTTCTGGGCCGTGGCCCTCATCATTGGCATCGTCTTTCTCGTCGTACGCGGAGCTGCTTAGGTCTTCATGGCACGTTCTCTCACGATCCTCGGGGCCACAGGCTCCATCGGCCGGTCCACGGCGGATGTGGTTCTGGCGCAGCGGGATGCGTTCCATGTCGAGGCTGTTGTCGGCGGGCGTAATGCGGAGGCACTGGCCGAGACGGCCAAGCGCCTGGGAGCAAAGTTTGCGGCCCTGGCTGACGAGGCTGCCGCCGCCGATCTCAAGGAAGCCCTGGCCGGAACGGGTATTGGGAGCGGGGCAGGCCGCTCCGCCGTGCTCGAGGCCGTGGATCGCCCTGCCGATATCGTGCTTGCCGCCATCTGCGGGACCGCCGGTCTGGAGCCGACCCATGCGGCCCTGAAGCCGGGCAGGCGGATTGCTCTTGCCAACAAGGAAAGCCTCGTCTGCGCGGGAGCCGCCTTCATGGCGGACGCCCGCCGCCTCGGCGTCGAGATCACGCCTGTGGATTCCGAGCACAATGCCCTCGATCACGCCTTGTCCGCCGGCAAGAAGTTGGATGTGGAGAAGGCGGTGATCACCGCCAGTGGCGGCCCATTCCGCACCTGGACCCGAGAGCAGATCGCGGGAGCCGATGCGAAGCAGGCATCAGCCCATCCGGTCTGGTCCATGGGCTCGAAGATCAACATTGATTCCGCCACCCTCATGAACAAAGGGCTGGAGCTGATCGAGGCCCACCACCTTTTCGATCTCGACGCCGAGCGCCTCGACGTGCTTGTTCACCCGGAGGCCATCGTCCATGGTCTCGTCCAATGGAAGGATGGAGCCGTCACCGCCGGGCTTGCTCTGCCGGATATGAAGGTACCCATCGCCAATGCCCTCCATGACGAGGTGCGACTTTTCATGGATCTGCCTCGTCTCGATCTTGCCGCGATTGGCCGCTTAACCTTCGAACGGCCCGACGAGGCACGGTTTCCATGTCTTGCCTTGGCCAAGGCTGCGCTTCAGTCCGGAGGAGCTCTGCCGACGGTCTTGAATGCCGCCAATGAGATAGCAGTCGAGGCTTATATGGCGGGCCGAATAGGATTTTATGCAATATCTGAGATAGTTGAGGAGGTTTGCTCAACCTATACCGGAAGCGGGAGAGCCCCTGCGACGGTCGCGGAAGCCCTTGCCATCGACGGCGAGGCCCGAGCCCTGGCGCGGCGGCTTGTTCCCGCAAGACACATTTAAGGCGCTCTTTGAGAGAGCGCGAAAGGGACAATCATGGAGTGGCTTTCAGCAATCGCAGGCATGACGGGGTCTTTTGCCCTGACGATCTTTGCCTTCCTCATCGTGCTGTCGGTGGTCGTCTTCATCCATGAATACGGTCATTACTGGGTCGGACGCCGCTGCGGAATCGGCGTCTCGGCCTTCTCCATAGGCTTCGGGCGCGAGTTGGTCGGCTGGACCGACAAGAGGGGTACCCGCTGGAAGATCTCCGCGATTCCCCTCGGCGGCTACGTGAAGTTCGTCGGAGACATGAATGCGGCGAGCGTTCCGGACAATAAGGGCGTTCAGCAGATGTCGCCTGAGCTGCGAGCCATCAGTTTTCCCCATCAAAGTGTCGCCAAGCGCGCGGCCACTGTCGCGGCTGGTCCGATGGCCAACTTCATCCTCGCTATCGCGATCTTTGCGGGCTTCAACTACTTCAGCGGTCGCATGGTCCTGGAGCCGGTGATCGAGCGGGTGATCCCGGGAAGCGCGGCGGAAGCGGCGGGCTTCCAGCCCCACGACGTGATCCGCTCCATCGACGGTAAGCGGATCGAGACCTTCGCCGACATGCAGATGCTCGTCAGTTCGAGCGCGGGCGAGGCGCTGAATTTCGTTGTCGATCGCGATGGTCGCGAAGTGAGCCTTACGGCAATTCCCAAGGTGGAACAACGGGATACGCCCTTCGGCAAGCAGCGCATCGGGCTGCTCGGCGTTCAAGCTCCGCAGGATCGTTCAGCCATCAAGCGCATCTCCTATGGTCCTCTGGAGGCCCTGAAAGCAGGTGCCGTCGACACCTGGAACCAAGTTGACCGGACCTTCAACTTCCTGCGCCGCCTCATCCTGGGGCGCGAATCCATCGACCAGCTCTCGGGGCCGGTGGGGATCGCTCGAATCGCAGGAACTGCCTATGAGATCGGCGGGCTTTACAGCCTGGTGAACCTTATCGGCTTCATGTCGGTCTCCATTGGTCTTATTAATCTTTTCCCGATTCCGCTGCTCGATGGCGGGCACCTTTTGTTCTATGCCATTGAGGCTGTCCGTGGGCGGCCCTTGAGCGAAAAGGCCCAGGAAATCGGGTTTAGGATTGGTTTCGCCTTCGTGGCGACGCTGATGATCTTGGCGACCTGGAGTGACCTGACTCGCTCGTTCGGGTGAGGCATTGTTCACCTTGTCGCAAGATTTGTGGCGGAGAGAACGTGACAAGGACGCCACGCCAGTGGAAAAACAGCCATTCTGTTTTGCAAGTGCCGTTTGCAATGACGGCGAAAGTTTGTACAAGCGGGACAGCACCGATAAGGTTGGGACACCTGTCTCCAGCCCGCGGGCCTAAACCCCGCGATGGACAAGTATAAAGAAACGGGCCAGTTGATGATGTCGACGACCACGCCACGCCGGAAGAAGCCGGCAGCCACCGCAGTGATCGCCATGAGTGCGCTGATGGCAGGCCTCGCCGTTGCGGATAGCGCTCTCGCTCAGAGCTCGCCGCAGACGAGCCGCCGCGCCTCCGCCGCTCAGGGGCCTCTGATCAACCGCGTTGTCGTGGAAGGCAACAGCAAGGTCGACAAGGCGATCCTTGAAGGGGATCTGCAGACTCGTGCCCGTACATCCGTGAATCAGGCGGCCATCGATGCCGACGTGCAGCGGATCCTTGAGATCTATCGCCGTCAGGGGCGTGGCCTTGCTCAGGTGACGCCGCGCATCGTGGATCTGCCCAATGGTCGCGTCGATGTGGTCTACACCATCGTCGAGGGTGACAAGACGGGCGTGAAAGATATCCGCTTCGTCGGCAACAATCAGGTTTCTGCCAGCCGTCTGCGTGGCGTCATGCAGACCTCCGAGACCAATATTCTCAGCTTCCTCAAGAGCTCGGACATCTATGATGCCGACCGCCTTGCCAACGACCTGGAGCTGATCCGTCGTTACTATCTCAAGAACGGCTATGCGGATTTCCGTATCGTCTCCAACGAGGTGGCGTTCGATGCTGCTCGTGGCGGTTATGTCGTCACCATCGTCGTTGAAGAGGGTGAGCAGTATCGCGTCGGCAATGTGAGCATCGATTCCCGCATTCCTGGGGTGGACGCCGAGGCCCTGCGCAGCGATCTGTCGGTTTCCGCCGGCTCGGTCTACAACGCGGAAGCTGTCGAGAAGTCCGTCCAGGCCATGACCCGCACTGCGGCGCGCCAGGGCAATCCTTTCGTTCAGGTTCGCCCGGTCGGTACCCGCGATCCCGCTTCCCGTATGGTCAATCTCGGCTATGTCGTCGAGGAAGGGCCGCGCATTTACATCGAGCGCATCAACATCCGCGGCAATACCCGCACCCGCGACTATGTCATTCGTCGTGAGTTCGACCTGGGCGAAGGCGATGCCTACAATCAGGTGATGGTCGACCGCGCCGAGCGCCGCCTGTCCAACCTGGGCTATTTCAAGCAGGTCCGCATTTCCAACGAGCCGGGTTCCTCGGCCGACCGTGTGGTCGTGAACGTGGATGTTGAGGATCAGTCCACTGGCTCCTTCTCCATCTCGGGCGGTTACTCGACGGCTGACGGCTTCATTGGTGAAGTCGCGGTCACCGAGACGAACTTCCTGGGCCGCGGACAATTCGTCCGCCTCGCCGGCCAGCTCGGTCAGCGTTCCCACGGCGTCGACTTCTCGTTCACGGAGCCGTACTTCCTCGGCTACCGCATGGCAGCCGGTATCGACCTGTTCTCGAAGTTCAGCGACCAGACCCGCTATTCCCGCTACGAGAACCGCATGACCGGCGGTCAGCTCCGCCTCGGCCTGCCGATCACGGAAGAGTTTACGCTTACCCTGCGGTACTCGCTCTATCAGCAGGAACTGGAAATCCCGAACGACCGGAAGAAGCCGTACAACGACTGCTCTGCGCCGATCCCGGGCTACACTCAGTTGAACGAGGACGGCACGCCGAACCGCCTGTTCTGTCAGGGTAATGGCGAAGCTTCGCTGGCCATCAAGGAATCGCAGGGTGAGACGCTTACCTCGCTCGCGGGTCTGACCTTCAACTACAACACCCTCGACAGCACTCGTGATCCGCGTAACGGCTTCTATGCCGAAGCAAAGACGGACTTCGCTGGTCTCGGAGGCGACTCGCGCTACTTCCGCGCCACCGGTGACGCTCGCTACTACCGTGAGCTGATCGAGGATGTGGTCGGTATCGCCCGCGTCCAGGGTGGCCACATCGTGGGCTTAGGCAACAACGGCAACGAGGGTTCCGATCTCCGCATCGTCGACCACTTCTTCATGGGTCCGTCCCTGGTTCGCGGCTTTGCCACGAATGGCATCGGTCCGCGTGACATCTCGACGGTCGACGCAGCAGCCAACGCCGTCGGTGGCACCACCTATTTCGGCGGTACGCTCGAAGTGCAGTTCCCGATCTTCGGTCTGCCGCGTGAATTGGGTCTGAAGGGTGCAGTGTTTGCCGATGCCGGTACGCTGTATGGCTATGAAGGCCCGACCCGGTTCGGCGTCAACGGCGGAACCATCTTTGCTCCGGATGGTGGCGTGACCTGCAACACGAATCCGGACGCTCCGCAGAACTGCATCGAGGTTCTCGACAGCCACAAGATTCGTTCGTCGGTCGGCGCTTCGCTCCTGTGGTCCTCGCCGCTCGGTCCGATCCGTTTCGACTACGCTTTCGCGCTCTCGAAGGAAGAGGGCGTGTTTCGGGATGGAACCCGGATCGGTGGCGACCGGACCCAGGCCTTCCGCTTCTCGGGCGGTACACGCTTCTAATCGGAGAGGGCGCCTTCGGGGCGCCCTCGCTTTTTCCATGACAGAATCGATTTTCTTTCCGCAACGTCAGACGCTTAGCCTGCGTCAGGTTGCGGAGCTGGCGCAGACAACGCTCCCCGACGGTGCCGACGGGGAGTTTTTGCTTAAAGGCGTCGCTCCGCTTGAGACTGCAGGACCGGGCGACCTGGCTTATATGGACAACCCGGCTTATGTCGGCGCTCTGGGCACGACCCATGCCGCCGCCTGCCTCGTTACGCCCCGCTTCGCCTCGAAGGTGCCGTCGCAGACCGTCGCCATCGTCACTCCTTTGGCCTACCGCGTCTTCGCACAGGTCATGGGCCAGATGTTCCCCTCGGCCATGCGCCTGGAATCGTCCTTTGCGGCCACGGGGATTTCGCCCGGCTCCTTCGTGCATCCTTCCGCACGTCTCGAGCATGGCGTAACGGTCGATCCCGGCGCTGTCGTCGGCCCTTATGCGGAGATCGGGGCAGGGACCGTCGTCGGCGCTCACTCGGTCGTCGGCCCGCATGTGAAGATCGGGCGCGACTGCTCCCTCGCGCCGCAGGTCACCGTCTCTAATGCCTTTATCGGCAACCGTGTCATTCTCCATTCGGGTGTCCGCATTGGGCAAGACGGTTTTGGCTTTGCCATGGGGCCGCAAGGGCATCTCAAGGTGCCGCAGATCGGTCGCGTCATCATCCAGGACGATGTGGAGATCGGTGCCAATTCGACCGTCGACCGCGGCGCGAGCCGCGACACGGTGATCGGCGAAGGCACCAAGATCGATAACCTCGTCCAGATTGCCCATAACGTGGTCATCGGCCGCCATTGTGTGATCGTGTCTCAGGTCGGCATTGCCGGCTCCTCGACGATTGAAGATTATGTGGCTCTTGGCGGCAAGGTTGCCGTGAAGGGCCATGTGCGGATCGGCATGGGTGCCCAGATTGCCGCAACAAGCGCGGTCAATGGCGACGTTCCACCCGGCGCCCGCTGGGGAGGGGTGCCCGCCCGGCCCATGCGCGAATGGTTCCGCGAAATCACCGCCCTGAAAAAGCTTGCATCGAAGGGCGATTCCGACAAAGACGACGGCGCATCTTCGTAACGCAGAGATACGCAAGGCCTATCCGGAGTATTCAGTCATGTCCGAAGCGCCTACCACGCTTCAAACAGCCGATATCCTCGAAATCCTCGAGCTGTTGCCGCACCGCTATCCTTTTCTTCTGATCGACAAGATCATTGAGATCGACGGCGACAACTCGTGCATCGGCATCAAGAACGTCACCTTCAATGAGCCACAATTCACGGGCCATTTCCCGTCGCGCCCGATTTTCCCGGGCGTGTTCCTCATCGAAGCCATGGCTCAGACGGCGGGCGCTATCTGCGTGAAGTCCAAGATCGCTCAGCAGGAAAAGCCAAAGCAGGTTTTCTTTATGACGATTGACAAAGTGAAGTTCCGCAAGCCCGTGGAGCCCGGCGACCGGGTTGAGTTCCACATGAAGAAGCTCAATAACCGCCGCAACATGTGGTGGTACAAGGGCGAAGCCAAGGTGGACGGCGTGCTCGTCTGCGAGGCTGAAGTTAGCGCGATGCTGGTGACGGACTGATGGAAAACACGATCCACCCGACCGCGATCATAGAGGACGGCGCCAAGATCGGCGCGGACGTGAAGATCGGCCCGTTCTGCACCATTGGACCGGAAGTCGAACTCGGCGACGGCTGCCAGCTCATGAGCCATGTGGCGCTTGCCGGGAAGACGAAGATTGGCGCCCGCACGCGCATCTTCCCCTTCGCCTCCATCGGCCATATCCCACAGGACCTGAAGTACAAGGGCGAGCCCTCGACGCTGGAAATCGGCTCCGATTGCATGATCCGCGAAGGTGTGACCATGAATCCCGGCACTGAAGGCGGCGGCCTGCGCACTGTGATCGGCGACCGTTGCACCTTCCTCGCGGGCTCGCATGTGGGCCATGACACGAAGGTCGGAAACGACTGTATCCTGTCGAACAACGTGATGCTGGCGGGCCATGTCACGGTCGGCAATTTCGTGATCTTCGGCGGCGGTTCCGCCGTGATCCAGTTCGCCCGGGTCGGCTCCCACGCTTTCGTGGGCGGCCTGTCGGGCCTGGAGAACGATCTGATCCCCTATGGCATGGCCATGGGTAACCGCGCGCATCTCGCTGGCCTCAACATTATCGGCATGCGCCGTCGCAATTTCACCCGTGAGCAGATCCACGACATTCGCCGAGCCTACCGTCTGCTGTTCGCGGACGAGGGCACGCTGGCCGAGCGCGTTGAAGACGTGGCGGGCGAGTTCGAGGATCATCCCTTCGTCCATGAGATCCTGGATTTCATCCGCGAAGGCAAGGATCGCTCGATCTGCACGCCGAAAGACCCCATCAACAGTGCTGGGTGAGGCTGCATGCAGCCTGAGAGCACGATATCGGCAGGAGCCGGCTCCCATGAGCCGGCTCGTGCTTCATCAAGCGGCCCCATTGCCATCATCGGTGGAAGCGGCCGCCTTCCGATTCAGCTGATCGAGCACCTCGAACGGACGGGTCAGGATTACCGCATCCTCGCTTTCCGCGGCTTTGCGGCTCCTGAGCTGCGCAAGAAGGCCCATGCGAATGTGGACCTGCTTGATCTCAAGACCATCCTGAGCACTCTCGATTCCTGGAAGCCGCGCGCGGTGTCCCTCGTCGGCGCAGTGCGCCGCCCTGGATTCTCTGCTTTGCTGGGCGCCTATTCCGCCCTGCGCAACATGCAGGAAGTGAAAGAGGTCATCACCCGGGGCGATGACCAAGTGCTGCGCGGAGCTGTGATGCTCATCGAGGAGCGCGGGCATCGCGTAATCGGCGCGCATGAGCTTGCGCCCGATCTCGTAGCCCCTCGAGACCTGTGTGGCGTTCGGAAGCCGAGCGAGGACGACCGGCAGGCGATCGCGGTCGGGCTGAACCTTCTCTCGTCTCTGTCCACTTTCGACATCGGGCAGGGTGCTGTGATCGCCCGCAATCATGTGCTCGCCATCGAGGGGCCGGAAGGCACCGACCGAATGCTGGTGCGCGTCGCCGGTTTCCGCCAGTCCTGGTTCGGCCTTCGCCGTCGCAAGGAGGGTGGGGTGCTGATCAAGGCCGCCAAGCGCGGGCAGGATCTGCGGGTGGACATGCCGACCATCGGGCCGCGCACCGTCGTCGAGGCTGCGAAGGCAGGCCTCTCGGGCATCGCCGTCGGCGCAGGTTCCACTTTCGTGCTGGAGCAAGAGGAGACACTTCGGACTGCCGATCGACTCGGTCTGTTCCTCATCGCCGTCGACCTGCCCTGGATGGAGAAACCTCTTGGCTGACATGAAGCCACTCAACATATGGATCGTGTCGGGCGAGGAATCCGGCGATCAGCTTGGCGCGAAGCTCATGCGTGCGCTCAAGAGCAGGCTCGGAGCCGATCGTCTGCGTTTCGGCGGTGTCGGTGGGCACGCCATGAAAGCCGAAGGCCAGACGAGTCTGTTTCCGCTCGAAGATATTGCCGTCATGGGGATCGTTGCCGTCATCGGGCGGCTGCCGACGGTGCTCAACCGGATCAAGCTCACGGCCGATGCGGTGGTTGCCGCCAATCCCGATATCCTCGTCATCATCGACAGTCCCGATTTCACTCATCGAGTCGCCAAGGCTGTGCGCAAGCGAGCGCCGCACATCCCGGTGGTCGATTACGTGAGTCCCTCGGTTTGGGCCTGGCGTCCCGGCCGGGCCGCGAAGATGCGTGCTTATGTAGATCATCTGCTCGCTCTGCTCCCCTTCGAGCCGGATGCACACAAGCGCCTCGGTGGGCCACCCACGACCTATGTGGGCCACCCGCTGATCGAGCGCGTAAAGGAGTTCAGGCCCGCAACAGGCGAGCGCAATTTTACGAAGCAAGGTCCGCTCAATCTTCTCGTTCTGCCCGGCAGCCGCCGCTCTGAAGTAAGCCGCCTGCTCAAAACTTTCGGTGAGGCATTGAAGCTGCTGCAACAGCGCTCAGCCCGCGCCTTCGAGGTCACGATTCCCGCCGTGCCGCATCTCGTGCAGGCGATCCGCGAAGGCACTGCCACATGGAGCGTGAAGCCGCGCATCGTGGAAGGCGAGGCCGCCAAATGGCAGGCATTTCGCAGCGCCGATGCCGCGCTGGCAGCGTCCGGCACCGTGACGCTGGAGCTCGGCCTCTCGGGCATTCCCATGGTCGTGGCCTACAAGGTGTCGTGGATCGAAGCACTGATCTTGCGTCCGCTCATCAAGGCGCAATCCATCGTTCTCACCAATCTCGTGCTCGGCGAGAACGCGATTCCCGAATTCATTCAGGAGGATTGCACGCCGGAGACATTGGCTGCGGCGGTCCTGCCGCTTCTCGCCGATACACCTGAGCGCCGCGCACAGGAGGCGGCTCTTCGGCACCTCGATGAACTCATGCGGATCGGTGATGAGGTTCCGAGCGAACGGGCCGCCCGGATCGTGGAAGAGGTTCTTAGCGCACGTACAATGCACCATTCTGCCGTCTAGCCTCTGCTATTGCGTTTCTCTACCCTTGTTGTCGGATCGGAGATCGACAGCAGTGAATGCCAAGCGGTTACATTGTCGAGGCGTGATCGGCGCGCTTGCTGTGTGCATGACCGCATTTCCGGCTCTGGCAGAGGATCTCAAATGCGAAGGTCCCTTTGCGAAGGATACGAGCCACAAGCGCCTTGTGGAGGCTTTCGGCCAACCCAACGTGACGCTTGAAACCATCTCTGGTGCCGAGGGCATCGAGATGAAGGCAAGCGTGATCTTTCCCACTGATCCGGAGCGGCGCATCGAGGTGATGTGGTGGGATGAAGAACGCCAGACCCGCCCATCCTCCATTCAAGCGACCGGCAAAGGATGGATAGGCCCGCGAGGAGTGCGCGTCGGGATGTCCTTGAGCGAAGTCGAAGCCGTCAATGGTAAGCCGTTCTCGCTCTATGGCTTCAGCTGGGATTATGGCGGCACTGCAACCGATTGGAAGAACGGCAAGCTCGCGACGACGCCCGGCGGCTGCACCTTGCTGATAGTCTTCGCGCCGGCCGAGAATGCAGCGCAAGCGGCCCTCAATCGGGTCAGCGGCGATACGCAGTTCAGCTCATCCTCAAAGGGCATGCTGGCTGTGAAGCCGAGCGTGCAGAAGCTCAGCATCGGCTATCCCGAGTAGCCCGTAAGAAGTGAGGGGGCATGAAAAAAGGGGCCTTTCGGCCCCTTTCTCGTATCCGTTACCGGATGAACTTACCCGCGCTGGGCGACCGTGACGTAGTCGCGCTCCGGCGAGCCCGTGTAGAGCTGGCGCGGACGGCCGATGCGCTGGGACGGGTCCTCGATCATCTCGCTCCACTGGGCAATCCAGCCGACCGTGCGAGCCAGCGCGAAGAGCACCGTGAACATGGAGGTGGGGAAGCCCATCGCCTTCAGCGTGATGCCCGAATAGAAGTCGATATTCGGATAGAGCTTCTTCTCGACGAAGTAATCGTCCTTCAGCGCGATCTGCTCCAGCTCCATGGCGACGTCGAGGAGCGGATCGTCCTTGATGCCGAGTTCGCTGAGCACTTCGTGCGTGGTCTTCTGCATGATGCGGGCGCGCGGGTCGTAGTTCTTGTAGACCCGGTGGCCGAAGCCCATGAGACGGAACGGATCGTTCTTGTCCTTGGCCTTCTGGATGTACATCGGAATACGGTCGGGCGTGCCGATCTCTTCCAACATCTTGAGGGCAGCCTCATTGGCGCCGCCGTGGGCAGGGCCCCAGAGGCAGGCGATGCCGGCCGCGATGCAGGCGAAGGGATTTGCGCCCGACGAACCGGCAAGACGCACGGTCGAGGTGGACGCGTTCTGCTCGTGATCTGCGTGCAGGATGAAGATCCGGTCCAGAGCGCGCGAGAGAACCGGGTTCACCTTGTACTCTTCAGCCGGCACGGCGAAGCACATGCGCAGGAAGTTCGAGGTGTAGTCCAGGTCGTTCTGCGGATACACGAAGGGCTGGCCCACATGGTACTTATAGGCCATGGCGGCGAGCGTCGGCATCTTTGCGATCATGCGCATGGAAGCGACCATGCGCTGATGCGGATCGGAGATGTCCGTCGAGTCATGATAGAACGCCGAAAGCGCGCCGACGCAGGCGACCATGATCGCCATCGGGTGGGCATCGCGGCGGAAGCCGGTGAAGAACCGGTTCATCTGGTCATGCACCATGGTGTGGCGCGTGACGCGGTAGTCGAAATCGGCCTTCTGAGCAGCCGTCGGCAGCTCTCCGTAAAGCAGCAGGTAGCAGGTCTCGAGGAAGTCGCCATGCTCGGCGAGCTGGTCGATGGGATAGCCGCGATAGAGCAGAACGCCCTTGTCGCCATCGATATAGGTGATCTTCGACTCGCAGGAGGCGGTCGAGGTGAAACCCGGGTCGTAGGTGAACATCCCGGTCTGGCCGTAAAGCTTCGAAATATCGATGACGCTCGGGCCGATGGTGCCCTCTTTCACCGTCAGGTCCACGGCCTTGTTGTCGACTGAGAGTGTGGAATTGGAACTCATGGGTCTTCGCCCTTTCAGCAGGAGGCCGGGCATAACCTAGAGCAACCGAGCGCTTGGAGGAGGGCCCTCCGGGCTTGAGTTGCCGGACCGAGGTCAGCCGGTCGTTGGGTGAATGTGGGGCCTTCGGTAGCTTATCCGTTGGGCCCCCGCAAGCGCATCTAAAGAAGGATGCGCCTGCTATGCAGCAGGCGCATCCTTCAATTGATCTTGAAGGCGCAACAGGGTTTCTTCTCTCCCGAGAACCGCCATCACGTCGAAAAGGCCGGGGGATGTTGCCTTGCCCGTGAGGGCTGCGCGCAGGGGTTGTGCCACCTGCCCAAGCTTGGCTCCCAGAGACTCCGCGTGCTCGCGCACAACGGCCTCGACGCTCTGCGCGTTCCAGTCGTTAAGGCCACGGAGCTTTTCCGTGATTCCCGCCAAGCGCGGGCGCCCCTCGCCAATAAGGCTAGCGGCTTTCTCCTCCAGCTTCAAAGGCCGCTGGGCATAGAGGTAATAAGCGCTATCGAGCAGCTCCACGAGGGTTTTTGCACGCTCCTTCAAGCCAGGCATGGCGGCAGTGAGCTTTTCTCGCAGCTCGGGGCTGAAGGTGGGGCCAAGGCCGCGCTCAGGGCCGATCTCCGGCAGGATGGCCTCGATCGCGTTCACGAGGTCCTCATCCTTCGACTGGCGCATGTAATGGCCGTTGATGTTTTCGAGCTTCGCGAAATCGAAGCGCGCGGGGGAACGGCCGATATTCTTCAGGTCGAAAGCCTCGATCATCTCCTGAGTAGAGAAGATTTCCTGATCGCCATGGCTCCAGCCGAGACGCACAAGGTAATTCCGCAGGGCTACCGGCAAGTAGCCGAGCGCCCGATAAGCCTCGACGCCGAGGGCGCCGTGGCGCTTCGAGAGCTTCGAGCCGTCAGGGCCATGGATAAGCGGGATATGCGCCATCTTCGGCACGTCCCAGCCCATGGCCTGATAGATCTGCGTCTGGCGGGCGGCGTTCGTCAGGTGGTCATCGCCACGGATCACATGAGTGACGCCCATGTCGTGATCGTCCACCACCACGGCAAGCATGTAGGTGGGGGTGCCGTCGGAACGCAGCAGCACGAGATCGTCGAGATCCTTGTTCTGCCACACCACGCGGCCCTGCAC
>JAEXGT010000049.1 GCA_023450615.1 Pseudomonadota bacterium | reverse complement strand
TGAACAACGGCGAGCCGGTGGTGAACCTGCGGATCGCGACCTCGGAGAGCTGGAAGGACAAGGCCACCGGGGAGCGCAAGGAAAAGACCGAGTGGCACTCGGTGGTGATCTTCAACGAGAACCTGGCCCGGGTGGCAGAGCAGTATCTGAAGAAGGGCTCGAAGGTTTACATCGAGGGCCAGCTCCAGACCCGCAAGTGGACCGACCAGCAGGGTGTCGAGAAGTATTCCACCGAGGTGGTGCTGCAGCGCTTCCGCGGCGAGCTGACGCTGCTGGACGGGCGCCAGGGCGGCGGCTCGTCGGATTACGGTGACGAGGAAGGCGGCGGGCAGATCAGCCGCGGCGGCGATTTCGGCCGCGCGTCCCCCATGGAACGCAGGCCGGAACCGGCTGGCGCAGGCTCCCGCCGCAGCGACTTCGATGACGACATCCCCTTCTAAGACATCCTTGGAACATCGCGATCCGGGCCTCTAGGCCCGGATTTTTTATGGCTCCGTTGCCGGAAGCATCAGAGACCTGCCGGGTTCTTGTGCGCCATGTCACGCGAGCGCTGAGCGCGCTCGATCTCGCGCAGTTCGCGCGCCCGTTCCTGCAATTCCTCACGGCTGGGCCGCCACCACCCCCTGCTCTCGCGCAACGCGCGATCCTCGGGTTCACGCGCGGGCCTTGCGCCGTAGATCTCCTGCAGACTCGGCATCCGCCAGCGCGCCCAAACATAGCGCTTGGGATCATCCTTCACATGCGGATAAAGGCTTTGGTCCAAAGCCTCCTCGATCACATGGCTTTCGATATCCTCAAACGCCACGACGCCCCAGGCGAAAGTTGCAAGCGGCGTGTCGAGAGGCGGAAGATCATCCCCCGGAACCGGATAGCGCCTGCGACGACGCTCGGCCTGCGCGGGATTGGGAGGCTCGGGACCGTGCTTTCTCCGCTCCTCACGCCGTCTCTTCCGTTCCGCCGGCTCGTTGCGCCGCGCCGCCTCCTCGATGACGGGCCATAGATGGCGCAGTTCCTCATAGGAGCGGAACGGAACGTGCCAGATCTTTTCGTCAGGGTTCCAGTGAGCCCACGGGATGGATCTCAGCGCCTCGACGATCGTAAGCGAATAAGGCGTGCGGATTCTCAGGTCGTCATCCACCTTCAGATACGGACTTTCCAGCGGCTCGAAGAGATAGGCATCACGCCCCTTTGCATCCGCATGACGGTCGAGGGTTTCGAGTTCCTGCGCCATCCAGGTGTTGAGCCGTTGCACGGCGGTGGTTCCCGGCACGAACCAGCCAAGCTCCTCGCCTCGCCAGCGGGCGCGGGGAAAGTCTTCACGGAACCGGCGCACGAGATCGCGATCATAGGGGAAGACCGCGAAGGCGCCGGGCTTCTCCCCATCCGATGGCGTTACCTGAAAGGCGGATGCGAACTCCATCATTGTTCCTTCAGGGGCTTTGCAGCGTTAAACCCCGAAAGAACAACAGACGATGACTGAATTGGATCCTGAAGCTCAGGCTGGGGAGCTTAAGCGAGGCGCAGGAGAAGCGCATCGCTCTCAGATGCAGCTAACGGATCGCAGTTGGAGGCGATTTGCGAATGGGCTTTCGGCTCGAGCACCGTGACGTGAGGCGGGAGGCTGTTGGACGCCATGATGGCGGCTTCCACGCGATTGCGCACGCGCAGCTTCTGCAGGATGTGGGTAAGGTGATGCTTGATCGTCTTCTCGCTCAGATGCAGCGTATTGCCGATTTCCTTGTTGCTGCGTCCCTGAACCAGTATCGAAAGAATTTGTTGTTCGCGCGGCGTGAGGCGAGGCAAGCGATCCTTGGTGACGCGCCCTGTCATGTCGAGATCTCCAGTCCGCATCAGCAGCTTTGCCGCAAGGCTCGGCGAGATGAAGCTCTGCCCCTCGCTCAACACGCGCACCGTCTGCACCAGTTCCATCCTGGTGGTTTCCTTCAGCAGATAGCCTCGCACCCCTGCCCTCAAGGCCGCATGGACGCGCTCCTCATCCGCGGCATCGGCAATCATGGCAAGCCCGATCCCAGGGCTTTGCCGAAGGACCGCCTCCACGGCATCCATGTCCTGACCCAGAGTGTCGGCATCCAGGATCATCACATCGGGCTGGCTCTCGTGGGAGATGCGGACGGCGTCCTGGGTGGCTGCGCCGTGACCGACGACTTTCAGATCCGGCTGAGCGTTCAGGGCCAGGATCATGCCGTCTCGAAATAAAGGATGCTTGTCGACAACGCCGACACGAATGATCTCATTCATTGGAACCCCCACATTCCAATTCAAGTGTGATGCTCGAAAGCGCACGGCGGGAAACTGTTTCCCGCCCGATGGTGCAGAACCGGCATCACCTGAGAAGTAGGATAATAAGTTTATGGAAGGGTCGGCAACATCTCTGGTTGTGATGTTGAGGGTCTTAAGCTCCTCATGCGGGCTACTCCGAAAGTGACGCCATCGCTTCTGTGGCTAGGAGGTATGCTTCTGCGACATGCGCTCGGCGGCAACCATCGCCGCTTCCACACGGTTTCGAACCTGCAGCTTTTCCATGATCGCTGTCACATAGCCCTTCACCGTCTTTTCCGTGAGTCCCAACTCGTCTCCAATCAGCCTGTTGCTGAGGCCGCGCAGAATGAGCATGAGAATCTGTTCCTCGCGGTCCGACAGTTCCGGAAAACGATCCGGCGCTTCCCTCGCCCTGTTGCCATTTGTGCGCCGCGCCAGGATGAGCTGAGCGGCAAAGCTCGGAGATACATAACTCTGGCCTTTGCTCACCACGCGGATGGCGTTCACCAGCTCTGAACTGCCGGTCCCCTTGAGCAGGTATCCCCTGGCTCCTTTCCTCAACGCGGTGCGGACCTCTTCCTGATCGTCCACGACCGTCAGCATCAGGATCTTCGTTTCCGAGCAGCGAAGCGCGATCTTCGTGATCGCATTCAACCCTCCACCCGGCAGGTTCATGTCCAGCACGAGGACATCGGGCGTGTGGCTATGGGCGATCTGAAAGGCATCGTTGGCCGTTTCGCCTTGCGCGACCACTTCCATGTCCGGTTCAGATTCCAGCGCGAACACCACGCCATCTCTGTAGAGCGGATGATCGTCCACGACGCCGACTCTGATCTTACGCTGCATTCGCCTCTCCCAAGGCCAGCGGCAAGGATGCCTTGATGCTGGTTCCAGCGCCCGGTGCGCTTTTCATGCTCACGATCCCGCCGATGCTTTCGATCCTGTCTTTCAGCCCAGTCAGCCCGAGGCTACCTTCCCGAATCTCGCGGCCCAGACCGTTTATGCCGGGCCCTCTGTCCGTCACTTCAATCGTGATTGTCATTCCATCCCAAGCAATGTCGGCCTGCTGTCCCTGGCCTCCCGCATGTTTGAAAGCGTTGTTCAGGCTTTCCTGCAAGAAACGGCACAGCGCGATCTTGACGAATTGCGGCGCCTGATCGGGAAGAATGGATACTTTGCATCGGATCGTGGTTCCCGTCTGACGCTCATGCTGCCGGACCATGAACATGAGCGCCTCCCTCAGCGAAAGCTTCTCGACCTCAGGCAGGACGAGGCCCTTGCAGATGTTGCGGACATCGCTGAGGGCATCCGACAAGGCCTTGTTGATGGCTTTCAGGTTTCCATGCTCGCCCGGATTTCCCCGAACCTTATCGAGCCGCAGCAAGGCAAGACCTATCAGCTGCGCGATCCCGTCATGAAGGTCATAGGCCATGCGGCGCATGAAGCGTTCGTTGTCTTCCGTCGCATTCTGCGCGGCGCGCTCGATCCGTCCTTGCAGGATGCGGTTCTGATGCAGCAGCGCCGACAGCTGAGCGACGCGTTCCGTCAGAGCCGCCCGCTGCAGGTCGATCGTTTTTCCTCCATTGGCCACGATCACGAAAAGGCAGCCCATCATGCTCAAGGTGATCAGAGCCGTGGCTATCCAGGTCTGCCATTCCGACTCGACGAGTTCTGCCTCCAGCGCGTCCGAGCGTTCATGAAACTCCACGACCGCGATGACGCCGCCGGTCTCGGCTTCGTAGACGGGCGCAAAGACCTCGAGCAGCGGAATGTTCATGGCGCGCTCGCCCGTGTCCTCTTCATAGGAAAGTCCGTCGAAGACAACCGTGATGGATCCGGCCCATGCTCTCTCCGGATTGGGATTGCGGAGGAATCTCTTGCCGATGAGGTTCCGTTCTGTGCTGTAGACGATCAATCCACCCGGCTTCCAAATCCGCAGGGAGGTGATGCTTGCCCGAAAGTCGGGACGCTCCATGGTGCGGTTCAGGTCGCGTATCCGTTCTTGCGAAAGGGTATCGCCATACGCCAGCTCTTGGAGGTGAGGAGCGACGAAATTATTGATGGACAGTGCGATGGATGCCGCTTTGACTTCGGTGACGCTCTCGCGCACCTGCCATGATACCCATGTGCCCATTGCGAACATGCCGACGATCATGACCGCGAAGGCAATCAGCAGAAATTGTCCGACGAGACGGCTGCCGCGCTTGGGCAATGTCTCGCCAGCTGCATCAACCCTTAGGTCCTGGGAAGAATACACGGCTGCGCTCCCCTCCTGAATCGCAGCCCTTCTGCATGGGGCTGAAGATCAAGAGCAGCCTTAAGGTCGCTCCATGCGCTGGCCGGGTAAATCCTATCCTAAAGAGGTAGTCTTGCCGAAGTGCATGCGGCGCGCGTTCCGCCAAGCGCTACGATCCAAACAGCAACCTTGGCTATCGAGAGCTTAAAACCAAGTCTGCCACACCGCAGATATCCGATCCCGACCGGTTCCCCGACTAAGGTCCAGGGTGGTCTCAAGACCAGAGCCTGGACCTTGGTGCCGAGGCCTGCCGTAGGACTTCAGCCCAGATAGTAAACCGCTGTCCCGCCACTCATCATGGTTGTGCCTTTCTCAAGAACACCAAGGTGAGGGTTCAACATGGTCGCCTATATCCGCTCGGATCTGGACTTCATTCTCGCGCAAATCAAGATCGCCGAGGCTCACGCAGCTTTCGAGCGAGGCGTGTCGACAGGCGACCCGTCGAACCCTGCAAGACCATTGTTCGGGCCCGACGGATCCATTCCTGCATACAACATCGCCTGGGGCCTGCGCACCGTCGATGGCACGTATAACCATCTTCTGCCCGGCCAGATCGAATGGGGTGCGTCCGACAACGAGTTTCCGGAACATCTCGGCACACACTACAAGACCATCATGGTGCCTGCCGGTCCAGGCGGCGCGCTGGTGCCTGTCAGCTACACGCCGGGCGTGGACAATGACGGCCCCGGCACCGCTGGTCCGGGCGATGTGTTCGACCCGACTGTCCGCACCATCTCCAATCTTCTCGTGGATCAGACGCTGGGGAATCCCTCGGCCATTCTGACTGGGCTGCAGCGCGCCGGTGTCGTACCGCCGGAGCAGCAGATGGCTGTGACGGCCCAGATCTCCGCAGCCTATCAGCCGCTCAAGCCATTGTTCAACGCGGTCGGCGCGGCGGAACGCGAATATGCATCCGCTTCGGCCGCGGCTGCCGCCAGTCCCGCCAATGCAGGACTTCAGGCCCAGGCCGCGGCCAAACTGCAAACTCTGAATGAAGCGAAGGCCGCGCTCGATGCCGCGGACGACGCGCTGATGGTGCTTCTGGAAACCAACGGGATCGAGCTTGACGGCGTGAACGTCAAGATCACCAACACAGCGCCGGATGGGGGATTGTCGGCGCCGTTCAATTCCTGGTTCACGCTGTTCGGCCAGTTCTTCGATCACGGCCTCGACCTCGTCGCCAAGGGCGGCAATGGGACGGTGTTCGTCCCCCTGATGCCGGATGATCCGCTCTATGTGGCAGGCAGCAGCACCAACTTCATGGTGCTGACGCGCGCCACGCTGGCCGGGCCCGGCCAGGACGGGATCATGGGCACCAGCGACGACACCGACCGCCCGGTGAATACCACGACCGCGTATGTCGACCAGAACCAGACCTATTCCTCGCATCCCTCGCATCAGGTCTTCCTGCGTCAGTATGAGTTGAACGCCAACGGCGATCCTGTCTCAACCGGCAAGCTCCTCGAAGGCAGCACCGGCGGCATGGCGACCTGGAAGGACCTCAAGGCGCAGGCTGCCGATCTTCTCGGCATCCAACTGCGCGACTCCGATGTCGGCAATATCCCGCTGCTCGCCACCGATCCATACGGCGAGTTCATCCGCGGTCCCAACGGCTATCCGCAGATCGTGACGACGACCGGCTTGGTCGAAGGCGATCCGTCCGCCAACAACGGCAACGGCATCCTCGTGCCGGAGAACGCCATTCGCACGGGCCACGCCTTTCTCGCCGATATCGCCCATAACGCAGTTCCGACAGGGCTTGAGGATGGCGATATCGAGATCGGGCTCGAAAATCCCGGCAACGAGCCGGGTGTCTACGACAATGAGTTGCTTGACGCTCATTTCATCGCGGGTGACGGCCGAGCCAACGAGAATATCGGCCTGACCGCAGTCCACCATGTCTTTCACTCGGAGCACAACCGTCTGGTCGAGCACACGAAAGCGGTGGTGCTGGCCGACGCCCAGGACATGCTCGCCAAAGGCGCCTCTCAGGCAGAAGCCGTTGCTTTCCTGAATGAGTGGCTGGTGAACGACGTATCCGCGGTCCCCGCTTCCGCCGCCGGTCTTGTCTGGGATGGCGAGCGCATCTTCCAGGCGGCCAAGTTCGGCACCGAGATGCAATATCAGCATCTCGTGTTCGAGGAGTTCGCCCGCAAGATCCAGCCCAACATCAACGTGTTCCTGGTCCCCGATGGCTTCGACACGACAATCGACCCGTCGATCGTCGCTGAGTTCGCCCACGTGGTCTACCGCTTCGGCCATTCCATGCTGACCGAGTCGATTGATCGCTTCGATACCGGCTTCAATCAGGACCACATCGGGCTGATCGAAGGCTTCCTCAATCCGATGCAGTTCCAGAACAATGGCGGCTCCACCGCGGTCGACGCCGATATAGCAGCCGGCGCCATCATCCGCGGCATGACCCGTCAGCAGGGTAACGAGATCGACGAGTTCGTCACCGGCGCCCTCCGCAACAATCTTCTAGGCTTGCCGCTCGACCTTGCGACAATCAACTTGGCTCGCGGCCGCGACACCGGCGTACCGTCTCTCAACGAAGCACGCGCACAGTTTTACGCCGCCACCAACCAGGAGGCGCTCCTCAAGCCTTATGAGAGCTGGGCCGACTTCGCCGCGCATCTCAAGCATGAAGCATCGATCATCAACTTCGTTGCTGCCTACGGAACGCATTCGCTGATCACGTCCGAAACGACGGTTGAAGGCAAGCGCGACGCCGCGTTTACCCTCATCACGGGCATCGCGACTGGCAAGTTTGCAACCATGGACGGCTTTGTCGTCCCAGCGGACCGGATTGCATTCCTCAATGCAACGGGCGCCTGGGCCGGCGGATCGCTCGGCGGTCTCAACGATGTCGATCTCTGGATCGGCGGCCTCGCCGAAGAGATCATGCCCTTCGGCGGCATGCTGGGTTCGACCTTCAACTTCGTTTTCGAAGTCCAGATGGAGAAGCTCCAGAGCGGGGACCGCTTCTACTATCTGCAGCGTCTCGATGGTCTGCATCTGTTCGGAGAAATGGAGAACAACTCCTTCGCCGCCATGATCATGCGCAACACGAATGCGACCCATCTGCCGTCGGACGTATTCTCGACACCTGGCCTGATCCTTGAGGTCGACCGGACCAAGCAGTTCAACGACCTTGACGGCGATGGCGACCTGGAGAGCGACGACCCGGTCGGCTCCAGCCTTCTGCTGGACCTCGTCATCCGCGACAATCCGAAGACGGATGCCGTGGAAACAAATTACCTTCGTTACACTGGCGACCAGCATGTCGTGCTCGGCGGCACGAATGCGGCAGATACCCTCATCGCCAGCGAAGGTGACGACACGCTCTTCGGGGATGGCGGGAACGACCGGCTTGAGGGCAATTTCGGCAATGACATCATCAACGGCGGGGATGGCGACGACATCATCGTGGACAGCGGCGGTGACGACAACATCAAGGCAGGCGCGGGCAACGACGTAGTCCATGCCGGTCCAGGCCTCGACCTCGTTCTGGGCGGCTCGGGGCAGGACTTCATTTTCCTCGGTACCGACATGGGCTCGGAGGTTTTCGCCGGCGAGGGCAACGACTTCATCTACGGCAACAAGAACGCCGAGCGCATCCTCGGCAACGAAGGCAATGACTGGATCGAGACCGGCACCTTCGACGGCGCTCCCGGCGACAACTTCGATGAAGTCTTCGCCCATGACGGAATCGACGGACACGACGTGTTCCTCGGCGACGGCGGCTTCGACGAGTTCATCGGCGAGGGCGGCGACGACATCATGGTCGGCAGCGCCGGCCGCGGCAAGATGGTGGGCATGTCCGGCTTCGACTGGGCGACCTACAAGGACAACACGCTCGGCGTGAACGCAGACCTCTCGATCCCAATCGTCTTCGACGAGGCGCCGAACCTGCCCGAGAACGCGGCGCTGGACGAGTACGAGTCGGTAGAAGGTCTTTCCGGAACGAAGTTCAACGACGTTCTGGCCGGTACCGACGACGTGGCTGCGGACCGCGCCCCTCTCTCTCAGGGCGGCACCACGGGTTATCGCGGCAGCGTTCTGACCGCCGAGGGCATCGCCCTCATCAAGGGGCTTCAGGATTTGCTCGGGGCAGGTGTGACGTCATTCGACGGCGGAGACATTATCCTGGGCGGCGACGGAAGCGACCTCATCAGGGGTAACGGCGGCGACGACATCATCGACGGCGATAAATGGCTCGACGTTCAGATCGGGGTGTTCGCAGCCAACGACACCAACCACACCGGCACGCCGCTTGAACTCCACAACAGCATGACGACCCTGGCTGCGAGAATGTTCAACGGCACCATCAACCCGGGCCAGCTCTCGATTGTCCGCACCATCAGGAACAGCGCGGACCAGCCCGATAGCGATGGCGTTGCCGATGTCGATATCGCGGTCTACAGCGGCGTGCGCTCCGGCTATACCTTCAACCGCAACGCAGATGGCAGCTACACTGTCAGGGACATCGACTTAGAAAATGGAGACGATGGAACCGACCGGGTGATCAACATCGAATATCTGCGTTTCGCCGATCAGGATGTGTTGATCGCCAACAGCCCTGCAACGGGTCTGCCCACGCTCACCGGCAGCGAGAACGTGATCACGGCCAATACGAGCGGCATCGGCGACGCCAACGGGCTTGGTGCCTTCCGTTACCGCTGGGAGTTCTCGACGAATGGCGGAACGACCTGGAATACCATCCAGGGCGCAACGCAGCAGAGCTATACCGTCCCGGATTCCCGGATCGGCCAGTTCATCCGTGTGGTCGTGAACTTCACGGATGGAGCAGGCAACCAGGAATCCCTCACCTCCGCCATGACGGCGCGGATCGGCTCCAACAACCTCAATGACAACTATATTGGAACGACCGGCCCGAACCTGATCAACGGCCGAGCCGGCAGCGACACCCTCTCCGGTCTCGAAGGCGATGACGTGATCAATGGCGGCAGCGGCAACGACGTGATAACGGGCGTTGCCGGGGATGACGTCCTGAATGGCGGCAGCGGCAACGACAATATCAACGGAGGCGACGGGAACGACACGATCGATGGGGGCACGGGCACGAATACGCTCAGCGGCGGCGCCGGGAACGATGTCTTCATGTATGACATCAATGACGGAGGCACGACATCGACCATCAGCGGCGGTGCCGATGTCGATACGATCAATGTGAGCGATTCCGGCCAGGGCAGTGAGACCCTGGGCGTTACCTTCACGACGCGCCTTACGCTGATCGAGTCGGCCACCGTGGCAGCCGATGTCGAGCGGGTCGTGGCGGATCTCGGAAGCGGAAATGCGGACACGCTTGAATATTCCGCAAACAGCGCCGCCGTGACCGTCGATCTCGGTGCGGGAACGGCTTCAGGCTTCGTTTCCATCGCCGGCATCGAGAATGTCAGAGGCAGCAACGCCAACGACACTCTGATCGGCAATACCGATGCAAACCTCCTCGACGGACGCGGCGGTGCCGACACCATGAAGGGAATGGGGGGCAACGACACTTACATTGTCGACAATGCAGGCGATGTGGTCGATGAGAGCGCTTCAGGATCCGGCGGCGTCGATACGGTGCAGACGGCTCTCGCCGGCTACACTCTGAGCGCGGGGGTGGAGAACCTCCAATATACCGGCGGCGGCGCCTTCACCGGAACCGGCAATGCCCAGAACAACGTGATGACCGCCGGGAACGGGAGCGACAATCTCTCCGGCCTCGACGGCAACGATACCCTCAACGGTGAGGGCGGCAACGACACCATGGATGGCGGCATCGGAAACGATGTCATCGATGGCGGCAGCGGCCTCGATCGGATGACGGGCGGAGCCGGTGCGGACACGTTCGTCTTCGATGATGACGACACGGGAAATTCCGCCGCGACACGGGACGTGATCACCGACTTCGTTCGTGGCACGGACAGGATCAACATCGACGCCATCGATGCGAACCGTTCCAATAACAGCACGAATTCCGACCAGGACTTCGTGTTCATCGGAACCGCTGCGTTTACCGGAAACGGCCAGTTGCGGTATCGCTTCGAAGGCAACCAGACGATCATCGAGGGCCGTTACGCCGCGTTCTTCGGCGGAAACGCAACATTCCAAATTGCCCTCAACGGCCTGCATAACCTGACCGCGGCAGACTTCATCGGCCTCACCACCACTCCTCAGAACTTCGGCGCGGCGGCGAGCATTCTCGCCTCCCAGACCTCGACTCTGCAGGAGAATGCGGCGGGGGGAACGGCTATCGCGAGCCTGACCTCCTTCGCGCCCGAAGTTGCAGGCATGGCGTCCTTCGCTCTACGGGGGCCGTCGAGCGACCTGTTCGAGATTCAGGGCGGCAACATCGTCCTGAAGCAGGGCGCTGCGATCGACTACGAAAGCCAACGCACTCATGAAGTAACGGTGGTCGGCACATCCTCCGACGGCGATGTCAAAGAGGAGACCTTCCGGTTCGATGTCGGCAACGTGAGCGGAAGCATGAGGGGAACATCCAGGTCCGAAACACTCCGGGGGACTGACGAAGAAGACCGGATCTGGGGCGGACTGGGCAATGATGTCGTCCATTCCGGCGACGGCAATGACCAGGCTTATGGTGGCGGCGGCAATGACCGGCTCTATGCGGGCAATGGCGACGATCGCGTCTATGGCGAGAGCGGCAACGACCTGCTGGACGGCGGCAAGGGCATCGACCGGATGTGGGGTGGCCGCGGCAACGATACCTACATCGTCGACCATCGGTCGGACCGGGTCTACGAAGACCGCGGACAAGGCGCCGACACGGTCAAGGCCAGCGTGTCCTACTCCCTCACCGGCACATATGTCGAGAAACTCGTACTGACAGGTTCCGCCAACCTCAACGGCAAGGGCAACTCGCTCGACAACGTACTGACCGGCAATAACGGGGACAATTCCCTCAACGGCGGTCGCGGTGACGACATGCTCGTCGGCGGGCGTGGCAACGACAAGCTCACGGGCGGCTCGGGATCGGACATCTTCGTCTTCCAGAAAGGCAACGGGCGAGACACGGTCACCGACTTCCGTCATGGCGTCGATGAGATCGACCTCAGACGGCTTCCGGGGGTGAACGACATGTCGGGCATATCCCTCCGGCAATCGGGCGACGACGCGATCGTCAAGTACGGGTCCGACATTCTCGTCCTCAAGGGTGTCAACGCATCCGATCTCGACAGCAACGACTTCATCTTCTGATGCAGGCTCGTTGAGATCGTTTGGCTCCGCCGGGAGAAGCCCCCTCTTGCTCCCGGCGGAATCACTCCTCGAAGACGTCGTGCATCTTCTGGAGCCTGATGAAGCCTGAAAGACCCATGAAGCCCTGAAGTGACACATTCTTCCAAGGTTGTTCCAGAGGAACCGTCGATGATCAGCTCTCTCAAAAGCCGCCCCAGCATCCTGGCTTCCTGTCGCGGAGCCTTTCTGGGCGTCGCCATCCTCAGCGGCCTGATCAACCTGCTTTATCTTTCAGGCTCTATATTCATGATGGAGGTTTATGATCGGGTTCTCCCCAGCCGGAGCATCCCCACCCTCGTCGGCCTCTCCGTCATCATCGTCGTACTCTATCTCTTCCAAGGCCTATTCGAGATCATTCGCGGCCGCATTCTCGCCCGTATTGGGGCAGTCCTCGATGAGGATCTCAGCCAGCAGATTTTTCAGGGCCAAATTCACGCACCTCTCAAGGGTAAAAGCGATGGCGACGGGCAGCAGCCTCTGCGGGATCTCGATCAATTGAGAGCCTTCCTGGCCGGCGGCGGCCCTTCGGCCCTCTTCGATCTGCCCTGGATGCCGCTCTACCTGTTCATCTGCTTCGCCTTCCACCCCTGGATCGGCGCAACGGCCCTTGCCGGCGCGGGGCTCCTCGTCGTGATCACCCTGTTGACCGAATTCCTGACGCGCGAAGCCTCCAAAGCCGCCGTCAGCGCCGCACTGGTTCGGAATGGCATTTCCGAGGGCGCTCACCGCAATGCGGAAGTCGTTCATGCCATGGGCATGTCCCAATGGATCGGAAGCCGCTGGGGTGAGGCCAATGCACGATATCTGTCTTATCAACAGAAAACATCGGACGTCGCAGGCGGCTTCGGAGCCCTGTCCAAGGTTCTTCGCATGCTGCTGCAATCAGCCGTTCTCGCCATCGGTGCCTATCTGGTGATCGACGGACAGGCGACGGGCGGCATCATGATAGCAAGCTCCATCCTTACCTCCCGCGCCGTCGCTCCGGTCGAGTTGGCAATCGCCAATTGGAAAGGCTTCGTCAGCGCCCGTCATGGTTGGTGTCGATTGAAGAATCTCCTGGGTTCCGACAATCGCTCAGACGCGCCTCTCAAGCTCCCCGCTCCTCGTATGCATCTATCCGTTGAGAATGCAGGAACAGGCGCTCCCGGTGGACAGAGATTTGCCATCCAGGATGTGTCATTCGATCTGCAGGCTGGCAGCGGTCTCGGCATTATCGGTCCAAGCGCCTCGGGAAAATCCTCCCTCGCCCGCATGATCGTTGGCGTATGGCCAGCATGGCGCGGCAAGGTCCGCTTCGACGGGGCTGCGATCGAACAATGGCTCCCCAATGATCTGGGCCGGCATATCGGTTACCTGCCGCAAGATGTCGAACTTTTTGCCGGTACCGTGGCGCAGAATATCGCGCGCTTCGATCCCAGCTCCAAGTCGGAAGCCATCATCGCAGCGGCCAGAGCCGCCAATGTGCACGAGATGATCCTGCAACTGCCAGATGGATATGAAACGCAGGTCGGCGAGTCGGGCATGGCTCTGTCAGGCGGCCAGAGGCAACGCATCGCTCTCGCCCGCGCCATCTATGGCGACCCCTTCCTCATTGTGCTCGATGAGCCAAACTCCAACCTCGACAACGAAGGCGAGCAGGCTCTGACAGCCGCGATCATGAATATTCGGGCTCGCGGAGGTATTGTCATCATCATTGCTCACCGCCCGACCGCTCTTGCAGCTGTCGATCATGTGCTCGTCATGTCGGATGGCCGCATGCAGAGTTTCGGCCCTAAGGACGAGGTTCTCAGCAAGGTTCTGCGCTCCGTATCAACACCTCAGCCCGCAGAGCAGCGAGTTCCCGTCATTACTCCATTGAGGGCAAGCTAGGACCAAGGAGCACGCCATGAATTCCGTGAAGAAAATTAGCGCGAGAGCCGCAATTCGATGCTACTCACTACTGGGTTTCTCTTCCGCACTCTTTCTCGTCGGAGGGCTCGGCGGCTGGGCGGCGGTGACGGAACTGTCAGGAGCCGTCATTGCGCCCGGCTCCATCGTCGTCGATAGTCACGTCAAGAAGGTGCAACACCCGACAGGCGGTGTCGTCGGCGAAATCCTTGCGCGGGATGGCACCCGTGTCCGCTCCGGCGATGTGGTGGTGCGTCTCGATGAGACGATTGCTCGCGCCAATCTTGCGATGGTGTCCAAGAACCTGGACGAGTTGGCTGCCAGACACAGCAGGTTGCAGGCGGAACGCGACGGACTGGAACAGATCGTGTTTCCGCGTGCGTTGAGAAGCCGCCTCCTTGAGGCCGAGTTCGCAAACCTGATCCAGGGAGAAATCCATCTTTTCGAAACACGGCGGGCAGCCCGTGCCGGCCAAAAGGCGCAGCTCAAGGAACGCATCAGCCAGCTACAGGAACAGATCGATGGCCTCAACCTTCAAGCAGCAGCAAAGGCCGACGAGATCAAGCTGATCCAAGAAGAGCTTGTCGGCGTCGATCAACTCTGGCGGAAGAACCTTGTGCCCATTACCCGCGTGACCTCCCTCAAGCGGGAGGAGACGCGTCTGCGGGGAGAACATGGGCAGCTCATCTCGAATGTCGCGCAAGCGAAAGGACGTATCAGCGAGACCTCGCTTCAGATCATCCAGATCGATCAAGATCTCCGGAGTGAGGTCTCGCAGGAACTGCGAGACGTTCAGGCGAAAATTTCAGAACTGGTCGAGCGAAAAGTCTCAGCGGAAGATCAGCTGAAACGGGTCGAGATCCGCGCGCCTCAGGATGGCGTCGTCCACCAGTCGATCGTGCATACGGTCGGCGGCGTGATCAATGCCAGCGAACCCCTGATGCTGATTGTCCCGGAAACGGACGAACTCTCTATCGAGGTGAAAGTGTCGCCTCAGGATATCGATCAAGTCCGTTTAGGTTTTAGTGCGGTTTTGCGTTTTCCGTCGTTCAACCAGCGTTTGACGCCGGAGCTTTTGGGTCAGGTGCGGCTGGTGGCGGCCGATCTGGTAACGGATGCGCGCACGGGGGAGCCCTATTATCCTGTGCGGGTGTCGTTTCAGCCGGGGGAGCGTGAGCGCCTGGGCGGTCTTACGCTTTTACCCGGGATGCCTGTTGAGGGACTTCTTCAAACGGGTTCACGGTCTGTATTGAGTTATCTTGTGAAGCCGGTTTTGGACGCGTTTGTTTTGGCGTTCCGGGCGGGGTGAGGGGTTTGAATGCCCAAACCCCCGCCGGCGGGACCGGGCGGGGGTTTTTGGTTTGGTTGCGGGGACAGGATTTGAACCTGTGACCTTC
>JAEXGT010000023.1 GCA_023450615.1 Pseudomonadota bacterium | reverse complement strand
AACCAGCGCCGCATCTCGTTCGGCGACGGCTCCTACTCGCAGCCCGCCTGGTCGCCGCGCGGCGATTATATCGCCTTCACCAAGCAGCATTCCGGCGGCTTTGCCATCGGCATCATGAAGCCCGACGGTTCCGGCGAGCGCATCCTGACGGAAGGCTTCCATAACGAGAGCCCGGTCTGGGCGCCCAACGGCCAGTACATCCTGTTCTTCCGCGATCCGGGCGGACAGTCCGGCGGCAAGCTCTACATGGTCGACATCACCGGCCGCGTAGAGATGCCCGTGCCGACGCCGTCCTTCGCGTCGGACCCGACCTGGTCTCCGCTGCTCAGCGAGACGCGGCAGTAAAAGAAAGCAAGGGGCGCTGGATGCAGCGCCCCTTCTTCGTTCAAGCGCGCAGGGAGGCGCTGCCGGTGATGTCATCCTTACGGCTGCGCAGCTTGAACGCGAGGGCGATCAGCGCAACGCCGAAGACCAGTGCATAGGCGCCGAGCCACCAGGTGAGCACCACGGCGCCGATCAGCGGCGCGATCAGGAGCGCCACGCCGAACAGAACCGAGACGACCCCGCTGAGGATCAGCCAGCCGCGTCCGAATTCCGGATTGAGCTTGAAGGCGGCAACGATCATCAGCACGCCGGTGATCAACGACCAGACGGCGAGAAGCGTGACGAAGAACACCAGCGTCAGGCCTGGCATGATGAAGGCGATGATGCCGACGAGGATGTCGAGAACGCCCTCCAGGATCAGAAGGCCCCAGCGCTCATGGCGCGAGGCGGCGCGAATGCCGGACACGATGCCGAACACGCCATCGACCAGCATATAGGCCGAGAAGAACAGCACGAAGGACAGAAGCGTCGCCCCCGGCCAGAAGAAGGCGATGAGCGAGAAGATGATGGCGAAAACGCCGCGGAGCGCCACGGCCCACCAGTTGCGCGCGAGAAGCGCGCTCATGGACCCTGCGCGATAGAGAGGATCTTGCTGAGAGGGGGTGGAGCTACCGGCAACCATCGTCGTCTCCTTCGATCAGCCCCTGGATGGAAATCATCCTATCAATGCCGGAGCCGGGGCATCGGTTGCTTTTATTTCCCAGCCGAGGCGCCTTCCTTGATTTTGCTCAAACGGCGGCGGATCGCCATCTTGCGGCGCCTGTTGCGCACGCGCCGCTTCAGGCGGAAGGCGCGGATGAGGAGAGCGAGCGCGAACCAGACGAGGCCGATCACCACCGGCGAGACGATGATCGCGGGAACGAAGGTGATCAGCACGGCCAGCGCCAGAAGCACGAAGCCGATGATGGCGATGCTGCTGGTTTCGGTCGCCGTGAGCGAGCGCGAGCTCATGGCCTTGCCGATGCTGTTCGACAGGGCGAGCGCACCGGCGGCAAGCCTGCGCACGCCGCCGCGCTTCAGGCGCTGGCCACGCTTGGAGCGCATTTTCCTCGCGCGTTTGCGGCGGGATTGCCAGCCGGGCACGATCTCGGTGGCATTGGCGAGATCCTCCAGATACATCGCCTCCATCGCCTCCGCGAAGCCCGTATCCTCGACGATCACGTCGAGCTCCCAGTTGGTGGCCCAACTCGCGAAGTTGAGGTTGGTGGAGCCCACCCGCGCCCAGCGCCCGTCCACCACGGCGGTCTTGGCGTGCAGCATCGAGCCGTTCCACTCATAGACCCGGATGCCCGCTTCGATGAGGGAGCGGTAGCCCGCACGCACGATGGGTTGCAACGCGGGCACGTCGCTCGATCCCGGCACGAGGAGGCGCACATCCACGCCGTCCCGCGCCGCTTCGCCAAGCGCCTGCACATAGGATGTGGTGGCGACGAAATAGGCGTCGGTCAGCCAGAGGTTGCGCTGCGCGGTGGCGGCGATGAACTGGTCGACGCGATAGGTGCGAAACATGCCCGGCTCGCCGCTGATGAGCCGCGCGGCCATGTTGCCCGCATGCGGAATCTCATCGGCATGCCGGAGCTGGGCTTTCGGAATCGGGCGCATGCCTGCAAGCACCCAGCTTTCGGCGAAGGCCGCATCGAGATCGGCCACCATCGGGCCTTCCACCGCAATGCCCGTGTCGCGCCAGGGCTCGGATTCCTTGCCGCCTTCCCAGCTGTCGGAGATACACAGGCCCGAGACGAAGCCGATGCGCCCGTCCACCGTGATGAGCTTGCGGTGATTGCGGCGGATCCAGAATGGGTCCGTCAGGCGCGGCGGGTTGAAGACCCGCGCTTCCACGCCCGCTTCGCGCAACCGCCGCCAGAAGGCGGGCAGGGCTCGGAAGGACGAGCCCAGCCAATCGTAGAGCACGCGCACCTTCACCCCCGCCCGCGCGCGCTCCATGAGCGCTTCCGCGAACATGCGGCCGGTCTCGTCATTGGCGATGATGAAGTTCTCGAAGTGGATGACGCGCTTGGCGGAGCGGATCGCCTTGAGCCAAGCCGGGTAGTTTTCCTTGGAATCCTTGAGCAGCCGGATGGCGTTGCCCAGACGCAGGTCGCTGTCGGCGATGCGCGAGAAGGCACGCTCCATGCGGAGCTCGTCCAAGGCCGCGCGATAGGGGTGAACCGATAATCCGGGCTGGTTCGTCATGAGATTCATGACCTCTCAACGCTCAAGACGGGGATTCGGCCTCAGAGAGAACCGCGGAGGACGAAAATCCTTCTACACATCCCGTTAACCTTAAGCGCAACTTCCACAACTTGGCCATAATTCACCTTAATCCCGGCAGTTCTGTTTAAGGTTGACGGAACCCTCCCTTAACCATCAGCCCGATATAACCGACACAACGTTCGGCAAACGTGTGTGTGTAAGGAGTATTGCCAATGATGTCGCTTCGCGCCGTCAAATTCGCTGCTGCCATGGTCCTCGCCCTCGGCGCGGCAGCCTGTTCTTCCAATAAAGACGGCATGGCCGACGGCGGTTTCGGCCCCGGCGGCGCCGCGACTCCCGGCAGCGCCCAGGACTTCGTGGTGAACGTGGGCGACCGCGTGTTCTTCGAGACCGATTCGACCGATCTCACCCCCACGGCCGTGGCGACCCTCGACAAGCAGGCCCAGTGGCTGCAGCGCTATCCGAACTACACCTTCATCCTTGAAGGCCATGCAGACGAGCGCGGCACCCGCGAGTACAACTTCTCGCTCTCCGCCCGCCGTGCCCAGACCGTGCGTGACTACCTGATCTCGCGCGGCATCCCGGCCAACCGCTTCCGCGTGGTTTCCTACGGTAAGGAGCGTCCGGTCGCCGTCTGCAACGACATCTCCTGCTGGTCGCAGAACCGCCGCGCGGTCACTGTGCTCGGTGGCGGAGCCGGCGCCTAAGCCATCAGGGCACTGAAATGTGAAACTCAGAAGCGCCGCCACATTATCGCCGTGGCGGCGCTTTTGTGTTATCGGCACGGTCGCTCAAAGACCTCTTACGGTATCCAGCATGTTTCGACGTTTCTTATGTTTTTTCGTTCTTAGCCTTACCTTGGCCGCCCCTGCCGCCGCGCAGGATGCAGCTGACGCCATCGTGCGTCTCAACCGCCTCGAGAACCAGATGCGGCAGATGTCCGGCCAGCTCGAGCAGCTCCAGTTCGAGAACCGCCAGCTCAAGGACCAGCTCCGCAAGTTCCAGGAGGATGTGGAGTTCCGCTTCCAGGAAAATTCAGGCCGTGGTGGCTCTAAGCCCTCGGCTACGCCTGCTCCGCGTCCGGCCCAACCTCAGGCGGCGCCGCAGCGGCGCAGCGATGTCTACGATCCCTCCCAGGATCCCAATGCCCCGGGCGCTCCGCGCCCGCTGGGCTCCACGCCTGCCTCGCCGCCCCTGGCCGAGGCGGAGCAGTTCGCTGGAATCGGCGACCTGATCGAAGAGGAGGGGCAGATCGGCCCCGGCAACGGCATGGCCATGCCGCAGGGCGCGATCCAGCCCCGGCCCGGCCCCAGCGTGGCGGCCACCGGCACCGGTAATCCGAGGGCAGATTTCGACGCGGCCTACGCCTCCTTCACGCAGAAGGATTACGATCAGGCCGAGATGGGCTTCCGCCGTTTCCTTCAGTCCAACCCGCGCGACCAGTTGGTGCCCGAGGCCACATTCTGGCTGGGCGAAACCTATCTCCAGCGCGGACGCCACCGGGAGGCCGCCGAGCAGTTCCTGAACATTTCCGCCGATCATCCGACCGCAGCCAAGGCCCCGGACGCGATGCTGCGCCTCGGCGTGTCCCTCAACAGCCTGGGCGCCCGCGACCGCGCCTGCGCCGTCTTCGCCGAGCTCGACCGCAAGTATCCGCAGGCCTCCGCCAGCGTGCGCCAGGCTTCGGAGCGCGAGCAGAAGCGCAACAAATGTATTTGACCAGGCCGACAGTCGAGCACCCCGATCGTGGCAGCTCCTTCGCCTGACGCTCCGCTCCGGACCGACGATCCGGAGCTTCTCTTTTCCCGGTTGAACCATGCCACGGGCCTCGTGGCCGCCGTCTCGGGTGGCCCCGATTCCATGGCCATGATGCACCTTCTCGCCCGCTGGGCGCCTGCTCATCGCCCTCCCGTCCTTGTCGCCACCGTGGATCACGGCCTGCGCCCCGAGGCTGCGGAAGAGGCAGCCTTCGTGGCCCGGGAGGCGGCTGCCCTGGGCTTTCCCCACCGTATCCTTGTCTGGACAGGCGAAAAGCCTGGAGCCGGGCTTCAGGAAGCAGCGCGGGAGGCGCGCTACGGCCTGCTCGTTCAGCTGGCCCGTGAGGCGGGAGCCTCTCACCTCGTCACCGCCCATACCCGGGACGATCAGGCCGAGACGGTCCTGATGCGCCTTGCCAAGGGATCGGGCCTGAAAGGCTTGGCCGGCATGCGTCGGGAGCGGGACCGGGACGGGATCGTCCATGCAAGGCCGCTTCTCGACTGGCCGAAATCGGCGCTTCTCGAATTGTGCCGGCAAAACGGCTGGGCTTTCGTCACCGACCCGTCCAATGCGGATGAGCGCTTCGCCAGGGTCCGCTGGCGCGGGTTGATGCCGCGCCTCGCGCAGGAGGGTCTCACCGCCAACCGGCTGGCGCGTCTGGCCGAGCGGGCCGCCCAGGCCGATGAGGCGCTCGACATCAAGGCCCGTCAGGCCCTGGAAGCAGCAAAGCCCGAGGCGGGAGAGGGTGGTTTCGCCTTTCGCCCCGCCTGCCTCACTGAGGAGCCCTTCGAAATCTCTCTGAGGATTCTGGAGCAGGCCCTGGACCGGGCGGGCTTCGAGAATGGCCGTCTCCACCGGCTCGAAACCTGCCTGGAGCGTCTGCGGGCGGCTATTGGGGCGGGGGAGGGGCTGCGCCTGACGATCGCGGGGGCTCTTCTCCATCTCGACCGGGCCGGGCGGCTGGTGATCGGGCCGGAACCGCCCCGCTTGCGGGGCCGGTAGCGCGGCGGGCGGACGTACAGCAAAAAGCGGGCCCGGTTTTTCGTACGACGGGATCCTTCATACGGCGAAGCATCGTATTGATCCCAAAAGTGGAATCCACTTATGAGGACGATGCGTTAGCCAATTCTCTTAGCCAAGACGTTTAGATGGTGCCCCACACGCGCCGCATTCCCTTGGCAAGGGAGAATGGTGTGCCTACATTGAGTTTAGCCGTGCGGGGAGATGTCTCAGCCTTTCCCGTGCTTCATCTCCCTCTGGGGCAGAACCTGATCCGATGAATTCAAATTTCCGCAACTTCGCCTTGTGGGTTGTCATTTTCCTGCTGGTGCTGGCGCTCGTCACCCTTTTCCAGAGCCCGGGCCACCGGGGCGGCGGCAGCGACATTGCCTACAGCCAGCTC
The DNA here is from genome assembly GCA_023450615.1 of Pseudomonadota bacterium. Classification (GTDB taxonomy): domain Bacteria; phylum Pseudomonadota; class Alphaproteobacteria; order Rhizobiales; family Beijerinckiaceae; genus Microvirga. The sequence continues at coordinate 805 of JAEXGT010000023.1, read as the reverse complement.
CTGAGCGACGCCGACGCCGGGCGCATCACGAGCGTGATCATCTCCGGGCCCGAGATCAGCGGCACCTATACCGATGGCCGCAACTTCTCGTCCTATGCGCCCAACGACCCCAATCTCGTCTCGAAGCTGCAGCAGAAGGGCGTCCAGATCACGGCGCGCCCGCAATCCGATTCGACCCCCTGGTTCATCGCCGTCCTCATGAACATCCTGCCCATCGCGCTTTTCATCGGCGCCTGGGTGTTCCTGTCGCGCCAGATGCAGAACGGCGCGGGCCGCGCCATGGGGTTCGGCAAGTCGAAGGCGAAGCTCCTTACGGAGGCTCATGGCCGCGTGACGTTTGACGATGTTGCGGGCATTGACGAGGCGAAGGAAGATCTTCAGGAGGTGGTGGAGTTCCTGCGCGATCCGCAGAAGTTCCAGCGCCTCGGCGGGCGCATTCCCCGCGGCGTGCTCCTGGTCGGACCGCCCGGCACCGGCAAGACCCTGACCGCCCGCGCGGTCGCCGGTGAAGCCAACGTGCCTTTCTTCACCATCTCCGGCTCCGACTTCGTCGAGATGTTCGTCGGCGTCGGCGCCTCGCGCGTGCGCGACATGTTCGAGCAGGCCAAGAAGAACGCCCCCTGCATCATCTTCATCGACGAGATCGACGCCGTCGGCCGCCATCGCGGCGCGGGCCTGGGCGGCGGCAACGACGAGCGCGAGCAGACCCTCAACCAGCTCCTGGTCGAGATGGACGGCTTCGAGGCCAATGAGGGCATCATCATCATCGCCGCCACCAACCGGCCCGACGTGCTCGATCCGGCGC
>JAEXGT010000012.1 GCA_023450615.1 Pseudomonadota bacterium | reverse complement strand
TCGCACCGCCGGACTCCGCCAGAACCTTCGTGATCGCAGCCGTCAGCGACGTCTTGCCGTGGTCAACGTGACCAATCGTGCCGATGTTGCAGTGCGGCTTGTTGCGTTCAAACTTTTCCTTCGCCATTGATCTCTACCTTGCATAGGCCAGGAACAAAAAACCCAGGGCGTCCCGATATTGCGGTTACGCCGAATGCGCAAGTGCCAATTTCAATCTTGCAGAACGTAATTATCGGGCGAAGCATCTCAAAGCCCCTTCTCAGGGCTTTTAGAACCCGCCTGACGGCAGACCGGCGCCTTTAAAGCCGAGCTTCGGCGCCGATGCAATGCCTAATTCCCTTAGGTCACCAAAATTCAGCCATCAAGCCGGCGACCGCAGGCGGGACGCTGGCGAGATCCGCCAGATTCCCACAGACGCGGCCTGCCCTATCTCGGCAAGCCTCATCCCTCCTCGCCGGCATCGGCTCGCGATTCGGATGCCCCTTATTGGAGACGGCTGGAGAGCCATCGGCCTGCTTTATCGGGTTTCGAAGCGCCAGGTGAGGTTGCCCTTCACCGCATGCTCCTGCGCACGCTCGCCGATCTGCCCCTGATACGCCAAGCCGACCGTAATCGCGTCGCTCGCCTGCCAATCCAGACTCGCTTCCGCCACGACCGCATCTCGATCGATGGGAGCACCGGAAACCGCGAAGGCACCAGCGCCGCCACTGAAGGCAAGAAGCGCCGTCGGCTCCACATCACCGTAGGCGTGACGCCAGCCGAGCATTCCCCTCACCGTAAGAGGCAGATCCCGGCTCAGCATGGCCTCGGCGCGCAAGCCGAGGGTTGTCGTAGACAGATTGTAATCACGGGCAGTTCCCGCCAGGGCGGCGATGCCGCCTTCCTCGACGAAGGCATCCGTATGCGTTCTCAGGACGGCGGCTCCGAGGAACGGCTCGATCTGGATGGCCCCCAAGCCCAGGCGATATCCGATTTCACCAAAGGCCTGGATGGTCGAACCGTCATAAGATGAGGTCACCTGATCCTGGAATCCGATGAAGCCGATCTGGCGGTTCATGTGGATGTCGTTCGCGGCATAGGAGGCACCGAGACGCAGGTTGAGCGCGCCCCATTTCGCGGAGCCGTAGAGGGCGCCGAAGATGCTCTCGTTGGTGCCCGAGGAAAGACGGCTATCGACATCGACATCCGTGCTCGTGAAGCCGCCAGCGATGCCGAACCGATAATCTCCGTCAATCGTCGCGTCCGCGCCGAGGATGAAGCCGCCCCGTGAGGTGCTCACGGATCCGGCATTGCCATCCGAACGAATCTTGCCCCAAGAGCCGAAGCCTTCACCCCACAGGGCGAAGACGCGGGAGTCGAGCGTCGGATATTGAATGAGGTCAACCTGCCGGCTCAGGCTGTCGGCAGCATAAGCGGCCTGAACCTTCCCCGTTGCCGGAATAGCCAGAGGCTGGCGGAGGCGGCCGAGCAGAGCGTTGCTGACCAGCGCGGCATCGCCATACGTCGCCGCGACCACCGAACCGTGGGCTTCACCAGAGAGGCTGTTCAATGCGCCCGGGGTCGACGCAAGGCTGTTCTGGACCAGAGCATCGTTCACCGGATCGCCGACGCCGAGCCGTTCCGCCGCAACAGCGACCGAGACCTGGTTGGCGGTTTGGGCCGCACTTACCACGGACACTCCATTCCGGCGGAATATAACCGACAGGTCGTTCGCACCATATTCGAGTTCTGGCGCAAGATAGGCAGATTGGCTGTTCGTCCGGAACGCCCCAAACCGTCCCAGGCTTCCGCCATCGGCGGTTAGCAGCGTCATGCGCTTGTTCACCGGGGCGGCGCCGTTCATCAAGGAGACCTCGAGCCCTCCTCCCGCGATTGTCGCCCGGCCCGAAATGTCGAGCTTGTCGTGCTTCCCGCTTCCATTCGCGTCGGCACGGAAAAGCGACGTCTTCAGCAGGCTTGCATCTCCGTTCACCGTCATGGTGCCGATGGAGGATTCATTCGCGCCACCGGGCTCGATAACGCCGGCAACGGTCAGGGGTGCGCCGATCCGACCCGTGCCGCGAAGCGTGGCGTTGACGTGAACCGCCAGCCGAGATCTCACCGAACCGTTGAGCGTCAGGATGCCGCCGAGCACATCGGTGCCGCCCGCATAGGTATTCGTGCCTGTCAGCACGAGATTTCCCTCGCCCCGCTTGATCAGGCCGCCCGTTCCGCGAATGTCGTTCGACCAGACGGAGTCATGGCCCTTGGTGTTCACGTCGAACACCTGGGCGAAACCCTCAGCGCCGAATTCGTAAGGGCCCCTTACCGCCCGTCCGAGGTTGAACATGCCGCGGCCATAGATCTCGGGCGACCCCATCGGCGTTGCCGTGGTGAGGATCACTTCGATGATCTGCCGGGCCGTCATGTAGGGAAACGCCTCCCGCAGAATAGCCGCACCGCCCGAGACGACGGGGGCAGCCATGGAGGTGCCGCCTTTCAAGTCATAGTCGCTGTATGGAACGGTGGACAAAATCAGCGCCTCGGCTGCGGGCTCGCCGTCACGCGGACGGTCTCCGCCAGGAGCGGCGATACACCAAAGGGCCGCGACGCCGCACCGGTTGCTGAAGCTCGAGATCTTGCCCTGGCTGTTCGTAGCGACGACGGCGATGAGAGTGCCATAAAGATCCGACAGGTCGATCTCATCCAGATCAGGATCGCTCATGTCGGCGAGGCGATAGGTCTTCGGATTCGTAATGTCCGATGCCTCGTAGAGAAAGCTGTAGATGCCCTTCCTGTGGTTCTCCGGACGGATGTATGGGAACAGCGCGATCCCGGAAGGATGGGACGCGCCGATGGGCTGATCCTGGTACTCGTTACCCGCTGCGAAAACCATGACGACGTCGTGCTTGGCGGCGGTCAACACTGCGTTGTACTCGTCCTCAAGACCGCTAAGCGCGACGATCTGATCTGGCCACTCGACCCAATGCGGATTGGGGACCCTGTTTCCCGCCGCATCCTCGATGTTCTTTGGAGGAATCGCAATCGGCCCATAGCTTCCGTTGATCACCTTCGCGCCATTTTTGGCAGCATGGATCAAGCCGAGATTGGGAGGGTACTCGCCTCTTGGACCGTAGCGATAGTTGGTTCTCAGCACCATGAGCGTCGCCTCTGGAGCGACACCCATATTTCCTCGCCCGTCGCGGGCAGCGCCGATGATGCCCGATACGTGCGTGCCGTGACTGGCGATGCGGCCGTCAGCCTCCGTATCGCTCAGGTCCAGAGGGTCCCTTCCGATGGCATAGGAATACGACAGAGGCGAGATACGGCCCGCGAATTCCGGGTGATTGAAATCGATGCCGGAATCGACAACCGCAACGGTGACGCCCTTGCCCGTATAGCCCATGGCAAAGGCCTCGGAAGCATTGATATGGCCGAGATACCAGGAGCGGCGATATTCATCGGTCTCGAAAGCCGATGCCGGCAGGGTGAGAGGTGATGTGCTGCTCGCAAGGGCAGGAAGGGAGCCGACGAACCCGAACCTCTCCTTCAGGAGGGCAGACGCCTCCTCTGCCACCACACCCGTAGCGCCCAGGCAGAGGGAGATCAAAACGCTTCCAGTCAGACGGGAGACTTTGCGAACCTCGGACCGGACAAAACGGCCCTTACCTCCAGACGTGCGGCGTCGCATCGGAAATGTCGTCATGGTTGCCCCCCAGCATCAATCCGGCCGCTCAGCGACCATTTATGAAATTGAAGGACACCCTAAGAAAAAAACCCTTTGCGTCCAGATGCAATTACAGCCGGAAATACGCCATTCTTCTCATGTTACCTTAAGGCAACGCTAAATAGTGTTACATTAGAGCCCGGGGCAATTCTTTCTTTCGTTTTCTTAATACTGAATAATATGTAACTTTATATGCGCCCTTCAGCCCCCCTGTCCTCGCCCTGAGGAGCGCCGCGAAGAACGGCAGCCTGAAATTGAATGATACAGGGCAGCGAGGCCACATCTTTGAAAGATGGAGCTTTAGCAGGCGAAACCAAATTGTGGGAAAGGTGAGAAGGCTGGAGCGGGTGAAGGGAATCGAACCCTCGTATTCAGCTTGGAAGGCTGCTGCTCTACCATTGAGCTACACCCGCATGCCCTGCTGGTTGGATGGTGGGGGAAGTAGGACTCGAACCTACGAAGGCATAGCCAGCGGATTTACAGTCCGCCCCCTTTGCCGCTCGGGACATTCCCCCATTGTCCAACCCTGACGCAGTGCGCCGAGGTCTTCACCCGAAGCGCCACACCGTGATGCGGCCGCTCGGTGGCGCTCTTATGGTGACCTGCATGGCCGGTGTCAACAGCAAAGAGCGATGTTTGTGAGATGGATCGTGAATGCCTCCACTCTGTGTTATGGCCATGCGCCACACCACACGAGATCGAAAGCATCATGAGCGAGCGTCCCTTCAATTCCCGCAAGCCCCGTTTCCAGCGTCCGCAGGGCAAGAAGCAGGGCCGCCGCGATTCTCAAGCGTGGCGTCCGCCGCATGAGATCGACACCACGATCCTCTATGGCTGGCATCCGGTGGTGGAGGCGCTGCGCAACGGCAAGCGCACGATTCGCCGCCTTCTCGCCACGGAAAACTCCCTGCGCCGTCTGCAGGAGGAGAACGTTCCCCTGCCCCTCCAGCCCGAGATGGTGCGCCCGGACGAGATCAACCGCCTCCTGGAGCCCGATGCGGTCCATCAGGGCCTTTACGCGGAGGCCGATCCCCTGCCCTCTCCGTCGGTGGCGACCTTGAGCGGCAAGCGCCTCGTGCTGGCCCTCGACCAGATCACGGATCCGCACAATGTGGGCGCCATCGTGCGCACGGCGGCGGCTTTCGATGTGGAGGCCATCATCACCACCGCGCGGCACAGCCCCGCGGCGACCGGCGTGCTGGCCAAATCCGCGTCCGGCGGCCTGGAGCACGTGCCCTTCATGATCGTGAAGAATCTGGGCGACACGCTGACGGCGCTCGGCGAGCGCGGCTTCCAGCGCATCGGGCTTGATTCGGAGGGGGACGCCAATATCGACGAGCTGGAGTTGAAGCTGCCCCTGGTTCTGGTGCTGGGATCGGAAGGCAAGGGCTTGCGTCAGAGAACCCGCGAATGCTGCGACGCCATCGGCAGGCTCGACATGCCCGGCGCGATCAAGAGCCTTAATGTCTCCAATGCCGCCGCCATCTCGCTTTTCGCTGTGACTAAAGCCGCCGCGAAGACCGCAACCCCTTAAGCAACTGCTCTCCACAAGAGCTTGCCTGACAACGTTTTTTGCCTCTGATTACGGTATCTTAGACGGAAGTCGCAAATACGAATTGGCAATTGTGGCGCGTAAAGGCGGCGCTAGCCTCAACTTCCATGGGATTCTTGGCCCCCGTGGCCACGATGCCTCGGCTCAGGCGGCGATGAACCGTCTGATGCCTGAAGACCCGGATCACCGGGCTATCAAAATGGAAGGGAACGCTATGGCAACAGCAGCCACTACAGCGCGTTCGGCCGCCGCACCGCGGCCGATGACGCGCGAAGAGCGGAAGGTGATTCTCGCCTCCTCGCTCGGTACCGTCTTCGAATGGTACGATTTCTATCTCTACGGATCTCTCGCCACGATCATCGGCGCGCAGTTCTTCTCCGCCTTCGACGTGACGACCCGTAACGTCTTCGCGCTTCTCGCCTTCGCGGCGGGCTTCCTGGTGCGCCCGTTCGGCGCTCTGTTCTTCGGCCGAATCGGCGATCTCGTCGGCCGCAAGTACACCTTCCTCATCACCATCCTGATCATGGGCTTCTCGACCTTCCTGGTCGGCCTGCTGCCCAGCTACAACCAGATCGGCTGGATCGCTCCGGTCATCCTCATCGTGCTGCGCATGCTCCAGGGCCTGGCTCTGGGCGGCGAGTACGGCGGCGCAGCCGTGTACGTGGCCGAGCACGCCCCCGTCGGGCGCCGCGGCTTCTACACCAGCTTCATTCAGACGACGGCGACCGTCGGCCTGCTGCTGTCGCTAGCCGTCATCCTCGTGCTCCGCACCTGGATGGGTGAACAGGGCTTCCAGACGGGCGAAGGCTGGCCGATCGCCGGCTGGCGCATTCCGTTCCTGCTCTCCGTGTTCCTTCTCGGCATCTCGGTCTGGATCCGCATGCAGATGCAGGAATCCCCGGCCTTCAAGAAGATGAAGGAAGAAGGCACGCAGTCGAAAGCTCCGCTCAAGGAGGCTTTCGGCCAGTGGCGCAATGCGAAGATGGTGCTTATCGCCCTCATCGGTCTCGCCATCGGTCAGGCCGTGGTGTGGTACACGGGCCAGTTCTACGCCCTGTTCTTCCTCCAGAGCATCCTCAAGGTCGACCTGCTCACCTCGAACGTGCTGATCGCTTGGTCGCTGATCATCGGCACCGGCGGCTTCATCCTGTTCGGCGCCCTGTCGGACAAGATCGGCCGCAAGCCGGTCATCCTGGGCGGCTGCTTGCTCGCAGCGATCACCTACTTCCCGCTCTTCCATGGCCTCACGAGCGTCGTCAGCCCGAACTTGAACCAGGCTCTCGAAACGGCGAAGGTTCAGGTCGTGGCCGATCCCGCCAGCTGCGGCTCGGTGTTCGACCCGGTCGGCATCCGTACCTTCACCGCTCCGTGCGATGTGGCCCGTGTGTCCCTCGCCCGCTCCGCCGTGAAGTATGAGCTGGTTCCGGCTGCCGCCGGTACGCCTGCGAAGGTGACCTTCAACGGCAAGGACGTTCCGATTGCGGCTGCCATCCCGGCCAACATCACCGCCTTCACGGCGGCTGCGACCGAGATCGGCTATCCGAAGCCCGGCGACCCGAGCATCCTGAAGGTCAACGGCTTCTTCTCGGTTCTCGGTAACGCGCAGGCCCTCAAGGCCATCGGCATCCTGACCATCTTCGTGATCTACGTCACGATGGTGTACGGCCCGATCGCGGCGGCTCTGGTCGAGTTCTTCCCGACCCGCATCCGCTACACCGCGATGTCGCTGCCCTACCACATCGCCAACGGCTGGTTCGGCGGCCTTCTGCCTCCCGCCGCCTTCGCGATGGTGGCGGCCACCGGCGATATCTACTACGGCCTGTGGTACCCGATCGTGATCGCTCTCGTGACCTTCGTGGTCGGCCTCCTGCTGGTGCCGGAGACGAAGGATCGCGACATCATGACCTATGAGGGCTCCCGCTAAGCGGCGGCTCGAACGCTAAAAAAGGAAAGCCCCGCCTCAGGCGGGGCTTTTCATTTCCACTCTCAGCCGTGTGCGGCTCAGTAGCAGGTCGTGAGCTTGCGGACGATCCAGCCTTCGCCCTCGACGAAGAGACGCTTGCGGGACTTGCTGCATGTGGAGGTGTCGGTGTCCTGCGCTCCAATGGAGCCTGTCTCCTCGACATCCTTCGCAGCCATTGCGGTCTCCACCTTTGCGGCAACCTTCGACGAAGAATTCTGCGGAACATAAGCCGCGTCCGCCGGCATCGGCGCGAAGACGAGGCCCGCTGCGATCCCGAACGAGGCAATGAACAGAATCCAATCCCTATGGATCGGATTCATCCTTACTTTAGAAGCTCCTAGGCTGATCATGACACCGTTTCCTTAACCACCGTTTCCGGGACAATCCCATAAAGGAAGGATGGTTTCGGTGCGCTGGAGCACTTAATTTTTCTGTTTTAAGGGAACTTGCGTCCTGGCCGGGGTGCTGCTACCTCAGCACCCACGAAGAGGGCCGGTGTAGCACAGCGGTAGTGCAGCGGTTTTGTAAACCGAAGGTCGGGAGTTCGATCCTCTCCACCGGCACCATTTCTTTCCACCCCGCACAGCCATTAAGTCATGGATCGATCCCTGAACCTTCAGTGGATCTCTTCCTTGCCCCAGTTCTTGTGCGCGCCCTGCTCCGAGATTTCGCGCTCGACCCGGTTCAGCCTGTTGCGGCGATTGGCGAAGACGGCCATGAAAATGCCGATCAGCAGCGGCCCGCCGATGATCACCAGACCCCACACCAAACCGTCCGCGATATCCCATTCCATCATTGATCTCCTTTAGTCGGGCCGCATCGGCGGCCCTGCCATGCTGGAAGGCTAACCGGGAGCGAAAGTCGTTGTTCCGCCGACAGCGCTGCCATAGGAAGAGGGCAAGTCATGCGGACATTTGAAGGAAGCCGATGCCTATAGCCGTTACCGATCCTCACGATCCGCGGATCGAGCCCTATCGCGAAGTGCGGGAGCGGGATCTGGTGGGGCGTCAGAACCGTTTCATCGCCGAGGGAGAGGTCGTCCTGCGGGTTCTGCTGAAGCAGCCGCGCTTCGAGATCGAGTCGCTGCTTCTGGCCGAGAACCGCCTCGACCACTTGAGCGATGCGCTCAAGAACCTGTCTCCGGACGTGCCCGTCTATACGGCCAATCGCCAAGTCATGGACGCCATCGTGGGATTTCCCATCCACCGGGGGATTCTGGCCGTCGCGAGGCGCGCGCCTTCCCCTCCCGTGGAAGATTTCCTGGCGAGCCTTCCCGAAGAGGCATTGGTTGTCGGATTGGTGGGATTGGCCAACCACGACAATGTGGGCGGCATCTTCCGCAATGCAGCCGCCTTCGGCGCGCACGGCGTTCTGCTCGATCAGGAAAGCTGCGACCCGCTTTATCGGAAAGCGATCCGCGTCTCGGTCGGTGGAGCTCTCGTCGTTCCCTTTGTCCGTGGGGCGTCCGCCGAAGCCATGGTGCAAGCTCTTCGGGCCGCGTCGTTCGAGATCATCGCCCTATCCCCCGCAGGCAGGGAAATTCTCTCACAGATAAAGCCTGCCCGCCGGACTGCACTTCTGCTGGGCGCTGAAGGCCCGGGTCTGCCGCCCGACCTGCTCGCCCGCACACGCACCGTGTCGATCCCGATGAGTGGCGGCTTCGACTCCCTCAACGTCGCCACAACGAGCGGCATCGCTCTGCATCACCTGACCTCCCACAAGGGACAGGAAACGCCTTCTCCTCGCTGAGTTGTGAAGGGCCGTTCCCTTGCCGCGAACCTGAGCCGTTCTAGGCTCATCGCATCGATGTGGAGAGAACACCCTATGACCATCACACGCCGCACCGTTCTTGCAGGCACTGCTCTTGCCGCCGCCCCCTTCGGAGGATTCAACGCCTTGGCCCAGAATACGACCAACACCGCTTCCTCAGACACCGCTCCCCAGCAGGCTCCGGGTTTCTACCGCTACAAGGTCGGCGACATCGAGGTGACTGCCATCAACGACGGCTTCGCCCGCCGCCCCGTCGAAGGCTTCATCAAGAATGCCGAACTCAAGGACGTGCAGTCCGCTCTTCAGGACGCGTTTCTTCCTACCGATGCCTTCCCGATCACCTTCAACACCCTGGTGCTGAACCACGGCGGCAGGATCACCCTGATCGATACCGGCAACGGCGACAGCGGCGCGCCGACTTCGGGCAGCTGGATGAAGAACTTCCGCGCCGCAGGGTTTGATCCTGCCAAGGTCGACACGGTCGTCATCAGCCATTTCCACGGCGACCATATCAACGGCCTTCGCCTCAAGGACGGCACAGCGGTGTTTTCCAATGCCGAGGTGATGGTGCCCGAAGCCGAGTGGGCCTTCTGGATGGACGATGCCCGCATGAATCAGGCCCCCGAGGGCATGAAGGGAGCCTTCCAGGGCACGCGCCGCGTGTTCGGCCCCATCGCTCAGAACGTGAAGCGCTATGAGGCGGACAAGGAAATCGTGCCCGGCCTCACCAGCATCGCCGCTCCCGGCCACACGCCGGGTCACACGGCCTACATGCTCTCCTCGGGCAACGGCAAGCTGATGGTGATGTCGGACATCACGAACCATCCCGCCCTGTTCGTGCGCAATCCCGATTGGTCGGCTGTCTTCGACATGGATGCGGACCAGGCCCGCGCCACCCGCCGGCGCATGCTCGACATGGCGGCTTCCGAGAGAGCGCAGGTCGCATTCTACCATGCCCCCTTCCCGGCCACCGGCCATATCGCCAAGGACGGCAACGGCTTCCGCTTCGTGCCGGTGCAGTGGAGTTCGGCGGTCTAAGGCTGCTTGCCTCGCGTTTCCCCGAATATCCAATCGAGAGTGGCGGCATCCGCGCTCTCGGGCTCGATGAAGAACATAACCGGCGTCTCGTAAGGATGCCGGTCTTTCAACGCCGCCTGGACCTGCTCCTGCAAGCCTTTGCGGGTCTTGAGGATACCGACCGCCTCCTCCCCGCGCTCCACGGCCCCTTTCCAGGCATAGACCGAGCGCATGCCCGGCAGCACGTTGATGCAGGCGATCAGGCCGTCGCGGACGAGGCTTTCCCCAAGAGAGAGCGCCGTATCCACATCGGGAAAGGTCGTATAGACGAGAAGTGGGCGTTCCATGCTATGCCTGTGCTTCGTAGCCCCATCGGGCGAAAGCGAGGGTATCTGGGCATGGCCCGTCGTTTCAACAAGATTGCTTTCGTGGCCAGCGCCGCCCCCGACGCGCAGGGCGCGCTTGTCGCTCTGATGCGGCGTTATGAGAACGTGCCTCTCGAAGAGGCGGATGTGATCGTGGCGCTGGGCGGCGACGGTCTGATGCTGCAGACCCTTCACAAGACCATGGGCACGGCAAAGCCCATCTACGGCATGAACAAGGGCACGGTCGGCTTCCTGATGAATGAGTTCCGGGAGGACGATCTTTTCGACCGTCTCGAGAATGCCGAGCGAAGCACCGTACACCCGCTTCTCATGGTGACCTGGGACATGCTGGGCGTGGCCCATACGGCCCGCGCCATCAATGAAGTCTCCATGCTGCGCCAAACCTATCAGGCGGCGAAGCTGCGTATCAGCATCGATGGAAAGGTGCGCATCTCGGAGTTGATCGCCGACGGCATTCTCGTCGCGACGCCCGCCGGCTCGACGGCCTACAACCTTTCCGTCGGTGGGCCGATCCTTCCCCTGAGCTCGCCTCTTCTCGCCCTCACCCCGATCTCCGCATTCCGCCCCCGGCGCTGGCGCGGCGCGCTGCTGCCCGATTACGCGAAGATCGAGATCGAGGTGCTGGAAGCGGAAAACCGCCCTGTGAGCGCGGTGGCCGACCACACGGAATTCCGCCACGTGTCGCGCGTGCATGTCTCCATGGATCGAAGCGTCGATCTCGTGATGCTGCACGATCCCGGCCACAGCCTCGACGAGCGCATCTTACGCGAGCAGTTCGGTTATTGATTTTCGAGAGGCATGAGCAACATGCCCTTTTCGTTAGTCGGAGGATAACGTCATGAACGATGAGAGCAGGCACCCGCGCGGCGGCCTCTACTTCGAAGACTTCGTGGTCGGCGTCACCATCAAGCACCGCCTCACACGCACCGTGACGCAGATGGACAACATGCTGTTCTCCAACATGACGCTGAACCCGCAGCCGCTCCATATCGATGCGCATTTTTGCGCGACGGAAACGGAATGGGGCAAGCCGCTCATGAACTCTCTGTTCACGCTGGGCCTGATGATCGGCATTTCCGTCAACGACACGACCGTGGGCACCACCATCGCCAATCTCGGCATGACGGACGTGAAATTTCCCGCGCCGCTCTTCGAGGGCGACACGATCAACGTGACGACGGAAATCGCCGACAAGCGCGAGTCGAAATCACGCCCGAATGCCGGCATCGTGGATTTCATCCACCGCGCCTACAAGCAGGACGGCACCCTCGTCGCGGAATGCCGTCGCCAAGCCTTCATGCGCAAGAGGAGCGCCTGATGCGCTCCCTGCTCTTCGTTCCCGGCGACAGCCAGAAGAAGCTTGAAAAGGGCCTTGTCTCCGGTGCCGATATTCTTCTCATCGACCTGGAGGATTCCGTCGATCTGAATGCCAAGGAAGAAGCGCGCCGCGTCACCTCCGCATTCGTTTCCGAGCATCGCGCCAAGACTGATCGTCCCCGCCTCTATGTGCGCGTGAACGGTCTCACCACAGGCATGACCGATGCCGATCTCGACGGCGTCATGAAGGCCGCGCCCGACGGCATCGTTCTGCCGAAAGCGATCGGCGGCGCGGATGTCGCGCATCTCGGCGCGAAACTCGCCGTGCGCGAAGCGGAGTTCGGCCTGGAGGACGGGGCCACGCGCATCCTCGCCATCGCGACGGAGAACGCGGCGGGCGTTTTCGCGCTCGGCACCTTCAACGGCGCAAGCCATCGCCTCATGGGGCTCACCTGGGGCGGCGAGGATCTCTCCGCCGATCTCGGCGCGGAGGCCAATCGCGACGAGAGCGGCGCTTATACCGATCCCTATCGCCTCGCCCGCTCCCTCACGCTCTTCGGCGCGGCGGCGGCGGGCGTCGATGCCATCGACTCCGTCTACACGAACTTCCGCGATATGGACGGCCTCGCCGCCGAGTGCCGCAACGCCCGCCGCGACGGTTTCGTGGCGAAAATGGCGATCCACCCGGCGCAGGTGCCCGTCATCAACGAGGCCTTCACGCCATCAACCGAAGCCATCGAGCGCGCGAAGGCCGTGATCGACGCCTTCAAGGCCAATCCCGGCGCAGGCGTCGTCGGCGTGAATGGCGAGATGCTCGACCGCCCGCATCTGCTGCGCGCCGAGCGCTTGCTAAGGCGCGCCGCCAAGCCTTGAAGCCGAGCCACGACAGTAAGCACTTCAAAGCACCGGGGCATATGACCAATGACAGGAACAAACTTCGACGCCCAGCCGGAGCTCGCATCGCATGTGCTTCTGCTCCGTCCTCTCAAGCGTGAGGATTTCGACGGGTTGTTCGCGGCAGCGGGACATCCTGAAGTGTGGGCAGGCCATCCGGCGAAGGATCGGTACAAGCGCGATGTCTTCGAGAAGTATTTCGACTTTCTCTTAGGGACCGGGAGCACCCTTGTCGCCATCGAGCGGACGTCGAACAAGATCATCGGCTGCTCCCGCTACTACACGGCTCCCGACCAGCCCGACAGCATCTCCATCGGCTTCACGTTCCTGAACAATGCCTATTGGGGCGGCAGCTTCAATTTCGAAATGAAGCGCCTCATGCTCGACCACGCGTTCAAGCACTATCCCGAGGTGTGGCTGCACATCGCTCCCGATAACATCCGCTCACAGAAGGCCACAGCGAAGCTCGGCGCGGAGCATGTCTACGACACGGTCCTGAACCTTTCCGGCACTCCTTCTCCCGCGATGTGCTTTCGCCTGACGAAGGATGCCTGGAAGCGGGCACTCGCAGCACGGATGGCATAGGCCAAGGGGCAAGGTTTGCAGCAAGCTTTGCCCATGAGAAGCTTGACCATGAGAAGCTTGACCATGAGGACATGGGGCCTTCCGGCCTCAATCGTTGTTCATGGTCTACTGTTGCTGGCCTTCGCTATTCCCCTGTCTTTGAGAGACATGCCGCCTCTCAACGAAAGCACGCCCGTCGAGGTTTGGACCGGCGAGGAGTTTCGGGAACTGGAAACCAGCACCGCTCCGCCCATCCCGCAAAACCCTGAACCTTTTTCAGCATCTCACACCCAGCCCGACCCCGCAATCCAGCCAGCACCTTCCGCCGAGCCGCCACCACAAACGGCTCCCGCCGTCATTCGCGCGACGAAGATGCTATCCGGCGATGTCCTGTCACATCCCGCAAGCCGCAAAATGCAGCAGATGCTTCCTCTCATGGAAGAGGAAACGCGGCTCGAGCAATTGTGCAACATCGAGGCCATGGCGCAGATCGCGGCAGCGCTGAAGCAGTTCGAGCCGGAGCGGATCGTGGCTTATGCCATGGCCGACACAAGGAGAAGCAGGAATACGATTGTCGCGAAGGGAGCCGCCTTCCGAAGCGGCTCAAGTTGGTACAATCTCAGCTATACATGCCAACTCGACCTGCGCAGCAAAACGGTACGCAGTTTTGAGCTTGCTGTCGGTGAGACAATTCCCAAAAGGCTATGGGAACAGCACAACCTCCCCTCGCCTGAATTCGATAGAGACTGAAAGACCTCACCTCATCCTGAGGAGCAGCGCAGCTGCGTCTCGAAGGAGGCTTCAGTGCAATCTCGAGACGCCTCACCCTTCGAGACGCTACGCTCCTCAGGGTGAGGCTTGGGGCTAGTTATGCACCTGGCCGCTTGATCGAGAACTTCGTCTCTTCCGTCGCGACGAAATAGTCGCGGTAGCCGGCACGTGCGATGGGGCGCATGGCGGCCGTGTCGACGAAGCCGTCGACGATGTAGCGGTCGTCGATGTGGATGCCGACGACCTGCCCGATCACGAGATAATAGGAGGCATCGCCGCCTTCCAGTGGAACGAGCGGCACGGTCTGGAGCCACTTGCATTCGAGCGCGGCAAGGGCATCGGCGACGCGTGGCGGCTTCACCAATTGCGACGGCGCGGCCTTCAGACCCGCATGCTCCATCTCGTTCACGCCGCGCGGCAGAACGGCGGAGGTGGCGTTCATCTGCTCGCGCAGATCGTAGGTCGCGAGATTGCAGACGAATTCCTTCGTCTCCTCGATGAAGGTCAGCGCATCCTTTCTGCCTGCGGAGGAGAACGCCACCATCGGCGGGCGCTCGGAAATCGCATTGAAGAAGGAATAGGGCGAGAGGTTGATCTCACCCTTCGCGCTCATGGCCGTGATCCACCCGATGGGGCGCGGCGTCACGATGGCCTTGAACGGATCGTGCGGCAGGCCGTGCGCGTTGCTGGCGGTCTCGTAAAACATGTGCTTAGAACCGGGTCACGATGTCGGCGAGGTTGGGGCGGTCGCGGTCGGTCGGCTTCTCGGTGGGCGTGCCGATATGGACGAAGCCGGCGATGCGCTCATTGGGCGCAAGGCCCAAAGCGTCGAGCACGCGGCGGTCGAAGGCGGCCCAGCCCGACAGCCAGGATGCGCCGTAGCCCAGAGCATTCGCGGCGTGCAGCAGGTTCATGCATACGGCGCCTGCCGAGAGGACCTGCTCCCACTCGGGAATCTTCACGTGAGGCGTGACGCGGGATACCACGGCCACCACCAGCGGGGCCTTGGAGAAACGCTCGCGCTCGGCGGCGACCTTCTCCGGGTCGGCATTCGGGTTGTCGGCCTGGAAAGCCTTGACCAGAACCTCGCCCAGCCGCTGCCGTGCGTCGCCCTCGATGAGAATGAAGCGCCAGGGCACCAGCTTGCCGTGGTCGGGCACCCGGGCCGCAGCCGTGAGCAGGGTCTCTACCTCTTCTGCGCTCGGGCCGGGCCCTCCCAGCCAGCGCGGGGGCACGGAACGACGGCTCAAAAGGCTGGAAAGGCTATCATTCATGGGATCTTCATCCAACTTGGCTTATGTGAGACAATGTCTCTGAAAAGTCCGTGGAGGCTGCGGGCGGGACGCTTCGAGATCTGCCTTGGTCTTGCCGTCTTGCTGCTGTTGAGAACCACGGGCGTTTCAAGACATCAGGCCGTTGCACAACCAACAAATGGCAACGGATGTATAGGGGGAGCGCGGCGATCCGCCAAGCAGGTTCCTTCCTGGGCGAGTCCAAGGGCTGGCTGAAGGAAGGTTTGGTGCTTTGCGAAGAAGTGCCGTCGGTAGCAGATGCAGACATCCTTGCTTGGATCAGACAGTCCCGTTCCAACCCTCGCATGGTCAAGGCGCCAGACGCTTTTGGCCCTCGGCCTCATTCTGGCTGCCTGGGCCCTGGCCGCCGCCATCTGGCCGCTGACAGGCTCCGTCGTTCCGTGGGATTCGAAGAACCAGTTCTATCCCACCCTGCGCTATCTCGGCGCGGCTTTGTCCCACGGGGAACTGCCTCTCTGGAACCCCTATCACTTCGGCGGCCACCCTTCCGCGGCCGATCCGCAATCCCTTCTGTTCACACCCACCATGCTCCTGTTCGGCTGGCTCAAGCCCGAGCCGTCCATGGAGCTGTTCGATCTGGTGGTCTTCGCTCATTTCCTGCCCGGCGCGCTGGCCTTCATTCCGCTTTTCCGCCGCCGGGGCTGGCATTGGTCCGGCGCGGTGGTGGCCGCCATCGTGTTCATGCTCGGCGGCTCGGCGACGGCCCGCCTGCAGCATACGGGCATGATCCTCAGCTATGGTTTCTTCCCCCTCGCCTTCTGGCTCCTCGAAGAGGCCATGGACCGGCGCTCCTACCGCTACGGCGTGCTCTTCGCCGTCACCGCCTGCCTGATGGTGATCGGGCGCGATCAGGTGGCCTTTCTCTGCGCCCTGACCCTGATCGGCCTCGCCGGACAGCGCATCTGGAGCGCCGCGAAACCCCTTGCCTACCTGCGCTCGCGCCTTCCGCTTCTGCTGACCATGGCCCTCATCGGCGGCGCGCTGCTGGCGGTGCCGGTCATCCTGACCATGCAATTTCTGTCCACCTCCACCCGGCCCTCCTTCGGCTTCGGCGTGGCAGCGATGGGCTCCCTGCCGCCGGAGAGCCTGGCGACGATCCTATTCGGCAACATCTTCGGCTCCCTGCGCTGGACCTACGATTATTGGGGACCGGACTGGCACAGCCTGTCCGAGGGCACCTGGACCGACCGGGCCACGAACTATCTCTTCATCGGCACGATCCCGGCTCTCTTCCTCCTCTGGCACGGCATTGCAGGCGGCAGGCTTTTCGCGCGCGAGTTCCGGTTCTTCCTAATCGTAGGGGCGCTCGCCCTGTTCTATGCCCTCGGCCGGTACTCTCCCGGCTTCGAGGTCATCTTCGATCATCTGCCCGGCGTGAACCTCTATCGCCGCCCGGCGGACGCGACCTTCCTCATCAACATCGCCCTTGCCTTCGCCTCCGGCTATCTGGTGCATCGCTATGCAGCCGAGGGAACGCCGAACTGGGGTAAGGCGGCGCTGGGCCAAGCGCGCATCGCGCTGCCTGCCCTGGCTTTCGCCCTCGTGATCGCAGCGATTGCCAGCGGCGTGGTCTTCGCGTTCAAGGGCGGCTTCGTCGCCTCTTCTCTCACGGAGGCTGGAAGCGGACTTCTGGCGGCTGCCATCGTCATGGCCCTCGTCGCCAAGCTGAGCGGCAGCGCCTATCGGCGGGAGGCCGTCGTCGCCGCCCTCGTCATCCTCACCGGCGCGGAGCTGATCGGGCGCCATGCGGCCTCGGCCCTGAACGCCGAGCCCGCGGGCCGCTACACGGTCTTTACACAGTTGCCGCCCGAGCAGTTGCAGGGCCTGCAGATCCTCAAGCGGGAACTCGCGGAGCGCCACAGGCAAGGCGAGTATCCCCGGGTCGAGATTCTCGGGCTGCAAGGCTCATGGCAGAACGCCTCCATGGTTCTCGAGATCGAGGACATCATCGGCTACAACCCCCTGCGCCTTGCCGATTACGAGCGGGCCATCGGACCGGGCGAGAATGCCGAGGACCCGAACCTGCGCCAGTTCCCCGCCACCTTCCGGGGCTATGAATGCGATCTCGCGAGCCTGCTCGGTCTCGACTATCTCGTCCTCGACCGGCCCGTCTCGAAGCTCCCCCGCCACTTCCCGCGCCTTGCCGATGCGGAGGTGGTCTACGGCACCGGGAAAATGTGGATCTATCGCCTCAACACGAGCGGCCGCCGCGCTTACATGGCGCATCATGTCCAGGCGGTGGATTCGGAAGCGGTCATCGGCGCGGACGAGCTGCCCGATTTCAACCGCGAGACGGAAGCCTTGATCGATCAGGAAAGCATGGGCCTTCTCAAGGCGCATTATGCGCCTGTCCGCCCGACCGGGGCCAAACCGGACAGCAAGGTGAAGATCGTCAGCTACAAGCGCAACTCCGTCACTCTCGAAGTCGAGAGCGCCGAACACGGCGTGCTCGTGCTCCACGACATCTATTACCCAGGATGGGAAGCGCGGATCGACGGCGAGCGCCGCCCCGTTCTTCGCGCGAATCTCCTGTTCCGAGGCGTGGAAGTGCCTGCCGGCAAGCACCGCATCGAATTCGCCTTCCGTCCCCTCTCCCTTGAGAATTTAGTTGCAGCGGCCTCCGATCTCGTGGAAACCGAAGATGCGCCGATCAAGACCGCTGTCGCCACGCCTGTGCGATAGCGGGATAGTTGAACCTTTTTGATGATGATGTTCCTGAATTCCCGCTTCTCGATCCTGGGCCTCCTGGCGTGGCTGACGGCTTCCGCAGCCGCCGCCCAAAGCATGACTCAGCCCCTTGGAGCGGCCCCTCAGGCCTTTGGCCCGCCAAACCCGGCCGTTCCTTCGTTCTCTCAGAACCCGCCTCCGACATTGACCTTTAGGCAGGTCGTGGTGAATGCGGGCGCAGTGTTCTCCGAGAGCAACGAGCCCATCCGCTCGGGCCTCGTCTGGCGCGTTTTCGAGGATCGGGGCGACACTTCCCAGCCGAACATCGTCGCGCGCTCCAGCAGCCCCTTGCCGAGCTTCACCCTCGCGCCGGGCAACTACATCGTGCATGTGGCCTATGGCTTCGCCAGCGCCTCGAAGCGCATCAGCGTGCAATCCGGCAACCTGAACGAGCGCCTTGTCGTCAATGCAGGCGCGCTGCGGTTGAAGGGCGCCGTGGGAGAAAGCCCGATTGCCGCAAGCCGCGTATCCTTCTCCGTCTACCTGCCCGAGGCGCAAAACTCGGAAGGACGCCTCGTCATCGCCAATGCCAAGCCCAATGAAGTGATCCGCCTGCCCGAAGGCACCTATCACGTGGTGTCCACCTATGGCGACGCCAACGCCATCATGCGCAGCGACCTAAAGGTGGAATCGGGCAAGGTCACGGAAGCCACGCTCAACCACCGCGCCGCGACCGTCACGCTCAAGCTCGTGGCCTCGGAAGGCGGAGAGGCTTTCGCGGGAACGGCCTTCAGCGTGCTCACCCCCGGCGGTGACGTGATCCGCGAAGCCATCGGCGCATTTCCGTCCGTCACTTTGGCGGAAGGCGAATACGTGCTGATCGCGCGTCACGAAGGCAAGGTCTACACGAAAGACTTCAAGGTCGAGAGCGGTCTCGACCGGGATATCGAAGTTCTCGCCACGCCCTGATCCCTGAACCTTTTAGCTCTCCCCGCATTGACCGGACGTCAAAGGCATTTGCGTTCAGTCGCGCCGGGCCCATGCGCTCACCTCTTTCAAGGCGCGGCTTTGAGAGGGATGAAGCTCATGAGAATTTCGGACATCATGACCCGCAACGTGCGCGTGGTCTCGCCCGACAGAACCATTCAAGAAGCCGCGCGGCTCATGGACGAAATGAATGTCGGCGTGCTGCCTGTCTGCGACGGGCGCCGCCTGCGCGGCATGATCACCGACAGGGACATCACCGTCCGCGCCACCGCTGCTGGCCTTCCGCCCGATACCACGCGGGTTCGCGACGTCATGTCGGACAATGTGTGGTGGTGCTTCGACGATGACGATGTCGGCCATATCGTGCAGTTGATGAGCGATCACCAGATCCGCCGCCTGCCCGTCGTCGATCACGACAAGCATCTCGTCGGCATCGTCGCGCTGGGCGATCTTGCAACCGACAGCGAGAGCGACGCCTCGCGTGCGCTCCATCGCATCTCTACCCCGTCCGAACCCGACCGCTCCGGAACGCCGACCTCCGCGCGCGCAGACCAAACGCGCGGCAGAGGACAGGCGCGTCTGTCAGGCGACGAGCGGCGGGAACTGGACAGACGTTTGGGCCAGGAAGATGACGATTGGCGTCACCGCCCGCATGATTACCATGACGATCGCGGCAGGGACGTCCCGCCCAGCGGCAGGCGCGGCGGTGGCGAGTTCCGTTTCCGCGATGAGGACGATGTGCGCGCCGCGTTCGGCAGCTTCGGCTATCCTGGCGAGGAAAACATGCGCAATGCGCGCATGCGCGGGGGCTTCGGCGGGGACGGGTATCAGAGCTACGGCGATGAATATGCAGGCCGTGGTTCCGCCGGGCGAGGTTATCGTCCGAAACGCTACGGCGCCTCCACCATCACCGGCGAGCGCGCCCGTCCCGGCGACGACAGCAGCGAGAGCGACCGCCTCATGCAGGATCGCGAGCGCACCTGGAGTCTCGTGAACGAGCGGCGCGATCACAGCAATTACGGCGTGGGGCCTGGCAACAACCGCTTCGGCAACGACGCCACCGCAAGCCGAGGCGAGGTGCGCCGCGACGATCATCGCGGCCGCGGGCCGCGCAACTACCAGCGTTCCGATGATCGCATCCGTGAGGACGTGAACGAGCGTCTCAGCGACGATGTGCGCGTCGATGCGTCGGAGATCGAGGTCAATGTGCAGAACCGCGAGGTGACGCTGACCGGCACGGTGCGCGACCGCAACGAGAAACGCTGGGCCGAGGATATCGTGGAATCCGTGGTCGGTGTGAGCCATGTGCAGAACAATCTGCGCGTGGGACAGCGCCAGGGCGAGCGCGCGACTGGCACGGAAGCAGGCGATGCGGCTGCGGCCAGCGGCTATCCCGGCAGCGGCACGGCGGGAACCACAGCGGGCGGCCGCACAAGCGGAAAGCAGCGGCAGACTTCGTAACGAACTCTGCTCCTCAGGATGAGGTTGAGTGTATCGAAAACGAAAAAGGCGGCGCTCCTTTTCGGAAGCGCCGCCTTCGTTCAGTCACGGATAGAAAGCCTTAGGCGACCGTGCCCGCCACCACGTGATGCCCGTCGAGCGTGGCGTGGCCTTCCGGCTCCGACACGGCCTTCGCGACGCTCCGCCGGTCCGGCGTGATCGCCTCTGCCGCGAGCATCTTCAAGGCCTCGTCGAGCGACATGGACTTCTGGTCCTGGCTGCCGAGGCGGCGGATGGAGACCGTGCGCTCAGCGGCTTCCTTGCGGCCCACCACGAGAAGCACCGGCACCTTCACCAGCGAATGCTCGCGGACCTTGTAGTTGATCTTCTCGTTGCGAAGATCGGCCTCGACGCGAAGGCCCATGGCCTCCGCTGCCTTCACCACTTCCATGGCGTAGTCGTCGCCCTCGGAGGTAATGGTGGCGACCACGACCTGCGTCGGCGCGAGCCAGAGCGGGAAGTGACCGGCGAAATGCTCGATGAGAATGCCGGTGAAGCGCTCCATGGAGCCGCAGATCGCACGGTGCACCATGACGGGGGTTTTCTTTTGGCCGTCCGCATCGACATAGAACGCGCCGAAACGCTCCGGCAGGTTGAAGTCCACCTGCGTGGTGCCGCACTGCCAGTCGCGGCCGATGGCATCGCGCAGCACGTATTCGAATTTCGGCCCGTAGAACGCACCCTCGCCCGGATTGATCGCGGTCTTGATGCGTCCGCCGGACTGATCCTCGATCTGCTTCAGGACGCGGGTCATCACGTCTTCCGCGTGGTCCCACATCTCGTCCGTGCCGACGCGCTTCTCAGGACGTGTCGAGAGCTTCACGACGATGTCGCCGAAGCCGAAATCGGCATAGGTCGAGAGAATGAGATCGTTGATCTTCAGGCACTCTTCCGCGAGCTGATCTTCCGTGCAGAAGATATGCGCGTCGTCCTGCGTGAAGCCGCGCACGCGCATCAGGCCGTGCAGCGCGCCCGACGGCTCATAGCGGTGCACGTTGCCGAACTCGGCGAGGCGCAGAGGCAGATCGCGATACGACTTCAGGCCGTGCTTGAAGATCTGCACGTGGCCGGGGCAGTTCATCGGCTTGATCGCGAAGACGCGGTCGTCTTCCGTTTGCGTCGCGAACATGTTCTCGCGATACCAGCCCCAGTGACCGGAGGTCTCCCACAGGGCCTTGTCGAGGATCTGCGGCGCGTTCACCTCCTGATAGGTGCCCTTCAGGCGGCGGCGCATGTAGGAGATCAGCTCCTGGAACACCGTCCAGCCCTTCGGGTGCCAGAACACGACGCCCGGCCCCTCCTCCTGGAAATGGAACAGGTCCATCTCGCGGCCCAGGCGACGGTGATCGCGCTTCTCGGCCTCTTCAAGCTGACGGATGTAGTTGTCGAGGTCTTCCTGGTTGGCCCAGGCGGTCGCGTAGATGCGGGTGAGCATCGCGTTGTTCGAGTCACCGCGCCAATAGGCGCCCGCCACCTTCATGAGCTTGAAGGCGTTGCCGATCTTGCCCGTGGAGGACATGTGCGGACCGCGGCAGAGATCGAACCAATCGCCCTGGAAATAGATCTTGAGATCCTGGCCTTCGGGGATCGCGTCGATGAGCTCGATCTTGTAGGTCTCGCCCTTCTCGGCGAACACCTTCTTGGCCTTCTCGCGGCTCCACACTTCCTTCGTGAAAGGCTTATCGCGCGCGATGATCTCGCGCATCTTCGCCTCGATGGCGGGGAAGTCTTCGGGGGTGAAGGGCTCGTTGCGCGCGAAGTCGTAATAGAAGCCGTTCTCGATCACGGGACCGATGGTCACCTGCGTTCCAGGGAAAAGCTCCTGCACCGCCTCGGCGAGCACGTGCGCGGCATCGTGCCGGATCAGCTCCAGCGCGCGCGGGTCTTCGCGGTTCAAGAATTCGATCTTGGCGTCTTTCGTGATCGGATCGGCAAGATCCGTCACGGTGCCGTCGAGCGCCATGGCGACCGTGCGCTTGGCAAGCGACTTGGCAATGCCTTCCACGATCTCGCGCCCGGAGATGCCGGGCTCGAACTGGCGCTGGGCGCCATCGGGAAATGTCAGGGTAATCATCGTCAAAATGTCTCCTGGCTCACTCCTGCCAACGGAGCAGGTAAGCGGGGGCCGACGGTTTGTTGGAAAGGCGAGATCAGCCGCCGTCAGGTTCGACAGACTCGCAAGAGATCGGGGGAGCATTGACGCCCCGCCAGCGACCATAGGCCCACGGCTTATACCAGCCTGCGCCTTCGGGCAATGTTTCAGGAACATTGTCGATGCCGGAGGTGCCGAAGGGGCCGCAGCGGCAGATGCGGGCCAATCCCATCCAGCCGCCCGGCCAGAAGCCGTGTTTCTGGATCGCCTCGTCGGTATACTCCGAACAGGACGGCAGATGCCGGCATTGGCGGCCGATCAGGCCCGAGAGGCTGAGCTGGTAGCCTCGGATCGCCCAATGCGCCGCCCGCTGGACCGGGCTCGGCATCACGAACCTTCCTTCGCCCGGCGCGCCTCGATCTGGCCGATGGCATCGACCACCGCGTCGAAGGTGAGAAGAATCGACGCATGGCGGGCCTTGTAGTCCCGGAGGGGCTCCAGAACCTTCAGGTCCTCCCACTTGCCCTGCGGCGGCTCGCCATTCTCCTTCAGCAGGCGAATGGCCGTTTCTCTCAGCTCACGCAACTCCTCTGCCGTCGAGCCGATCACGTGCTCGCCCATGATCGCGGAAGAGGCCTGGCCAAGGGCGCAGGCCTTCACGTCATGGGCGAAGGCCGTAACGATATTGCCGTCGAGCTTCAGGTCGACCGTCACGGTGGAGCCGCAGAGCTTCGAGCGCACCGTCGCCGACGCGTCCGGCTCGGGCAATCGCCCGAGATGAGGAATATTGGCCGCAAGCTCAAGGATGCGGCGGCTATAGATATCGTTCAGCATTCCGGTCTATGAATGTTACGCATGGGAACGTTCTCCACGTCTCCCTTTACACCTATATAGAGACTGAGACCGAACTCCGCGACAGGGCTCTGTGTTGCCTTCAAGACGGAAGACGGGAGTAGAAACGCCGGAAGCTCCCCGCTTCCGCATAGTGCTAGTTGAGAAAGAGGCTCCACATGAACGATGTGGTTAAGTCCTTGTCCCCGCGTCTGATTCCAGCCGCCGACAAGCCTGACGACCGTCCCACCCGGGAGGAAGCCGAAGCGGCTGTTCGCACCCTGCTCCGCTGGGCAGGAGACGATCCGCAGCGGGAAGGCCTGCTCGAAACCCCCAAGCGCGTTGTTAAGGCGTTCAAGGAGTTCTATTCAGGCTACGACGACGACCCGAAGGACGTCTTGAATAAAATCTTCGCGGAAGTCGAAGGCTACGACGACGTCGTGCTCGTGCGCGACATCCCGTTCTATTCCCATTGCGAGCACCACATGGTGCCCTTCTACGGCATGGCGCACATCGCCTATTACCCGACGAAGGGCGTCGTGGGCCTGTCCAAGCTCGCCCGCCTCGTGGAGGTCTATGCCCGCCGTCTCCAGACCCAGGAGACCATGACGGCGCAAATCGCCGCAGCCATGGAGCAGTTCCTCGAACCGCGCGGCGTGGCGGTGATGATCGAGGCCGAGCACATGTGCATGTCCATGCGCGGCGTGCAGAAGGCGGGCGCGATGACGCTCACCACCCAGTTCACCGGCGCGTTCAACGATCCGGCGGAGCAGGTGCGCTTCCTCACCCTCGTGAGACACGGTAAGGCATGAGGCGAATCCTTCAGCCATAGAGACTTCCATGTGCGCGTCCTGCCCCAGCATCTTTCCCGCTCCAGGCTCCAAGGCCGACCTCGAAGAGGGCTCAGCCCTCACGCCGCGCTTCGGCGCGGACGGGCTCGTCACCTGCGTGACCACGGATGCGGCGACGGGAGAACTGCTGATGGTCGCGCACATGAACGCCGAGGCCCTCGCCAAGACCCTTGAGACCGGCGAGGCATGGTACTGGTCCCGTTCACGGGGGGAACTCTGGCACAAGGGCGCGACGAGCGGGCAGATTCAGACCATGGTCGAGATGCGGGTCGATTGCGACCAGGACGCTCTCTGGCTCAAGGTGAACGTCGCCGGTGACGGCGGCTGCTGCCATACGGGTCGCCGTTCCTGCTTCTATCGCAAGGTGGAAACGGTGGATGGGAAGCTGCGCCTATCCCAAACTTGACCCAGCTCATGGCCGAACCCGTCCCGGCCATCCCGAATTCTTCCACTCAGACCTCTTCAGAAATGAAGACCTCCCTCTCCAGAGTGGCAGCTTTCAAATCAGCAGCGGCCCGCTAAAAGCGGGTGCATGACACGACGCGATCTCCTCCCGGCCCGTGCGGCCGTCAGCGCCACATTCTTCGGCAACGGCTTCGGCATCGGCATCTGGGCTGCGCAACTGCCCCGGTTCAAGGCCGCGCTCGGCCTCTCGGACGGGCAGCTCAGCATCGGCCTGCTCGCCTTCTCCATCGGCGCGGTGCTGCTCATGCCGATCATCGGCTGGGTGATCACCCATGTGGGCAGCAGGCTCGCAACCGTCGTGGCGGCCCTCTGCTTCACCATCGGCATGCTGCTGATCGGCCTTGCACCGAGCCTGGGGCTCTTCGTCGCCGCGTCCTTCCTGACGGGCGCCTTCAACGGATCGCTCGACATTTCCATGAACACCAACGCCACCGTGGTCGAGAAGGCCTGGGGTCAGGCGATCATGTCGTCGTTCCATGCCTTCTTCAGCCTCGGCGGCCTCGTGGGCGCAGCCGCATCGGGCGTGCTGATCTCGCTCAACCTGTCGATCTTCTCCACCATGCTCGTCTCCTGCATCTTCATGGGCCTGCTCTTCCTGGGCGCGGCGTTCGGAATGATGGTCGAGACGGACAAGATGGCGAATGAAGGCCATGGCTTCGCCCTGCCCCGGGGCCCCGTAGTGATCGTCGCCGTGCTCGCCATGTTCTGCTTCATCGTCGAGGGCGCGATGGTGGATTGGACGGCGATCTATCTGGAAACCGTGGCAGGCGTGGAGCTTCAGCAGGCCTTTATCGGCTTTGCCGCCTTCTCGCTCACCATGACGATCTGCCGCTTTCTCGGCGATGCGGTTGTGCGCCGCCTGGGCCGCGCCCGCACCATGCGGCTGGGCGGGCTGCTCGCAGCAGCGGGCCTGCTGCTCGCGACCGCCCTGCCTCACCCGGTTCCGGCCACCATCGGCTTTGCCCTCATCGGCTTCGGTCTCGCCAATCTCGTGCCCGTGCTTTTCAGCACCGCGGCGCAAATCCCTGGAATTGCGCCCAGCGCGGGCGTCGCCATGGTGGCGACCCTGGGCTATGGCGGATACCTGATGGGCCCGCCCCTCATCGGTTTCGGCGGAGATATCGTCGGGCTCCGCGCCATGCTGGCCGGGCTGATCCTGTTTGCTCTGACCATAAGCATTTTGTCGCATCGGGCTCTGCGCACCTCCACTGTTTAGTTTTCAGCAACGCGACCTAAGTGAAGCTTGAGGACCATTCATGCGGCCTTCACCAGGCTGGAGCATGATTGGGACGAGTGGCCTTGGAGTGAAGCGATGTTGTGGGACGGGATTGCCCGGCGCAGCGCCGGGACCGGCGGCGGAGGCGGCACGGCCGGCGAGATCAAGCAGCCCGTCGAGCAGCCCGCCCGCACCAAGGTGAAGATCGGTCTCGCCCTCGGCGGCGGCGCGGCGCGCGGCTGGTCTCATATCGGCGTGTTACGGGTTCTCGAAGAAGCCGGCATCGTCCCCGACGTGATCGCCGGTTGCTCCATTGGCGCCGTAGTCGGCGGCTGCTACGCCGCAGGCAAGCTCGATCAGCTCGAAGCCTTCGCTCTGTCCCTCACCAAGCGCCGGGTCATGGGCCTGCTGGATTTCCATTTCAGCGGCGCGGGCCTGATCGCAGGTGGACGCCTCCAGAAGCTTCTCGACCAGGACCTCACGGATCGCCGCGTCGAAACATTGCCCATCAAGTTTTGCACCATCGCCACCGAGCTTACGAGCGGCCACGAGATCTGGCTGACCCGAGGCCCCCTCGTACAGGCCATGCGCGCTTCCTATGCCCTGCCCGGCGTGTTCGACCCCGTTCTCATCGGCGGACGCTGGCTCATGGATGGGGCCTTGGTGAACCCCATCCCCATCACCGCGGCGCGTGCGCTCGGCGCGGATCTTGTGATCTGCGTGAACCTCAACGGCGAAGTGCGCGTGCGGGGAACGGTTATTCAATCCTACGATTCCGAAACAAGCGACCAGAAGGAGATCGAAGAGGTCATCGAGGATGCTCCGCGCAGATGGAGCTTATTCTCCGGCGCGCGCGGCGACAGACAGCGCAAGCCCGATGCTCCCGGCATGGCCACCGTCATGGTCGATGCCTTCAACATCACCCAGGACCGCATCGCGCGCTCGCGCCTCGCCGGCGACCCGCCGGACATCATGGTTGCGCCCAAGCTCGCGAAGATAGGGCTGTTCGAATTCCATCGCGCGCAGGAATGCATCGCGCTCGGACGGCAGGCCACGGAACGCGCCCTGCCGGATATTCTGGAGCTGATTCAGGAATCGCAGGCGACCTGATCAACCCCGCTCCGCAGTTCCGGGACGAGACAATGCCGTCGAGGCCGGTCACGCCGTAGCGATGTATTCCTTGATCGCCTGGCTTTCTGCCTCGATCTCCTCGACCCGCTGCTTCACCACATCGCCGATGGAGATGATGCCGATAAGCTGCCCTCCCTCGACCACAGGCACGTGACGGAATTTGTGCTGAGTCATCAGCTCCATGAGATCGTTGACGGAGCTGCGGCTGGTGCATGTCACCACCTGCCCGGTCATGAAGCGGGACACCGGTTCGTCGAGGGCCTGCGCGCCTTGAGCGGCGACCGCCTTGACGATGTCGCGCTCGGAGAGAATACCGGAAACCGGCTGCCGGCCATCCACCACCACGACCGCGCCGATCCTGCGCTCAGAGAGAAGCCGGGCCGCTTCGCCCAACGAGCGATCCGCCTCGATGGAGACGACATTGCGTCCTTTCAGCGAAAGGATCCGATCGACATTCATGTTTTCCCTCCCATGAAGCGGCGCGAGGAACCGTTGGGCTTCGCAACCGCCAGGCTTGAGCAGGGCCGTCCCGTGAGCAGATTGACCCTACGTCACATCCAGGATGATTGAGCGAAACCGAGGCACTTTCAAGCCGATATGCGGCGTCCGCTTGCAGGGATCGGGTCGAGCCAGGGAAAAACGAGCAGCCCGACGAGGAAGCCGCCCACATGCGCCTCCCAGGCAATGTTGCCCTCGGCCATGCCGATGGGCTGGACCACGGCGAAGATGTAATTGGTGGCGAACCACACGCTGAGAAATATCAGGAAGGGCTGGTTCCTGATCATGTCCGCAAGCGCTTGACGGGCCCGTTCGTGAGGCTCGGTGAGCCGGCCTTCCCAGTGCCAGCTTGCCGGCGCGAACATGAACCAAGCCGCGGCCGCCATGAGGCCGGAAACAGCGCCCGACGCGCCGATCATCGGGATCACCTGAAGCGGATTGATCGCCGCGTAGAGAATGGCGCCGCCGATGCCGGAGAGGATTGAGAGCAGGAAGAAGCGCCATGCCCCGCAGCGCCGCGCGATCGGAGTGCCGAAGGCCGCAAGCCAGATGCTGTTGATGATGACATGTGCCCAGGAGCCGTGAAGCAGCATGTAGGTCAGCGCCGTCCAGGGACGCCCTTCCCCGTCGCCGAGGACGTATTGGGCGAAGGCTGCGAGCGGCTTCATCGCTTCTTCGGGCGCGCCCTCCTGCAGCATCCGGAGGATTTCCTGGATGTCGACGCCTCCGTAGGCCACGGCCCAACGAGCGGGAATCACCGCAAAATCGATCATCGCCTCGAAGTCGGTTTCCTCGGAGAGGAAGAACATCCGAATGCCGTGAATCGCCACCAGAACGAGAATGCTGAGTGTCACGACCGATGGAAGATTGAAAATCGGTTCACGAACACGGGGCTGGCTCAAGGGCATGGACAACTTTTTCTCAGACTGGCAGCATAAAGGGAATCGGGGATGGCAGCGGCGGTGCCTTTTTCAACGTAGCCCTCTATGTGGCCTGCCGCGCAAGGAAAACCAAGCGCTTAGCTTGATCCTTCATTGACCCAGAGGAATGCTTTCCTCATCTGGGCGATGCTATAAACTTTTTGTTAACCATAAAGGAACCGCCCGCAGCCGCGACGCGTTAACTCACCTTTTACTTTCCGCTTGAGCCGCAAATGTAACCATGTCAGTTTGGTTAAAAGAACATTAACCGGCTGGTGGGGCATGCGGCAGGATTATTTCAAAAAAGGCGTTTTCAGCGGATTAAACGGGAAGTTTTCCTTCTCCGGCAATTTCATTAAAGCAGCTTTCGTATCGGGCCTCATGGTCTGCGCGGGCCAAGCAGCCCAGGCCCAGACGCTGGCATCCCTTCCTTCCTCGAGCAATCCGATTGCCAGCATGGGCACGGCCAAGCCTCTCGTGGCCTGGTCGAAGTTCTGCGACAGCAATCCCGCCGAGTGCGCCGTCAACGTGAACGAGCCGGACGTGATCGATCTGACCCCTCAGATCTGGAAGACCATCGTTTCCGTCAATCAGCGCGTGAACTCCTCCATCAAGGCCGTGACGGACGCGGACCATTGGGGCGTCGTGGACATCTGGGACTTCGCCGAGGATGGCCGCGGCGATTGCGAGGACTTCCAGCTCCTGAAGCGCCGTCTCCTCGCCGAAAGCGGTCTCCCCCGCCGCGCCATGCGCATGACCGTCGTGATCGACGAGCTCGGCGAAGGCCATGCAGTGCTGATGGTGCGCACCAATCGCGGCGACTACGTGCTCGACAACAAGACCTCCTCGGTCCTCCCCTGGAGCCGCACCGGTTACGTCTACATCAAGCGCGAGAGCCAGGATCAGGTGGGCTGGGTGTCGCTCGGCGGCATCGCCACCTCGCCGACCACCACCGCGAACCGCTAAAACAAACGGGGCGCTATGCGCCCTGGTCAAAACCTGGAATTCATGATGAGGCGGGTCAATCGATCCGCCTCATTCCTTTTGCGAAGCGCCGCCAGTTCTCCACGTAGTGCCTTGCCGACTCGCGCAGCCGCGCGACGGCCTCCTCGTCGAGGACGCGGATTGCCTTGGCGGGCGCGCCGACGATCAGGGAATTGTCCGGAAACTCCTTGCCCTCGGTGACGAGCGCATTCGCGCCCACGAGGCAGTTCCGGCCGATGCGCACATGGTTGAGCACGGTGGCTCCCATGCCGATGAGCGAATTCTCGCCGATGGTACAGCCGTGCAGGATGGCGCTGTGGCCGATGGTGCAGCCCGCGCCGACGCTGAGGGGCGCACCCATATCCGTGTGGAGCACGGCCCCTTCCTGGATATTCGTGCCCTCGCCGATATCGATCAGCTCGTTGTCGCCGCGCAGCACGGCCCCGAACCAGATGCCCACATCGGCCCCGCGCCTGACCTTGCCGATCACATGAGCATCGGGTGCGATCCAGAAACGGCCCTCTTCGGGCAGGATGGGAGAAACGTCGTCGAGGCTGTAGATCGGCATCGTCATGTTCCGGAAAAGAAAACGGCAGAACCTGGAGAGGTTCTGCCGTGAATGGTGGGCTTAGTCCTCGAGGTCGGTATCGAGGATCGCCATGGTGAAGTTGAAGGAGCGGTCCCCGTCCTCATCATCGACGAAGAGCACGCCGACGAATTCCTCACCAATGTAAACTTCCGCCGAGTCGGTCTTCTTGGGGCGACCGACAACTCGGATCGAGTGGTTCGCGAAGGTCTGGCGCAGGTAGCGCTCGACTTTCGCCATCTCCGTTTTGTCCACTACAAGTCCTTTCTCAAACTGTTCGGCATCAGCCATTGCCACGCCGTGCCAACGCGGGCAAGCGGCGATGGGTTCTTCTCCCCGTCAGATGCCCTCGGCTTCGGACAGGAGATGATCCATGGACCGGGCCGGTTCCTCGCATCCCGCCGTGCCGACGACCTTGGCCGGAACGCCCGCCACGGTCGCATTGTGGGGCACGGGCTTGAGCACCACGGAGCCCGCCGCGATTCTCGCGCAATGGCCGACCTCGATATTGCCCAGGATCTTGGCGCCCGCCCCGATCAGCACGCCGTGGCGGATCTTCGGGTGACGGTCGCCTCGTTCCTTGCCGGTTCCGCCGAGCGTCACGTCCTGAAGCATCGAGACATTATCCTCGATGACCGCCGTCGCGCCGACCACGAGGCCGGTGGCGTGATCGAGGAAAATGCCGCGCCCGATCCGCGCCGCCGGATGAATGTCCGTCTGGAAGGTGTCGGAGGAGCGGCTCTGGAGATAGAGCGCGAAATCCTCCCGGCCCCGGCTCCAGAGCCAATGAGCAAGACGATGGGTCTGGATGGCGTGGAAACCCTTGAAGTAAAGCACCGGCTCGATGGCCCGGGTCACGACCGGGTCGCGGTCGAGAACGGCGCTGATATCGGCGCGGAAAGCCTGACCGATGCCTTTGTCCTGCTCCACCGCCTCCAGGAAGACCTGCTCGATGATGTCGGCCGGAAGGGCGGCGTGGCCGAGGCGCGAAGCGACCCGGTGGATCACCGCTGCCTCGAGACTCGGCTGGTGAAGGATGGCGCTCAGCACGAAACCGCCCAGAGCAGGCTCGGCCTGTACGACGGCCTCGGCTTCGGCGCGCAGACGATTCCAGATCGGATCGACCTTGCCGACGAGAATATCCGGATTTCCGGACTTCAAGCGCGTCTGTGCCATGCTAATCTCCCTGCCGGCTCGGCTCTTAGACAATATACATAAGAATTCCGTGCCCCTTACCACAGATCCCCGGACCCTATGAACGCCTCTTTTTCGTCTAGCAGCCCCAAGCTCACCGCAACCGCCGACGGCCCCGTCGCGACGCTTTCCATTGACAATCCCACGAAGCGCAACGCCCTCGACCTGGAGATGTGGAGAGCCCTACCGGGCCTCGTCGCGGCCTTGGATCAGGATGAGAGCGTCCGCGTGATCGTCCTGCGCGGCGCGGGCTCGGAATCCTTCGCCTCCGGCGCGGACATCGCGGAGTTCGAGACCGTGCGGGCCGATGCCGAGGGAGGCCGGGCCTACGAGGCGATCAACGAGGCCGCATTCTGGGCTCTGGCCCATTGCTCGAAGCCGGTGATCGCCATGATCCGAGGCTTCTGCCTCGGCGGAGGGTTCGGGCTGGCGCTCTCCTGCGACCTGCGCATCGCCTCGCAGAACGCGGTGTTCGGCATACCCGCCGCGCGTCTCGGCATCGGCTATCCCCCGGGCGCGATGAAGCTCGTGACCGCCGCCGTCGGCGCACCTGCCGCCAAGGATCTGTTCTACACGGCCCGGCGCATCGATGCGCAGGAAGCGCAACAGCTCGGCGTCGTTCAGCGCGTGGTACCGGACGACGAACTAGAGAGCGTCGCGCTCGCGCTAGCGCATGATATCGCGAAGAACGCGCCGCTCACGATCCGCGCTGCGAAAGCGGCCATCGATGCCGCGATGGGACTTGCACATCCCGACACCGATCCGGTTGCTCTGGCCGATCGCTGCTTCGACAGCGCGGATGCCGTGGAGGGACGCACGGCCTTTCTGGAAAAGCGCAAGCCCGTCTTCAAGGGCCGCTGAACCTCAGCGCCGGTAGACGAAGTAGCGCCCCTCGGCCACGCCCGTTCGCGCTGAGATATCCGTGCAGGATGGAAGATCGAAGGGACGGTCGGCGACGAGAAGGCCTCCCGGTTGCAGCAGGCTCTCGATCAACGGCGACAAGCGCCGCGCAAGTTCGCGATTGGCCTCCGCATCGCCGGTGCCGATATCGGCATGGATCAATGCAGCGGAGCCCACGCCGAAGCGTTCGGTGAAAAGCGGCAAGGTCTCGAAGATATCGCCGACGATGAGATAGTCGTCGGGCGGAGTGGAATCGGGATGCGCTGCGGGCGATCGCTCGAACACATAGATCTCGCGTTCCGGCAAACGGTCGCGCAGATGATCATAGGTCCGTCCGTTGCCGAGGCCGAGTTCGAGCACAAGTCCTTGTGCGGATATTTCGCGTGCCGCCCAGTCCAGCAGATCGCGCTGCGCCGTCAGCCGCCGAATGACGCTATCGAGTCTTGTCATCCCTGTCTCCTTCGGTGGGAGAAGTGGAGGAACGAAGTCTTAAGTCAACGGAACGGAGAGATTCATGCGTCGCCTTTTGCGGCGAAGGATTGAGGGTGGAGCCGCGCAGTCTGCAACGTCCTTCTCCTCGACCGAAGCGGAAGGGAAACCGCTCACGGCCTGCGCGCAAGAAACTCCAGCACGCCCTGCTTATGAACCTTGTCGCCGACGGCGAGGTTGTGGTCGCGGCCGGGAATGTCGAGGCCGGTTGCATTCGGCAAAAGCTTCACGAGTTCCGGGCCAGAACCCGCAACATCGTCCCTCGTGCCGACGGAAACCAGAGTCGGCAACGTGATGGACGCCACCTCCTCTTTCGTGAGCGCCTGACGAGAACCGCGAATGCAGGCCGCAAGGGCTTTCAGGTCGCTGCCGTTCTGTTCGGCGAAAGCGCGGAACATGCGTTGCATCGGATCGGTGAGGTCATCCAGCGAGCGCACCTCCATGGCATCCGCGATACCGAGCGGAAGACCGACGCCCTCGACGAGATGAATGCCGAGACCGCCGAGCAGCGCGGAGCGCATCCGCTCAGGAGAGGCCAATGCCATATGCGCGGTGATGCGCGCGCCCATGGAATAGCCCATCACGTCCGCGCGTTCGATACCGAGATGGTCGAGAAGGCGCGTCGCATCCTCCGCCATGCGATAGGAATGGTACGCGTCAGGATCGTAGAGCTTGTCACTCTGGCCATGCCCGCGATTGTCGAGGGCAATCACGCGGTATCCCTCACGCGTCAGCGTCTTCACCCACAGCGTATTGACCCAGTTCACCGCATGGCTCGATGCGAAACCGTGAATAAGCAGGATCGGATCGCCCTGCCCCTCATGGGGAGGCACATCAATGTAAGCGATGCTGACGCCGTCGGAATTGAAAAAGCGCATGGGACATTAGGGCCTGTTGTCGATTGCAGCGCAACCTAAGCACCCGCTCCGCCGAATACAATCGCTTCGTGCGTGGGCATGGGGGCATGCACTCTTCCGGGCTGGCGAGGGAATGAGGATGCCCTGTCAGGATAAAGCGCAGCCCTTGCCGATGCGCGGCAGCAGAGCCGCGACGTTCATCGAGCGGAGCACTCGCAGTTCCTCGTCATTCCGGCATCCCTATCAGTCCCGCCTTCCTGTCATTCCCGTGAAGGCGGACCCGAAGGGCCGCGCCGAAGGCGTGGAAATCCATATCCGCTAACGTTGCAGGAAAAGACGCGTCGGACGTCTCAGCGTCTTTACCGCCAGCGGTCGTGGTTATGGATCCCCACCTACGTGGGGATGACAGCGAGGAGGAGTCTGCGTCCGTCCCGATGGCGATCCCGATCCGACCACACACCGCCCTCATCCTGAGGAGGTCGCGTCAGCGACCGTCTCGAAGGAGGATCCAGAGCGCACAGGAGGCCTCCTTCGAGACGCAGCTGCGCTGCTCCTCAGGATGAGGACGGAGAGTTTCGGATCGGAAGGTCCGGGGCCCATCCGGCTAGGACAGCCCTGACGGCGAAGACAAGATGTTCCTATTTTGTTCTTGACAATTATCCTAACCTTGGCTATATCTGGTGTTGTCCCGGCTCAGAGAGGGACGCGCTCGCGAGGCGTCGTGATTGTGGAGCCGGGAGCGGTCCTGCGGATGAGACTGACGCAAGTCCTCCGGCAGGAGGCCCCCGCACATCCTTGCAGGAATGATGCGGTGTCCGCCTAAAAGAACCGTGCGCGAGGAGCCGTTTGGTTCTTCACACACTCACACAGCATCGAGCCAGACGCCTCCTCGCGCCTCCCTCGCCCCACACCCTCGGAGCTGAAAGCTCGCGAGGTCACTCCCGCTTGCTCTTTGAAACGATCTGCCATCGGCCCCGCCTCCCGAGAGGCTGCATCCGGCCTTGCAATCTTCACTCCCCGCACCGTCTTTCCCTGGCACGAGAGATGCACCGGCCTGCCCGAGGCGGAACATGGGTCATGAATACTGAAATTTTTGGTCTAGGCGCATGGCCCCTCAGTCATTATGGTGCGCGCAAATTTCATGGCTTCAAAGCGACGGCAATGGCTGACAAAGGCACCCCCCACTTTCACAACGACCCGGGCGTTCCCGTCATTCACGTGGGCTCGAAGGAGTTCATGTGCATTGGGGCAAAGCCGCCCTTCGATCATCCCCATATCTTCATCGACATGGGTTATGACACCGAGACGGTCTGCTCCTATTGCTCGACCCTGTTCAAATACGATCCTTCCCTGAAAGCCGACGAGGCCCGTCCGGCTGAGTGCGTCTGGGAGCCCGATTTCGCAACCGACCCTTCCTCGCGGTAAGGTGTCAGGGCTTTCCATCGCCATCGTCGGCGCCGGAATCGGCGGTCTGACGGCAGCACTCCATTTCGCCCGGCAGGGCCATTCCGTAACCCTTATCGAGCGCCGCCCGGGCTTCAGCGAGGTGGGAGCGGGCCTTCAGCTCTCGCCCAATGCCAGCCGCATCCTGGTCAAGCTGGGCCTTGGCCCCGCCCTGCGGCGGGTAGCGACGCTGCCCGAGCGCGTGATCGTACGCGGCATATCCTCCGGCAAGCGCATCGGCGAGGTTGCTCTCGGACCCTATATGCAGCAGCGCTACGGCGCGCCCTATTGGGTCATTCACCGGGCCGACCTGCAAACCATCCTGCTCGACGCTGTGCGCTCGGAGAGCTCGATCCGCATCGTGACCGGCCGGAAGGTCGAGACGGTGCGGGACGGTGCCGAACATGCGGAACTCGTCTGGACCTCGTCGAACGGATCGCGGGAGACCCTGACGGCGGATGCGGTCATCGGCGCGGATGGCGTCTGGTCCAAGGTCAGGCGCGCCATCGGCGACACGGCCTCACCAGCCTTCCACGGATATATCGCCTGGCGCGCTACCCTAGACCGCAAGAGCGCACCGCCGGAACTCGCGGGCAATGAAACAGGCCTCTGGCTTGGGGCCCGGGGGCATGTGGTTCACTACCCCATCTTCAGCGGACACCTCATCAACGTGATCGCCATCGAGAGGGCCAGAAATCCTGTAGAGGGCTGGGCTGCGCCGGGACGCACGGAGGATCTGCTCTCCCACTACAGGAACGCCGACCCTGCCTTGCTCGAGCTTCTGAGCAAGCCGCAGGAATGGCTGCGCTGGTCTCTGTTCCATCACCGGATCAAGCTGCTCGCCCAAGGCCGCATCGCCGTTCTCGGCGACGCCGCCCATCCGGTCCTGCCCTTCCTGGCGCAAGGCGCAGCCCTCGCCATCGAGGACGCAGCCACTCTCGGCGCTCTTCTGCCAAACGGGCAACAGGATGTGACCCAGGCGCTCTCGGCCTATGAGGGCCATCGCCTCGGCCGGGTTCGCCACATCCAGGCCGAAGGCCGCAAGAATGGGCGCATCTATCACTCGGGCTCCCTCGTCGCCTTCGGGCGGGACAAATTCATGCAGTTGATCGGCCCTGAGAGCATGTCGAACCGCTACGACTGGATCTACGGTTTTCGCACACCTGAGTAAGGGCCTCGGACGCGCTGTAGGCTTGCGCTCCAGCCGCAGGCCCGATAACCCTCAAGCAATGCGGACGTGGCGAAACCGGTAGACGCAAGGGACTTAAAATCCCTCGGGCTATGCCCGTGCGGGTTCGACCCCCGCCGTCCGCACCAAACCTTCCTGGCCGATTCTTTTCCGCCAGACAGAGGCCGAGACCATAGGCGCGATGCGAAGCGTGCCTCGGCTGCCTCACCCGGCAAAGCGCTTCCTGAAGTGAGGACAGATCCATTAGGCCATATGGTCTAATTGCGATCTCTCAAGCACGGCTTTAAACGAATATTATTCGCAAACCTGAGCTATGTTGCAAATAAAGATCAGTTTTTCATTGGGTACTGCCGTGACTTATTCCATAATCACGGCCAAAGCCGCGGTCAGATCTGCACCTGATCGCGGCTCTTTTCTTTGATAGACTTATCAATACCTAAATAATGAGGACTGCGCCCGCCTTTTTATTTGATGCAGGTCGCAGCCCATCTGGCCGTTTTACCCCCACGGCATAAAAATCACTATCTGATTTGCCCTGCTTCGATCAATGCTGAATAGTTCTGTCGCACCCCGAAAGTATATGAACTTTCGGAGTACTCCTTTAGAGATAAGAAATAATGGTAGCTTTTTTTGAAAGAATTATTACCTACGGAGGACGATCCTTTATTTTGCCCCTACGGATCGCAACTTTAGCGCCCTCCCCGCGGGGGGCGTTTTTCTTTGCCGAGATACTTCGTTCCTAAGAAACGCTGCACCAACCCAAAAGAAACGCTGCACCAACCCAAACGCTGCTCAGCGCCAGAAGGTTATCGGTTATTCCATGCTTTCACAGCGAGAATCGGCGTGAAGATGGGCCATCCGAAGGCTGCGATGAGAATGTGGTCAAAACCGACTTTCTCCTCTCCACCAATCATTGTGCAGACCGCCAGGAGCAGGATGACTCCGCCAATATAGACCATCAATACTTCGCGCATGACCAAAGCCCCCCAGCCCTTTTGTTAATGCCGAGCTTGTGGACCACGCTTCGAACGAAACCAATG
The DNA here is from genome assembly GCA_023450615.1 of Pseudomonadota bacterium. Taxonomy (GTDB): domain Bacteria; phylum Pseudomonadota; class Alphaproteobacteria; order Rhizobiales; family Beijerinckiaceae; genus Microvirga. The sequence continues at coordinate 3,991 of JAEXGT010000012.1, read as the reverse complement.
CGACCGTGGGTCGCCTGGGCTGCTCATCCCCAAGTGAATGATTCGGCGTTGCTCCCTCTGGAATCTCTGCTTCATTTTTCCTACTCCCGAGTAGTCGAAAAGAGCATTTTTCCCAGAAACTTAACTGCAACTCTCCGCTACTTCGCCCGTTCTTGAGTCTCACACGGAGCAATAATGGAGGTATGAATGCCGAAGCGGTTCCAGAATGCCAATGGACCGCCCCACCCCGCGACCAGACATGCCGCATGGAGCATCGGCTCCAACGGATTGACAACGGCTGGACAGAACGAACTGCTCAGGAATATCGGACGTCAGCTTCAATCCGACTATCAGGGCATGCTGAATGAGCCTGCTCCAGACCGCATCAGGGAATTGCTGGAAAGACTCGAAGCGCATAACCGCTCAGACGATGACGATCTGAGCGGCTGATATCCATGAGCTTCTTAATCTTACATCAACGGCGAGCGTGACGCGCATTCCGATTGCCGGACTGCGACATATGTCTGCGGCGCGTGTCCGCCTCTGCGGATGAGCGCGGGATCAGGTTGTAGAGCACAAAGCCTGCGAGAAGGCCTGCACCGAGCATAATGAGAGGATGCGAACGAGCCGTATGAACGGCATCGGAAGCCATATGGCCCATGCGCCGCATGCCTCTTGCGGAAGCTGGCGAAGAAGCATGGATCAGACGCTCGGCGCGCCTGACATTCTCTGCACGAGTATGGATTTCGAGGTCGTACCCCTCATCTTCGTCATGCCGGTGAAGTTCGATGCTATTGCGGGCAAAGCCGCCAGAGACGAGGCGTCGAACAGCCTGATCGGCTGCCTTGCGGGAGGGAAACGTACCAGTAGCGACATTCGTCTGCGGCATCAGCATATTCCTTTCTGCTGACGCCAATTCCCAACGAGCGCCAAGGTTCCCGAAAGCGTGCAATCATGCGTATCCGCTAAAGGAGCCTTCAGCTGAGCCGAGTGCCGTGCGTTGCCCGCTCAGCCTCCATCAACACCTCCAGCGCACGCCAGGGCTTGGGCATGAACCGTACATCCCGCGGCACATCGTTCAGGCTTTCATCGAGAGAAAGGCCCGATGTCAGGACAGTTCGAACCCAAGGCCATTTGATGCGCACCGTCCGAGCAAGGTCGACGCCGCTCATGAGACAGGGGAGTCGGACATCAGCAAAGAGAAACGCGACTTCCTCCGCGTGATTACGCAAATAATCTAGAGCTTCTTCCGCGGTGGACATCTCAACCACACACAGGTCGGTTTCTTCCAGGAGAGCAGCTGCTAGGCCCCTGATTTCGAAATCATCCTCAACAATCAGTGCGATGCGATGTGAATTGATCTGTTGTCCCATGCGGCGTCTCCTCTGCCTGCTCTATCTCTCGGCAACCGCAGCAGCTTGGTTTAACACGCACGTTACGAATGCCCGCCGTTCCTGTCGGCCCAGCGGCACAATGCGCGCTCTTGCTACAGTCGATTGCCGCTTCTCGACCCTACGCAGCGCCGGCGGAAGCAGCATAAAAGGCCTCGAGCGGAACCGGCGGTTCCACGAAGGCCGTCCATCACAGAACGGTGAGGAACGCTGTCCGTTTCAGCTTGGCCGCTGATAAAGTTTATTCGGCTTCCGGTTTTCCGCTTGGTGGAACCGGCCGGCGGGCTGTAGCCTTAGCCTCATCATCTCTGCTTCGCCCACGGGATCCAGTGGTGTTCAAGGAGAACCAGCTACGTCAGGAATTCCTGGATCTGGAGCGGGCCATGCGGCTTCTGGACAGGCGCTTGGCTGAAGCTCTCCAGCGCATCCGCCACGGCTCTTCGGTCGACCAGATCGAGAAGGCCCGACAAGACGAGAAGATCCTTCTCAGCGAACTCGACCGCCTCATGACCCGGATGCGCGCGGTCGAAGGCCAACTTCTACAGTTCCAAAAAGCGGCGACACGCCATTGATGACATGAACAGGCAACGATGTGCGAAAGCACACCTCCTTTTTGATGAGAGAGGTTCAAGGTTTCGATGCTTAATTGAAAAGCACTCAAGGAGAAGAGCAATGGACGCCCTGCGCTCTCGCCTTTTATTGCATGGCAGAACTTCTCACGAGGACGACCAGCGACCTCGCCTGCGGCTGCCGCTCGTTCCGGCCCTTGTCGGAACGCTGGCTCTCATGAACGTGGCATCGGCCGTACTGGCCATGATCTATTGAGGCGGTGATATGCCCTGCTCGCCTCAAATGGCTGCAGGGCAGTGGTGTACTGCCCTGACAGCGCACTATCAGATGTCGTCAGCGCAGACCCAAAAACGACAGGATCGCAAGGACGACGACGATGGCGCCGATCAGCCAGATAATGTTGTTCATGACGGTATTCTCCTGACAAAGCATTGACGCTATGCCAACCGTCACAGTGGGCGTTCGTTCCCTCATTAAGCGAGAGCGTCCGCATTCGAGCTTGTCTATTGGCAGACGGTTTCCTCTTGGGAGGCAGGCCTGCCGAAGACGTCGGCCTCTCGCCTGATGATCGTGCGGCAGTTCTCGGCCCCAAGACCCTGCTCGGCGTTTCCATACACGCGGCTCTCATGAACCTGCCCTGCCTCATAACCGGGACCGAACCGGTACGAACCGTACGAGACGTCTGCTGAACATCCCGCCAATCCAGCGCTGGCGCTCACCATGCCAATCATCAGAAGGAAGCACTTGGAAAGCTGATGGTGCTTGAGTTGAGGCATCAATTCGTCCCTGGCCGTCACACATGCCACAGGATCACCTGCACATGTTCAGGAGGCGCATATAGAGCAAACCCTAACGTCGGCGACCTGCGCGGCTAGGATGGCTATTAGCTGGCTGGGCACAAAAAAGAAAACCCCGGTGTTTCCACCGGGGTTTTCTCAAACGATCGGTTGAGCCGATTAGAAGTCGCGCTGAACGCGGACGCGGCCTTCCCAGGTGTCCGTCGAACGCACGCCAGGAGCGCGCGGGTTCTCGTTGGCGTAGAGAATCTCGACACCGAGATCCAGACCGGAAACCGGCGTCCAGATCAAATTCGTGCCAGCGCGCCACTCATCGAAGTCCGAGTTTGCGAGGGCAGTGTTCGAGCCGTACTCGACGCGTGCGAACGAACCGAACAGGTTCTGACGGATTTCAGGGGTCCAGTAGTGACGCAGACCGGCAGCAACCTGCCAACCGCGGGTCGTGTCGATATCGCCATCGTTCAGGTTGTAGGTGGCCTCTGCAACTTCGTCACCGAAGCCGAGGTAACCGACAGCGCCATCAGCGTAGGTTGCCGCGAGCCACAGGGCGTCGCCGGCAGCAAGCATCGGCAGGTTAGCGCTGATCTGGCCCGTAACGGCGAAGCCGTACTCGGTGTCAACCTGAGGGAAAATGCTGCGGACCTGATGCAATGCACCGCCAAGCGTGGCCGAACCCCAAGTACCCGAGTAGGTCAGGTTGCCAACCAGGTCGGGAGCGCGCTGACCAGCGACGTCACCGTTGACGTCAGCGAGAGCTTCACGGCCGGCGAAGCGGGGCTCTTCAACCGACAGGGTGGCCGAGAAGCCGTTGCCGAAGGAGAAGGTGTAAGCGAACAGGTTGACGTTCGGCTGGTCCGACCAACGGATGGTGCCGAAAGACTGCGTGTCGAGGTCGGGGTTGTCGAAGAAGGTCTGAGCGCGACCGGCGGTCAGACCACCGAACTGCACGAAGGCCTGGTCGACGTCAGCGTAGGTGGACGAGAAGCCGTACACGCCGGTGTCGCGGGTCATCTCGAAGCGGACGAACGTGCGCAGCAGGCCGTAAGCCGTAGCGGTACGAGCGTCGAGCTGGATGCGGCCACGAGCGCGGAAGCCCGTTGCGTCGTCGGTGCGATCTTCCGGCTCCAGGTAGCGGAACTCAGCGCGAACGCGGCCGCCAACGCGGAGGCAGGTGTCCGTGCCGGGGATGTAGAAGAAGCCTGAACCGTAGGTGGAGCAGACGCGAACGTACTCGACAGCAGCGGCCTTCTTTGC
>JAEXGT010000094.1 GCA_023450615.1 Pseudomonadota bacterium | reverse complement strand
CACCACGGACGCTTCGGGCCTCTATTCCGAGCGTCTGCGCGCTTCGGTTCCGGACGATCATATCGTTCTCCCCGAGATCATCTCGAAGGAGCCGCTCGGCCCGGCAGTCCGCCACGGCGACAGCCAGTGGGGCGACATCGTCCGCTGGACGCACATGGCCATGCTGAACGCTGAAGAGCTCGGCGTCACGAAGGCGAATGTCGATCAGATGAAGACCTCCGACAACCCGGAGATCAAGCGTCTCCTCGGCACCGAGGGCAAGTACGGCGAGGCTATCGGCCTGACCAACGATTGGGCCGTGCGCATCATCAAGCACGTGGGCAACTACGGCGAAGTGTTCGAGAAGAACGTCGGCGAAGGCTCCAAGCTGAAGATCAAGCGCGGCCAGAACGCTCTCTGGACGAAGGGCGGCCTGCAATACGGCATTCCGATTCGCTAATCGGTCCTTATGAAGACAGGGAGCGCCCGGAGATCGGGCGCTCCTTTATAACGATAAAGCTGCTATAACGATAAAAAATGCCGCTCGTTCATGACTGCGAAATGGAATGAACACCGGGGGAGGACGGCCTCAATAACCAGCCGTCAAAGGGAATAAAGTTCAGTGCAGACCGTTGTCAGTCAGACATCGCCACCCAAAAAGTCGTTTCTCTACGACCCGAAGGTCCGTGGTATTTTCTACCAGGTTCTTCTTGTCGCCATTATCAGCTACCTTTTCTATGTGGCTGCCACCAACGCCATCGAGAACCTGCAGCGGGCTAAAATCGCCTCCGGGTTCGGCTTCCTTGAAAATACTGCGGGCTTCGACATCAGCCAGTCGCTGATCCAATTCAGCGCGGCGGGCTCGACCTATGGCGATGCCTTCATCGTCGGCCTGCTCAACACGCTTGTCGTGTCCGCCATCGGCATCGTCTTCACCACGATCCTCGGCTTCATCATGGGCATTGCCCGCCTGTCCAAGAACTGGATGGTTGCGAAGGTCGCCATGGTCTACGTGGAGACGTTGCGCAACATCCCGCTGCTCGTGCAGCTGCTGTTCTGGTACATCGCGGTCCTCGGCCCGCTGCCGCAGCCGCGCAACTCTCTGGATATGGGGGCGGGCTTCTTTCTGAACTCGCGCGGATTCTTCATGCCGCGCCCGGTCTTTGCTTCCGATGTCTGGGCAATCCCGGCCGCGCTGCTGATCGGCCTCATCGTCACATTCTTCTATCGTCGCTGGGCTAAGGCACGCCAGGAGAAGACCGGCGAGCAGGCGCCCGTGGGCCTTGTCACCCTCGGCCTCGTTCTCGGCCTGCCGATCCTAACGTGGTTCGTGCTTGCCGTCATCGGCGCCAATCCGATCAGCTTCGAGCTGCCGCGCAAGGGTACTTTCAACCTGACGGGCGGCATGCAGATCCTGCCGGAATTCGTGGCGTTGCTGCTAGGCCTCACCACCTACACGGCGGCCTTCATCGCCGAGGTGGTCCGCGCCGGCATCCTGGCCGTCTCGAAGGGCCAGACGGAAGCGGCAAGTTCCCTGGGGCTCAAGCCGGGGCAGACCCTTCGCCTCGTGGTCATTCCGCAGGCGATGCGCGTCATCGTTCCTCCGCTGACGAGCCAATATCTCAACCTGACGAAGAACTCTTCGCTGGCGGTTGCCATCGGCTATCCCGATCTCGTGCAGGTGTTCATGGGCACCGTGCTCAACCAGACGGGCCAGGCCATCGAAGTCATCGTCATCACGATGGGCGTCTATCTCACGATCAGTCTCCTGACCTCGGCCGTGATGAACATCTACAACCGCCGTGTGGCGATCGTCGAACGGTAAGGACATCCGATGAGCACCACCGTCGATATCCCTCACTTCGTGCAAGCAAAGCAGGTGGAGGCGCTGCCTCCGCCGAGCCTGGCGCGCGGCCCTGTCGCCTGGATCAGAGAAAACCTGTTCTCCGGGCCCTTCAACACCCTGCTGACCCTGGTAGTTTTCTACCTTCTCTATGTCACCGTTCCGCCTCTGGTGAAGTTCCTCTTCATCGATGCGGTCTGGAGTGGCTCGGACCGTGCCGCTTGCCGCGCCGACATGGGCGGCAACGAGAGCGGGGCCTGTTGGGCCTTCATCCGCGACAAGATCAATTACTTCACCTATGGCTCCTACACCGTCTCGGAGCGCTGGAGGGTCAATGTCTTCTTCGCCCTTCTCGCTATCGGCGTAGGCTGGCTGCTCTGGCTGAAGGCGCCGCGGCGCGATCTGGGAGCCGTCTATTTCTTCTGGCTGTTCCCGATTGCGTCCTACATCCTGCTGACCGGCGGAAATGCTTCCTTCAGCGGGCGCTTCTGGCTTGGCTTCCTGATCTTCGGCGCTCTGGTGATTGCGCTCTTCGCCTTCGTCGCGGCACTCCTCAAGGTGTCGCTGCGCCCGGCCCTGATCATCGGCGGCGGGATCGTCGGCTTCATCGGCATCACGCTCGCCCTGGTGGATATGGATTTCGGCCTCGTTCCGGTGCCGACTTCCCTCTGGGGCGGTATTCTCGTGACGCTGCTGGTGGCGACGGTGGGCATCGTGTTCTCGTTGCCATTCGGCATCCTGCTTGCCCTCGGACGCCGCTCCAAGCTCCCCATCGTGCGGATGGCCTCGATCATCTTCATCGAGTTCGTGCGCGGCGTTCCGCTGATCACCGTGCTCATCATGGCCAACACCATGCTGCCGCTCTTCCTGCCGGGCGATATCACGGTGGATCGCCTGCTTCGGCCCCTCATCGGCACGGCGCTCTTCGCGTCCGCCTACATGGCCGAGGTGGTGCGTGGCGGCCTTCAGGCCATGCCGAAGGGCCAGTATGAAGGCGCGATGTCGCTTGGCCTTAACTATCCGCAGATGATGATCCTCATCATCCTGCCGCAGGCCCTCCGCATCGTGATCCCGGGCATCGTGAACACCTTCATCGGCCTGTTCAAGGATACGTCGCTCGTGGCGATCGTGGGCATCTTCGATCTCGTCAAGACCATCGAGGCCTCCCGCATCGATCCCAATTGGGCGGCGCCCAGCATCGGCCTGACGGGCTATGCCTTCGCAGCCCTGTTCTACTTCGTTTTCTGCTTCGGCATGTCGCGTTACTCGCTCGGTGTGGAGCGTCGCCTCGCCTCCGGTCAGAAACGCTAAAATTCATGGCAATGACAATGACAGCACAAACAGTTCAGACCGCCGCAATCGACCCGAAGGCCGAGGCCGCCATCCAGCTGATCGACGTTCACAAGTGGTACGGCGAGTTCCACGTGTTGCGCGACATCAATCTCAATGTGCGCCGCAGTGAGCGCATCGTGATCTGCGGACCTTCGGGCTCCGGCAAATCCACGATGATCCGCTGCATCAACCGCTTGGAAGAGCACCAGAAGGGCCGCATCATCGTCGACGGCATCGAGCTGACCAACGACCTTAAGCGCATCGACGAGGTGCGCAAGGACGTCGGCATGGTGTTCCAGCACTTCAACCTCTTCCCGCATCTCACGATCCTCGAGAACTGCACGCTCGCGCCGATCTGGGTGAAGAAGATGCCCAAGAAGGAAGCGGAAGAGGTCGCCATGCACTACCTGACCCGGGTGAAGATTCCCGAGCAGGCGAACAAGTATCCCGGCCAGCTCTCCGGCGGCCAGCAGCAGCGCGTGGCGATTGCCCGCTCGCTCTGCATGAGCCCCAAGATTATGCTGTTCGATGAGCCCACCTCCGCGCTCGATCCCGAGATGGTGAAAGAGGTGCTCGACACCATGGTGGGCCTCGCGGAAGAGGGCATGACCATGCTCTGCGTGACCCACGAAATGGGCTTCGCCCGTCAGGTCGCAGACCGGGTGATCTTCATGGATTACGGGCAGATCGTGGAAATGAACACGCCCGACGAGTTCTTCAAGAACCCGCAGCACGAGCGCACCAAGCTCTTCCTCTCGCAGATCCTGCACTAAGGGTCGTGCGGGTGCGGCAGCGCTTCTTGGATTGAGAGCGAAGCTCCTTTCCCGCGGATGGCTCGAAAGAAATGCAAAGGCCCCGGAAATCTCCGGGGCCTTTTGGTTTCACGGCATTGTTCAGGCTTTCTTCGCCGGTCCCGTTGCCAAGGGCAGGTCCTCGCGTGCGCCCCATTCGGCCCAGGATCCGTCGTAGATGGCTTTGATGGGGTGGCCGGCCGCTTCGAGGGCAATGCCGAGAATTGCTGCCGAGACGCCGGAGCCGCACGTGGTGATCACCGGCTTTTCGGGATCGATACCCGCCTCCTTCAACGCCTGTTCGATGCCCGACTTATCCCTCAGCTTGCCATCCTCGATCACGTGGCCGAAGGGCAGGTTGAGGCTGCCGGGAATATGACCGGAGCGAAGGCCCGGACGCGGTTCGGGCGCTTCTCCACGGAAGCGATCCGCCGGACGGGCATCGACGACCTGCACGGCGCTCGTGTGCAGCGCCTCCTGGACCGCAGCCGTGTCGGCCACGACGCTTGGGTTGAAGGACGCCTTGAAGACCTTCGCTTCGCGCTTCCTCTGCGGGCCGGTCTCGATGGGGCGGCCTTGCGCCTTCCAGGCGGGAAAACCGCCTTCGAGGATCGAGACGTTCTTCGCGCCGAAGGCCTTGAAGGTCCAGCGGACGCGCGGCGCGGAGAAAAGCCCTGCGCCGTCATAGACGACGATGGTTGTGTTCTCGTCGATGCCCATATCACCCGCGATCCGAGCAAAAGCCTCGGGCGAGGGCAGCATGTGGGGCAGGGAGGACGTGGTGTCCTTTACCGTGTCGATATCGAAGCGCACCGCGCCGGGAATGTGTCCCGCTAGAAACTCCGCATCCGGATCGCGGTTCTGCGTCGGCAGATACCAGGAGCCGTCGATGATCACGACGTTCGGATCGTCCAGGTGCTCCTGCAACCGTTCGGGTGTGACGAAGAGCTGAGACATGAGAATGCTCCTGATGATCGTTGACTGAGAAAGATAGGGCCGTCAGGTCGTGAGGGACAGGCGAACGCGGCGGTTCTGCTTGCCCTTCTTTTCGATGTCGGTGATCGCGGCCTGACCGATTTCGCCGGTGCGTTTCACATGGGTGCCGCCACAGGGCTGCAGGTCAATTCCGGCGATTTCCACCAAGCGCACCCGGCCCGAACCGCGCGGAGGCTTTACGGACATGGTCTTCACGAGGCCGGGATTGGCATCCAGCTCCTCGTCCGTGATCCACCTGTCCGTGACCGGCGCATCCTGCGCGATCAGCGCGTTGAGTTTGTCGGTCAGTTCGGTCTTGTCGAGACCCGCATCGGGAATGTCGAAATCGAGACGCCCGTCGCCGTCGCCGATCGCGCCGCCGGTGACAGGGTAGGGCAGGACGACACTCAGCAGATGCAACGCCGTATGAACACGCATGCGCTTGTAGCGGCGTTCCCAATCGAGCTGAAGCTCGACATTGTCACCGGGAGCGAGACTGGCTGCCGCTTCCGCTCCCACGAGATGTACGACCTGCGAGCGGTCGGAGCCATAGACCGTGTTAGCAATCTCGATCCTCTCGCCGCCGGAGCGGACGAGAGCGCCGACATCGCCGGGCTGGCCGCCGCCTTGGGCATAGAACACGGTGCGGTCGAGAACGACGCCGCCATCCGGCGTCACGGCAAGAACATTCGCCGTGCAGAAGCGGGCATAGGCATCGTCACGAAACAGAAGGGCTGTGGCTGTCATGATCGTTCCGAAGGGCAGGAGCGGAGATTGTTCCGCCCGAATAAGCCGATGCTGACGGCAAGCGGCGCTACGGGTCAAGTTCCATGCCGTAATCGGCGCCCCGCAAGCTGCGGAAAGCCGCAAGCGCCCGTTCGCGCGCCGGGCCATGGGGCACGATGGGATGGGGATAGGTCCTGCCCAGCTCGATGCCCGCATCGCTCAGCAAGGAAGCGGGCGCTTCCCAGGGTTTGTGGATGAAGGCGGCGGGCAGGCCTGCAAGCTCCGGCACGTAGGTGCGTACATATTCGCCGGCGGGGTCGAATTTCTCGCCCTGCGCGACCGGATTGAAGATGCGATGGAAAGGAGACGAATCCGGTCCCGAGCCCGCAATCCACTGCCAGCTGAAAGCATTGTTCGCGGCATCGGCATCCACCAGCGTGTCCCAAAACCACGCCTCGCCCTTCCGCCAATCGGTCAGAAGATGCTTCACCAGGAAGGATGCGACGATCATCCTGACCCGGTTATGCATCCAACCCATGCGCCAGAGCTGCCGCATGCCTGCATCCACGATGGGGTAGCCTGTAAGGCCTTGCTGCCAGGCGCTCAGGGTTTCCGGGTCGTCTTTCCATGGAAAATTTTCGAACCGGGGAGCGTGAGATTTTTGAGGGAGGTGTGGATAAATATGCAGGAGCTGATGGCTGAAATCGCGCCAGACCACCTCACTCAAGAATTTTTGGGCATCCTGAGACAGTTCGGGCCGCTCGCCGACGAGGTGGGCGACGGCATGCCAGACCTGACATGGGCTGATCTCGCCGAATCTGAGATGCGGTGAGAGGCGCGATGTGGCGTCCTGCGCAGGTAAATCCCGTTCCTGGGCATAACCCTGCAGGGCGTTCTCCAGGAAATCCCGCAGCCTTAGCTGGGCATTCCGCTCCCCAGGTTGCCAAAGGCTGCTGAATGCGGCAGCCCAATCGGGTTTCGCTGGCTTCAGGCCCAACTCACCGAGCGTCACGGCAAAATCGGCGATTCCGGAAGGCCATGGGCAGCCGCGAATCTTTTTAGGAGCGGGGAGTGGCGCTTCGACGGGCCGCGCCATGACGGCCTTGAGATAGGGCGTAAAGACCTGAAACGGCTTGCCGGATCGATTGAGCACCTGCCAGGGCTCGTTCAGGAGCCGCCCATTGAAGCTCTGAACTTTAAGGCCGAGGCTCGTCAGGCGCTTCTTGATCGCTGAATCGAGAGCGATCTCGGCAGCGCCGTAGCGGCGATTCCAGAAGATGGCGGACGCGCCCGTAGCGGAAATCACGGCCTCGAGGGCGTCCTGCGCATGCCCGCGCAGCAGCAGCAGGCGAGAGCCTGCCTTCCCCAGCGATTCGTCCAAAGCCGCGAGCGAGCCGTGAAGCCACCAGCGCGCCGCGCCTCCCAAGGGACGCAAACCATCTGCCGTTTCATGGATGATTGCCAAGCAGAGAATCGGGGCGCCTGTCTCGATGGCCGCAGACAGGGCCGGATTGTCGCTCAGGCGGTGGTCATCACGGAACCAGACCAGGACAGGGGCGGTCACGCAATTTCTCCTAGGGCGCCGTTGAAAGAGGCGCTGTCACACCTGAGAAGCTGTGCAGCACGAAAAAGCTATATGCCAAGGAGGATGCCCGATCGTCGGGAGAGATCTGAAAGTTGGCTCCGGCGGTAGGATTCGAACCTACGACCAACGGATTAACAGTCCGCTGCGCTACCGCTGCGCCACGCCGGAATAAGCCATACCTTCAGGAGACTTTCGCCTCTCTTCGCCGGGGCTGCCTGAGCAGCTCTCTTCGGCGACGGTGCGAGGCATATAACACGAGTTTTGCGGGGTGCAAGCCCCTTTCGTAAGCGATCTTGCAAAACAGGCTGTTGCTCTTTGGATAGGCCCTTGCTATGCAGCACCCGCCGCGTTCGCGGCACGCCCCGGATGGCCTCGTGGCGGAGTGGTTACGCAGAGGACTGCAAATCCTTGCACCCCGGTTCGATTCCGGGCGAGGCCTCCAAATCGAATTCTAAAGGCAATCTTCATGGTCGATTTCTCGCAAGCGCGCCGGATGATGGTTGATAGCCAGCTGCGCACTTTCGATGTGAACGACATTCCCTTGCTCGACGCTATGGACAGCGTGCCGCGCGAGATGTTCGTTCTCCCGGGCCGTGAAGAGCTTGCCTATATCGATCAGGACATTCTGATCAGCGACGGCCCCGCCCGCCGCTTCATGCTTTCGCCCATGAACCTCGGCCGTATGATCCAGGCTCTCGACGTCGATGCCGGAGAAAAGGCGCTGGATGTCGCTTCGGGCCGTGGTTATGCCGCTGCCGTGATGGACAAGCTCGGTGCCCAGGTCACGGCGCTTGAATCAGATGAGGCTCTTGCTGCCGATGCCCGGAAGAGCCTTGCCGGTGCCGGTGCCAGCCGTGTCGAGGTTGTGGTCGGTCCTCTCGATCAGGGCTATCCCAAGCAGGGCCCTTATGACGTCATTCTTATCAATGGTGCCCTCGATGTGCGCCCCGATGCGCTCCTGCAGCAGCTGGCCGAGGGCGGGCGCCTGGTTTGCGTAATGGGCCGCGGGCGTGCTGCGCGCGCCACCCTTTATGTGCGTTCGGGCGACGCTTTTGGTGAGCGTACCCTGTTCGATGCGGCGGCCCCTGTGCTCGCTCCCTTCGTTCAGGAAGCTGGCTTCAAGTTCTGAAACCTTTCCAAATCCTTAATTTTCGCTTGCGAATAGTGTCGCTTTTTTACGGCACCTCTCCACTAAAATTCGGCAAGTGGCAGCGTGTTGTTGCCGACTCATCCATGATGGGTATTGTTGCGCTTTGAATCGTATGTGTGACTTGTGGATCGGGTTCGATCTCGAGTGTTAGTATTTAAGGGTCTGAAGGCAGGTGAGCGTGAGCGGGAAACGATCCAGTCAACAATATCGCATGCTCTTGGGGGCCATGACTTCGATGTTCGTCCTCGCGGGGGCGAGCGGTGTTTCGGCCGAGACCCTGGAGAGCGCGCTGGCCAAGGCCTATGGCAATAATCCTAATCTGAACGCTGAACGCGCCGGTCTCCGTGCGACCGACGAGAATGTCGCCCAAGCCAAGTCCGGCTATCGCCCTACGATTACGGGCACGGCCGATGTGGGTCGTTCCTTTTCGCAGTATGATGACCGTCAGCCGCCAAGCATCTTCGGTGGCGGTGGAGAAACGATCTCGCGCCGCACGCCCCGTGGATACGGCGTGGAGATCAATCAGAACCTGTTTGACGGCTTCCGTACCGAAAACTCCGTGCGCCGGGCCGAGTCGGGTGTTCTCTCCGCCCGAGAGAATTTGAGCAACACGGAGCAGGATACCCTCTCCAACGCAGCCACGGCCTACATGAATGTGCTGCGCGATACGGCCATTCTCGATCTTCAGCGCAACAACGTCGAGGTTATCGACGAGCAGCTGCGCCAGACCCGGGACCGTTTCAATGTGGGCGAGGTAACGCGCACGGACGTCGCCCAGGCGGAGTCGCGCCTTGCCGCAGCCCGCTCGCAAGCAAGCCAGGCCGAGGCCAACCTGCGGGCCAGCATCGCGCAATACCGCCAGTATGTCGGCGTAGAGCCTCAACAGCTGGCTCCAGGCCGGCCTTTGGACAAGCTGACCCCGCGCTCGGTCAATGAGGCCCTCAAGATTGCATTCGGTGAGCACCCGGCCATCAAGGCTGCGCAGCACGCCGTGGATGCCGCCGAGCTTCAGGTGAAGATTGCCCAGGGCGCACTTGCGCCGCAGGTCGGCGTGCGCGCCTCCGTCGCCCAGCGCTACGATGTGCAGGGCGTCAACGACGAGGCGCTCCAGGCTTCTGCCGTCGCCACTCTTTCGGTGCCGATCTACGAAGGCGGGCAAGCCTATGCTGCGACCCGTCAAGCCAAGGAGCAGGTGGGTCAGGCTCAGCTTCAGGCCGACTGGGTTCGCGATCAGGTCCGAGCCGCCGTGGTGTCCACCTGGGGTGCGCTCGAGGCGGCGCGCGCGCAGATCCAGGCTGCCCAGGCCCAGATCGATGCGGCCGAGACGGCTCTCAGCGGTGTGCGCGAGGAGGCCCGCGTGGGCCAGCGCACCACCCTCGATGTGCTGAACGCTCAGCAGGAACTTCTGACGGCCCGCGTCAACCTGATCCAGGCGCAGCGTGACCGTGTGGTCGCCTCCTACCAACTGGTCCAGTCCATGGGCCGCCTGACATCACGCGCCTTGGGGCTTGCGGTGAATCACTACAATCCGAAGATTCACTACGATCAGGTCAAGGATCTTTGGATCGGCACATCCACTCCGGATGGTCGTTGATAAGTTGCGGGGCCAGGACCTTTTAGTTCTGGCCCCGCTTGTTTTCTATAGTTTTGCGTAAATACTAAAAACATTCGCAAGAATGAGATTCTAAAAACACTATTTTACTGGGTGGGGCTATGGGTTCTATGAACCTGAAGGTCAATGAGCCGTCGATGGAAGATATTTTAGCTTCCATCCGCCGAATTATTTCGGACGACCAGGAGCCGGCGCATGAACCGGCCTTCCTGGAGCCGGAGCATTCCCCGTTGAAGTCCGTTCTAGACATCGCCGAACGCCACGTCTCTTCGAAGTTCTATCCGGAGCCCGCGGTTGAGGCTGCAGACGAGCACCCTCTTATTCAGGAAGACCCCTTCCAGGAGGAGCACTCTGTCGCCCGGTTCATGGAGGGCTCTGAGGCCCGTGAACCCGTTCGTCCTGCGGCTGCTGCAAAGGTTCAGCCCTGCGAGCGCCATCCGGGTGAGACGATGATGTCCCGGATGACGGAGGACGTGGTCTCGGAAGCCTTTGGGAGGCTGAATGCGGTCCGCGTGGCGAGCCAGTCCCCGACGGTCGAGGAATTGATGAAGGAAATGCTCCGGCCCATGCTCAAGGCGTGGCTCGACGAGAATCTCCCCGCCCTCGTCGAGCGCCTGGTGCAGGCCGAGATCGAGCGTGTGACCCGGGGTTAGGGCGCAATTGGCGAGCGGAGACTGCTTCGCCGTCAAAAGACTTGGCTTTGCAAAGGTGAAGACCGTCTTCGAGGGGATGGAAACGGCTCTCGGGGCCAAGTTTTTCCTCCATCGGTTGACTTCCCTCGATCCGTCCGGTTTGTAGCCCTCTTGCTCGCGCGTTTGGCGCGCCAACTGGCCGGTATCGTATCATGATGGACAAGACGTTCGACCCCGCTTCCGTCGAAGCACGCATCACCACCCGCTGGGAGGAGGCTGAGGCTTTCAAGGCCGGTCGGCCGGATCGCAGGGGGGCGGAGCCCTATACCATCGTCATCCCGCCGCCGAACGTAACGGGCTCGCTCCATATGGGGCACGCGCTCAACAACACGGTCCAGGACATCCTCTGCCGCTTCGAGCGCATGCGGGGCAAGGACGTGCTCTGGCAGCCGGGCATGGACCATGCCGGCATCGCCACCCAGATGGTGGTTGAGCGGCAGCTCATGGAAAAGCAGATCCACCGTCGCGACCTAGGGCGCGAGGAGTTCATCAATCGCGTCTGGGCATGGAAGGAAGAATCCGGCGGGCGGATCAAGTCGCAGCTTCAGCGCCTCGGTGCTTCGTGCGATTGGTCCCGCGAGCGGTTCACCATGGACGAGGGCCTGTCCCGGGCCGTGCTCAAGGTCTTCATCGACCTTTATAAGCAAGGCCTGATCTACAAGGACAAGCGCCTCGTGAACTGGGACCCCAAGTTCCAGACCGCGATTTCCGACCTCGAGGTCATGCAGGTCGAGGTGAAGGGCAATCTCTGGCATATCCGCTATGCCATCGAAGGCATGCCCGACCGCTCCATCACGGTCGCCACTACGCGCCCCGAGACGATGCTGGGCGACGTGGCCGTTGCCGTGCACCCTGAAGATGAGCGCTACAAGGACCTTGTCGGTAAGTTCGCGATCCTGCCGCTGGTGGGGCGCCGCATCCCGATCGTGGCCGATGAATACTCCGATCCGGAGAAGGGCACGGGTGCGGTGAAGATCACGCCCGCGCACGACTTCAACGACTTTGAAGTCGGAAAGCGTCACAGGCTGCCGCTCATCAACATCTTCGGCACGGAAGCCCAGCTGACGCTCTCCGGGAATGAGGACTTCCTCAACGGTCTTGCCGAGACCGACGACTTGAAAGCCGTGATGGCTCTCGATGGTCTCGACCGCTTCGAGGCGCGCAAGCGTATCATCGCTATGCTCGAGGAGCGCGAGATCCTCGTCCAGATCGAGCCGAACACACACATGGTGCCCCATGGCGACCGCTCGAACGTGGTCATCGAGCCGTACCTCACGGACCAATGGTATGTGAACGTGAAGCCGCTGGCGGATCGTGCGCTCGCGGCCGTGCGCAACGGCAAGACCAAGTTCGTGCCCGAGAACTGGGAGAAAACCTATTTCCAATGGCTTGAGAACATCGAGCCGTGGTGTATTTCGCGTCAGCTCTGGTGGGGCCACCAGATCCCGGCCTGGTACGACGATCAGGGCAATATCTTCGTCGCGCATTCGGAAGAGGAAGCGAAGGCGGAAGCCCGCGCCAAGCACGGCAAGGATGTGCCGCTCAAACGCGACGAGGACGTGCTCGACACTTGGTTCTCTTCGGCGCTGTGGCCGTTCTCGACCCTCGGCTGGCCTGAAAAGACGCCGGAGCTCGGACGTTATTATCCGACCAATACGCTCGTCACGGGCTTCGACATCATCTTCTTCTGGGTCGCCCGCATGATGATGATGGGCCTGCACTTCATGGACGAAGTACCGTTCGACACAGTCTACATCCACGCCCTCGTCCGTGACGAAAAGGGCGCGAAGATGTCGAAGTCGAAAGGCAACGTCATCGATCCGCTCGACGTGGCGGAGCAATACGGCGCGGATGCGCTGCGCATGACGCTGACCTCGATGGCGGCTCAAGGCCGCGACATCAAGCTCTCGGTCCAGCGCGTCGAGAATTACCGCAACTTCGCGACCAAGATCTGGAACGCTGCCCGCTTTGCCGAAATGAACGAGTGCAAGCGCGTCGCGGGCTTCGATCCGAAGTCGGTGAAGGAGACGCTCAACAAGTGGGCGCTCAGCGAATGCGCGAAGGCGATCGACGAGGTCGCCGCCGGTATCCAGTCTTACAAGTTCAATGAGGCGGCAGGCGCGGCTTATCGCTTCGTGTGGAACGTGTTCTGCGACTGGACTCTGGAACTTTCCAAGCCGGTTCTTCAGGGTGCGGATTCTCCCGCCAAGGACGAAACCCGCGCAACCATCGCGTTCATCCTCGACGAAATCTGCAAGCTCCTGCATCCCATCATGCCTTTCCTCACGGAGGAGCTGTGGGAGGTGAAGGGGCAGGAAGGGCCGAAGCGCGAGCAGATCCTGGCTCTGACGCCCTGGTCGAACCTCGATCACCTCATCGACCCGCAGGCTGAGAGCGAGATCGGCTGGGTGGTGGACCTCGTGAACGAAATCCGCTCCGCCCGCTCCGAGACGAATGTGCCCGCAGGCGCGCAGATCCCGCTCGTGCTTGTCGCATCCTCCGCCGATGTGAAGGCTCGCGCGGAGCGCTGGGGCGATATCGTGAAGCGCCTCGCGCGCATTTCCGAGATCTCGTTCGCGGACGCTGCTCCGAAGAGCTCGATCCAGCTCCTCATTCGCGGCGAAGTCGCGGCCCTTCCGCTGGAAGGCGTGATCGACCTCGATGCGGAGCGCGCGCGCCTTGCCAAGGAAATCCAGAAGCTCGATGCGGATGTGTCCAAGATCGACGCGAAGCTCGGCAATGCGGACTTCATCAAGCGCGCACCGGAAGAGGTGGTCGAAGAGCAGCGCGAGCGCCGCGACGAGGCCCTGGCCCGCAAGGCCAAGATGGAAGAGGCGCTGAGCCGTTTGAAGGATGCGTGATCCTTCTGCGATATCTCAAGGATAAATATGCCCGGCCTTGTGCCGGGCATTTTCTTTGGCGGATTGCATTTCTTCCTCCCATCGAGAGGACGGGACGGCTGATTCAGCTTTAACCCACCACGAAATCCACCAAGAGCTTTACGTTCAGCACCACGATCACCGCCGCGATGATGCTGGCGACGATGGTGAGCCAGCGCGGGGTGACGAGGTCACCCATCTTCGCTTTCGAAGCCGTCATCGTGACGAGCGGGATGACGGCGAAGGGGAGTTGAAGGCTCAGGATCACTTGGCTGAAGATCAGCAATTTGGCAGTCCCGCTCTCTCCATAGGCGATGGTGACGGCGGCAGCCGGGATGATGGCGATGCCGCGGGTGATGAGGCGGCGCATCCATGGGGCCATCTTGAAGTTGATGAAGCCTTCCATGACGATCTGGCCTGCCATGGTGGCGGTCACGGTGGAGTTCAGCCCGCAGCAGAGCAGAGACAGGCCAAAGAGCATCGGCGCGATGGCCGTACCCAGGATGCCGTGAAGCAGGGTATGCGCTTCGCCGATCTCGGCGATCTCGGTGCGGCCCGTATGGTGAAAAGCCGCAGCAGCGAGGATCAGCAGGGACGCGTTGATGGTAAGCGCGAACATCAACGCGATGGTCGAATCCCAGGTGGCAAAGCGGAGCGCCTCGCGCCGTTCCTTCAGGGTCTCGCCATAGGCGCGAGTCTGCACGATGCCGGAGTGCAGATAGAGATTGTGGGGCATTACCGTCGCGCCGAGGATGCCTAGGGCGAGATACAGCATGTCCGGATTGGTCACGATCTCCGTTGTCGGCGCAAAGCCTGTGATGACCGCGCCCCAGTTCGGATCGGCCATGGCGATCTGGATGGCGAAGCACATCGCGATCACGCCGAGCAGGGCAATGATAAAGGCCTCGACCCAGCGGAAGCCGAGATTCTGCAAATAGAGGATAAGGAACACGTCCAGCGCCGTAATGACGACGCCGATTTCCAAGGGAAGGCCGAACAGCAGATTGAGGCCGATGGCCGTGCCGATGACCTCGGCGAGATCGGTGGCACAGATGGCCAGTTCCGCCAGAACCCACAGGCCCCAGGCGACAGGCTTCGAGTAAGCGTCCCGGCAGGCTTGAGCGAGGTCGCGGCCCGTCGCGACCGCAAGGCGGGCACACAGCGATTGCAGGATGATCGCCATGATGTTCGAGATCAGCGCGACCGAGAGCAGGGCATAGCCGTATTTCGAGCCGCCCGCGATGGAGGTCGCCCAGTTGCCCGGATCCATGTAGCCGACGGCCACGAGATATCCCGGCCCGAGAAAGGCCACCGCCCGCCGCCATTTCGAGCCCGGGCGCACTCTGATCGAACGATTCACCTCCGGGAGGGAGGGCAGGTTCGTGTCCTGGCGCCACGCCGCCTTGCGAACGAGGGAGACAGGGGCTGACTGATCCATGAAATTTTTCTGCAGTTGCAATTCATTTGCAATAAAAATGTAGGTCAAGCCCTTCAAGGAGGCAAGGAGGATCTGGTGGAAGTTTGTGACAGTTGGAAAGGCCTCGGTGAAAGGGCCGGAATGGACGACGAGCCTGTCACGAAAGCAAATGGCTTCAGCAAGCCAGGCCGGAGAGGAGGAGACCGTGGCCGGGGCATCCCGCCGGTCGGGCGTGGCTAAAGAAGAGGCTGTTCCTGCGTGACAAGAGGCCTAGGTTTTGCTCTAGCTCTTCATAAAACCGAACCAGAAGTCGGGTCTCAAAGGGATGGCTATGCTTGAGAGTGTCCTCATCGCCAATCGCGGCGAGATTGCCTGCCGGATCATCCGCACCGCCAAGCGGTTGGGGATGCGCACCATCGCAGTCTATTCGGAAGCGGATGCGAACGCGCTTTTCGTGCAGATGGCGGATGAGGCCTATCTGATCGGTCCTGCGCCAGCCCGCGAGAGCTATCTGAAGATCGATGCCATCATCGAAGTGGCCAAGCGTACGAAGGCTGCTTCCATCCATCCAGGTTATGGCTTCCTCTCGGAGCGCGCCGAATTCGCCGAGGCCTGCGCCGCCAATGGCATCGTGTTTGTCGGGCCGCCGGCCTCCGCCATCAAGGCCATGGGCTTGAAGGATGCGGCGAAGGCTCTGGTGCAGCAGGCGAACGTGCCGGTCGTGCCGGGCTATCACGGCTCGAAGCAGGATCCGGACTTCCTGCGCCAGAAGGCTTACGAGATCGGCTATCCGGTTCTCATCAAGGCAGTGGCGGGCGGCGGCGGAAAGGGTATGCGCCGCGTCGACAAGGCTGCGGATTTCGATGCGGCCTTGGAGAGCGCGCAGCGTGAGGCGCAAAACGCCTTCGGCGATCCGCGTGTGCTGGTGGAGAAATACATTCTCTCGCCGCGCCACATCGAAATTCAGGTTTTCGCCGATATGCACGGCAACGTGGTGCATCTCTTCGAGCGCGATTGCTCGCTCCAGCGCCGTCACCAGAAAGTAATCGAGGAAGCGCCGGCTCCCGGCATGACGCCGGAGATGCGTCAGGCGATGGGGCAGGCGGCGGTCGAGGCCGCGCGCGCGGTGGGTTATGTCGGCGCGGGCACCGTGGAGTTCATCGCCGACGGACGCGAGGGGCTGCGCGCAGACCGTTTCTATTTCATGGAGATGAACACGCGTCTCCAGGTGGAGCATCCGGTGACGGAAGCGATCACCGGTCTCGACCTCGTGGAACTGCAGTTCCGCGCCGCCTCCGGCGAGAAGCTGCCGTTCACGCAGGAGGATCTGGTCATCAACGGTCACGCGGTGGAAGCGCGCCTTTATGCGGAAGATCCGGAGAAGGAATTTCTGCCCTCGACCGGCAAGCTCTGGGCGCTCGAGTTTCCGGAAGGAGAGGGCATTCGCATCGATACGGGTGTCGAAGCCGGTGCAGAGGTGACGCCTTACTACGATCCGATGATCGCGAAAGTGATCGCGCATGGCGCGACGCGCGAGGAGGCATTGTCGATGCTGGCCGACGCGCTTGGCGAGACAATTGTCGCAGGTCCTAAGACCAATGTCGCCTTCCTGAAGAAGCTGTGCGAGGCGGATGAATTCAAGGCAGGGCGTTTCGATACGGGCTTCATTGACCGTAATCTCGATGGTCTAGGCGTTGGTCCGCAGCCCTCCGACGAAGTCGCGATTTCGTTCGGTGCAGCGGCTCTGATCTCGCGCAAGATTGATCAACTGCGTATGTCCGAGCATCTGAAAAGCGATGAGCCCTCATCGCCGTGGTCGGAGCCGGACGGCTTTCAGCTTCTCGGAACACGTAGCGTCGGCATGTCTCTCCTCGTGGACGGCGAGCGCGTTGAGGCACGCGAGGTCTTCAGCTCCGAACATCCCGGCGTCAGCACGGTTGCCGTCGGCAGAAGCGATCCTTGGGCCGATGAACAAATCGACCGGGAGGTCGATGCACCACACGGCGTTTATACTCTCAGAGGCGGACGCCAGACGCTCGTGCAGCCCTACGATCCCTTCGATGTCGATCTCGAACACATGGACGAGGGCGGCTCGGTGAAGGCGCCGATGCACGGAAAGCTCATCGCCATGTTCGTGCAGGCAGGCGACAAGGTCGAGAAGGGGCAGCGGCTTGCCATCGTCGAGGCGATGAAGATGGAGCATGTGCTCGTGGCTCCCGCCGACGGCGAGGTGGCGGAGATCGCCGCGGAGCCGGGTGCGCAGGTGGCGGAAGGCGCTCGCCTCATTGTGTTGAAAGCTGAAGAAGAATAGGAGTGCGGCGGAACGCGGGATGTTCCACCCGTCGTGCACATGGTTCAACGCTCACATGGCCCTACACCTGATCAAGCTCTGCGTCGGCTGCGACTCAATCACCGATCTTGAGGAATGGATCGAGGAGAATCGCGCCCATCATCAGCGGCTCGGTCGTGATTATGAGCAGACACACACCACACGCATGGTGCCCAAACGCGTGGAAGAGCTTTTGGATGGCGGGTCGCTCTATTGGGTCATCAAGGGGCAGGTAGCCGCGCGTCAGAAGCTCCTGGATGTGCGCCCCTTCACCGATGCTGATGGGATCGGACGCTGCCGTCTTGTCCTGGATCCGATAGTGATCCCTGTGCAGCCGCGTCCCTTCCGGCCATTCCAAGGCTGGCGCTATATAGCCGCAAAGGATGCGCCGCGCGATATTGGCGGCACGGGCGGCGACCTTGCCAACATGCCCGAGGACATGCGACGAGAGTTGGCTGAGCTCGGCTTGCTATAACTTATGTGAATCGGGAGCGCATCATGAAGCGCCTCATCCTCTTTGCATCGTCTCTCGCGGCGTTCGCCGGACCTGCCCTTGCGAAAGAGTGCCGCATCCCCGAGCCAAAGCCCGGCCAGGCGATCCAGGTGCCTGAAGCGTGCAGGGATGCTGTTCGCCCGAAAAGCAAGCAAGTTGAGGCACTCAGGAGCGATAAAGGCACCATCGATCTCGGCTATGGAACGACGGTGCGCATCGGCGGGCGCGTGCGGGCCGAAACCATGTGGAGAGATTAGACTTTTTAGCTGGTCCGCGCGCTGGAACTCTGCTGCCTAGATTCGCATTGGCCTAGCAGTTCAGTTGAGTGGAGGTTCCGATGCTCCTGTCTGCATCCGAAGGCCGGCACTGGCGTTACGAAGTGTGTGAGCATGAGGACGGTTATCTCGTCCAGATGCGCGATCTGACCACCGGGGAGCTGGACGACGATTTCTCCACAATCTTTCGAACGATGCCGGTGGCGTTCGCTTACGCAGAGATGTCTGCGGCTTACGAGCGCTACGCCGCTTGCGAAATGGAGCAGGTTGAGGACGAGCAGATCGAGTTCGACGTCGAGATAACTGAGCGCCACTTCATCGATCTCAGCGACCGGCTGCACGATTCTGGGATCAACGGTGTCGTCATCCAGGCCTGGGAGCGGGAAAGCCAGCGCGGCTCGGCGAGGATCCTTCACTAGCCATCGAAGAATTTCAGGTTCCCTCCTGAAGCCGGCGCCTCGAAAGAGGAAGCCGGCTTTTTGCATGAAAGAGGGACTAGTGATTTACAAGCGCCACATCCCGGCCCACATCTAGGGATGGGAATGAACACATGATGCTGCTTTATGGAATTGCCGCTGCCGCTCTCGTCTGGTGGCTGCTCAAGGTCTTTGCCCGCTCCGACACCGCGGCCGTCGCCAAGGCCGTGAAGGTTGTTGCGGGAATTGCGGCGCTGGGCGTCGCTGTGGTTCTGGGAGCAAAAGGCCAGTTGCCGACGGCGCTGTTCGTCGGGGGCTTCGGCGCCTGGTTGCTCGGTTGGGGTTGGTCGCTTCCGGGGCCGTGGGGGCGCTTTCAAAAGGCGTCGGGCCGCTATTCACGGATCCGCTCCGCCATGATCGAAATGGAAATCGACCATGCGAGCGGCGGGGTGGAGGGCAGCGTCCTGGCAGGCAGCTTTGCCGGCCGACGCCTGTCGAGCCTCGGGCCGGAGAATCTGCGCCGTCTCTACGACGAGTGCAGCACGCTCGATCCCGAGGGCTTGCCCCTTCTAGAGGCTTATCTTGATCGCCGGTTTGCCGGCTGGCGTGAAGACGCTCAGGGAGATCGAGACACGCGGACGCGCACTCATGCGCAATCGGGCGTAATGACGAAAGATGAAGCCTACCAGATCTTGGGGCTTAAGCCGGGCGCGAGCCTCGACGAGATCAGACATGCGCATCGCACGCTGATCAAGAAGCTCCATCCCGACCAGGGAGGGACGGCGTATCTCGCTGCTCGCGTCAATCAAGCGAGAGAAATCCTGCTGGGCCGACATCGCTGATACTCCACGCGCGATCCGGTTTCGAACCGCGACGGTACAAACACACGTACCGTCGCTCACGATTAAAACTGGCAGAGATTAAAACTTCGTCTCAGCCGCGGGAGGCGAAGCACGCCACGCCGCTCTTCTTGATCTGCTTGCAGGCCTGCTCGGCATCGCCTGATTCCCTGAAGCCGGAGAAGCGGGCGCGGTAGAGAGTCGCGCCGTTGGCGGTGACCTTCTCCGTGTAGGGCGATGCCTTGGTCAAAATCTTGCCGAACCGGCTCCTGGCCGAAGCAAGGATGTCCTTTGCCTTGCCCTCATCGTCACTCGCACCGAGCTGGATCACCCAACCGTTGACCGCTTTCTTGGGCTCGGCATCGGCCTTGGGAAGCTCGGCCTTCAGGGACGCGACCTTCACGGGCTCGGCCTGCTGGGCGGGGGCGGACGCTTTGGTTTCGATCTTTGCCTGGAGGGCAGCCTTCTGCGCTTCTGAAAGCTCGTTCTGGGCCGGAGCCTGAAGCGAAGCATAGGCCTGGGCATTCAGCGGCAGGGGTTCAGGCCCCTTCTGCCAGCGGATGGAGGACGGCGTCGTCGTCGAGTTAGCTCCGGATGCCGAGGCAACCACCGGGCGCAGGGTATTCAGATCGAGGGGCTTGCGCTCCGGCGTGGGGGCGGGAGCAGGGGCGGCCTGGGCCACGGTCACCTGCGGCGTTGCGGACGCCACCCTCACAGGAGCTTGGTCGACGGGGGCTTCTTCAGCCATGGCCTCGACAGGGCGCCTGACCGGAGCCGGGATGGGAGCCGCCTCGGCGACCTGGGTTGCCTGAGCGCCACGCTCGACGACCGGCGGTGCGATGCGGGCGCCCGCATAGGCGCGCGGCAGGTGAGCGTCGATCAGGCTGGCCATCTTCTGGTCGCGGGCCGCGCCTGAACGTCCGCCGAGAACCACGGCAACGACGCTGCGAGTCGAGGTATTGACCGAGGTCAGCAGGTTGAAGCCGGAAAGGCGGGTGTAGCCGGTCTTGATGCCGTCCACGCCATGTACCTTGCCGAGAAGGCGGTTATGGCCGCGGATCGTACGCTTGCCGTACTGGAAGGAGGGGGTGTCGAAATAGGCGAAGTATTTCGGGAAACGGTCCTGGATCGCGCGGCCCAGGATCGACAGATCGCGCGCCGTGGTGATGTTCGGCGGCGAATGCGGCAGGCCATGCGGATTGTAGAACTCCGAAGAGTTCATGCCGAGATCCCGGGCCTTGCGCGTCATCATGCGCGCGAAAGCGTCTTCGGAACCGGCGATGTTCTCGGCGACCACGACGGAAACGTCATTGGCGGACAGCGTCACCATGGCCTTGATCGCATCCTCGACCTCAATGGTCGAGCCCGGACGCAGGCCGAGCTTGGTCGGCGGTTGGCTCGCGGCGTATTCCGAGACGGTAAACCGGGTATTCGGCGTAATGCGTCCACGCTCCATCTGCTCGAACAGCAGATAGAGGCTCATCACCTTGGTGATGGAGGCAGGGATGCGGGGCTCGTCGATATTGTCGCCCTGCAAGATCTTGCCGGTCTTCGCATCCACGACGATGGAGGCTGAAGGCGGAGCGTAGCCGCCGCCTTTTGAGCTAACCTTGCGGCGCGCCGCCTCGGCGGGAGAGGAGAATGCGATGGCGGCTGAAGTGACAATACCAATAAACGTCCAAGCAGTTCGGCGTCGTACGCAAACCGAAGTCATGCTGAAAAATCCCTGTTGAGCTTGATCTCAAACCTCCGCGGCCGGTTCCCCAAAAAGGGATTGTTGCCGGCGCAACACATGCTCTGACCGTAAGAGGATGGGGTTACGGGGCCGTTAACAGGGGCTGGTCCGAATGCACGGAATTTTGTGCGCCGCACAAAAACTCTTGACTTATATTGTGCGGTGCACATAATGAATTCCGTCACTAATTCCCGGCACTTGGTGCCATTAAACGACTTATTGTCGAGGTTCACAATGCTTCAGCCGTTTGCAAACTTGCAAAAGCTTGGCCAGGAAAACCTGGAAGCTACCATCAAGGCCGCGGGTGCTTTCTCCAGCAATGCTCAGGTCATTGTCAATGAAGCCGCCGATTTCGCGCGCAAGTCGTTCGAGCACAACTCGGCCACGGTCGAGAAGCTGATCGGCTCGCAGAGCCTTGAAAAGGCCATCGAAGTCCAGACGGCTTACGCCAAGGGCGCTTACGAGAGCCTGATGGCCCAGTCGACCAAGATGGGCGCTCTCTATACGGCCCTCGCCACGGATACGTTCAAGCCTTTCGAAGGGCTTCTGTCCAAAGCCGTAAAGGCCTGAAACCTGGCCTGACCGCCGAATAACGGTTTTGAATGGAACGCCCGGCCGGACAAGGCCGGGCGTTTCGCGTTTCAGTCCCTGCGAAGCCTGGGCTTGGGCTCCCTCACGGGAGAGTGAGAATGTGTCGCGCTTCACAGGGGCCTTTTGCGCCCCCATCTGGTTGATCTAGCGAACCGAATGGAGCGACTATACATATGACTCAGCGCGCTGCGGTCCGAGCGGAAAGGCTGGCTGCAGGGCAGGAGCATAATAAGGGGTCGGTCGGAATATCATGCTGCGGTTAGCTCAGGACTCTTTGATCCGGTTGAAGCGGTTTCCACTCTCCGCTGCCGGCGGGTCACAGCCCCCTGGCGGCGACGATGATGGCCGCTCGAATACAGCCATCATCACGAAAACCAAGCCGCGCACGAAACGGCCGAACCTTTACCGCGTTCTTCTTCTGAACGACGATTACACCCCGATGGAGTTCGTGGTGCATGTGCTGGAGCGCTTCTTCAACAAGAACCGCGAGGATGCGACCCGGATCATGCTCCATGTGCACCAGAATGGCGTCGGGGAATGTGGAGTTTTTACTTACGAAGTTGCCGAGACCAAGGTGACGCAGGTGATGGATTTCGCCCGCAAGCACCAGCACCCTCTGCAATGCGTGATGGAAAAGAATTAGCTTAAGACCGTCTCATAAAGGACAAGCCGTTGCCGAGCTTTTCTCGCAGTCTTGAACAAGCCCTTCATCGAGCCCTCGCTCTCGCGGGCGAGCGCCGACACGAGTACGCAACCCTCGAACACCTTCTCCTTGCACTGATCGACGACCAGGACGCGGCCGCCGTGATGCGGGCCTGCAATGTCGATCTCGAGATCCTTCGCCGGAACCTGGTCGATTACGTTGACAGCGAGCTCGCCAACCTTGTTGCCGATGGACGTCAGGATTCCAAGCCGACAGCCGGTTTCCAGCGCGTGATCCAGCGCGCGGTGATCCATGTGCAATCTTCCGGCCGGGACGAAGTGACCGGCGCCAACGTCCTCGTCGCGATCTTCGCCGAGCGCGAGAGCCATGCTGCCTATTTCCTGCAAGAGCAGGACATGACTCGTTACGACGCCGTGAACTACATCAGCCACGGCATCGCCAAGCGTCCGGGTCTCACCGAGGGCCGCTCGCCACGCGGCGCGGAGGAGGAAGCTTCCAACGAGCGTCCGACCCAGGATGAATCCGACTCCCGCGCCAAGAAAAAGGGCGATGCGCTCGAGGCATACTGCGTCAACCTGAACAAGAAGGCCAAGGAAGGAAAGATCGATCCGCTGATCGGCCGTGAGGGCGAGGTGCAGCGCACGATCCAGGTCCTCTGCCGCCGCCAGAAGAACAACCCGCTCCTCGTCGGCGAACCCGGCGTCGGCAAGACCGCCATCGCGGAAGGCCTTGCCCGCAAGATCGTCCAGGGCGAGGTGCCGGAGGTTCTCAAGGGCGCGACAGTCTTCTCCCTCGATATGGGCACGCTGCTCGCCGGCACCCGCTATCGCGGCGACTTCGAAGAGCGTCTGAAGCAGGTGATGAAGGAGATCGAGCAGCATCCGAATGCGATCATGTTCATCGACGAGATCCATACGGTGATCGGCGCAGGCGCTACCTCCGGCGGTGCGATGGATGCGTCGAACCTGCTCAAGCCCGCTTTGGCTCAGGGCACCCTGCGCTGCATCGGCTCCACGACCTACAAGGAATACCGCCAGTATTTCGAGAAGGATCGTGCCCTCGTCCGACGCTTCCAGAAGATCGACGTGAACGAGCCTTCGCTGCCGGATGCCATCGAGATCGTGAAGGGTCTGAAGCCCTATTTCGAGGACTTCCACAAGCTCAAATACACCAATGAGGCCGTCAAGGCCGCGGTGGAGCTGTCGGCCCGTTACATCAACGACCGCAAGCTGCCGGACAAAGCGATCGACGTGATCGACGAAACCGGCGCGTCGCAGATGCTTCTGCCCGAAGGCCGCCGCAAGAAGACCATCGGGATCAAGGAGATCGAGGCCACCATCGCCACCATGGCCCGCATTCCGCCCAAGACAGTGTCGAAGGACGATGCCGAGGTTCTGGCAAATCTTCAGGAAACCCTGAAGCGCGTGGTCTACGGCCAGGACAAGGCCATCGAGGCCCTGTCCTCCGCCATCAAGCTGGCCCGCGCGGGCCTGCGCGATGCGGAGAAGCCCATCGGCTCCTACCTCTTCGCCGGTCCGACCGGTGTGGGTAAGACCGAGGTCGCCAAGTCGCTCGCGGCTTCGCTGGGCGTCGAGCTCCTGCGCTTCGACATGTCGGAGTACATGGAGCGGCACACGGTCAGCCGCCTGATCGGTGCGCCTCCCGGTTATGTGGGCTTCGACCAGGGCGGTCTCCTGACCGACGGCGTCGATCAGCACCCCCATTGCGTGCTCCTGCTCGACGAGATCGAGAAGGCGCATCCGGATCTGTTCAACATCCTGCTCCAGGTCATGGATCACGGAAAGCTGACGGATCACAATGGCAAGCAGGTCGACTTCCGCAACGTGATCATCATCATGACCACGAATGCAGGCGCCGCCGATATGGCCCGTCAGGCCTACGGCTTCACCCGCACCAAGCGCGAGGGTGACGACACGGAGGCGATCAACAAGCTGTTCACGCCGGAATTCCGCAACCGTCTCGACGCGACCATTTCCTTCGGTCATCTGCCGAAGGAGGTGGTGCAGAAGGTGGTCGACAAGTTCGTCATGCAGCTCGACGCGCAGCTCTCGGAACGCAATGTGTCCATTGAGCTGACCGACGAGGCTCGCGACTGGCTGGTCGAGCACGGCTACGACGAGGCCATGGGCGCCCGCCCGATGGGCCGTCTGATCCAGTCCACCATCAAGACGCCCCTGGCGGATGAGGTGCTGTTCGGACGCCTGAAGAATGGCGGCGCGGTCAAGGTGATCGTCAACACGGATGAAATCGGTCTGCAGACCCTGGGCTTCGAGTATGTGGAAGGCCCGGTCAAGCCGAAACCCGAGAAGGTCGTGACGGCCGCCAAGAAGAAGCCCAAGGCTAAGTCTACGTCTTCAAAGGCAAAAAAGTCCGTGAAACCGAAAGGGTCCGGTGGTAATGGGGGCGGAGGTATCCGTACCGTTCCAAAGGTTCCATTGGTTAGAGCATGACGACTGAACTGCATCAGGCCCCTCTTGAGGCCACCCGGATCATCGAGCCTCAGCCAAGGCAGCCCAAGCTGTCCTGGCGTGAGCAGCGCGAGCGCCGCCGGCGTCGGCGGGTCTGGTTCGAAGAGATCCTTGGCTGGATTCTGGTGCCCGCCATCATCGTGGGCTGCTACTGGCTGTTGAACCTGGGGCTTGCTGCCATGGGGTCCTCACCAGAGGCTCTCATGGACGGCTTCAAGGTCATCAGGGACGCTTTCTGACAAAAGCGACACCAGGGTCATATTTCAAAAGCCGCATCGGCCTCGCCGGTGCGGCTTTTTGTTGCTCATGCGGGCGCAAGGGTTCGAGCTAGTTCTCTTCCTGATGCTTGAAGGGCATGGCCTCCGCCAGCTCCTCGGCGGCCTCGGTAACGTAACTGCGCTCCTGATCGAGATAGGCTTTCACGGCTCTGCGCAGCGAGGGGTCCGCAATGTCGTGGGCCGATGAGGTGATGACGGGGCGATAGCCTCGCGCGAGCTTGTGCTCGCCTTGCGCTCCGGCTTCCACCCGATCGAGGCCGCGGGCGATGGCGAACTCGATGGCCTGGTAATAGCAGACCTCGAAATGCAGGAAGGGATGATCCTCGATGCAGCCCCAGTTGCGCCCATAGAGCCGCTTGTCGCCAATGAAGTTGATGGCGCCTGCGATATAGCGCCCCTCGCGCTTGGCCATGACGAGCAGCACGCGATCCGCCATGCGCTCGCCGATCAACGAGAAGAAGCGCCGGTTGAGATAAGGGCGTCCCCATTTGCGCGAGCCGGTGTCCATATAGAAGGCGAAGAACGCATCCCAATGGGCTTCGGTGATCTCGGCTCCGGTCACCCATTCGATGGTGATGCCGTTCGCCAGCGCGTCGCGCCGCTCGCGCTTGATGGCCTTGCGCTTGCGGGAGGCGAGGGCGTTCAGGAAGTCGTCGAAGCTGCCATAGTCTTCGTTGAACCAGTGAAATTGCTGGTCGTCCCGGCGCAGGAAGTTCTGTTCCGTGAAGGCCTTAAGATCATCCTGCTGGAGAAAGGTGGCATGAACGGAGGATGCGCCGATCTGGTCGCGGAGGGCGCGCAAGCCCGCGATCAGATGGGCCCTGACGGTATCCACTTGCGGTCCATCCGGCACGAGAAGGCGAGGGCCGGTGACCGGCGTAAAAGGCACCGATACCTGGAGCTTGGGATAGTAATGCCCGCCCCCACGCTCATAGGCATCCGCCCAGGAATGATCGAACACATACTCGCCCTGCGAATGGGATTTCACGTAGCAGGGCGCAGCACCGAGCAGGTTCTCGCTCTCATCCTCGACCAGCACATGCACCGGGGCCCATCCGGCCTTCGGGCCGACGCAGCCGGAATCTTCTAAAGCTGACAGGAAGGCATGGGATACAAAGGGGTTGAACGGGTTATCATCGCCGGAGACGGCGTGAAACGCGCAGGCGTCCCAGGCGGCAGCAGAGACCGCTTTCAGGCCTTGGGCGATTTTGACTTGGAACGTCACTGAGTGGAAGGACCCCGCCGTTTCAGCTTAGAGCTAATCACTCGGCGGGATCCTTGCAACGGTTAGGGCAGGAAGCCTTCGAAGACCATTTGGTCCGCGTGCTTCTCGGCCTTGGCTCGATCCTCGGGATTGCGCACGGTCCAGGTAATGACCGGCAGGTTGCCGAGGAGCCTGCTGAGATAAGTCGAGGCGCAGGGCAGGTCCTTTACGCGCCAGGACAGGAAGTCGGGCCGCATCTCTTCGAAATCCAGCAGGTTCGCCATCCGGTGCTTCTTCTCGGGCGAGAGGAAGCTGTCGGACTTCGAGGCATATTCCAGTTCGCCGATGAAGCCGCGCGTGATGTCCGGCGCATGCTGGCGAAGATAGGCCACGATCTCCGGATCGAAGGATTTGATCACGAAGGGGCCGGAATAATCCTTCAGAATCTCGAGCGCGCGCTGGGTCAGGCGCATGTCGCCGTTGAACTTGCTCTTGATCTCGATGACCAGCGGCGTGCGTCCGGCGATCTTGGCAAGGTAATCCTTCAGCGAAGGTATCCTGTCGCCGCCCATGGTGCCGGAGATGCCGATCCCGGTGAGGGCGGAAAGATTGCGCTCGGCCACGAGGCCCGTCTCGCCGGTGAGGCGGTCGAGCTCGAAATCGTGGAACACGATGACTTCGTTGTCGGCGGTCAGCTGAACGTCGAGCTCGATGGGGAAACCGCGCGCAATGGCGGCTTCCGCGGCCGAGATCGTGTTCTCGATGACGCCGTTTGCCTTGTCATGGAGGCCGCGATGGGCAATGGGCTTCGCGACGAGCCAGCTGGGCGTGCTCATTTGACTTCGAACATTCCTTCGACTTCAACGCAGGCGTCGAGCGGCAGCTCCGCGACACCGACGGTGGAGCGGGCATGGCGGCCTGCATCGCCGAGCGCCTCGACCATGAGGTCGGATGCGCCGTTCATGACGGACGCAAGGGCAGCGAAGGTCGGCACGGCATTGATGAAGCCGCCGAGGCGCACGCAGCGCGTGACATTGTCGAGATCACCTACAGCCGCTTTCAGCTGGGCGAGCAGGTTGATGGCGCAAAGGCGCGCGGCCTGCTGGGCGACTTCCGGAGAGACTTCCGCGCCGACCTTGCCCTTGTGGGCATCGGCGAGCTTGCCGTCCAGGCCGAGGCAGAGCTGGCCGGAGATGATGACCAGGTTGCCCGTGCGTACGAACGGCACGTAGTTCGCCACGGGAGCGGCGGGGGTCGGCAGGGTGATGCCGAGATCCTGAAGTTTCTTGTCGACTGCGCTCATGGGAGCCCTCTGCTTGTAACAGTGCGGGGCGATTAGTGGCGGATACCAATTAAGGACGCAAGCCGGAACATTGCCCTGTCCTCAAGGTGCTCCTATCTTGGCCTAGGCGAGATACCAGGAGTAGACATGCGTTCCCTCATTGTGGCCACCGGCCTGACCTTCGCCATGCTTGGCTCCGCCTGGGCGGAAGCTGCGAAAGCACCCGTTCATCTCGCGCCTCATAGGGCCGTGTATGATCTCGCGCTCATGCGTTCCGGGGGCTCCAAGGGCGTCGAGTCGGCGAGGGGCCGCATCGCCATGGAATTCGCGGGCGATGCCTGCGAGGGTTATACGCTGAAATATCGACAGGTCACTGTGCTCGACGGCAGCGAGACGGGTTCGCGTACCCTCGACACGCAGACCACGACCTATGAGTCCGGCGACGGCCTCGCCATGCGCTTCAAGAGCACATCGACCGCCCAGGGGCTCGTGAGGGACGGCATCGATGGCGACGCCCAGTTGCGGCCAGACGGCTCCCTCGACGTCAAGTTCAAGCAGCCGCGCAACGACACCTTCGAAGCCAAGGGCCAGCCCATTTTCCCGACCGACCACATGAAGCGCCTGATCGAAGTGGCACGTCAGGGAGAGCGCAGCTATTCCGTCAGGGTCTATGACGGTTCCGGCGACGGCAAGAAGATTTATGAAACCCTGAGCCTGATCGGCAACCGGATCGAGCCGGGTGCGGGCAACAACCTGGAGGAGGCGGCCCGCCAGGAGGCTATGGCCAAGAGCGCCCGCTGGCCGATGACCATCAGTTATTTTGAAGAGGGCAGTGCCGACCGGGCACCCGCCTATACGATCTCATTCGAGCTTTACGAGAATGGCATCGCCCGCGCCCTCAAGATCGATTACGGCGACTTCGCATTGCGGGGCGATCTCAAAAGTCTGGAAGTTCCGCCTGTTACGAGTTCTTGTCAGCGCTGAGGCTTGTCGCGAAGCGCGATGCCTTTCTGCAGGGCGGCAG
Source organism: Pseudomonadota bacterium (assembly GCA_023450615.1). Classification (GTDB taxonomy): domain Bacteria; phylum Pseudomonadota; class Alphaproteobacteria; order Rhizobiales; family Beijerinckiaceae; genus Microvirga. The sequence continues at coordinate 82,177 of JAEXGT010000094.1, read as the reverse complement.
CCCCGAACTTGTCGCGGATTTTGTCGATGGCCGATTCCATCTGCGCCTGCTTGACCACGCTCTGATCGGCAAGATCGCCCCGGTCCGCCTCGGCACCGTCGCAAAGATCCGCCGCGCCAATGCCGATGAGGCGATAGGCCGTGCCGTCGCAGGCAGCCTTCAGCAGTTGCCGCGCGGGTTCGAATAGGCGGATTGCAAGCTGGGTCGGGGGCAGGCCCGAGCGGGTGCGGGTGAGGAGGCGGAACTCCCGATCCTTGAGCTTCAAGGTCACGCTGCGCCCGGCAAGTTCCGCGGCCTTCAGGCGGCGCGACACCTTCTCCGACAAGCGCCAGAGAACCGGCTCAAGATCGTCGAATGATTTGAGATCCACGTCGAAGGTGGTTTCCGCCGAGATGCTCTTGGTTTCCCGCTCGGGGGTCACCCGCCGCGTATCCTCGCCCATCGCAAGCCGCGAGAGGCGCTGGGCGTCCCTGCCCAAGGCTTCGAACAGGATTTTCAAAGGGACATTGCGCAGATGCAGAATCTGCGTCACGCCCACTTTCGCCAGACGCGCCTGGGCCGAGGCCCCGATGCCGGGAATGATGCCGACAGGCTTGTCGGCAAGGAAGTCCGGAGCCTCCTCCCGCCCGATAATTGAGAAGCCGCGCGGCTTCTGGAAGTCCGAGGCGATCTTTGCAAGGAACTTGTTGTAGGAGAGGCCGACCGAAATCGAGATGCCGATCTCTTTCTCCACCTTGTGAGCGAAGCGCGCGAGCGTCAGGGCCGGGCTGCCGTGGTGGAGCCGCTCCGTGCCTGTGAGGTCGAGAAAGGCCTCGTCGATAGAAACCGGCTCCACGAGGGGCGTCAGTTCCAGCATCAACTCGCGCACCTCATGGCCTGCCTTGCGATATTTCTCACCGTTCGGCTTGATCACTGCCGCATGAGGGCAGAGCTTGAGGGCCTGGAACATGGGCATGGCCGAGCGCACCCCATAGGTGCGGGCCACATAACAGCACGTGGACACGACACCCCGCTTGCCACCGCCGATGATGACCGGCTTGTCGGCGAGGCTCGGGTCGTCCCGCTTTTCCACAGCCGCGAAGAAGGCGTCGCAGTCCACATGGGCAATGGAGAGGCTGTCACGCTCCTTGTGTCGCAAGAGGCGCGGCGAGCCGCACGCATCGCACCGCGCCGCCAGAGGCGAGGCTGCGAGCTTCAGGCAATCGCGGCAGAAGGGGGCGCTGCTCATGAAAATGAAGAGATTACTCGAATTCCGATGGCGAAAGGCTCCAATGAGCCGCCATGATGTGTTCCGGCTTGGTGTTCAGTTCCTTGGCCAGGGCGAGCAGAAGCGGCTCGTCGGAGGCGACATAATCGAGAATTCCCGCGAAAAAGCCGGGCTGTGAGGCTGCAGAGCGGATTGTGTCGGGCTGCAGCCCCGAAACCGCCAGAAAGCGGCTCATACGTTCCTCGTCGCTCGTGATGAAAGCGAAGGCGCTCAGCGCGACGGTCTCGGCCTCGTCCTTGTTCATCCGTTTTAAGGGTGTGTTCATGCTGTTGGTTTGCACTTCATCAATAGGTCGCGACTTAACTATATCATCTATAGAGAAAATGGGCCGGTAAATGCGTACTTTGGCCCCGGGACCGCGCCAATGAAGAAGACTGTGCTCATCGTTGAGGACAACGAACTCAACATGAAGCTCTTCAACGATCTCCTTGAAGCCCATGGCTATGCCACGCTGAAAACCAGCCATGGCATCGAGGCGATGGAGCTGGCGCGCGCCCATAAGCCAGACCTGATCCTCATGGATATCCAGCTGCCCGAGGTGTCGGGCCTAGAGGTCACCCGCTGGCTGAAGGCCGACGAAGAGCTCAAATCCATCCCCGTGATCGCCATCACCGCCTTCGCCATGAAGGGCGACGAGGAGCGCATCCGCGAGGGAGGCTGCGAAGCTTATATGTCCAAGCCGATTTCCGTGGCCAAGTTCATCGCTACTGTGAAAACATACCTAGAGGCGGACGGAGCTTCGTCCTAAGCGTCAAGTCTGAGAAGCTTGGCCGTTCTCGAAAAACGCGATTTCCCGGTAACTTTTCTGGGAAAATACGGTTTTTCAGGCACATAGGCGCTTGCATCGGCCTATGTTTCCAATATGTTCAAGTTAACTTTCCGCACGCGCGGAAGAAATGCCCTACGGATGCTCAGGTCCGCCGCATCTCCTGGGACTTCGTGGGCTCGGCCAAGCTGGAGGCGGATCGTTGCCTCCTCAACACCGCTTCCAGCTGGCCACCTTCAATCTTCAACTGCCTCGATAGCGCCGCAAGGCGCTTTTTTGTTGTCTGCTCTGTGGCCGGCTCTGTCGCAATTTCTCTCAGGCCCTAGTTCACCCGCTCTCTATCCGCCCCAGGCCAGCCCGGCTCGAATCGCGAATGTTGTTGGCCGTCCAGGTTGCAGATCAAGCTGGCCCCTGGCTATTAAGACGGATAGCCGATGCCGTAGGGGAATGTCCTGGGGCATCCTGTCAGTACAGGGGATCCGACCATGAACCAGCGCACGCCTTCACTCCCTCCGAAATCGGCTCTGACCCGGTTCTCCGTGGCGCCCCTTTCCACCATGACCCGGCGACTGGCGGACGTGGCCTCCGGCCGTGCTCCGGCCGATCTGGTGATCACGGGGGCGCGGGTCCTTTCCACCTATAGCGAGCGCATCGCACAGGAGCGCGAGGTGTGGATCGCGGGCGGGCGCATCGCTGCGGTTAAGCCGGCAGGCGCCTACAAGCAGGTGAAGGGGACGCCGGGCAGGGTTTACGATGCCAAGGGCGGTATCATTGCGCCGGGTCTCGTCGATCCGCACATTCATATCGAGAGCAGTATGGTCACGGCCTGTGCCTATGCGGAGGCGGCCCTGCTCAACGGCACGACCACGATCTTCTGCGACAGCCACGAGATCGGCAACGTGATGGACGCCGCGGGCATCGAGATGATGCTGGAGGATGCGCGCCACGCGCCGCTCTCCATCTTTCTGACCGTGCCGAGCACCGTGCCGGCCACATCGCCTGATCTCGAAACCGCGGGCGGTGACCTGACGCCCGAGAAGATCGCCGCCATCTTCGACCGCTGGCCCGAGGCCGCGGCGCTCGGCGAGAAGATGGATTTCGTGCCCGTCACCATGGGCGACGAACGAAGCCACGCGATCCTTGCCGCTGCGCTCGAAAGGGGCAAGCCCGTTTCCGGCCATATCTATGGACGCGAGTTCGTGGCCGCTTATGCGGCGAGCGGCGTGACGGATACGCATGAGGCCATCGACCGCGACATCGCCGACGACCTGCTCGACGCCGGTATCTGGATCTTCCTGCGCGGCGGCCCGCCGACCACCCCGTGGCATTCGCTGCCCGAAGCCATCAAGACGATTACGGAGCTGGGCTCCTCGCACAAGCGCATCTGCGTGTGTACGGATGACCGCGATGCGGACGATCTCATGATGTTCGGCATGGATTGGGTGACGCGCGAGGCCCGGCGTGCGGGCATGAGCCGTGAGCAGGCCTGGAGCATGGGCTCGCTGCATCCGGCCACGCGCTTCGGTATGGAGGGCGAAATCGGCGGCTTGGGCGGCGGTCGCCGGGCCGATGTGGTCCTGCTCGACGATGATCTGAAGGTGCAGAACACGTGGTATGGCGGTGAGCTGGTGGTGGAGAATGCCAAGATCACTCCAGTGCTCGATCAGGCATTGTCCAACCGCTACCGCTATCCGGATGAAGCCTATCACACGGTACACATTCCGAGCGTTCCAAAGCTGATCCCGGAGCTTCCGGCGGAGGCCTGCACGGCCAACGTCATCCGCGTGGCTCTGCCGGGGATCGTTCTCTTCCACGACAAGGTGAAGCTGGAGAAGGAAGAGAGCTGGGATTCGCTTCTCTCCAAGAACGATCTCACTTTCGTCACCGTCATCGAGCGCCACGGACGCACGGGCGGTCAGGGCGTGGCGCATGGGCTCTTGAAGGACTTCGGCCTGAAGAGCGGCGCAGTGGCGAGCAGCGTCGGGCACGATTCCCATAACCTGATCGTCGCCGGCACCAACGAAGCCGACATGCGCGTGGCGCTCGATGCGCTCATCCAGTCGCAAGGGGGCGTGTGCGTGGTCGACGAGGGCAAGGTTGTCGCCATGGTCCCGTTGCCGATTGCGGGTCTTCTCTCCGACAAGCGCGTGACGGAGGTGGCGGAAGAAACACGCACGCTGAAGGCTGCCTGGGAAAAGGCGGGCTGCAAGATCCCCTATATGGGCTTCAACCTGATCCCGCTTTCCGTGATCCCGGAAATCCGCATTACCGATAAAGGTCTGGTGCTGGTGCCCGAGATGGAGCTGGTACCTTTGCTGGAGGCCTAAACGTTATCCGGGCATACCGGTTTAGAAACGCATCAAGGCTGGAGCGTGGAGCGTCCCCGCAGTTCGACCTGCGGTGATGGAGCATCTTCAGCCTTCGGCCTTCTCGCTGGGGCGATGCGCCGCCAGTTCCTGCGTGCGAGCCATGAGGTCTTCCAGATCCTTACGGAATTGTTCGAAAGCGAAGCCCAGGGCAAAAACCTGGCCGAAACTGCCATATGGCAGGTCATGTAAAAGCGCATGAGAGCGCAAGGCTTCCGTTTCGCCAACGAAAGTGTGGAGAGTCGTCTCGAAGCTCGATGCATCGGGAGGAGGATTACGAGTTTTCAAGGATTGGGCGAGGCCGAGAAGCAGCGCGCAGGTTTCGTCGCGAAGAGCTTTCAGCGCCGGACCGAGCTTGCGGAGCACAGGCTCGGGCAACGGGTTGGCGGATGCGCGGCCAATCATCACAAGGTCATGCCTGACGCGGTAGAGCGTGCGAATGAGGGGCTCCGGATCGACGGCGTCGGTGAGATGGCTCTTGCGCTCGCGGGCAGCTTCGTCTGCCGCGGATTCCGCTTTCTTGAGAGCAGCGCGGATCTGTGGATGGATCGTCTGGAGCGCGGGCCTGCTCTTCGGCTCCGCGACGAGTTCGCCGATCAGAACTTCGATCAGATTGGCGTTGAGGGAAACGACCTTCGCCGCGGCCTCCATCATCAGCGTATGCGCTCGCGCAGGCAGCACGAACAGGGAGACGAGGACGCCCATGATATTGCCGAGGGTGATCTCCACAACCCGTTCTATGGCTGCGCTAAGGGGCCCGATGGCTTGCCCTGTCGGCGGCAGCAGCATGATCAATGCGGTCACTGGCGCGACCCGGAAGCTCGAATTGACAGCCGCCAGCAGAGCCAGGGGAAACAGCGCGACAATCATTGCCATGGCGATGCCGGATGGGGAGCTGTGCGGGATGAAAGCCGCAATCACCCCTCCATAAACGGCGCCGGCGAGCGTTCCCATGAAGCGCTCGACCGCAGCTTTAAGCGAGCCTCCGACACTGGCCTGGGTGACCACGACAGCCGTGATGGTCGCCCAGTAGCCCTGGGGTAGGCTGAAGGCTTTCGTGATGGCAAAGGCGAGGGTGCCGGCGATGGTCACGCGCAAGGCGAGCCTCATCTCCGCCTGATGCGCTCCAATCCTGCCGGTTATCCGCTCGGTCCACCCTGATGCCATGCGATTCTCCGAACGCAGAGCATAGAGAGTGGTTCACTGGATGGCTCTATCTGCGCCTCAGCTTTCCAGCACTTGAAGAGCGGAATCGCATTCAGCGCAGGTGCCGAGTTCCGGCGATGCGATCATCTGCGTGGTGCGGCAGTGCGGGCAGCCTTTCAGGGCCATTCGGAGCGTGCCTTGCATGTGGCTCGCGCCTTGTCGCAAGGCTTCACTGACCTCCACAGCCTGCTCGAACATGGTTGCCTCCCTCGACGGGAGGCGATGCTGCGTCCGAACATGATCCGCCGCAAGGGCGCATCCGGGTTAGTTACACCGGCTCGCGGTGGCCCGTGGCCAGTGTGACTTCCATGCGAGTGATGAGGCTTGCCGCCACCGAGAACAGGCCAAAAAGAAGGTGAGGCAGATAGACCTGATCCGAGAAGCCGAGCAGGAAGGGGGAGGCGGCGAGCAGGACGCCTGCGAGGCCATCCAGCGCCAAATGGAACGACATCGGCAGAATGAGCAGCACGCCGAGTTCATATGCGGTGAAGACGGAATAAAGGATCGCTCCTACAGCGAGGACGATGGCGGTCCATTTCGCCACAGGGACATCCGCGAAGCCGAACAGCCAGGGGGAGGCGAGAAGGGCGAGGCCCCAGATATAATCGACGATGCCATGAACGATGGTAGGAAGAAACCGCATGCCTTGCCCTTTGGTCCGATTCCGTCGCCAACGTAGTGATGCGATGCGCGTTCCCATAAGCAGCTTGCTCTGGGGCCAACCCTCCCTAAATCGGGACGATGACCAGAATTCAATGGCAACAGGACACGGTCGCCGGGGTGCCGCTCAATCGCTACTTGGGCTTGGTGGGCGCCATCGAGGTCGGGAGCGTGGCCTATGACGGCAGCAACAGGTTCTGGATCTGGTCGACGCCTCTACAGGAAGATGCTTGGAGTTACGGGCCGACGGAAGAGGCCGCCAAGGCGGCACTCGAGTACTGGCTTGCATCCTGGCTGGAGAATTTCGGGCCCTTCTTCCAAGCCGAAGCCTGAGCGCCGAGGGGCGGTGTGATGGTAGAGCCCGGCGCTCCTGCGAGTTCAGTCCGCATTTCCTGTACCATTGGGATAATTGCCAAGCTTGTTTTCTTTGGTCATGTTGTTTCATTCTCGTCTCGGCGGATAGGATAAGCCCCATGAGCCACGTGGTTCTGCTCGGCGATAGCGTGTTCGACAACGGTGCCTATGTGAGGTCCGGAGAACCAGACGTTCTGGCTCAGGTCCAGGCCAGGCTCCCGGCGGATTGGCGCGCCACCATGCACGCGGAAGACGGGGCCGTGACCGCCAGTATCGAACGTCAGCTGCTGCGCCTGCCAGAGGATGCGAGCCACTTGATCCTAAGTGTCGGCGGCAACGATGCTCTGGGCAGCAGCGGCATTCTCAATGAAAGCGCAAGCTCCGTAGCAGAGGTCATGACCCGCCTTGCCGATGTGCGCGACTCTTTCGCCCGCAGTTATCGCAAGATGCTCGACACGCTCGCCGCCTACCGCCTGCCGACGGCGCTTTGCACGATCTACGATGCGCGCTTCCCGAACCCCGAGGAGCAGCGGCGCGTGGTGACGGCCCTGTCCGTGTTCAACGACGTGATTACCCGTGAGGCCTTCTCCCGAAGGCTCGCCCTGATCGACTTACGCCTGATCTGCAACCAACATGACGATTACGCGAATCCTATCGAGCCTTCAGCCAGGGGCGGCGACAAGATCGCCAATTCGATTGCGCAGGTCGTAGCAGGAAACACCATCTTCCCGCGCTCGCAAGTCTATGCGGAGTAACCTGCATTAAATTATGGAGCGCCTGTTCGAGCAGCGTCACTGGCAGGCGAATACTTTCATACTGTTGTTGCTTGGCTGTCTCGCTGCAATATGAATGGAGCATGAATAGTAATCGCAAGCATTTACTCTGACAGATATGGGCGAGTGAAACCTTTTTGCCTGTTTCCGATTAGTTTTGCACGAATGGTGTTCGCCGTTTTGGCAAGAGGTTTGTCATGAAAAAGGTGATCCTGCTTTCGAGCGTCGGCCTGATGACTTTTGCGGCCATGGGGTCTGCCCAGGCTCAAAGATACTATCGCCACGGATGGTATGGCGGTCATTACCACCATGGTGGCTGGAACAATGGCGGCGCCTTGGCCGCTGGCCTGATCGGCGGTGCGGTTCTCGGCGGTCTTCTCACGGCGGCTACAACCCCGACCTATGGCTATTATCCCTATGGAGGGCCGGCTTACGGCTATCAATACGGATACGGCTATCCCGCTTATGGCTATACCTATCCCGCTTACGGGTACGGATATTCCCCATATCGCTATGGCTATTATTCGCCCCCCGTCACCCGGGTTGTCTACGCACCCCCTGTATATCGCAACCGTTTCGTCTACGGTCGGCCTGCTTACCGGACGCATGTCGTCTATGGTGAGCCACGCTATCGCCCCTACGCAGTCTATCGACGCGATGTCGTCAGGCCACGCGTCGCCCGCCCGATGCGGCCGGATGTCGTCAGGACTGGTTCGATCCGTGGGCGGCGTTATTGATGTTGAGCGAAACCGCCTTCACGGAGGCGGTTCCGTTTCACGCTATCAGTATGAAATAGGAATAGCATGACTTACTTGCCGTTCAGTGTGAGTTGAACGGCAACGGATTCATATCTCTAGATGGAAGCCGAACCTCGTGTTGCTTTTTGCCACAGTGCGCAAGGCAGATATTTTCGATTATAATATAATGGTATAGCGGAACCTCAAACGCACTGGCCCGGCGCTTCCATAATGTCATTTTCGACAGCTCCAAAAATTGCGGGCCACTACTATCCATATATCGACGGCCTGCGTGCATTGGCTGTTCTGGCGGTATTTATTTACCATCTAAATGGTTCGTGGTTGCCGGGCGGTTTTGTCGGTGTGGACGTCTTTTTCGTCATATCCGGCTTTATCGTCAGCGCATCAGTGTCAGGCTTCAAAGGGAAGGGTGCGTGGCAATTCGTCGTTTATTTTTATGCGCGCCGTATTAAGCGGATTGTACCGGCGCTGCTCGTCTGTCTCCTGATCACCAGCATTCTGACTGTACTCTTCATTCCGCCATCTTGGTTGAGTTCGGTAAACCAGAAGACGGGATTCTATGCGATCTTCGGTCTCAGCAACTTTATTCTGGCTCAAACCGGACGAGACTATTTTGCTCCGACAACGGAGTTCAATCCCTATACCCATACATGGTCTCTAGGGGTCGAAGAGCAGTTTTATCTGGTCTTTCCTCTGCTCTTCGTCGGCTGGCTGGCCGGCGGCAAAAAGCGTCTTTTATCGACTGTATTGCTTGCATCGATGGGCTTGCTTTCCCTCGGCTGGAGCGCATGGCAGAGTTGGAGCAATCCCATCGGCGCGTATTTTCTGACGCCCAGCCGGTTTTGGGAGCTGGCCGCGGGAGCGCTGCTCTTTCAGCTGATCAGCCTCAAGCCGCAGACGGATATCGCAGATGGAAGGCGCGGGCTCTGCCGTGCGGCTGTCGGCGGCCTGTCCATAGCCCTCGTCCTTGCGGCCTTTATCGTATCGTCTCCAAAGCGCTTTCCCATTCCGGACGTTCTGCTCTCCGTAATCGGCACGATGGGCATCATCTGGAGCCTGCATGGCCATGAGGAGCTGCATCGCCTGCACGCGCTCCTCGGCAGCCGGCCGCTCGTTGCCATCGGCCGGATCTCCTATTCCTTGTATTTGTGGCACTGGCCTGTTTTCGTTCTGTTTCGCTGGACCTATGGGCTCGAAACATGGCCCCTGAAACTCCTCGCAGCCTCTCTGGCGTTGCTGTTGGCCTTTCTTTCATGGCGTTTCGTGGAGAATCCCATTCGACATGAAAAGAGGTTGAATAGGCTACCCCATGTGGCCGTCATTGCGACAGGTGTCGCGACGATCGCGTGCACTGCCGCGTTGACCACACTTATCGCCGATCATCGGGAGCAGCTTTCGCTCAGCGTTGTCACCAGGAATGCCGGGATCTGGTATCCTGAAGGTAAGGTCTCAAGTCCTGAGCATCCCGGCTGCAACGCCCTTCCTAAGAAAAGCGTGGTGGAAGGAGGTTTGTTTCTGACCTTCAGCCCTCAAGGCTGCGATGAGCCGGTCAGTTTGAAAAAGCACACGGTCTACGCCATCGGAGACTCGCATGCTCTGGCTTACGATCGGATGTTCCAGTTGTTTGCCGTTCGCGAAGGCACGAGAGTGCAGGTCTATGCCAATGGCGGCTGCCCTTTCATGAGCCTGCAACCCGGAAAGGACATCGAGAATGCGCAATGCGTGCCGCATATCGCTGCTGCCTTGCGTGACATGCGCAACCGGATCAAGCCAGGCGATGTACTCTTCCTGCCATCTTTGAGGTTGCCACGGCTTTCAGATCAGTGGGTATATTTCGGCGACGGTGGGGCTCGTAGATCAATTTCCGACAAAAGAATCGCCAAAGCGCGTCAGAGAGCCGTTGATAATGCCGTTAAGACGCTTCGGGAGTTTTCGGATCGAGGCGTTATCATCATCTTCGAGGCGCCAAAGCCGTTGTTCAAATCGCCGCCATTCCGTTGCTCGGACTGGTTCAATCGCGACAATCCGATCTGCCAGCATGGAACGGTCATGCAACGCGCAACCCTTGATCTGTTTCGCCAGCCGGTGCTTCAGGCTCTCGACGACATTGCGCAGCAAGTTCCTGGGGTCACTGTCTGGGACCCTTACCCGGTTCTCTGTCCGGAGAGCGAGTGTAATGCGTGGAGGGGTGAAAAGCCCATGTTCCTCGATGGGGACCATCTGAGCGGTTACGGCAATGAGGTGCTGGTGCCATCGTTCACGAATGCGATTCAATCCCGTCTGCAGGCAACCCAGCTCGCGCGCTAAATCAAAGCATCACGCCAGCGTCCTAGATTGAGAATGGCTGAGAGGGTGACCGCCTATCCTCCCGGCCATCAAAGCACGTTCAAGCCCGACACGAACCAAATACGGGAGGGCAGTGCCAATGGACATTGCTCTGGGCAGATGAAATGGCATGTCCCCATCAGGCGGCATCGGTCGTGCGCAGGATGGCGTCCGGTCGCCGCCACAGGTCGGGCAGCAGCTCCAGCCCAAGGCCGGGCTTCATGTTCACCGTGACTTCTCCGTTCGCGACGACCGGCAGGTCGGTCACCAGCTCCTTGTACCAGCCGGTATAGAAGGCGCGGACGCTTTCCTGGATCAGGGCGTTGCGGGCATGCAGCGAGAAATGGCAGGAGGCTGCATAGACCACGGGCCCCGTGCAATCGTGCGGAGCAACAGGTACATGCCACGCCTCGGCCAGTGCCGCGATCTTGCGCGCTTCGGTGATGCCGCCGCACCAGGACAGATCGAGCATGACGACGCCCGCGACGCCGGTTTCGAGATACTCGCGGAAGGCGTGCGTATAGGACAAGGTCTCTGAAGCGCAGACCCATGCCTTCGAGTGCTGGGCGTATTCCTTCAGGTCTCCGATATTGTCGAGGCGGAAGGGATCCTCGTGCCAGTAGGTGTCGAATTCCGCCAAGGCTCCTGCGAGCTTCTTGGCCATCGGCAGGCTCCACAGGGAATGGAATTCCACCATGATATCCATCCTGTCGCCGACAGCCTTGCGGATCTTGGCGAAGGGCTCGAGCGCGCTGCGCAGCTCATCCGCCGAGATGTCGTAGCCATGGGTGCGCTCGGCGGCGACATCGAAGGGCCAGATCTTCATGCCCGTGATGCCTTGCTCCAGAAGCGAGTGGGCCAGATCGTCCGCATGGTTCAGGAAGGCTTCGAGATCCTCGTAATCGCCCTCGATCTTGCCGACGCCCCAATTCGCCACCTTCTGCGCGCGGCTGTCGCGAATATAGCGATAGCCTGCACAGGTGTTGTAAACCCGGATGCTGTCGCGCGAGCGCCCGCCCAGCATGTCGCAAACGGGTTTGCCATGCGCCTTGCCGAAGATATCCCAAAGGGCGATGTCGATGGCGGAATTGCCGCGGGTCTCCACGCCTGCCGAACGCCATCCGAGGTAGTTCTGCAGATCGCGGTTGATCGCTTCGATCTGGAGCGGATCGCGGCCGATCAGCTTCGGCGCAACCGTTTCATGCAGATAGGCTTCGACAGCGGCTGCGCCCATGAAGGTTTCGCCGAGCCCGATGAGCCCCTCATCCGTATGCAGCCGCACCCAGACGATGTTCGCGAACTCCTGAAGGCGGATCGTTTCGACGCGGGTGATCTTCATGAGAAGTTCTCACATGCAAAGGGCAGTAAAATGTAACATTGATGCTGTATTCGCGGATCATACCATAAGCTGATCCCGTCCAAGTCTAAGGCGACTTGAATAATCTCCTCAAGCGAACAGAATAATACAAAATCAATAAGCCAAGGTGGGAGGACGTGTGAGCAGAATCGGTGCCTTCTTCTTCAAGGGCTTGGAAGGGCTGATGGTCTTTCTGCTAGCCGGCATGGTTGCCATGGTCTTCGGCAACGTCGTGCTGCGTTACCTCTTCGACACCGGGATCGACGTTTCCGAGGAGTTGTCCCGTTTCTTCTTCGTCTGGCTGACCTTCATCGGCGCCGTGGTGGTTGGGCGCGAAAATGCGCATCTGGGCGTCGAGACCCTGGTTTCCAGGTTCGGCGACAAGGGCCGCAAGATCTGCATGGTCCTGTCGGACATTTTCGTCATCATCTGCTGCGCAGTCTTCTTTTGGGGAACCTGGCTCCAGTCCGAGATCAACGCCACGAACTATGCCCCAATCACCGAGATATCGATGCTTTGGATCTATGGCATCGGGTATTTCACGAGCCTCGGCCTGGGCCTGATGGCTGCTTACAGGATCTTGAGGGTGCTGACGGGGCGCATCAGCGAGCAGGAGCTGCGTGCCTTCGCCGGGGACTATAGCGACGATGAAGCCCAAGCACTGAGGGAGCGTCTCGAGTGACGATCGTCGTTTTCCTCGTCTCCCTTTTGGGGGCCATGGCGCTGGGCATGCCCATTGCCTTCGCGCTGATCGTCTGCGCGCTCGCGCTCATGCTCTGGCTCGGCAATTTCGACAGCCAGATCGTGGCTCAGAATTTGATCATCGGCGCCGACAACTTTCAGCTTCTGGCTGTGCCGTTCTTCCTGCTCGCCGGCGAGCTGATGAATGTCGGCGGATTGTCCAAGCGCATCGTCAATTTCGCACTTGCCTGCCTGGGCCACATTCATGGCGGTCTCGGCTATGTCGCCATTGTCGCCGCGCTGATCCTCGCTGCCCTGTCGGGCTCCGCCGCAGCCGATACGGCGGCGCTCGCGGCGATCCTTATCCCGATGATGCGCAACGCCGGGTACAACATCCCGCGGTCCGCGGGCCTCATCGCGGCTGGCGGCATCATCGCGCCCGTCATTCCGCCCTCCATCGGCTTCATCATTTTCGGCGTGGCCGCCAATGTGTCGATTTCCCAGCTTTTCCTGGCAGGGGTTGCTCCGGGCATAATGATGGGTGTCGCGCTTGTCGTCGCCTGGTGGATCGTGAGCCGGAAGGACAAGCTGAAGACTACGCCGCGAACGACCATGCGGGAACGGGGAAGGGCTTTTGTCGACGGCTTCTTCGCTCTCCTGATGCCGGTGATGATCCTGGGCGGCATCAAGTGGGGTATCGTCACGCCGACGGAAGCAGCGGTGCTCGCGGCTGTCTATGCCCTCGTCATCGGCATGTTCGTTTATCGCGAGCTGAAACCCTCCATGCTCTACGGCGTCTTTCTGACGGCCGCGAAGACGACCGCCGTCGTGATGTTCCTCGTGGCGGCGGCGCTCGTTTCAGCATGGCTCATCACCCAGGCGAATATTCCCGCCGAGATCAGCAGCCTGATCGAGCCGCTCATGGGCAACAAGACCCTGCTCATGTTCGCCCTGATGTTCCTGGTGGTGATCGTCGGCACGGCGCTCGACTTTTCGCCGACGGTGCTGATCCTGACGCCGGTCCTCATGCCTATCGTGAAGCAGGCCGGCATCGACCCGGTTTATTTCGGCGTCCTGTTCATCATCAACAACGCAATCGGGCTGATCACGCCGCCGGTGGGCATCGTGCTTAACGTGGTGAGCGGCGTCGCCCGAGTGCCCATGGGAGCCGTGATCAAGGGGGTCAATCCCTTCCTGATCGCGCAGCTCATCGTGCTCGTCCTGCTCATCGTCTTCCCGGAGCTCGTGATGGTGCCTCTGTCATGGCTCAGGGGGCGGTGAGCAGAGGGGAAAGAAAAGACCAGAGAGGAAGCAGCCATGAAGACTTTGAAATATGCACTTGCCGCAGGCGTCGCCGTCACGCTTCTGTCGACATTGCCCGCAGCCGCGCAATTCACCGAGCGCAACATCCGCATATCCAACGGCGTGAACGAGGATCACCCGAACGGGAAGGGGGTCGATACGTTCAAGGCCTGCCTCACCGAGAAATCAGGCGGCAAGATGAAGGTTCAGGGGTTCTGGGGCGGCGCCCTGGGCGGCGACCTTCAGGCGACGCAGGCCCTTCGCTCCGGCACGCAGGAAATGGTCGTCACGTCCAGTTCGCCGCTCATTGGCATCCTGCCGGAACTCGGCGTGTTCGATCTGCCGTTCCTCTTCGCCAACGAGAAGGAGGCCGACGGGATCCTCGACGGCGAGTTCGGCAAGCATATCAATGCGAAGCTGGAAGGTGTCGGGCTCGTCAATGTCGCCTATTGGGAGAACGGCTTCCGCAATCTCACCAATTCCCGCCGCCCGGTGGAGAAGTGGGAGGATTTCAAGGGCCTGAAGGTCCGCGTCATGCAGAACAACGTATTCCTCGACACGTTCAAGAACATGGGCGCGAATGCGGTTCCGATGGCCTTCGGCGAGGTGTTCACGGCTCTCGAAACCAAGGCCATAGACGGCCAGGAGAACCCCTTCGTGACCATCGATACGTCGAAGTTCTACGAGGTGCAGAAGTATCTTTCGGTCACGCGTCACGCCTATACGCCATTCCTTGTTCTTTATTCCAAGAAGCTCTGGGATGAGTTGTCTAAGGACGAGCAGGCGGCTGTGCGCGACTGTGCCATCGCCGGCCGCGATGAGCAGCGTAAGGTTTCCCGCCAGTTGGGCCAGGCCTCCCTCGAAAAGATCAAAGGATCGGGGGTCGTGGTCAACGAGCTGAACGAGCAGGAAGCGAACCGCATGCGCGAGCAGGCGAAGTCCGTCTGGGAAAAGCACGCCGCTACCATCGGGCCCGAGACGGTGAAGATGATGCAGGCCGAACTCGACAAGATGCGGAAGTAGCACGTCCCACCCTGAACCGAAGCGCGCCGCCTGGGTGTCCTTATACCGGGCGGCGCAAGCTCTTCCTGAAGCAGTATAATCCAGCAAAGATTTTCGCCTGATGCAGATTCTCATTCTCGGAGCCGCCGGAATGGTCGGCCGCAAGCTCACCGAACGGCTCGTTAAGGAGGCGCAGCTGAACGGGCGGGCGATCACCCGCATGGTGCTGCATGATGTGGTTGAGGCCGAGGCGCCGCAGGCTTCTTTCGAAGTCGCGACGCTCTCCTCGGACTTCTCTCAACCCGGTGAGGCGGAGAAGCTCATCGCAAGCCGTCCGGACATCATCTTTCATCTTGCCGCCATCGTATCGGGCGAAGCGGAGGCCGATCTGGAGAAGGGCTACCGGATCAATCTCGACGGCACCCGCTTTCTCTTCGATGCCATTCGAAACGTGGGCGACGGGTACCAGCCGCGCGTGGTCTTCACGTCGTCCATTGCTGTCTTCGGGGCTCCGTTCCCGGATGCCATCGGCGACGAGTTCTTCCTCACGCCGCTCACGAGCTACGGCACGCAGAAAGCCATCGGCGAACTGCTGCTTGCCGATTACACGCGACGCGGCTTCTTCGACGGCATCGGCATTCGCCTGCCGACGATCTGCGTGCGCCCGGGCAAGCCCAACAAGGCGGCATCCGGCTTCTTCTCCAGTATCATCCGCGAGCCTCTGAGCGGGCAGGAGGCGGTTCTGCCCGTGCCGGAGGATGTGCGACACGCACATGCCTCTCCGCGCTCGGCGGTGGGTTTCCTCATGCATGCCGCAACCATCGACAGCGCGAAGATCGGCCCCCGCCGCAGCCTCACCATGCCGAGCGTCTCGGTAACGGTTGCCGAGCAGATCGATGCCTTACGGCGCATTGCGGGAGAGAAGGTGGCCGCACGAATCCGCCGTGAGCCAGATCCCGATATCATGCGCATGGTAGCGGGCTGGCCGCGCCGGTTCGAGGCCAGCCGGGCCGAGAGCCTGGGCTTTCGCGCGGAGACGAGTTTCGACGAGATCATCCGCCTCCATATCGAGGACGAACTCGGTGGAAAGATCGCCGATTGACGGCACAAGAACTGATCTTGTGCCGTTTCTTATTCATGCCGGAGGAGCGCCGGCGATCTCTCAAAAGCGTTTTTCATGGCGATTCATGTGGGTTTTAGCATTTGCCTTGTGGAAACGCCCCTCCGACAACTTGGAACTTTGTTCCCAACCACTATGCAGATAGTGCTAAATACGCGCATGGCCTCGTGAAAAGGAGTTTCCAGTGGCAAAGACTGCAACCAAGAAAGCCCCGGCCCGCAAGGCCGCTGCTACCAAGGCAACCAAGGCTCCGGCCAAGAAGGCAGCTGCCAAGAAGGTCGTCGCCAAGACGACTGCGGCTAAGAAGCCTGCAAAGGCTGCAGCCTCCAAGACGTCTGCGAAGACCGCAGCCAAGGCTGTCAAGAAGCCCGTGAAGGCCGCCGCTTCGACGAACGGCATCCTTACGCTGCGCAACATCGCCGACGTGCTTTCCGAGGCTCATGAGCTTCCGAAGCGTCAGGCAAACGAGATGCTCACCCAGGTGGTCGAGCTCATCGCGAAGAGCCTGAAGAAGGGCGACAAGATCCGCCTGTCCGGCCTCGGCATCCTGCAGGTCCGCAAGCGCGCTGCCCGCATGGGCCGTAACCCGCAGACCGGCGAGCCCGTGAAGATCAAGGCTTCGAAGAAGATCGCCTTCCGCGCCGCCAAGGACCTCAAGGAATCGATCTAAGTCTTATGCAGCGGCGCGGCGAAACCGACCGCGCCGCTGTTTCCATATCTTGCGGGCATCCCGCACGTTTCGCCCTCATGCGCTCCAAAGAGAGCGCCAGCTGTAAAGGGGGGCATTGGCTCTTCCGTCGAGATATCCGGGAGCCGTGCGAATCTTCAAACAATCCATTTTAGCGACGACAGCTGGCTTAGTGAGCCAAGAGCCGTGGTGCGTTATCACCACCGGCAACCACCGCTTTCGTTCCCTTGCGCTAAGGAACCGATCCTGATTCTCGATCGGGCGCTTCAGCCAATAAAAAACCGCCCGGTGAGGGCGGTTTTTTGAATTCTGCGGTTTGCGCAGGAAGCTTACTTAATCTTGGCTCAAGTGAATTAAAGTTTCAGAAGCAAGCATGACGTTTCATTGTCTTTAATTTTCAACTATTTGGTATTTCAAACGGTTGCGGTTTGTTCCGTTCAGTGCCAACATTTTGTTACCCAGGCGTTACCCATAGAGTTTGACCGACTTCACGAATGCACTGGATGCTATGCCTGCAAAACTGCTCACGGACGTTGAGGTTCGTTCACTTCGCACATCTCTCGACCAAAGGTTAGAGATCTTCGATGCAAAGGTGAGGGGGCTATGCCTAAGGGTCACTCCACGCAAAAAATCGTGGAGCTTTGTCTATCGGGCGCGCGGGAGCAAGAAACTGCGCCGTTACACAATAGGTGACTATCCGACTTGGTCTCTTGCAGAGGCGCGGGAGAAGGCTTTGGTCCTGCGGCGGCAGATCCAAGATGGCAACGACCCGGTTGTGGAGGCTAAGATCCGTCGTGATGCGCTCACGGTCACTGGTCTTGTAGATCGGTTTATCGATCGCTACGCCAAGACGAAGCTGCGGTCCTGGCGGGACTACGAGGCTGTTCTCAAGCGGGACGCCGTTCCGGCTCTCGGCGACCGACCTGCCGGCGAGGTGACGCGTGCCGAAATCGCAAACCTACTTGATAAAGTGGCGAATCGGGCTCCTGTCCTGGCAAACCGCCTGCAGAGCACGCTCTCGTCGGTATTCTCCTGGGCCTTGTCAGAAGGTCTTGTATTGGTGAACCCAGTAGCGGGCCTGCGAAAGCGCACACAAGAGGTTGCGAAAGAGCGGGTGCTAAGTGACGACGAAATAAGGATCTTCTGGCAGGCGACAGGAGCGATTGCGCCGGCATATCGGGATACCCTCCGGCTGATCCTCCTTACTGGACAGCGACCGGGAGAGTGCGCCGGGATCAGAGCGGAGGAGGTCAATATCGAGGCCAGTATCTGGACCCTTCCAGCCAGCCGAACCAAGAACAAGTCTGAGCATACAGTTCCTTTGGTGGGACAAGCCTTGGACATTATTGCACGACTTGCCCGAACCAGTAAGTCGGGCCCCTTGATCATCACCCCTAGGGGTCGGGAGCTGACGGCTCAGAATCTGGCGAAAAGTATGGAAGCACTCAGAGAAGGGGCATTTGCTGAAACGGTGACGCCTCACGATCTGCGGAGAACCGCAGCCACCCTCATGGGAAGGCTTAATATAGACCAAGTGCTCATCGGTAGGATCCTCAACCACGCAAGTACGACAAAAGCGACAGTTACCGGGGCAGTCTATGACCGGTTCAACTACATTCCCCAGAAAAAGCGCGCTCTCGAAGCCTTAGATGCTGAAATCAGCCGAGTGCTAACTGCCCACCAATCTCCATCGAACGTAATCATGTTGACCAGGGGCGACGATGGCTGATCGCTCGAGAACCTATGAATACTATAGACGAGCATGGGAGCGGCGGCGGACTCGCCCACTGCCTCACCAACCGGGATTAACACGGCATGCTACGACGGGTCCGGCATTTGTTCGTGAGCTCGAGCTCCTCAAACTGCTGACTTCCGACGAAAGGTTCGAGGCGGCGCTAGCCGCTATTCGGGAGCTTCGCCTCATTGACGATAATTGCAAGTGGAATAAAGGAATCCGGCCTGAGCTGAGGGCGCAGTTGCGCGATGAAGATAGTCTCGCGAGAGTAGTTGAGACTATGGTCTCGCGAGATGGATTCTCCATTAGGCTGGCCTGCGCGAGCGCTGTAGCATACAGCTTCGGCGACTTGGATAGCTGCAGCTCCTTCGACGCGGCAGTGAAGATCGTCGAGAGAGCATGGCGAAAACGATACAAGTCCAAGTTGGACGGGAGCTCTTGAGCAGAAGTCCCATGTTAGACATAGGGTAGAGGGCTATTGTCCAGACACAACCTGAATAAACCTGCATAGTATTGGTGTCGCTTAAACAATGGAGCGACACAATGAATAAACTTGATCGCCTTCTCCGGGACCGTGAGGTCGCCGAGGTCACCGGCACCAGCCGGACCACCCGCTGGCGCCTAATCAAGAAGAAGCAATTCCCTGAGCCCGTGCAGATCTCTTCTCACAGCATCGGCTGGCGTGAGTCCGACATCATTGAGTGGCTTCAGAACCGCCCCGTTGGCTTCATCGGTTCTGGGAACAAGCAGGGCTAGGGACGGCGATGATGTTGGACAAACTACTCCAGATATCTGATGCGCAATTTGCCAGCGCCGGGATGCCTCGTGCCTATTGTGGGCAGATCAAAGGAGGTGATTTGGGACGCGTGACACGACCGGAGCTCAATATCGTATTACGAATGGTCGTTGTCGCATGAGCAGAAAGGGAAAGCTAACTAAGATTGGGCGATCAGACAAGGCTCCACGTCATGTTCGGTTGCACCATTGGATGATGGAAACAGCTGCCTGGCAGAGCCTTTCACCGGTAGATCGTGCCCTCTATGTGGAGCTCGCGAGCCGGTACAATGGGCCCGGGACTAACAATGGGCGTATTCCGTATAGTGTTCGGGAGGCTGCACATCGGCTCCATATTGGCAAGACTAACGCATCTGGGTCCTTTGCCCGCCTTCAGGAAAGAGGTTTCATCATTGTTATGCGGGAGGGTAAGTTTGACCGTAAGATCCGGCATTCAAGTGAATGGCGGCTTACAGAGTTCCCATGTGACCTTACTGGCGAAATGGCAACAAAAAACTTTGTGCGTTGGATACCGCCCGAAAAATAAAAACGGTCCTCGGGAACGGACCGGACGGTATCTGGAAACGGACACTCGGTCCTCGAGAGCGGACGGTCATGCGGAAAATCTTACGTGACGGGGTCTGACAACGAACCGTGGGGCATTCTTTTGACCGCCTCACGGTATCTGGCGGCGGACACTATATAGTTTACCAGGGATGATGGGGTGAGGCCCTCCACATAGACCGGTCTTTAGGGCGTATTACCCAGCTTCAAGCGCTTCTTCGATGGCTCTCCGAATGATAGTTCGCCCCGAACCGGACGGGCTTCTGAACTGATCTTTCGAGAAGTTAAGCTCTTCTGCCGGCGCAAGTTGCTCCGAAAAGAAACTTTCTCGCAAATCTGCGGCTTGAATAGCTCTGGGCACAATTACCCGCCGAAGGACGTCGAACAGAGCCTGAACACCAACTGTGCGTAGGATGAACGAATCCGGTTCTGCTTTCGACCAGAAGATCTTCTGACAGGCCCTTAGGTAGCGCAAAACAACCGTATAGATGAAAAAGTCGTTTGTTTCGAGGTACTTCGCTCGTAACGGAGACTTATCAGTGAAAACGCCGGATAAAGCGCTTCTCTCCTTCTGGGCTCCAGTGAGAAGAAACTCGGTGTCTCGCCTCGGATTCGATGAAAAAAGGCGAAGGATCCCTTCTACCACAACCGCAGTCGAAACTTGCCAATCAGCCTTGCTGTGAAGTTCCGTGAGGGCAGTGTCCTTCTTTGGAGCTACGATTATCCTACCACGAAGCGGTGACTCCAAGTCAGTCGCAAGTTTCCTTGTAAGGAAAACGGCCAACTTGTCAGGGGACCAATATTTATTGGACTCTTCCGAAATATTGTACCCAAACAACTCATAGGTCAGGCTCTTGTCGACCGGCTTTTGAGTTGAGTTGATCGTTGCAAAAAGCTGGGCTTGATATGGCTTTGGAAGGTCAAGATAGATGGAGCAAAGCAACTCCATCTGTAACCTCTTTTGTTCCTCCACCTCTGCAAATGCGAAGAGGCGATGTTGTCCGTCAATGATAGCAGCAAGTTTATCTGCTGTCGGGATTGTAAGCGTAAGGCAACCATCACCTGCCGCCGTTACTGACCATCGCCTATCCACATGAGCAAGTGCGCTCACGTTCGTCGGATCATCATCAAAAATTGAGGGATCTTCATCCTCGATCAAACCGTCCTCGCGAAAATTGGCCGCGAGAATGATCGAGTTGGGGAATGCTGCATCAGTCCTATCAATATATTTCGCTATCTGCGCCAAGCGCCTCGGCTGCGCAAGCCGCTGAGTACCCTCTGGATCATAGCCGATGCCTCCAGATTTCATCGTGACATTCATAACATCACTAAATGCCACTTGTAATAGTAGCTCAGCCGGCAAAGCTGCAACGTAAAATTTCGCCAACGGCTGATCGACTAAGATTGCCTTGGTGGTGAACGGAAAGGTGATCATATCACTCACTTAATGTTTGAAGCCTGTGAGATCACCTGGTGGGGATGCGTTGGTGTCGCCGCCAAGTGCCGCGTTGACTGGGAGTTGGTCCTGAAACGCCGGATCTAAACCATTAGCAATCCACCAGATCCAAATCGCGGCTAATGAACCTGCTCCGGCAGCGGAGATCGAGACCCAGATGTTCGACGGCCGCCCAAATGCCAGCCATCCAAATACCAGAAGGAATACGGCCAGGCACAAGAGCGAAAAAGCCTTCATCGGCTTCGTATTCGCATCTGAAAAGATTAGTTGGAGCGCCGAAGAGCCTACTAGAGCTGGAAAGAAAGTTAATAGGGCGATCAACAATCCATCTAGACTTTTGTTGGATGCTGCATAGAGGTACTTTCCAAACTCGTACCAGAACCCGAGACCACCAAACAATACTACGCCGAGTAAAAGATATACCCAGAACGTTACCTGAGAAACAGGCGCGAATGTGCGATGTGTTAGGACTTGATATAGATGCGCGAAGCCGTTCGCGGTCGCCGCATTTGTTGCATTCTCGTGTGTCACTGCTTGATTGCCCCGGGCGATCAGAATTTGCTCTGCTGCAGCTGACTCAATGCAGCGAACGTTTGTGTAGTGCAGCTTAGTTTTAGACCTTTAAAACGAACCAATAGATCCCGTCTTCGCGTCCTTTAGATAACAGTTGATGTCCATCCGAGTGAGCCATGTGAGGGATGTCCACCTCCACAAGAGGATCCGTGCAATCAATACGAACCAAGCTGCCTGCTGGTAGCTTTTTAATAGCCTTCCTCGCACGCAATACAGGTAACGGACAGTTGAGGCCACGAGTGTCAACAACTAAGGCGATGTCTTCTGAATTGGCCATTCTTATCGCGCCTGTACCGAATGTTTGACGTCGGCGAGTGAGAGATAATACCCGTGCACTCGCACCGCTTCTTCGCCAGATAGTTTGATCAGCATGTCACCCATCCCGAGAAGTTCTTCTGCACCTGTTTCGTCAAGGATAATCTGAGATTCGGAGCTCTTCTGAACGGTTAAAGCGATCCGGCAAGGTACGTTGCTGCGAACCAGACCACTGAATGTCTTGGCATCGGGCCGTTGTGTGGCGAGCACAAGATGAATACCGGCTGCCCTGGCGAGTTGTGCAAGCCGGACAATCTCGCCTTCGATCGCTCGATCTTGAAGGACGAGATCCGCCAATTCATCTATGCAGACTACAATAAACGGCAGGTGGAGGCCGCTTCTTCTTGCCTCTTCGATGTTATTAACCCCAATCTCGTTCAACCGACGATATCGTTCGTCCATTTCTGCGACCAAGGCTCTAATCATATCTTTGGCAGAATTGATGCCAACGGCGACGCCATCGCCCCAAAGGAATTTGCTTCCGGAATAGACGTTAAACTCGACTTTCTTTGGGTCAATAAGAGCCAGCCTCAATGTGTCCGGTGTGTGCTTGGATATCAGCGAGACAATCAGGCCGTGAACGCAAACGCTCTTGCCTGAGCCGGTTGTTCCACCGACTAAAAGGTGAGGAGCTCTGGCTAGATCAAACGAGAAGGGTTGATTTACGACGTCCACACCTGGGCAAACCATTAGCTTGTCTCGATCTGGCGGAAGGGCATTCAGCGCCTTCTGGAAATCTCGACGGCCGTTACTCACCCAAGTCTTATCCGGCCGCGGAATATCAACGGTCACTGTTTTTGGCTCATCTCCGTGTCCCAGACTCGGTCTCTGGTCTTTGAGACTAAGCGCTAATGCTAAGCGCTCGAGGCCCTTGCGCAGTTTGTCCAGCTGGTTCACATCATGTAAAAACACTTTGTACCGCGAAAGACGCGGACCATGAGTAACTCCCTTAACATCTGCCGCAACTCCAATGTCTGAAAGCGCGCGACTAAGTTGAGTAGAGACATCGGTGGGACTGGTGGCAGTGCCGCTGTCAGGAGTTTCGGAAGGTCGACGTCCCTCTTCGGGTAATTCAGCTCGGCGGTTCACGAGCGTTGAAACAAATGAGTCAAAATCTTCCCTCGTATCGTTCCAGTCCGCCATCAATAGCCCAGCACCGCGATGCCAATGTTGCCGTACCAAACTACGGAATGACTCCATGCTTTCCACAGTGATGCCTGCGTGAATACGCGCGTGCGTAACGATAAGACCCACCCACACAGCCACATCTTCCTGCGTGAAAAGCGAAGATGCTGGGATCTCTAGTCCTTTAGCGTCAATTCCGTCTTCATTAAGCGGCCCCAAAGCAAGCGAGCGGCCTAATGCAAGACGAGCAACGTTTGCCTTGGTGGATAACCCAAGCGACTCCATGAGCTTTTTCGTGTGAGAATCGGCGAGGGACGATGTTCGAAAGCGAGATGCCATAATTTGTTGCAGAGAAAGGCCGTTCACGAGCGTTCCTCCAGGAAGTAAGTGTCCGCATGCGCTGTTGTTCGGCCTATCCCATCACCAACATCAATATGATCCAAAAGATATGTCTTCGAGATATGAGATCCGATCCGCTTTCGGAACTCGGCATCAATCTCTTCGTCTTGGCTTAAAAGGATCACTTGCCGCGACTTCTCGTTAGTCCAGAACTGGAGAATGTTGTGTCTATGCCTGCTGTCTAAGCGCCCCAGCGGGGTGTCCACGACAAGTGGGGCCTTAACACCGGATACTTTGGCCAAACCAGCAATCAGAGCCGTAGCGAATATTTGGTTTTCGCCGGCGGAGCGATCAAAGGTGATCGACTTTCCTGATTTTCCTAGAACGACGGTTGTTCCGTCATCAAGAATTTCAATTTTGCTTACCTGATTCTTGTGGGCCAGTTGTTTGTAGACTTGCGACATTGCAGTCGCGAGTTCCTTCACCTTAAGTGGGAAGAGTGCAGGAACAACCTCATCGATCACTCGACGGACTCGTTCTGACTTCTCAATAACGGCGCGCGCGGGTGACGACTCATCGAGCTTCTTCTGCTCACGCTCGTATTCGGCTCGTTGGCTAACGATCTGCGCCTCAAGAGCATTCAGCTTCCTATCGTCTCCTCTCCATTCATCATCAAGCTGAGTGATGCGATCCTGGACACCTTTCAAATCCCTAGTTAAGGCTGCGAGCGTGCCATCGCGATCAATTCCCTCGAGCCTGGATATCTTGCGACTGAGTTCATCAATGCGCTCATTGAACTCGTGCTGCTCTTTCAAAATCCCTTGGATCTCTTGGAGGCCAAGAGAGATCGAATCCAAAAATTCTTCTGTCCGTGACCGTTCTGGGCCGCTCAGGTATGAGTGGACGATCTCTCCTGCACAATCCGCCGGCGGTGGATAAAAAAGACGCGTCCATGCAGCATCCATCCGTGCCTTGATGGCATTAAGCTGACGCTCAGTTAATTCCGGTTCTATCGAAGGCTCTGATTGCTCAGCGAATGCGAGTTCGAACTCACGCTGACGCGGCTCAAGGGCACGTTTCTCGCCCTCCCAGCGGAAATAGCGGTTTTCGGCCTCAAGTTGATCCCTGAACGCCACCATTACGTCTTTGGAGACAAGGTGGAAGGGCAGGCGCCCGGCCAGAATTTCCTCTAGCTTACGATGGCTCTCACGCAAGCGATTGCGAACTTGCTCCCGCTGTTCGACTGTCTCTTTGTATGTCGCGGTGTCACCGCCGCCGCCGCCGGCAGACGTAACTCGTTCGAGCAGCGACTGGAACTCACCTTCGAGCCTTTCACGAGCTTCTCTTGCCTCAGATAGCTTCTTCCTGAGTTCAGTGGCGAGGCGCTCATTGTCTTTCAAGACGTGGAACAGATTAGTCAGTTTCTCTTCGTCCACGGTGGGGACTACATCACGCTTACTGCGCTCGAAGTTTCGGAGGCGATCCGCGAGAGATCGAAGGAGAACAACCCCTAGCAAGCCCTCCAGTCCCTGTTTCACCTGCTCCACGCGTCCCTGGTCAGCGAGTTTCTTTACTTCTTCGCCATCAAAGAAAAAGAATGGAGCCACATGAGCAGGCACAAAGAACTCGTCCAACATGTCCGACAAGTGGAAGCCATTTTTTCCATCAGACCTTGGTGTGCCCGGGATACCTCGCGCAATCTCACGCAGCGTCGCTTCTTCATCTGACCAAGTGCCATTCGACCGAAAGTACCATTTGCGTGTGATCTCGACCGCCTTAGTCTTTGTTTTATTGATCACGACTCGGACGATCATTGTATCGCGACCGTCCCGGAGGGCCTCGCCGTTGAATGCTCTTTCGAGGAAACTTGGGTAGCCTCTAGCATCGTCAGATTTCAAGCCTGCCCGAGCTAGATGCGCCATTGCATCCTTGCCGTAG
Source organism: Pseudomonadota bacterium (assembly GCA_023450615.1). Taxonomy (GTDB): domain Bacteria; phylum Pseudomonadota; class Alphaproteobacteria; order Rhizobiales; family Beijerinckiaceae; genus Microvirga. The sequence goes on along the minus strand of JAEXGT010000094.1, from coordinate 56,733 downwards.
AGGCAAAGGTAAATGGCCTCCAGAATTGATGTCTTGCCGTACCCGTTCAATCCTCCGACAAGAACAACATTTTTTCCATCAGTAGGCTCTGGAAAGTCAAATTCCTGACGCTGATAAGACTTAAAACAGATCAATTCGATCTTAGAGATCCACATTATTCAGGCGCCCCCCGGCTTTCGTTTTAGTCCATGCGGCCCAGGATTTCTTCAATCCTCTGGTAGATTCCGGACGCTCGCTCCTGATGCTGTCGAGCGCGTTGAAGAATTACAAGCTCAGTTATCACGTCGAATGGCACGCCATGTTGACCACAAATGCGCTCAAGTACCGCTTGCGCATCTTCGTCCGCCCACAGCGGAAGATCATTCAAGTATCCATCATCAAGTGGCGTATCAGACATCAGCGAGGCTCCCCGATTGTTGTAATTCGTCCGCCCAAATACGGTGAATTTGCTGCAGCTCGTCATCCGTAATTAAGTTCTCGCCGAACGCCTCCTGAACTGCCAGCAGTCGCGTTAAGATTTCACGCCGGGCTTGAATGGTGAATGGGCCTGGAATGTGCTTGCCGTTTGGGTCGAAGGTAAGTTTGCCATTGCGGCGCGTTGCCTGGCGCATCTCTGGCTTATTGCGAACGGAACGCAGCCAATCACGAAATCCAATCAGCGGCTGATAGTGATGCTTCCCAGAATCAACGAAGCCTTGAAGGCTCTTGTCCTTCTCGACAACTGTGCAAGTCCAGCATCCAAACCGACTGTTTGATGTTCCGCAACCGGGAGCTTCATCCGCACTTAATACAACTGGGCATTCCCCGCCTTCCGAGTCACGATACAACTTAATCAATGCAGAGTGATCGCCTCCCCAAGGGGCATGGAATGTTCCAAGTATCTCCCAGACCTCATCGATGGAAAGATCGACGATTGGACGATAGATCAGCGCACCTGGGAGCCTGTCATGACCAGAGAGGTTTCCTCCCCGTTGGTTTCGCCACTTATCGATTGAGCGTTGACGGGTTTGGCTTTCATCCCGCCGAACCCCCAATACGACAATCGCAGCTCCTGACCGGGACACTTCCTGTTTGATGTATCCACTGGTTGGCTGGATCTTCAGACGATCTGTACACCACCTCATAGTCATGTTGGGGCTAGGATAGCCCTTGCCGATTAAAAGTACCCAGAAGGTCTTATCCGGATCTGGTTTTGTTCGGGCAACAGTGATTGGAAGATCCAAGCTCTCCGCAGCTGCTTTGATCCGCTCCGTCACAATGTCTAAATGACTGATCACCAAAGGCGATTCTACCATCGTATCGTTTGATACGATATGAATCGGTCGTGTGCGTCGCGAAGGCGAAATCTGAAGCAGAGCGTCAAAGATAGCGTGAACTACGACTGTGCTGTCTTTGCCCCCAGAGAATCCCACAATCCACGGGTATGCCTGTTGCTCCGAGAGGTACTCAGCCTTTACGCTCTCGACAACGGCTTCCCATGTCTCTCCGATGGACCAATCTTCGATAGGAGCGAGAGAAGGTAAAGACATACTTAGCCCAATTCTTATGCATTCCCGCGTGTACTGAAACTATGTCGCTTCAGAGTCCAGCGTGGCTGATGGTTAGCTTCTATATGTACCAGATGGGTTTGTGGGTACAAGGTTCGCGATCTCCAGAAGCGATAAGCTCGCGAAGTTTGCGGGGGATTGCGGGAAATATTCGCAGCTCTGAACTGCACAGTTGTTTTTGGGATCACTGTGATAGGCAGCGCTATGGAGAGCCCTTACTGGCCTACAACAAAGCCAGTGCGACGTAAGTATATTCTGTAGTCGGCAGTGCTTTATGCCGGAAAAAATCTCTCTATCGGTGCGGGAAATTTCACTCACTGTGCGGTAGTAGTCAAACCACGCGCATCTTTTAACCGTACCCCATACCCCCGGTACGGAGAGGAAGGCTGCGCCGCTCTCGGAATCCGACGGACCGTGTCTCAGGTTCTGATAATCTTTGACCAACACGACGCTCTAAGGCGGCGCCATCATCAGAATGCCTCGCAACAATGGCCGTTATTCGTTTTAGAGACATACCCTCGTGAGGGCCATCGGAGCTCAGTCCATTTGTTACCCTGATGTTACCCAAAACGAAAAAACCGTCTCAGCTAAGAGACGGTTTTTGCAGATATTATAATCGCTTAGATCAGAGCCGATTACTTAATCTTGGCTTCCTTGAACTCCACGTGCTTCTTCGCAACCGGGTCGTACTTCTTGAACGACATCTTGTCGGTCATCGTACGGGAGTTCTTCTTGGTGACGTAGAAATAGCCCGTGTCGGCGGTGGAGACGAGCTTCACTTTGATCGTTGCGGCTTTGGCCATAGGTCGGGACCTCTGTTCAGTGTGAACGCGCTCGGTTGGCCCTATGGCATGGCCGAAACGCAAAGGCCGGGCGAACCCGGCCGGAATATCGTGGGGCTCCAATGCCCGATTATGCCGGTTTCGTCAAGAGTTCCTGAGGGCAGTACTGGGGGAATGTGCCCTTCCGCTGGTGGCTGGGAGGGAACAGCCTGTCCTAAAGCAGCTCCCGGATGAAATGGCCGCGCTTCTGATAGAAGAACGGCACGGGCAGCATGGGGCTGAAACCGGCGGCAATGCGGGTTTCCAACTCGCCCAGGAGCACGCCTGTGATCGGAGGAAGGTCCAGCTTCCTGGCCTCGGCCACGGTGACCCAGGCAAGCTCCACGAGCTCGGAATCCGGCCCCACCATGCCCTCGACCTCATGGGCGATGGCTGTGCGGTCGACGGCGAAGAATCGGGTATCGAACCGCTTCACACGCCTTGGCGGGGTGATGGCTCGGCCGATGAAATGCAGCTCTTCCAGGTCCGGGAAAACGCCATGCTCGCGAAAGGCTTCCCAGGGTGTGCCTGCGGGCACCGTATCCGGACCGCCATAATCGCGGGTGCCGAGCAGCAGCCCGGTTTCCTCGAAGGTCTCGCGGATGGCGGCGAGCGCCAGGGCGCGGCTGCGCTGGACGGAGGGTCGGGTGACCCGGGCCATGAGGGCGGCTTCCGCCCTCGGATGCAGGGCTCCGGTCACCGCCATGGAGCGGTCGCCGGCTTCGATCCTCCCACCGGGAAACACGAATTTGCCTGGCATGAACCTGTGCCCATCATGGCGCTTGCCCATGAGGACTTTCGGCTGCTTCCCCTTGCGGTCAATGATGATGAGGGTCGAGGCGTCAGCGGGACGAAGGGTGGGAGCAGCCGTCTTATGCTCCGTTTGCGCCGCGGCGGCCAGCGTATCCAGCTTGGCCAAGGTTGTCGCGTCCGTCACCCGCATTCTCCCCTTCAGCTTTTCGTTTGGCCCGGGCAACCCCGAAGCCGTGCATTCCTAGCGCGTATTGAAGGCCCACGACAGCGCCTTTGACGGGCTGGAGCAAGGCTAGAGATAGAACAACCGTGAGCAGGGGCCAGATCGCCAGGTGTGTCCATAGCGGCATCTCCAGCTTCGTCTCGGTCATGAGAATGCCGTAGCCGATCAGATGGCCGACAATGAACATCACGAGATAGGGCGGAAAATCGTCGGCCCTATGATGATGAAATTCGGTGCCGCAAGCCTCGCAGCGATCCACGACCTTCAGAAACTTGCCGAAGAGACGACCCTGGTTGCAGGCCGGGCACCGGCAGAGGAAGCCGCGCCGCATGGCGGTCATGGCGGGCACATCCCCGGCAGGGGCCGAGGCGGTTTGGATCGTCAGGGACATCTCTTCTCGCTTCCTGTCAGCCGCGACCGCGGCGCTTCACCTTCACCCGAGTGGGAGAGCGGGGATCCGAGGCGGCTTTTGCTGCCTTCTTCGAGCCGCGCGGCGGGCGCTTTCCGCTCTTCCTGCCGCCACCTGCCTTGCCTGTGAAACGGCCTTTGGTCAGCAACTCGAAGCGCAAAGCTCCTGCGACGGGAGCAGCTTCTACGAGCTTTACCTCCACCTTGTCACCCAGGCGATAGGTCTCACCCGTGCGCTCGCCGCGCATGGAATGGGTCTTTTCGTCGAATCGGTAATAATCGTCGCCGATGGTCGCTGCCGGAACGAAACCATCCGCCCCGGTCTCGCTCAATTTGATGAAGAGACCCGCCTTCGTCACACCCGAAATCTGCCCATCGAAAGTGGCCCCGATCCTATCGGCCAGGAAGTGCGCGATGAGGCGGTCGATTGTCTCACGCTCAGCAGCCATGGCGCGCCGCTCAGCCGCCGAAATCTTGGCGCTGATCTCCGCGAGCTCGCCGAAGGTCGTGTCCGGGGGCAGTCCATCCTTGCCGAGCTTCAGACCGCTGATAAGCGCGCGGTGAACGATGAGGTCGGCATAGCGGCGGATGGGGGACGTGAAATGCGCGTAGCGCTTCAGGTTGAGACCGAAATGCCCATAGTTCTCGGCTGAATACTCGGCTTGCGATTGCGAGCGCAGCACTACCTCGTTGATGAAGAGCTGGTGCTCGGTGCCCTCGACGCCGCGGAGGATGCGGTTGAAAAGCTCCGGCTTCAGCGCGCCCTGCGTCGGCAGCTTCAGGCCGATGGAGGCGAGCACTTCGCTCAAGGAGCGCATCTTCTCCAGCGAGGGCTCGTCGTGGACACGATAGATCAGGTCCGCCTGAGCCTTTTCCAGTGCCTCCGCCGCGGCCACATTGGCGAGGATCATGAACTCCTCGATGAGCTTATGAGCCTCAAGCCGCTCAGGCACGAACACTCTGTCTACCGTACCGTCGGGCTTGAGGACGATCTTGCGCTCCGGCAGGTCGAGATAAAGCGGCTCGCGGATGTCCCGCGCTTTCTTCACCAGCGCATACCCGGCCCAGAGAGGCTTCAGGATCGTATCGAGGATCGGCTTCGTCACCTCGTCGGGCCTGCCGTCGATGGCGGCCTGCGCCTGCTGGTAGGAGAGCTTCTCCGCCGAGCGCATCATCACGCGATGAAAGCTGTGGCGGATCTTTCGGCCGTCCGGACCGATCACCATGCGGACTGCAAGGGCAGGGCGGTCCTCGCGGGGGCGCAGGGAACAGAGGTTGTTGGAGATCCGCTCCGGCAGCATCGGCACGACGCGGTCGGGGAAGTAGACGGAATTGCCGCGCTCCTGCGCCTCCCGGTCCATGGCGGAGCCGGGGCGGATATAGGCCGCCACATCCGCGATGGCGACGGTGAGGATGTAGCCGCCCACATTGTTCGGGTCCGTATCGGGAGCCGCGTGTACGGCGTCGTCATGGTCCTTGGCGTCGGCGGGGTCGATGGTGATGAGCGGCAGCTCGCGCCAGTCCTCCCGCCCTGCCAGCGTTGCGGGCTTGGCAGCCTCAGCCTCGTCGATGACAGCCTTCGGAAACTCGTTGGGAATGTTGTGGGCGAAGATCGCGATGAGGCTCACGGCCTTCTCGGATTTGACCGAACCCAGCCGTTCCTTGACCTTCGCGGTCGCCAGCCCGTAGCGCCCATGCTTGACGATGCTTGCGGCGATCAGGTCGCCGTCCTGCGCGCCGTTCTCGTCGCCGGGATTGATCTGGAGTTCCTCGCCGCGGGATTTCTTGTCCACCGGGACCAGGCGTCCGCCCCCTTCAGGCATGGTGCGGAAGATGCCGAGCACTTGCGCCTGCTTCTTGGCCAGAATCTTCGTGACGCGGCCCGAATAGCGGTGGATGTCGCCAGCCTTCAGCGGATCGACCCGCAGCAGCGCCCGATCGCCCACACCCGCCACTGGCATGCCGGGCTTCGGCTTGCGGGCAGGCAGGATGATGATCGTCGGGATGGGGCCGTGCTCTTCTTCGTCCCATTCGGTAGGCACGGCGATCAATTCGCCGTCGCGGTCGCGCTTGATGATATCGGCCATGACCATGGGCGGCAGCTGTCCGGCCTTGTGGACGCGCTTGCCCCGCCGGTCCACGGCGCCTTCGACCTCCAGGTCCTTGAGCATCTGCTTGAGCCAGATCCGATCGCCGCCCTTGATGTTGAAAGCCTGCGCGATCTCGCGCTTACCCACCTTGCCGGGGGTGTTGGCGATGAAGGCCATGAGATCCTCCCGGGACGGGAGGGCGGAGGAAGAATGCGTTTTGGAACGTTTGGCCAAGGCAAAAACTCGTTGAGCTCGTCAGGTCTTGTCGCATGCAAGCTTGGCCGCGGCTAGTCCGGGCCGCCCGCCTGTGAATGACGCTTGAGGCGCGGCATTGATCCATCAACGGCCTTAAGAGCCGTTTCGGGCAAAAAAAAAGGCTCCGAGGAGGAGCCTTGTGAGGGACCGGCCCGTGGGGGCAGAATGGGCCGGTGGTACCTATCAACGGCTGCACTTGAAGTAGGTTCCCGGAATTTTTCAAAAAATTTTCAAAAGTTTCCTTGGGGAAGGTAACTTCCTGAAAAATATTTTTGATTATTGGGCTATTGACGGGTCTGTGGTGAGCCTCAGCATCACTTTTCTCGGGTCGTAAGGAACGGCTTTTTCAGGCCTCAGCCAGAAATCCGGGCGGCCTTTGAGATGCGCAATACCTTCCTCTTCCGACGTCACCCTCTCTCGCGTGAAGGAATAGAGATAGCGGCGAAGGCGCTTGCGACGGGAGGGCAGTGGGGTAATGCCGTTAGTGTCTAGGCGATACCATGAGCCCAGGAAATACAGCCCGCTCTTGCCCGCTTCCTCACCCCCAAGCCATTCGGTCACGAGAATATCGCAGCCCTTCTCCTGTCGGCTGCCGGGCAGGGCGAAGCTGCCTGGGCCGTAATCCGCGGTAGACCAGGAGATGGGGAGCCTCGCCGGCGGGTCGGCAGGGTTGAGAACATGCAGACTCCAGAAGCGCACCAGGATGCCCTGTGAGGAGAGTTCGTGATTGGCCACGATCCAGAAGGGTTTGCCGTCTCCTCGCAGATCGCCGCTCAACACTTCGAAATCGTCCGTCTGCTGAAGATAAGCATCTGCCCGCCAGCGCTGAACCTCCTTGCCGCCCTCGAAGAGAATGAGATGCGATAGCTGCTCCTCGTCCTCCGACAGGCATTTGCAGATGGATCGTCCTTGCCCCAGATCGACGCAATGGCCTTTTGCGCATTGTGGATGTGAGGCGGCGGCAGGCTTCGGCATAGGTGCGAGCGGGCATGCCTGAATCGGCTCCAGCCGATCACGCGCGGCTGCGGGCGTGCAGGACAGGCACCAGCTCAGAAAAACAAGAACCCAGCGCATTGCCATGCCTTTCATGGGCGGTGCTGCGCTGGGATATTATTACTGTGCCGATCAGATATCCAGATCCGCTTCGTCCGCGAAGACGGCGCGTTCCTGGATGAAGGCGAAGCGGGCTTCGGGCTTGTTGCCCATCAGGCGCTCCACGGTGTCGTTGGCTTCCGGCCTGTCGTCGGTTTCCACGACCACTTTCAGAAGCAGGCGCTTCTTGGGGTCCATGGTGGTTTCCTTCAGCTGGCCGGGCAGCATCTCGCCAAGGCCTTTGAAGCGGCTGATCTCGACCTTGCCTGAGCCCTTGAACAGGGTCTTCATGAGCTTGTCGCGGTCCGCCTCGTCGCGGGCATAGGCCGACTTCGCGCCTTGGCTCAGGCGGTAGAGCGGCGGCACCGCGAGATAGAGATGTCCCCCGTCGATGAGTTTCGGCATCTGGCGGTAGAAGAACGTGATCAGCAGCGTCGCGATATGCGCGCCGTCCACGTCCGCGTCAGTCATGATAATGACCTTCTCGTAGCGAAGATCGGCGTCCCGATAGGACGAGCCGGTGCCGCAGCCGAGCGCCTGGACGAGATCGGAGATCTGCTGGTTCTGGTGCAGCTTGTCGCGACCGGCGGAGGCCACGTTCAGGATTTTGCCGCGCAGCGGCAGAACCGCCTGCGTGGCGCGGTCGCGCGCCTGCTTGGCGGAGCCGCCTGCCGAGTCACCCTCGACGAGGAAGAGCTCGGAGCCCTTGGCGCCGGCATTGGAGCAGTCCGCCAGCTTGCCGGGCAGGCGCAGCTTGCGGGTCGCGGTCTTGCGGGCGACTTCCTTTTCCTGGCGGCGGCGCAGGCGCTCCTCGGCCCGGTCGATCACCCAGTCGAGAAGCTTGTTGGCCTGCTGCGGGGAGGCGGCGAGCCAGTGATCGAAGGTGTCGCGAATGCCGTTCTCGACGATGCGGCCAGCTTCGACGGTGGCGAGCTTGTCCTTGGTCTGACCCTGGAATTCCGGCTCGCGGATGAAGACCGAGAGCATGGAGGCGCAGGTCGCCATCACGTCGTCGGTAGTCACCGCCGCCATGCGTTTCGATTGGCCGACACGCTCCGCGTGATCACGCAGGCCGCGCAGCAGTGCAATGCGCAGGCCGTTTTCATGGGTGCCGCCTTCAGGGGTAGGCACCGTATTACAATACGAGGTGGAGAACCCATCCTCGTTCGACATCCACGCGACCGCCCATTCCAGCGAGCCGTGGCTGCCGGGTTTGGTGATCTTGCCGGCGAAGATTTGGTCTGTGACCAAATCCTTCCCCTCGATGTCGTGGGTGAGATAGTCCTTCAAGCCGTTCGGGAACTTGAAGACGGCTTCCGGCGGAACGTTGTCGACGCCTTCGAGAAGCGACTGCGCGCATTTCCAGCGGATCTCGACGCCACCGAAGAGATAGGCCTTGGAGCGGGCCATCTTGAACAGGCGGCGGGGCTGGAAATGGGCATCCTTGCCGAAGATCTGCCAGTCGGGCTTGAAGCGCACCTTGGTGCCGCGCCGGTTGAGCACGCGTCCCACGGTCTCCAGCTTACCCTGCGGGAGGCCGCGGGCGAAGATCTGGCGGTAGAGCTGCTGGCCGCGGGCGACCTCGACTTCGAGAATCTCGGAGAGCGCGTTCACCACCGATACGCCGACGCCGTGCAGGCCGCCGGAGGTCTCATAGACCTTCGAATCGAACTTACCGCCTGCGTGCAGGGTGGTCATGATGACTTCGAGCGCCGACTTCTTCGGGAACTTGGGATGAGGATCGACCGGGATGCCGCGTCCGTTATCGGTCACGGAGAGCCAGCCGCCTTCCTCCAGCTCCACCTCGATGAAGGTCGCGTGACCCGCGACAGCCTCGTCCATGGAGTTGTCGATGACTTCTGCGAAGAGGTGGTGCAGGGCCTTCTCGTCCGTGCCGCCGATATACATGCCCGGACGGCGGCGGACGGGTTCGAGCCCCTCCAACACCTCGATGGCGGACGCGTCATAGCCGGCCTCGCCCGGTGTGCCCTGTTGCGGGGCAGGAGCGGGTTTCGAGGCCTTGACGGCTGCCGTTCTGGCCGAAGCGGGCGCCGCGCGCTTGGCAGCCGCGCCCCCGAAGAGATCGTCGTTATCCATTGGGACCTTGGTCCGTTTCGCTGATTCGCGCTTGTTTACACTATTTCTCATTCCGTTTTTATACGAGAACAAAACGGAAACGTGAAGGTGGTTTAGGGTCACAAGCCATAAAAATAGGAACTTGGAAACCCTCGTTCAGACAGTATCCCAGTTCCATCTAAAGGATGTCTTTAGTCTGTCACAGGAACCGTTTAGCCTCGGTTCACGTTGCTCGTTTAAGCATGAGCTTAACGACAAGCGAGGCAGGGATGCGAACGACGATGGGACCCGCACGGAAACTTCACTTGGACCGCGCCGCGCGGATCGCTGGAGAAGCATTCGCTTTCGACGAGCCGGATACCACGGCCCCGAAGAACAGCACCTTCGGTTCGAGCCTGCTCTGGCTCTCCATCGCAGCCGTCGCCGTTCTCGGCCTGGGCTTTGCCTTCAACTAATCCTCGTCCTGCACGGTTTTCGAGTGCCCTGTGAACAGGCGCACCAACCTGTCCTCAAGTGCTTTGCCGAGGGTCAGCACGATAAGGGTCATCAGGGTTCCGGCGAAGGTGATGAACCAGGCGCCTAATCCTGCTGTCACGCCGAGGGCTGCTGCGATCCAGACCGTCGAAGCTGTCGTCAGGCCCTGAACCTCAAGTCCGTCCTTGGCTTTGATGATCGCGCCCGCGCCGAGAAATCCAAGGCCGGTCAGGATGCCCTGGACCACGCGGCTGACCGCATCCTGACCGAAATGCAGCCCTTCATATACCGATCCTGAGAGGATGACGGTTGCGGAGCCCAATGCCACGAGGCCGAGGGTGCGCATGCCGATGGGCTTGTTGTGGATGTCCCGGTTGAGTCCGACCGCCATGCCCGCAATCGATGCAACGATGAGCCTCATCGCGATCTCGAACTCGTCGGCATGATCCAGCAGGATCCAGGACATCCACTCTCTCATCTCATTCGGCTGCCTTTACGGATTTCTTGGCAGGAGCCTTTTTGGCAGCGGTCTTCTTGGCGGCAGGCTTCTTCGCAGCCGTTTTCTTCGCGGCGGTCTTGGTTGCCGACTTAGCCGGTGCTTTCTTCGCCGCAGCCTTTTTCGCCGGGGCCTTTCGGCCTCTAGCCGACTTCTTCGAGGGACCTGCGGCGCGGCGGGCCTTGAGAAGCTCGATAGCCTCTTCGAGCGTCACTGCTTCCGCAGCCATGCTGCGCGGCAGGGTGGCGTTGGTCTCGCCGTCGGTCACATAGGGTCCGAAGCGTCCGGCTTTCACCACGATAGGCTTGCCCGATTCCGGGTCGTCGCCGCCGAGCGGACGGCCCGGATCGGCTGCGCCGCGACGGGCGCCTCCGCCGCCGCTTTCCTTGGTGACGATCAGGTCGATGGCGCGGTTCGCGCCGATCTCCAGCACGTCGTCGCCCGCGCCAAGATTGGCGTAGGTCTTGCCGTGCTGAACGTAAGGCCCATAGCGCCCGATGCTCGCCAGGATCGGCTCGCCGGTTTCAGGGTGCGTTGCCACCTGACGCGGAAGCGCGAGGAGCTTGAGCGCCTTTTCGAGATCCACCTGCGATGGGGCCAAGCCCTTCGGCAGCGAGGAGCGCTTCGGCTTCTCGCCTTCGCCGAGCTGAACGAAGGGGCCGAAGCGACCGTCACGCAGAGTGACCTGCTGTCCGGTTTCCGGGTCCTCGCCGAGAACCTTCACGCCGGGCTGGCCGCCATTCTCGGAAGAGCCGTCCCCGTCGCCATCGATGCCGGTCGCGGCAAGCTGGCGGGTGTATTTGCACTCGGGATAGTTCGAGCAGCCGATGAAGGAGCCGAACTTGCCGAGCTTGAGCGAGAGTTGGCCGGTGCCGCAGGTCGGGCAGGTACGCGGGTTCGACCCGTCGCCCTTATCCGGGAAGATGTGCGGGCCGAGGAGCTCGTTCAACGCATCGAGCACCTCCGTCATGCGCAGCTCCTTCGTCTCGCCGATGGCGGCGGAGAAGTCGCGCCAGAACTCGCGCATTACTTGCTTCCAGTCGATCTCGTTGTTCGAGACCCGGTCGAGCTGTTCTTCGAGATCCGCCGTGAAATCGTATTCCACGTAGCGGCGGAAGAAGCTTTCCAGGAAGGCCGTGACGATGCGCCCCTTATCCTCGGGAACGAGACGCTTCTTCTCGATCTTCACGTATTCGCGGTCGCGCAGCGTCTGCAGCACGGCGGCATAGGTCGAGGGGCGGCCGATGCCGAGCTCTTCCATGCGCTTCACGAGGGATGCTTCCGAATAGCGCGGCGGCGGCTCGGTGAAGTGCTGGGTCGCGTTGATGCGGCGGCGCTCCAGGCCGTCGCCCGTCTTCATGGGCGGCAGACGGCCTTCATCCTCGTCCGCCTCATCGTCCTTGCTCTCGTTGTAGAGCGTGAGGAAGCCGTCGAACTTGATCACCTGACCGGTGGCGCGAAGATCGAGCTTGCGCGGGCCGACCTGGGCCAGAATGTCGGCGGTCGTGCGTTCCAGCTCCGCCGATTCCATCTGGCTCGCCACGGTGCGGGTCCAAATGAGGTTATAGAGCTTCGCCTGTTCGGGCTCGAGATACTTCGAGACGTATTTCGGCAGGCGGCTCATATCCGTCGGGCGGATGGCCTCGTGTGCTTCCTGCGCATTCTTCGCCTTGGTGGTGTACTTGCGCGGCACCGTCGGCACGTATTGGTCGCCGTATTCCTTGCCGATCACGCGGCGCGCGGCCTGCACGGCCTCGGACGCCATGTCCACGCCGTCGGTACGCATATAGGTGATGAGACCCACCGTCTCGCCGCCGATATCGACGCCCTCGTAAAGGCGCTGCGCGATGCGCATGGTCTGCGCGGGAGCCAGTCCCAGCTTGCGCGAGGCCTCCTGCTGCAGGGTCGAGGTGGTGAAGGGCGGGTAGGGGTGACGCTTGGCGGGCTTCGCCTCGATATTCGCCACCGAGAAGGTCGCCAGTTCCAGGTCCTTCTTGAAGGCTTCCGCATCCGCACCGTTGCCGATGTCGAGGCGCGTGATCTTCTTGCCGTCGGCGCCCACGAGGCGCGCGTCGAACACCGCGCCGTCCTTCGTGGCCAGCGTTGCGATCAGCGACCAATATTCACGCGGCTTGAAGGTTTCGATCTCCAGTTCACGGTCGCAGACGAGGCGAAGCGCCACCGACTGCACGCGCCCGGCGGAACGTGCGCCGGGCAGCTTGCGCCAGAGAACGGGAGACAGGGTGAAGCCCACGAGGTAGTCGAGGGCGCGGCGGGCGAGATAGGCATCGACCAACGCCTGATCGATCTCGCGCGGATTGCGCAAGGCCGTCTGCACGGCGTCCTTGGTGATGGCGTTGAAGGTCACGCGCTCGACCGGCAGGTCCTTCAGCACACGCTTCTCGCGCAGGGCTTCCAGAACGTGCCAGGAAATGGCCTCGCCTTCGCGATCCGGGTCGGTGGCGAGAATGAGCTTCTCGGCCCCTTTGATCGCCTTGGCGATGTCGGTGACCCGCTTCGAGCCCCGATCCTCCAGCGTCCAGATCATGCGGAAATCGGCATCCGGGTCGACTGAGCCGTCCTTGGCGGGCAGATCGCGGATATGCCCGAAGGAGGCCAGGACCTCGTAATCCTTGCCGAGATATTTATTGATCGTCTTGGCCTTCGCGGGCGACTCGACGACGACGACTTTCATGAGCGACTTTCCCGTAGATGGCCGCGAGCGGATGCTCTGTATTGTCAAGCTAAAAGGCAGCCAGCCCCGCTGACAGCCAAGGCGCGATAAGTGGTGGATCACAGCGGACAAGTCAAATCGGCCGTTCCGCCTAGGCTGTTATATGGTGGCGAAAGTCCTGTCCAACAAGGGTTTTACAGCGTCGCCCAGCTCATTCGCGCCCAGCATCCGGCTCGGGCGAGCAAGCCGGGTGAGGGCGTAGGCCTCGGTGATTTGCGGCGGTGCGGAGCGGATCATGGCTGCCGCCGCGGCGAGGGTGAAGAGCCGTTCGGCGACAAAGCGCGCCTTGGCTTCTGCGTCCGGTGACTGGAGTGCAAAAACAATGTCTCGCGCCGTCTCCGATGCTCCAGGCAGGGCGCCCGCATCGGCCATGAGACGGTCCAAAACGGAGGCAGCCAATTCCGGCTCACGATTCTCGGCACGAAGGAGGTCCAGGGCGATCACATTGCCCGAGCCTTCCCAGATGGCATTGACCGGAGCCTCCCGGTAGAGCCGGGGCAGGGGGCTCTCTTCCACATAGCCATTGCCGCCAAGGCTCTCCATGGCCTCGTAGATCAGCCGGGGCGCTGCCTTGCAGATGCCGAACTTGGCTGTGGGCGTGATCAGGCGAGCATAGGCTGCCTCGTGCACATCCTTGTCTGCGAGGTCGAAGCTGCGGGCTGTGCGGAGCGCCAGGGCCGTCATGGCCTCATTCTCAAGGGCGAGGTCGGCCAGCACCATCCGCATGACAGGCTGATCGATGAGCTTTTTCTGGAACACGCTGCGGTGGCGGGCATGATGAATGGCCAGTTTCAGACCCATTCCCACGAGCCCCGCAGAGGCGATAGCGCAGTCGAGGCGGGTGAGCTGTACCATCTTGATGATGGCGCGAATGCCTGCCCCTTCCTCGCCGATGCGCCAGCCTAACGCCTCCACGAACTCAACCTCGGAGGAGGCGTTGGATCGATTCCCCAGCTTGTCCTTTAGCCGTTGCAGGTAGAGCCCGTTGAGGCCGCCATCCGGACGGAAGCGGGGCACGAGGAAGCAGGTGAGCCCGCCGGGAGCCTGGGCGAGCACCAGGAAGGCGTCGCACATGGGGGCGGACATGAACCATTTATGTCCCGTGAGCGCATATTCGTCGCCCACCGTCGGAATTGCTCTGGTGCTGTTGGCGCGCACATCGGTGCCGCCCTGCTTCTCAGTCATTCCCATGCCGAGGGTGACAGAGTTTTTCTCCCAGAACGGCAGGAAGCGGGAATCATACTCGCGACAGCGGATCTTCGGCAGCCATTCCTTCAGTCGTTGTGGAGCCGCCGCCAATGCGGCCACAGAGGCATGAGTCATGGTGACGGGACAGACATGGCCGCTTTCTACGCCGGCTACAGTGTAGATCCGCGCGGCGCGGGTCACATGCTCGTTCCCGTTTCTAGGCTCGTCCCAGGTCGAGCAATGGAGGCCGTCCGCCATGCTGGAGCGCATGAGCGCATGATAGGCCGGATGGAACTCGATCACGTCGATCCGATAGCCGCGGGCATCGTGGGTGCGCAGCTTCGGCGGGTTCTCGTTGGCGATCCGCCCAAGGTCGAGGCGATCCGCACTGCCCCAGGCTTCTCCAAAGGCGATGAGCCCTTCGGCTTCGGGGTCGATTCCATTGCCCTTGAGAGCATCCAGCAGGGTTGGGTCGCCAGCTATCAGGTTTGCATCTCGCAGGGGCGGCGTCTGGTTGACGATGTCGTGGGTCTGGAATGCGGTCATGAGCAACGACCTTTTCAGCGCTCTCAGGGACTTATTATAGGGTGAGACTGGCGCGGGCGTAGCTGCCGAGATCTCAAAGGAACAATGGAACGTTCGTTTAGTTTGGGGGAATGCCTCGGTATTACCGTCATATCCGCCAAAACGATCAGTTGATTCCGGACCCGGAAGGAATCGATCTTCCCAGCCTGGAGGCCGCTCGCGCCGAGGCCATCGAAGGCATTCGCGACCTGCTTGCCGATGCCGTGCGGCGCGGGATCGACGACTGGCTGGCTGACGCCATCGTCATCATGGATGAAGACGGTCAGGAACTGATGACGATCCCGTTCATCGAGGCACTGCCGCCTCGCCTATACAAATTGCTGTATTCTGTGCTCTCCTCCGCCCGTGAGCCGCCAAGCAAACCATGAGTTCGGAGAGCGCGAGCATGTCCAATCCTCTCATCGGCAGACTTGAGCAGCATGGCCCCCTCACGGAAGAGGAAAAGCATGTCATCCGGCAGATCACGTCGCGCGTGGTCGTTTATCGCCCGCGCGAAGATATTGTTACCGAGGGCGGCACGCCCAGTCACAGCAGTCTGATCCTTGAAGGTTTCGCCATCCGCCAGAGCCACTCGCTCGATGGGCGGCGGCAGATCACGGCCTTTCACGTCGCCGGGGATTTTGCGGACCTGCACAGTTTTCTGCTCAAGAAGATGGATAGTGGGGTTGCGGCCCTTACGACCTGTACAGTTGCTCAGGTTCCCCATAACGACCTGAAGGAAATTACGAAGAACTTTCCCTATCTCACCAGGGTTCTCTGGCTCACGACACTGATCGACGGGGCGGTCCATCGGGCATGGATGACCGCATTGGGCCGGATGGAGGCCCGCGAGCGCCTCGCGCACTTTTTCTGCGAGCTGAGAGATCGCCTCGCTTCGACGGGACAGGTAAGCGACCATAGCTTCGAACTGCCGCTCACTCAGGAGGAGCTGGGCGATGCCTTCGGCATGAGCACCGTTCACGTGAACCGGGTTCTCCAGGATCTTCGTGCCGATGGCTTGATCACCTCCCGCGGCAAAACCCTCATCATCAACGACTGGGAGCGGCTTCAGCTTTTGGGGCAGTATAATTCCGACTATCTGCACGCGACCCAGAAGGTCGAACGGGATTGAAGGCTTCAACCGGAGATCTCCTCAGGCTTTCCGATCGAGATAGGCGGGGCCCTTTTTAGCCATTGCTGCCGGACCGACGGCTTGCCGGGCTTGCCCAGACCGCCTATAGCGATGGCTTTAAGATGACAGGCACCCCGCGATCCGTTTTTTCCCACCGGCATCTCCTCGGTATCGAGGGGTTGTCTCCTTTGGATATTCAAGCTCTGCTCGACCTCGCCGACCAACAGGTCGAGGTGAGCCGCCAGATCGAGAAGCGGAAAACGTCCCTTCACGGTCGCACACAGATCAATCTGTTCTTCGAGCCCTCCACCCGCACGCAATCCTCCTTCGAGATCGCCGGCAAGCGCCTGGGCGCTGACGTGATGAACATGGCGGTGGCCTCGTCCTCGGTGAAGAAGGGCGAGACGCTCATTGACACGGCGGCGACGCTCAACGCCATGCGGCCCGACATCATCGTGGTGCGCCATCACGCGGCGGGCGCGGTGCATCTGCTGGCGCAGAAGGTCGATTGCGCCGTGGTGAATGCGGGCGACGGCGCTCATGAGCATCCAACTCAAGCGCTTCTCGACGCGCTCACCATTCGCCGCAACAAGGGGCGTATCGAGGGCCTCATCGTCGCGATCTGCGGCGACATTCTGCATTCACGCGTGGCGCGCTCCAACATGATCCTGCTCGCCGCCATGGGCGCGCAGGTGCGCCTCGTCGCCCCCACGAACCTCCTGCCGCCCGGCATCGCGCGCCTCGGCTTTCCGACCTTCACCGACATGCGCAAAGGGCTGGAAGGCGCGGATATCGTCATGATGCTGCGCCTGCAGCGCGAGCGCATGAACGGCTCCTTCGTGCCTTCCGTTAAAGAATATTTCCGCTTCTATGGCCTCGACCAGGAGAAGCTGTCCTATGCCAAGCCCGATGCGCTCGTGATGCATCCGGGACCCATGAACCGGGGCGTGGAAATTTCCTCCGATGTGGCGGATGGCGCGCAATCGCTGATCCGGGAACAAGTCGAAATGGGTGTAGCCGTGCGCATGGCGGTGCTCGAGGCTCTCGCGAGCCATTTACCGAACGGGTGAGTAAGAAATGGTCGACCCAAAAGCTCTCATGATCCTTGTCGCGGGGCCTTATCGCTCCGGGACAGGCGACGATCCGCAGAAGATTCAGGCGAATGTGGATGCCATGATGGAGATGGCGCTGCGCCTTTTCAGGGCGGGGCATCTGCCCGTGCTCGGCGAATGGTATGCTCTTCCGCTGATCGAGTTCGCAGGCTCCGAGCGTATCGGTGACGCAATATTCGACGAGATATTCCACCCCATCGCACGGCGTCTCGTCGCCAAATGCGATGCCTGCCTGCGAATTGGCGGTCCTTCGGCAGGCGCCGATGAGATGGTGGCCTTGGCGAAGGAAAATGGCAAAGAGATTTTCTATCGGTATGAAGATATTCCAGGTTGCGCGTAATGGCCTCTGAGCGTCCTCTGCTTTTCACGAACGCGCGCCTTGTTGACCCCGATACGGGGCACGAGAGCAGCGGGGGCCTTCTGGTCCGCGATGGCGTGATCCAGGATCTCGGTCCGCAGCTCACGCAGGCGGCCGATGCCGATGTGATCGATTGCGGCGGGCAAGTTCTGAGCCCCGGCCTTATCGACATGCGCGCCTTCATCGGCGAACCGGGCGGACCTTATCGCGAGACGCTGAAGAGCGCTGGCGAGGCTGCCGCCGCGGGTGGCGTGACGACGGTCGTTTCCATGCCGGATACGAGTCCCGCGCTCGACGATCCGGCAGTGATCGACTTCATCGTGCGCCGCGCCCGCGATACCTCCATCGTCAACATCCTGCCGTCAGCCGCTCTTACGAAGGGGCTGAAGGGAGAGGAGATGGCGGAGATCGGGCGGCTGAAGGAGGCCGGCGCCATCATGTTCACCGATGGCGCTCGTTCCGTCACCAACGCGCAGGTCATGCGCCGTGCGCTTACCTACGCCCGGGATTTCGACGCGCTGATCGTCCATCACGTGGAAGACCCGGACCTCGTGGGGCAGGGCGTCATGAACGAGGGCGAGTTCGCTTCCCGCCTCGGTTTGCCCGGCATCCCCCGCGAGGCCGAGACGGTCATGCTGGAGCGCGACATGCGCCTCGTGCGCCTGACCGGCGCACGCTACCACGCGGCAATGATCTCCTGCGCCGATTCGGCGGAGATCGTGCGGGCCGCCAAGGCCAAGGGGCTTCCGGTGACCTGCGGAGTCTCCATCAACCACTTGTCCCTCAACGAGAATGACATCGGCGATTACCGCACCTTCCTGAAGCTCTCACCGCCCTTGAGGCACGAGGACGACCGGCAGGCGATGATCGAGGCGCTGGCCGACGGGACCATCGACGTGATCGTCTCTGACCACAATCCACAGGATGTGGAGAACAAGCGGCTGCCCTTCGCAGAGGCCGCAGATGGGGCTGTCGGACTCGAAACGCTGCTATCGGCCGCGCTCCGTCTCGTCCATTCGGACCGGGTTTCCCTGCCCAAGCTCCTGCGGGCGCTCTCCACGAAACCCGCAGAAATCCTGGGATTGCCGGCGGGCCGTCTCAAGGTCGGCGCTCCTGCCGACCTGATCCTGTTCGATCCTGACGCCCCTTACGTGCTTGACAAGCGCGACCTCAAATCCCTGTCGAAGAACTCCCCCTTCGATGAAGCCCGTCTGGAAGGACAGGTGACGATCACGACGGTTGCGGGCAGGATCGTGTTCGACCGCCGTTCAACGTCGTGAGAAGCGAATGCCTGAAGAAGTGAACATGCTGTACCTGCTCGGGGCCCTGGCCTTCGGCTATCTGCTCGGCTCCATCCCCTTCGGGGTGATCTTCACCCGCATGGCGGGTTTGGGGGACATTCGCCAGGTCGGCTCCGGCAATATCGGCGCAACCAACGTTCTGCGCACGGGCCGCAAGGGGCTTGCCGCCGCAACTCTGCTGGGCGACGCCCTCAAAGGGACGGTGGCTGTCCTTATCGCGGCCCAGTGGGGAGAGCATTTCGCGACGCTCGCCGCGCTCGGCGCCTTTCTCGGCCATCTCTATCCGGTATGGCTGAAGTTCAAGGGCGGCAAGGGTGTCGCCACCTTCATCGGTGTGCTGATCGGCCTGAACTGGATCGTCGCTCTCGTCTTCGCTGCCATCTGGCTCTGTGTTGCCTTCGCTACGCGTTACTCGTCGCTTTCCGCACTGGTTGCCAGTGCGGCGACACCCGTCGTTTTCTGGCTGCTCGGGCTGCCTTCCATGGCGGCCATGACGGTGATGCTCGTGGCGCTCCTCTGGTGGAAGCATAGCGCGAATATCAGCCGCTTGCTCGACGGCACCGAAGGCAAGATCGGCCAGAAGGGCTAGGGGCGTGAACCTCACGGACGAGCAGCGCCTGGATTGGCTTCGGCTGATCCGCTCGGAAAATGTGGGGCCGCGTACCTTCCGCGCCCTCATCAACCAGTATGGCGGTGCGGCCGCAGCTCTCGAAGCCCTGCCCGGATTGGCCCGTCGCGGCGGTCGCCTGCTGCTCAAGGTGACGAGTCGCGAGGAGGCGGAAAAGGAGATGGCGGCAGCCGCTCGCCTCGGCGTCCGCTTCATCGCCATGGGCGAGGCGGAATACCCGAAGCCTCTTCAAGCCATTGATACCGCCCCACCGCTGATCGCCGTGCGCGGCTCGACGGATGTGTTCGCACGGCCCGCTGTCGGCTTGGTCGGATCGCGCAACGCCTCGGCCTCGGGGCTCACTTTCACAGAGCGCCTGTCGCGGCAGCTCGGTGAGGCGGGTTACGTGGTGGTCTCTGGCTTGGCGCGCGGCATCGATACCCGGGCGCACAAGGCCACCCTGTCGACGGGCACGATCGCCGTGCTCGCAGGTGGGCACGACAAGGTATATCCGTCCGAGAACGAGCCCCTATTGCGCGCCATCATGGAGCAGGGTGGGGCCATCGTCTCCGAGATGCCCATGGGATGGGAGCCGCGCGGCCGTGATTTCCCGCGCCGCAATCGGATCGTCTCCGGCCTGTCCTACGGCGTCGTGGTCGTGGAGGCTGCGCGCCGCTCCGGCTCGCTCATCACCGCGCGTTTTGCTCTGGAGCAGGGCCGGGAGGTCTTCGCCGTTCCGGGCTCGCCGCTGGATCCGCGTGCCGAGGGAACGAACGATCTCATTCGCGAGGGCGCAACGCTCTGCTCGAGCGTGGAGCATGTGACGGATGTGCTGGAACCGCTTGTCGCTTCCGGCCCGCGCCTGGACATGGGAGCGGAAGAGCCGAAGCGTGTTCTCGGCATCGAAGAATTGTGGGACGAGCTCGATTTGCCGGATGTACCGCGTGCTCCTACGGGCTCCGTCTTGCCTGCCGCCGGCATCGACGACGAGCGCGCGGATGGCGCCAACGACCTGATCCAGATGCTCGGGCCTTCTCCAATTGCAATCGATGACCTTGTGCGCCAATCCGGCCTATCGATCCGCACGGTCCAGATGACCTTGCTTGAACTGGAAATCGCGGGCCGCCTGGAACGCCACGGCGGCAACGCCGTCTCCCTGATCTCCGCCCGCTGATCTCCTATCGTCTGCGTTTATCCGCATGCACGGACCTCGTTGCCTCAAGCCGGGTCATGTCGAGCAGATATGCCAGCAGGTCGAGCTTCGACTGCCGCGCCAGATAGGACAGCTCCGCCGAGAATTCCGCGATGTATTGTGCCGTCTCAGCCGGGCTCATGCCGGGTTCGCTCGGCTGTAAGGTTTCGCCGGCATCCTCCAGGGCATAAGGCGGCGGGGCGGGAAGGGCGCGGCGTGAGGTCTTGGCCATAGATGAGATTGGTCTCTGTTTCAGGCAACCTCAATATCAGTGCAACCAAGGATCACACAAGCAGATATAATGTAACCATTGGTTGCATGTGGGCGCGCTTCTATCAGCTTAGAAGCGTGATCATGAAGGGCATTGAACCCAGCGCCAGAAGGGTTTGAAGGGTAAGGATCTCTGCCATGAGAGGGGCATTCCCACCCATCTGGCGAGCGAGCACGTAGGACGCCGCGGCCGAGGGAACCGACGCTGCGATGACGGTAACGGTCAGGTCGTTCCCGCTCACACCTGCAAAACCCGCGAGCAGAAAGGCGATGACCGGCATGAGGAACAGCTTGAGGCTGACCGTCAGGACATGAGGCAGTCCAGGTTTCGCCAGTCGTCGGATGTCGAGACCGGCGCCGACAATGAGCAGGCCTGCGGCCAGAGCAGCACGCCCCAGGAGATCGATATAGGCAGCGATTGGCTTGTGCAGGGGCGGGAAGAACTGGTTGAGAATAAGGCCGATGGCGCAGGACCAGATGAAGGGATTGGTCGCAAAGGAAAGCAGGATTTCCTTTGGGCTCTGTTTCGGCCTGCCCGCGAAGCGGATGAACACATAGAAGGCGAGCAGGTTCAGCAACGGAACCATGGCCGCGATCGCCACCGCGATCAGAGCAATGCCCCGTTGGCCGAACAGGCTTCCGGCAACCGCAAGAGCCACAAAAGTGTTCCAGCGCGTGGCTCCCTGGAAGATCGAGGTGAAGCTCGGCCCGTCGATCGCAGCATAGCGCTTGAGCGCGGGGCGCAGGGACAGCATCAGCCCCGCCATGAGCAGGATCGACCCGATGAGCGCGCCTCCGACCCCCAGCACAGGCACTGACGAGAGATCGGCCCGGGAGAGCGTGTCGATGATGAGCGCGGGGAAGAAAATCACGTAGGTTGCGCGCTCGAGCCCCCACCATTGCTGCTCGTTCACGAAGTTCGTGGTCCGGCACAGCCAACCGGTCGCGATGAGCAGGAAGGTTGGGATGAGGCTGGCGAAGACAGCGGACATGGAAGCACTTAAAGGGGGGCGAAAGAAGGGTACAAGCCGCTTAAGCCCTAAGGCAGAGGTCGACAAGCGGCGGATAAGCTCTCATTGGACATAAAGCTCTCATGCTCCACTTAATCCTCCGTCCGGTTTTGAAGGTCCATGATCCACGTCACGAACAGCATCTCGCTCGATGAGGATGAACTCCAGGAGAGCTTCATCCGCGCATCGGGACCGGGTGGACAGAACGTCAACAAGGTGGAATCCGCCGTCCAACTTCGCTTCGACGTGCGCAACTCGCCGTCCTTGCCGGAGGATGTGAAGGCGCGCCTTGAGCGGATCGCCGGAAAGAGGCTCACCAACGAGGGCGTCCTCATCATCACGGCGCAGCGATTCCGAATGCAGGAACGGAACCGCGAGGATGCGGTTGCACGCTTGGTCGAGCTGATCCGTCTGGCGACGGAAAGGCCCAAGCCACGCAGGCCGACGAGGCCAACCCTCGCCTCGAAGAAGCGGCGGCTCGAAGCAAAAGGCCGACGCTCGGAGATCAAGAAGGGGCGGACGGGAAAACCTTCGTTCGATTAAGGCTTACGGTTGCGGCGGGTAGGAGTGCTCGCTACCCCGAAAATCCGAGACCGAATAGCACCCGTCTCGCTCGCTGACTGCGTCCGGAGAGATAACGGCCTTGCCGAAGCCGCCCGGAATGTCGAGTACATAAGTTGGTTGGCAGAGCCCGGAGATGCGTCCCCGCAGGCCCGCAACGAGGGTTCGCCCTTCCTCGAGCGAGAGGCGGAAATGGCCCGTGCCGGGGGCAAGGTCCGGGTGATGTAGGTAATAGGGCTTGATGCGCGTTTCCACGAAGGCGCGCATGAGGGCGGCAAGCGTGTCCGGGTTGTCGTTGATGCCTCTCAACAGAACCGATTGGCTCAGCATGACGATCCCTGAATCCACCAGCCGTCCGCAGGCATCGCGCGCGGACGGCGTCAGCTCGCGCGGGTGATTGGCGTGGAGCGCCACATAGGTGGTCTTGCCGCTCGCTTTCAGGGCGTCGATCAGCGCCGCATTCACATGGTCGGGCTCCACCACCGGCACACGTGTATGGAAGCGGACGATCTTCACGTGATCGATGGCGGCAAGGCGCCGCATCAGTTCGGAGAGGCGGCGGGGCGACAGCACCAGCGGATCCCCGCCGGTGAGGATCACTTCCCAGATTTCCGGATGATCCGCGATATAGGCGAAAGCCTTGTCCAGCGCGTCCGATGCGAGGGTGCCCAGGCCCTGCGGCCCCACCATTTCGCGGCGGAAGCAGAAGCGGCAATAGACCGGGCACACATGCACGGCCTTCAGAAGCACGCGATCGGGATAGCGATGCACGATTCCTTCGACCGGAGAATGGGCGAGATCGCCGATAGGGTCCTCTCGTTCCTCGGGTGTCGTCACAAGTTCGGCCTCTTGGGGCACGAACTGCAAGGCAATAGGATCGTTCGGATCGGCTCGGTCGATGAGCGCGGCCATAGCGGGGCTGATCGCGATGGCGTATCGCTCCGCCACGCGCTCTATTCCCGCGAGACGCCCGGATGGGATCAACTCGGCGTCGGCCAGATCCTGCGGTGTCCGTAACGCGCTCAATGGCCCGTCTCCGGCACGGGAGCCCAGATCACCTGATCGATGCGCGATGCGCCTGTGGCGAGCATGACGAGACGGTCGAAGCCGAGCGCGATGCCGCTGGCTTCCGGCATGTGCGCCAGGGCCGCCAGGAAATCCTCGTCTAAGGGATAGCTTTCTCCGTAAACTCGCATCTTCTCGCGCATCTCCGCCTCGAACCGGCGGCGCTGCTCCGCCGCGTCGGTCAATTCACCGAAGGCGTTCGCCAGTTCCACGCCGCAGGCATAAAGCTCGAACCGTTCGGCCACGCGCGGGTCGCGAGCTGTCGGACGGGCGAGCGCGGCCTCGGCCATCGGGTACTCGTCCAGGATCGTGGCCCGGCCAAGGCCGAGATTGGGTTCGACCCGTTCCACGATGACGCGGCTGAAAAGGTCCGACCAAGTGTCGTCCTCCGCCACGCGCATGCCGGCTTGGCGCAGGCTCGCGGCCAGATGCTCGCGGTCGGTCGCGCCGCTATCGTCGATGGAGGCGAGAAGGTCGATGCCCGCAAAACGATGAAAGGCCTCCGCCACGCTCAGGCGCTCGGGCTCCTGAAATGGGTCGGTCACCTTGCCGCGATAGGTAAGGGTGCGTGTCCCGGCTGCCTCGGCGGCGAGGGCCAGCAGGGCCGCGCAATCCTGCATCAGGGTTTCGTAGCTCTCACCCGCCCGATACCATTCGAGCATGGTGAATTCAGGATGGTGCAGGGGGCCGCGCTCCCGGTTGCGGTAGACATGGGCGAAGCATGAAATCCGCATCTCGCCTGCCGCCAGCAGTTTCTTGCAGGCGAATTCGGGCGAGGTGTGGAGGTAAAGCGGCATCCGCGAGCCGCCAAGCCCGATGGCTTCCGTGGCGAATGCATGCAGATGGGCCTCGTTGCCGGGCGAAGTCTGAAGCGTGGCGGTATCCACCTCGACGAAATCCCGGGCTCCGAAAAAGCCCCGGAAGGCAGCCTGAATCCGGTTTCTCCCCAGGAGAAAAGGGCGGCGGTCCGCATGGACATGCGGCGTCCACCAAGGGGAGGGAGCGGGAGTGGCATTTGCCATGGCGGAGAACTTCCTAACACGTCAGGCTGGCGATTTGCGCCAAGATAGGCTAGTTGCGGCAGCGAAACCGATTTTCAGCGTTGCCGGGGCAAAGCGCCGCTTTGCCCCTGCGATGCGCTCTATCTGTCACAAGGAACGCTCCCCGTGAAGGTCATCGCCTCTACGCTCCGCAAAGGCAATGTCGTCGATATCGACGGCAGGCTCTATGTCGTGCTCACTGCCCAGAACATCCACCCCGGCAAGGGCACGCCGGTCACCCAGCTCGACATGCGCCGCATCTCCGATGGCGTGAAGGTCTCCGAGCGCTACCGCACCACCGAGCAGGTGGAGCGCGCCTTCGTGGAAGATCGCGAGCATACCTACCTCTATGAGGACGGTGAAGGCTTCCACTTCATGAACCCCGAGACCTTCGATCAGGTCGTGGTTCCGGAAGACATCATCGGCGACCAGAAGGCCTACCTTCAGGAAAACATGGCCGTGATGCTCTCGATCCATAACGGCGTCGCCATCGCTATCGAGCTCCCCGCCCGCGTCACCCTCGAGATCACCGAGACCGAGCCGGTCGTGAAGGGCCAGACGGCTTCCTCCTCCTACAAGCCCGCCATGCTCTCCAACGGCGTGCGCACCCTGGTGCCCCCTCATATCCAGGCTGGCACCCGCGTCGTGATCATGACGGAAGACGGCTCCTATGTGGAGCGCGCGAAGGACTAAGGTCTTTCCATAGCCCTCATCCTGAGAAGGACGAGGGCGTCTCCAGTGCTCTCTGGACCCTCCTTCGAGACGCAGGCTTCGCCTGCTCATCAGGATGAGGTCGAGCTGGGACGCAAACTTAACTTGAAGGGCAGGGAATTTCGGTGAAGGCTCACCGGGTTTCCTGCCTTTTCCGTATCCGGAGTTCGATTCCCTCATGGCCAGCGGTCTTTTCGCCCCCATCAATCCCCTCGTCGCGGATGTCGGCTCTCCTCCGATTCCGGAGGCGCAGAGCTGGATTCAACGCTATGACGGATCTCGCGGGCCGCTGATCAATCTCTCCCAAGCCGTGCCGGGCAACGCGCCTCATGCGAGCTTCCTGGAGCGTCTCGGCGCCATCGCGGGCGAGGCCACGACCTCGCAATACGGGGGCATCAACGGCGATGCCGCCTTGAGGCAGGCCTATGCGGAGGAGATGTCGCGCCTCTACGAGGGGCGGATCGAGGCTGCGGATACGGCCATCACTGCCGGGTGCAACATGGCCTTTTTCGTCGCCATGATGCTGCTTGCCCATCGCGGCGAAGCGGTGCTGGTGCCGACGCCGTGGTATTTCAATCACCAGATGAGCCTCGACATGCTGGGGATCGAGCCTCGGCCGCTCCCGTGCAAGGCTGAGAATGGCTTCGTGCCACGCATCGAAGATGCGGAGGCGATGATCGACGAGAAGGTGCGAGCCATCGTGCTCGTGACGCCGAATAACCCGACCGGCGCCGTCTATTCGGCACACGTCATCGAAGGCTTTGCCGAGCTGTGTGCCAAGCGTGGCATTTATCTCGTGATCGACGAGACTTACCGGGATTTCCTGCCGCAGGGCATGAACCGCGCGCACGGGCTCTTCACGAGCGATGCGTGGCGAAAGAATGTGATCCAGCTCTACTCCTTCTCGAAATCCTATGCGATCCCGGGCCACCGCATGGGCGCGATGACCGCGGATGCGGGTCTCATCGAGCAGATCGCCAAGATTCTCGATTGCATCCAGATCTGCGCGCCGCGCGTGGCCCAGGCCGTTCTGCCCTGGGCGATTCCGGCCCTGCGGGACTGGCGGGAGGAGAACCGGGCCGAGATCAACCGGCGTGCACAGGTTTTTCGGGACGCTCTCGCTCCTCTTCCGGAGTGGAAAATCGAATCGGTCGGCGCGTATTTCGCCTATATGCGGCATCCCTTCTCGGGAGCGAAGGCGCAGGCTGTTGCGGAAAAGCTGGCCACGGAGCGTGGCGTATTATGCCTTCCAGGCAGCTATTTCGGGCCCGGTCAGGAGGGGCACCTGCGCATCGCCGTCGCCAATGTGGGCGCCGATGTTCTGGCGACCCTCACCGACCGATTGAAGGGATTGGCCCTCTGACGCTCGAGGAGGGTGTAGCCATAATCTGCGCTGCAACCCTTGGCAGATGCGGGCGGCGGTTGTTACTCTAAAAGGAACACCGGCGTTCTGCGAGAATGCCCAGGGATATAACTTTGACCGTGAAAGCCGATGCGACGACCGAGATGGGAGATCGACGCGCAGACCCGTCCTCCGGGTCTGAGCGCGGCTCGTCGTGGGCTTTCGGCGCTTCCGAAACATCGATGCGGCGAGATTCGAGGAGGCGTTCCTCGCGCAGCTACGCCGCCCTCGACCTCGGCACCAACAATTGCCGCCTCCTCATTGCGGAGCCGGCGCATTCCGGGTTTCGGGTCACCGATGCGTTTTCGCGCATCGTGCGGCTCGGCGAGGGACTGGGCCACGGCAACAGCTTGAGCGACGATGCGATCGAGCGCACCATCGACGCGCTGCGCGTCTGCCGCGACAAGATGATCGCCAAGGAGGTGATCCGCGCGCGCCTCGTTGCGACGGAGGCTTGCCGCCTTGCCGATAACGGCCTGTCCTTCATTGAGCGTGTGCGCAGCGACCTGGATCTCGATCTGGAGATCGTCGACCGCAAGACGGAGGCCTATCTGGCCGTGACGGGCTGCGCGGCTCTCGCGGACCCGAAGGCTCAATCGGTGGTCATCTTCGATATCGGCGGCGGTTCCACGGAGATCGCTTGGCTCGACGGCCAGGCTCCGCATGCCTTCGCCGACCCGTGCAAGCGCATCCGCGCCTGGGATTCCCTGCCCGTGGGCGTGGTTACCCTGGCCGAGCGCCATGGCGGCATCGACGTCACGCCGCAGAGCTTCGAACTCATGGTCGAGGAAGTGTCCGAGCTTCTCACGGACTTTTCCCTTGCCGCCGCCGAGGCGGGCAGGGCCCGGAACTTCCATCTCCTCGGCACATCGGGAACCGTCACGACCGTTGGCGGTATTCACCTGGGGCTTGCGCGTTATGACAGGCGTAAGGTCGATGGGATGTGGATGCGCAACCGCGAGATCTCGACAGTGATGAACCGTCTGCTGCATTCCAATTTCCAGCAGCGCGCCGATAATCCGTGCATCGGCAGGGACAGAGCCGATCTGGTACTGGCTGGCTGCGCCATTCTTGAAGCGATCCGCCGGGCTTTCCCCTCGGATCGCCTGCGTATCGCGGACCGGGGTCTGCGCGAAGGAATTTTGATGAACATGATGAGAGAGGACAGCGTGTGGCGGGAGGGCAGCCAACGGTGAGCACCAAGTCCGGCTCCGGCGTCCGCAACCTCAAGCAGCGCGTGAAGACCGCGAACAAGCGGTCCCTTTCCTCGCAGAAATGGCTTGAGCGCCAACTCAACGATCCTTATGTGGCGCGCGCCAAGCGCGAAGGCTATCGTTCGCGCGCGGCCTTCAAGCTGATCGAGATTGACGAGAAGTACCATATTCTCAAGCCCGGCCAGCGCATTGTGGACCTGGGCGCCGCTCCTGGCGGCTGGTCGCAGATCGCGGCCAAGAAGGTCGGCCCGAAGGGCAAGGTGATCGGCATCGATCTTCTGCCCATCGATCCGATGGCGGATGTGGAATTCATCCAGCTCGACTTCCTGGACGAGAGCGCTCCCGGCAAGCTCATCGAGATGCTGGGCGGGCAGGCGGATATCGTCATGTCCGACATGGCGGCCAACACCACCGGGCACAAGAAGACGGATCACCTGCGCATCATCGGACTGGCTGAGGCGGCGATCTACTTCGCCCGCGAGGTTCTGGCCCCGGGCGGTGCTTTCCTCGCCAAGGTGTTCCAGGGCGGGACGGAAAACCAGCTTCTCAACGATCTTAAGCGCGACTTCGCCGTGGTTCGTCACGTGAAGCCTGCGGCAAGCCGGGCCGATTCAGCGGAACTCTATGTGCTGGCGACAGGTTTTCGGGGAGCGGCAGATCGGACGCCTTAAGCCCCGAGGGGCTTTTGCGTGGCCGCCACAGATGGAAGGACCACGCATATGACACCGCACAAGATCGGCATTATCGGCCTCGGCAAGATCGCGCAGGACCAGCACCTGCCGGTCATCAAGGCCAATCCTGATTTCGAGCTTCTGGCCGTGTCGAGCACGCGGGGCCTGACGCACGAGGACGCCCAATACGCCTTTCAGGATTATCACGACCTCCTCAAGCTCAAAGAGGTGGAGGCGGTGGCCATCTGTACGCCGCCGCAGGTGCGCCACCAGATTGCCCGCGATGCTTTGCTCGCCGGGAAAAGCGTGCTGCTGGAAAAGCCGCCCGCAGCCACGCTGAGCGAACTCGAAGACCTTCGCCAGCTTGCCGAAAAGGTCGGCAGGACCGTCTTCACCACTTGGCACGCCCAGTACAACAAGGGCGTCGAGGAGGCGAGGAAGGCGCTTGCCGGATGGTCCATCAAACGCCTCCTGGTGACCTGGAAAGAGGATGTGCGCCACTGGCATCCGGGCCAGCAATGGATTTGGGCGGCAGGCGGGTTCGGCGTGTTCGATCCCGGCATCAATGCGCTTTCCATTGTGACACGCATCATGCCCGAGCCGGTTTTCATCAAGGCGGCTTCCCTGGAATTCCCATCGAACCGGGATGCGCCGATTGCGGCCAATCTTGAGTTTCAGACCAGTCACACAGGCAGCAATCTCCAGGCGGTTTTCGACTGGCGCCAGACCGGTCCGCAGAGCTGGGATATCGAGGTAGAGACGGAGGCCGGCTTCACCCTGAAGCTTTCCCAAGGCGGAAGCTGCCTCGAAATCGACGGGCGCTTGGTGGTGAAGGAGGAGCCCACCGAATACCAAGGCATCTATCGCCGGTTCGACGCGCTCCTGACCATCGGCACATCCGAGGTCGACGTCGCCCCGTTCCGCCTCGTGGCTGATGCGTTCATGGTCGGCAAGCGCGTGCAGGTGGACGCGTTCGAGGATTGAGACTGATTTTCAGAGGTCATCCCAGACCTTCGCGTCGTCCGCGATGACGTTAGTCGTTAAGCCAAATTCTTCTTCAGGAACCCCACCGTCCGGCTCCAGGCCAGATCGGCGGCTTCTTTGTCATAGCGGGCGGCGTTGGTGTCGTTGTTGAAGGCGTGGTTCGCGCCTTCATAAACGTAAAGCTCATATGTCTTGCCGGCCTGTTTGAGCGCGGCCTCGTAAGCCGGAATCCCGGCGTTGATGCGCTCGTCGAGGCCCGCATAATGGAGCATGAGGGCCGCGTTGATCTTCGGCACGTCCTCAGCCTTCGGCTGACCACCGTAATAGGCGACGCCTGCGCTCAGGTCGGGCTCGTTGACGGCGAGGTTGTTCACCGCGCCACCGCCCCAGCAGAAGCCCATGGCGCCGACCTTGCCGGTTCCATCGGGGAGGCTCTTCAAATAGGCCACCGCCGCCTTTCCATAGGCGATCACATCCGGCTGCTTCAGCTGGCCGATCATCTCGCGGCCCTTGTCCTCATCGGCGGGTGTGCCGCCCATGGGCGAGAGATAATCTAGGCCGAGCGCGATGAAACCTTCCGTCGCCATGCGGCGCGTCACGTCCTTGATATGCGGGTTAAGGCCCCGGTTCTCGTGGATGACGATCACGGTCGGGAGCTTGGTGGAAGCGTCTTTGGGCTTCACGAGATAGCCCTTGAGGCCCTGTGCGCCGGGAATATCGACCATTTCCGCCGCGATGCGCGGATCGTTCTCCTGCACGACCTGCGCATGAGCGTAGTTGTTCTGCAAGATCGGGAGAAGGGCTGTTGCGGCGGCCGTGCTGCCGGCCAGCGCCGCGAGCTTGTCGAGAAAGTTGCGTCGGCTCATGCCGCCATGGGTGAAGTCGTCGTAAAGGTCGATGATTTTCTGATCCATGGAGGCCTCCTGGTCCCGAGGGTCCATGGTAGGGCAGTCCTAACGGCGTTCCACTTCTTCACTGAGATTTGTAGTCCCGTCGCCAAGACCCGTCGCGGGCGGCTTTCTCTCCACCGCACGGTGGCCCGACATCTCCGCGCCCGCTGACGGCTCAAGCCGCATGAACGCGAAACCCGCAAGGGCCGACACCATCGCGACAGCCCAGAAAGCGGGGCCGAAATCCTCCGCCGTGATGGTGGTTCTGCCATGCCAGTGGGCGGCAGCCTCCACCACAAAGGCGCCGAAGGCCACGCCGATGCTGAGGGCGACCTGCTGGGCTGCGCTCGACAGGCTGGTGGCATAGCTCATGTCGCGCTTCGAGACCTCCGCATAGGCGATAGCATTGAGGCTGGTGAACTGAAGCGAACGGAAGCAGCCGCCGACGAGGAGGATGATCATGATCAGCCAATGGGGTGTCGAAGGCGTGAAGAGCCCGTTGAAAGCCACAAAGGCGGCTCCGATGAAGGCGTTGATCACGAGGACCCTGCGGAACCCGAACTTTTCCAGGATACGCTTGGCCATGGTTTTCATGAACAATG
Source organism: Pseudomonadota bacterium (assembly GCA_023450615.1). Lineage (GTDB taxonomy): Bacteria > Pseudomonadota > Alphaproteobacteria > Rhizobiales > Beijerinckiaceae > Microvirga. The sequence goes on along the minus strand of JAEXGT010000094.1, from coordinate 25,890 downwards.
CCCCGACCGCCGCGATGAAGGTGAGCGACCCGGACGCGACCGGGCTCAAGCCGAAGCCGATCTGAAGCATAAGCGGCAGCAGGAACGGGATGGCACCAATGCCGATCCGGAAGAGCGAGCCCCCGACGACGCTGACGCGAAAGGTGGGGACTTTCAGCAGGTCAAGCCGAAGGACGGGATGAGGCGTCCGCTTGGCGTGCCAGACATAGGCCGCCACGCAGATGGCGCCGATGACGATACAGCCGAGCGAGACCTCCTCCGGAATGAGGTGCCGGCCCCCGGAGGCCAAGCCAAGCATGAGGAGAGCGAGGCCGATGCCTGACAGCAGGAAGCCCACGATGTCGAGGGGCGGGGTATCCTCCTCGCGGACGTTCGGAACAAACATCGTGGCGAGCACGATCCCGAGAACCCCGATGGGGATATTGATGAAGAAGATCCAGCGCCAGTGGAAGTAAGTGGTGATGAAGCCGCCGAGCGGCGGGCCGATCACAGGGCCGATCAGGGCAGGGATCGTCAGGGTCGCCAGCGCCTGCACCACTTCATTGCGGGACACGCTGCGCAGCAGCACGAGGCGCCCGACCGGCACCATCATGGCTCCGCCCATGCCCTGCATGAAGCGGGCGATCACGAAGCCCTCCAGCGAATTCGCCGCCGCGCAGGCGAGCGAACCCGCCATGAAAACGCCGATGGCAGCGGTGAAGATGGTGCGCGAGCCGTATTTGTCCGCGACCCAGCCGGAGATGGGAATGAAGATGGCCAGGCTGATGAGATAGGAGGTCAGGGCCAGCTTGAGCGCGATGGGGTCGGACCCCAGATCCTGCGCAATCATGGGAAGCGAGGTCGAAATGACCGTCGAATCCATGTTTTCCATGAAAAGAGCAGTGGCGATGATCAGGGGGAGGAGGCGGACTTGGCGCATGACCTTTGGCACTTAACCTCGTAACAACGCATTGCATAGCCATTTGATGCAGGGCAGCTCTGTTAGGAAATAGCCCCTTAGCCCTTTGCGAAAGCGAAACCCCGTGCTACGGACCCGTGCCAACTCGCCAAAGCGATTTTCGCTTGTACCGCTGCGCATTACCCAAGGAGTTGGCCATGGCCTCAATCGTTACGGATAAGATCATCGAGGGACTGACCTTCGATGACGTGTTGCTCCGACCCGGCCGCTCCGAGGTTCTACCAAGCGACGTGAATGTCGCGACCCGGCTGACCCGCTCCATCCACCTCAACATGCCCATCATCGCCTCCGCCATGGATACGGTGACGGAAGCCCGCATGGCCATCGCCATGGCCCAGAACGGCGGGCTCGGGGTCATCCACCGCAATCTCGAGCCGGAAGTCCAGGCCGAGCAGGTGCGCCTCGTGAAGCGCTACGAATCTGGAATGGTGATGAACCCGATCACCATTTACCCCGACGAGACCTTGGCCGATGCGCTGGCCACGATGAAGCATCACGGCATTTCCGGTATTCCCGTCGTGGAGCGCGGCCCCAACAACACCAAGGGAAAGCTCGTCGGCATTCTCACCAACCGTGACGTGCGTTTCGCCAGCAACCCGGGTCAGCCGGTTTCCGAGCTGATGACCAAGGATCGGCTTATCACCGTCCGTGAAGGCGTGACCCAGGACGAGGCCCGCCGCCTCCTGCACCAGTTCCGCATCGAGAAGCTGCTGGTGGTCGATGACCATTACCGCTGCATCGGCCTCATCACGGTGAAGGATATCGAGAAGCAGGTCGCTTATCCCAATGCCGCCAAGGACGCGCAGGGCCGTCTTCTGGTCGCTGCCGCAACCACCACTGGCGAGCAGGGCTTCGAGCGCGCCGAGCGCCTCATCGATGCAGGCTGCGACGTGGTTGTGGTCGATACCGCCCACGGCCATTCCGTGAAGGTTCTGGAGAGCGTCGCCCGCGTGAAGAAGCTCTCTAACGCCGTCCAGGTGATCGCCGGCAACGTGGCGACCCGCGAGGGCGCTCAGGCCCTCATCGATGCGGGCGCGGACGCGATCAAGGTCGGCATCGGCCCCGGCTCCATCTGCACCACCCGCATCGTGGCGGGCGTCGGCGTGCCTCAGCTCACCGCGATCATGGAGGCCGTCGAGGCCGCCTCCCAGGCCGACGTGCCGGTGATCGCAGACGGCGGCATCAAGTTCTCCGGCGATCTTGCCAAGGCTCTCGCGGCCGGTGCTTCCTGCGCCATGGTGGGCTCGCTGCTTGCCGGTACGGACGAGACCCCCGGCGAGGTGTTCCTCTATCAGGGACGCTCCTACAAGTCCTATCGCGGCATGGGATCGGTCGGCGCCATGGCGCGCGGCTCGGCAGACCGCTACTTCCAGGCGGAAGTGCGGGACACCCTCAAGCTCGTGCCGGAAGGCATCGAGGGGCAGGTGGCCTATAAGGGCCCGGTTTCCGGTGTTCTCCACCAGCTCACCGGCGGCCTTCGCGCCTCCATGGGCTATGTGGGAGCGGCAACCCTGCCGGAATTCTGGGAGAAGGCCCAGTTCATCCGCATCACCAGCGCGGGCCTGCGCGAAAGCCACGTCCATGACGTGACGATCACCCGTGAGAGCCCTAACTACCCGACCCGTAGTTAAGGTTCACGCGAGTTCCCTCATGAGCATCACCGCCATTCTCCTGCCCGTCTATGTCCAGGTCGGGCTGACCTTCGTTCTGCTTGTTTGGCTAGGGCGCTCCCGCGTCCTGGCTTTACGGGCAGGCGAGGTGAAGATCCCTGATGTTGCTCTGGGCGAACGCAATTGGCCGAAACGCCTTCTGCAGATCCAGAACTCGTATCACAGCCAGTTCGAAGTGCCGGTGCTATTCTATGTGCTGGTGGTTCTGGCGCTTATCACCCGAAAAGCCGACATGCTCTTCGTAGTGATGTCATGGATGTTCGTGACGACCCGCCTGGTCCATGCGGCCATCCATACGACATCCAACCGGATGGTTCGGCGCTTTCAGGCCTTTCTAGTGGGCGTTCTGATCCTCATCGCCATGTGGATCATCTTCGCCATTCGTGTCGCCGGCGCAGAGGCTGGCATTTAAATCGGGAAGCTATAAAAGCTCCTTAAGAAGCCCTCATCCTGAGGGGGCGCGTGAGCGACCGTCTCGAAGGACGAGGGCGTCTCCAGAGATCACTGGAACCTCCTTCGAGACGCCTGCTGCGCAGGCTCCTCAGGATGAGGCCGTGACTGGAATCAGTACTTCTTGCCGCTTTCGAGCTGGGTCTTGGCGTCGGTCATCTTGCGCGGAGGCGGGGTGAAGTCGGTAGCCGGGGCCATGGCGCAGGCAGCAATCGCCAGAGTGAGGCCGAGGGCGGCAAGGCGGGAGAGGATCGACATTGTTCTATAGGCTCCAAGAAAAACGTGCGGAGAGCGCACGGTTTCTTGAATCCGCCTTTGAACGCGTCGGAAAATAGGAAACAATGTGTCGCTTCTGCGGCCAAGGTTAAGTGTGCTTTTTCGATGACACCTGCAGCCCGCATCTCCGCCGCCATGGAAGTCCTTGGCGATCTCGAAGCCCGACGCCGCCCAGCGACGGACGCCCTCAAGGATTGGGGGCTTTCTCACCGTTTCGCCGGGTCCAAGGACCGGGCCGCGATTGCGAGCCTCGTTTATGACGCTCTGCGCCGTAAGGCCTCTGCTGCCTGGATCATGGGCGAGGGCACGCCCCGCGCCCTTGTCGTGGGCATGCTCAGGCTTCAGCGAGGCATGACCCTGGAAGGGATCTCCGCCCTCTGTTCGGGCGAGCGCTTCGCGCCGGAGCCTCTCTCCGCGGCTGAACGCGAGAAGTTGGAAAACGCCAGCCTGGAGGGCGCGCCCGCCCATGTCGCGGGCGATTTCCCGGAATGGATCGAGCCGTCGCTCGAGCGCCTTTTCGGTGGCGATCTCGTGCCTGAAATGCAGGCTCTCACCGCCCGTGCCCCCCTGGATCTTCGCGTGAACACCCTGAAGGTCGGCTCACGCGAGGAGGCGCACGATGCCTTGCCTCATCTCGGCGCGGTCGAGACGCCCCTTTCGCCCCTCGGCCTGCGCATCGCGTCGAGCGAGGACGGGCGCGGGCCTGCCGTGCAATCCGAGCCCGAATTCATCAAGGGATGGGTCGAGATTCAGGACGAGGGCTCGCAGCTTGCGGCGCTTTTGTCCGCCGTGAAGCCCGGCGAACAGGTGGTCGACCTCTGCGCGGGCGGCGGCGGCAAGACCCTGGCTCTCGCGGCGATGATGGAAAATCATGGGCAGATCTATGCCACTGATGGCGACATGCGCCGCTTGGCGCCCATTCACGACCGCCTGACCCGGGCGGGGGTGCGCAACGTCCAAGTCCGCACGCCGAGGGGCGGCGCCGATGCGATCACCGACCTGAATGGCAAGATCGATTGCGTCCTCGTGGACGCGCCCTGCACCGGGATCGGCACTTGGCGGCGCAACCCGGACGCGAAATGGCGCCTGCGCCCCGGCAGCCTGGATGTGCGCCGGAAGGAGCAGGCGACTGTTCTCGACCGCGCGGCCTCCTTGGTGAAGCCCGGCGGGCGGATCGTCTACATCACCTGCTCCATCCTTCGGGAGGAGAATGACGAGGCCGTGTCGGCTTTCATGGAGCGCCACGGCGGCTTCCGGCCCATGCCTGCCGATCAGGCCTTGGAGACGGCGCAGCTCGGTCATCTGAAGAATGTCACGCGCCCGACCGCTCACGGCCTCCAGCTCACTCCGCGCAAGACCGGCACCGATGGTTTTTACGCCGCAATCCTGGTGCGAAACCCATAAACAGCCTCATATTTCGATTGTTGTCCTGACCCCGAAGGCCGTAAGAACCCGCCATGACCCAGACCCACGATAAAATCCTCATCGTCGATTTCGGCTCCCAGGTAACCCAGCTCATCGCCCGCCGCGTGCGCGAGGATGGCGTCTATTCGGAAGTCGTGCCTTTCCAGAAGGCGGCTGAGGCGATCCGCACCATGAAGCCGAAGGGTGTGATCCTCTCGGGCGGTCCTGAATCGGTGACGACCGACGCCTCGCCCCGTGCTCCCAAGGAGCTGTTCGAGACGGGCCTGCCTGTTTTCGGCATCTGCTACGGTCAGCAGACCATGGCGGCTCAGCTCGGCGGTCAGGTCGAGGGCGGGCACCATTCGGAATTCGGCCGCGCGGAAATCGAGGTTCTCTCGGAGAGCCCGCTTTTCCAGGGCGTGTGGCAGGTCGGCAAGAAATACCCGGTGTGGATGAGCCACGGCGACCGCGTCACCAAGCTGCCGGAAGGCTTCGAGGTGCTGGCGGCATCCGAGAATGCGCCCTTCGCCGTTGTCGCCAATGAGGGGCAAAAGTTCTACGGCGTGCAGTTCCACCCGGAGGTCGTGCATACGCCCCAGGGCGCGCAGCTGATCCGCAACTTCGTGCGGGATATCGCAGGCTGCAAGGGCGATTGGACCATGAAGGCCTTCCGCGAGGAGGCTATCGAGCGCATTCGCGCCCAGGTCGGCCAGGGTCGCGTGATCTGCGGTCTCTCCGGCGGCGTGGACTCCGCTGTGGCTGCGGTCCTCATCCACGAGGCCATCGGCGATCAGCTCACCTGCGTGTTCGTGGACCATGGCCTGCTGCGCTCTTCCGAAGCAGAGCAGGTGGTGACGCTCTTCCGCGACCACTACAATATCCCGCTCGTGCATGTGCAGGCGCAGGATCTCTTCATCGGCGCGCTGGAAGGCGTTTCTGATCCTGAAGTGAAGCGCAAGACCATCGGCAAGCTCTTCATCGACGTGTTCGACGAGGAAGCGAAGAAGATCGGCGGCGCGGACTTCCTGGCGCAGGGAACGCTCTATCCCGACGTGATCGAGAGCGTGTCCTTCACCGGCGGGCCCTCCGTCACCATCAAGAGCCACCACAATGTGGGCGGACTTCCTGAGCGCATGAAGATGAAGCTCGTGGAGCCGCTGCGGGAGCTGTTCAAGGACGAGGTGCGCGTGCTCGGTCGCGAGCTCGGCCTGCCGGACGCTTTCGTCGGTCGTCATCCGTTCCCCGGTCCGGGCCTTGCGATCCGCGTTCCCGGCACGATCACCCGCGAGAAGCTCGACATCCTGCGCAAGGCCGATGCGATCTATCTCGAAGAGATCCGCAATGCCGGTCTCTACGATGAGATCTGGCAGGCTTTCGCCGTGCTGCTGCCGGTGAAAACCGTGGGCGTGATGGGCGACGGGCGCACCTATGATCACGTCTGCGCGCTGCGCGCCGTGACCTCGGTGGACGGCATGACGGCGGATTTCTATCCCTTCGACATGAATTTCCTTGGCCGCGTCGCGACCCGCATCATCAACGAGGTGAAGGGCATCAACCGTGTGACCTACGACATCACCTCGAAGCCGCCTGGGACGATTGAGTGGGAATAAGCGACCCATGGGCCTTTCGCTGAGCAAGTCCCTTATGGCTTTTGTCATCTTGGGGCTCGCTTGTGCGGGACACGTTTGGGCCAAAGACGCTGGCTGCTTTCATCTGGGGGCGCAGGTTGATGAGTTGGGCGGCCTTGAAGGAGTGCTGCTCGCGAAGGTCAACAACCTGTCCCGCCGGGTGCATTTCGTAAAAAGAGATGTCTTCAAGAAGGGCTGCCCTAATGCGAGCCCGGAATGTCGCGAAAAGGCATATCTCATTCCCGGCGATGAGGTGATCGTGATCGGCGGCACAGCGGATTTCGTCTGTGCCGGTTATGTCGGCAGGAACGGTAACGGCGATTATAATTGGTTACCGCGTGCCGCCCTGGTTTTCGTGCAGGAACAACCTGCCATTGAGAGCCGAGATTGGATTGGGAAATGGCGGCGCGGCGAAGGGCAGGAAATTCGCATCAGCCAAATCCCCAGCTCAGGCAAGCTTAAGATCGAAGGCAATGCCACATGGGGACAAGGCAGTTACACTCATGTCGGTGAGCTTGATGCGGAAGTCGCCCCAAATGGCGCAAGCCTGTCGTTTGGTATGGGGGAGTTTGGAACGCTCTCCTATGAAGAAGCCGATGAAGCGGATTGCCGTGTGCGCATGCGGCATCTGGGTCCTTATCTGCTCGTCAAAGACAATCTCAAATGTGGTGGCGCGAACGTCTCGTTCTCGGACATGTACCGGCGCTAGCCATCGGGCGTCATAAGGGGGTAGGAAATGTCGATCACGCTCTATGGCATCAAGAACTGCGACACGGTGAAGAAGGCGCGCGCCTGGCTCGATGCCAAGGGCGTGCCTTACGTCTTCCACGATTACAAGGTGGCAGGCATCGACCGCGCGCGGCTTGAGGGCTGGGCGCGCGAGGTGGGTTGGGAGACGCTTCTCAACCGGGCGGGCACAACGTTCCGCAAGCTGCCGGACGCCGAGAAGGCCGACATCGATGAGCGCAAGGCGCTGTCGCTGATGCTTGACCAGCCCTCCATGATCAAGCGCCCGGTGCTTGAGCATGGCGGTCGTATCGTCATCGGCTTCAAGGATGAGAAGTACCAAGCTGCCTTCGACTAGGGCGGTTTGGCATTGAGCGGAACTGCAATATCCGCCTTAACGGGAATGAGGGCATGAAGGATGGGGCCTGCCATAACCATGCTTTTGCTCTGGGATCTGCGTTCAGCACATCGATAGTTCTAGCGGCTTCTCAGTTGGCGACTGATGATCCTTCTGAAGAATGATATTGATGTAGGAGTTGAAGAAGCCACGCGGCAGGTCGGGGCGCTGCTTGCGAAGAAAGCTCATGTATTTTCTTTTCATTGAAGCGGCATAGTGCAACCTGCGGAGCGGATTCTGCGCAATCTGAAATGACAGGCGGTCGCTGACGACCGAGAGGTCTTGAATTGGCCCGAGGGCAATCTCAAACTCGTGGAAGCTGACACCCCTTCCCAGGCGCAGGAAATCAACAAGAACCTCGTTCGAATCCAGTTCGCCCTTTGCAATCTCGAACAGAGGAAACTCGGGATAGTTTTGGCTGTTCTTCCAATACTCCATTGCAAGCTCGTGCGGCAGCCAATGGAAGAAAGGGAGATCCGAGGTGTGATCGTCAAAATGCCACAGGCGGTTCGGCGCTTCGGCGACGCACAGAAAGGCGCCCGGTCTCAGCAGGTTCCACGCAGACCGAAGGCTTTGGATTCTCTCCTTATGGGTCATGTGCTCCAGCACAGCGAAGAAGATGATGATATCGAATTGACCGACCTGGAAGTTCTCGGCGATCTCGGTCGCGTTCATCTTCGAGACTGAGACATTCTTGAAGCCGAAGAGGCGCATTCTCTCATCGGTCATGTCGATGGCCTCATCGACAACGTCGATCGCCGTTACATTCGCGCCTTGCTCGGCGAAGGCCATGACAGAAGAGCCCGTGCCGCAGCCTATTTCCAGAATGTTGGCTCCTTTGAGGGGCAGCGCCGAGTTGATCCATGGAACGTATTCATGACGATCCTGCTTGAGGCGCCCTATGGCGTGCTGATTGAGAAGGGCGCGACCGGCATTGCTATTCCAGAACTCCTTGATCGCGGCGCCGCGTTCTGCGGGAGCGCGATCCGCCTCATCGAGCCAGCGCTGAAGGAAGTATCCTTCCAGATGAGCAACCTGGCTCGGATCGATAGGGGTGAACCGGGCCCTGATATCGCCATGGGCGGCGACATCCAGTTTTTGTAAGATATCACGTGCGAATTGCAGTCTCTGGTCCATTGGACATTCCGTTGCCTGCTAAAGGCAGTGCTCGCTGCCGGGAAACGTGGCATCGGGGTACTCTGGTAGATGTACCAAGGGCATCGACAACCACGGCGACAGATACTGGCCCTCCTGGGGGAGATCAGGTAGTCGCGCGATGGGACTAGTTCATCAGAGATCTCTGCCGTCACCCGTACTCATCACGAGTGATGCCGCTGCTCATTGGGCCAGTGCCGAGCGGAATCTTGGTCTCTCTCGCCGGACTTTAGGAGGAACAAAGCGTATGCCGTGTTTCCAGAATACGGATGCCGCTCCTTAAAAAAGAAAGGCGGGCTTTGCGGCCCGCCTTGTTCGTATCTCTCCATCCGCCGTTACTGGATCTTCGGCGGCTCGTCGAAGTTCAGGCCAGGGAGGCCGCCCGGATCCGTGCCGAGGCCGGGAACGAGCAGCTGGTCGAGCTTCTGCTGGACTGCAGCCGGATCGACCACCGGGCCCGCGGATTTGTAGTGCATCACGATCTGCGGGAACATGATCACGATACCGACCATGATCAGCTGGATGACCACGAAGGGAACCGCGCCCCAATAGATCTGGCCCGTGGTGACCGGCTCCATCTTCTTGCCCGTGATCTTGTCGATATACGGCACCTTGGGGGCCACCGAGCGCAGGAAGAACAGGGCGAAGCCGAAGGGTGGGTGCATGAACGAGGTCTGCATGTTCACAGCCAGGATCACGCCGAACCAGATCAGGTCGATGCCGAGTTTATCGGCAGCGGGCCCGAGAAGCGGGATGATGATGAAGGCCAGCTCGAAATAGTCGAGGAAGAAGGCCAGCAGGAACACCAGCAGGTTCACGACCACCAGGAAGCCGACTTGGCCACCGGGCAGCGAGGTGAGCAGGTGCTCGACCCAGATGTGTCCGTTCACGCCGTAGAAGGTCAGCGAGAACACGCGAGCGCCGATCAGGATGAACAGCACGAAGGCCGAGAGCTTCGCGGTCGCTTCGGTCGCCTGCCGGACCAGGGTCCAGTTGAAGCGGGACGGGTTGTTGTCGAGCTTGCGCTTGATGGCAGCCAGGATCACCGCGCCCAGTGCGCCCATGGCGCCGCCTTCGGTCGGGGTCGCCAAGCCGATGAAGATGGTGCCGAGCACGAGGAAGATGAGCAGGAGTGGCGGCACCATGACGAAGGTGACCTGCTGCGCCATGTTCGACATGAGGCGAAGGCCGGTAAAGCGCTCGATCAGGCCGACGAGAAGCGCGTAGATCGCACCTGCAAGCACCATTTCCATGGTAAGCGCGAAGCCCTCATGTCCCTGGGTGTGGAGCACGTAATACGCGCCCACCAGCAGAGCGACGAGAATCGCCGAGATTGCGATGCGCTTTGCGCCGAGCATCTTGTTCATGAGGGCGCAGATCAGGGCCACCACGGTGGCGGCGCAGATCGTGAGGATGACGAAGTCCGCGCCGGCCTTGGTGCCGGTCTGCGACAGCACGTAGTAGCCGACGAGGCCCGAGAACACGACCAGGACGCCGAGCTGCCAGACGCCGCGCGCGCCGCTTGGCTCGCGGTAGCCGATGGCTTCGGGCGGAAGACCGGGTGCCGACTTCGGATAGAGGATCGACATCAGCATGATGTAGGCGGCATAGAGGCCGGTCAGGATCAGGCCGGGCAGGAACGCGCCCTCGTACATGTCGCCCACCGAGCGGCCGAGCTGGTCGGCCATGACGATGAGGACGAGTGAGGGCGGGATGATCTGGGCGAGCGTACCCGAGGCCGCGATCACACCGGAGGCGAGACGGCGGTCATAGCCGTAGCGCAGCATGATCGGCAGGGAGATCAGGCCCATGGAGATCACCGAGGCCGCCACGACGCCGGTGGTGGCGGCAAGCAGCGCACCCACGAAGATCACCGCATAGGCAAGACCGCCGCGCACGGGGCCGAAGAGCTGGCCGATGGTGTCGAGCAGGTCTTCCGCCATGCCCGATCGCTCCAGCACCAATCCCATGAAGGTGAAGAACGGGACCGCCAGCAACACCTCGTTCGACATGGTGCCGAAGACGCGGTCGGGCAGGGCCTGCAGCAGCGGCCAGGACAGGGTGATGGTTTCGGGAGCGAGCGGCGCCAGCTCCACGGCGATGAAGAAGAACAAAAGGCCGTTCGCCGCCAGGGCGAAGGCGACGGGGTAGCCGAGGAGAAGGAATACCACCAGCGCCGCGAACATGATCGGCGCGAGGTTCTGGGCAATCAATGCAGCCATTGAAGGAGACTCCGAAAAACTTGGACAGGCGCCGCGACGATCAGCTGACGCCGTCGCCAGGGGGCGTGCCGCCCGTGCCAGGGGTGTTGACGGTGCCGATTTCCTGAATGAGGCGCTCCGCTTCCGCTTCGACGCTGTGTCCGCCCGCCTCCTCGTCCGCGAGTTGGCCGTTCATGATGGCGACGCGCTTGATCAGCTCGCTCAGCCACTGGAACGTCATGGAGATGAAGCCCAGGAGAATGAGACCCTTGGCGGGCCAGATCAGAAGGCCGCCGGCATTGGAGGAAACCTCGCCGGATTCAAAGGACTTCAGGAAGTAGGGGACGCAGAGGTAAAGCATCAGCGCCACGAAGGGGAACAGGAAGAAGACGTGCCCGAACACATCCACGGCGTCGCGGGCCCGCTTCGAGAGCTTGTTGGACAGGATATCGATGCGGATATGCTCGTTCGCCTTGAGCGTCCAGGCAGCGCAGAGCATGAACACGGCACCGAACAGATACCATTGCAGCTCGAGCCAGGCGTTGGACGATACACCGAAGAAACGGCGGATGATCGCATTGATGGCAGAGACCAGAATGGCCACCACGATGGCCCAGGCCGCGATCTTGCCGATGCGTTCATTGATCGCGTCAATGACACGAGAAAGCTTGATGAGCGCGGTCACCTTCTGCCTCCCCCTTGAAGAACGGTTTATGGTTGGATTTCAATCGGCGTAGCTACAGGGTTTCCACCCGTTTCGCCATGCCGCCCTTAGTCTATAGCGACGTTTGCCTGGGTCAGTACCCGGGAAATTTTAGTGCTGCAAGTGTGCCCGTTGTTAAAAGTTTAGGCGGGCCATAGCCTTGCGGACAATTGAAAACTTGCCGCACGGGATATCGGTACGCTTGGCCATTACCTTGCGGGAGGAGGCGGGTGGCCTCCGCCATCGGGTGACATATAATTTCCTACGCCTTCGGGAGAATGAATGTGACTTTGCTGATACTCGGCCTGATCCTGTTTCTCGGCACCCATTCCTTCAGCATGGCGCGCGGGCCGCGCGCAGCCATCATAGGGCGCATCGGCGAGGGGCCCTTTAAAGGGATCTATTCGCTTCTGTCGCTTGCCGGAATCGTCTTGGTTTCCATCGGCTATGGGCAGTATCGGGCCAACGGCTACATTCCCGTCTGGGACCCGCCTGTCTGGACACGGCATCTGGCCCTTCTCCTGGTTCTGATCGCCTTCATCTGCTTCGTGGCGGCCTACCTCCCGGGCCATATCAAGCGCCGGCTGAAGCATCCCATGCTGGCGGGGGTGAAGATCTGGGCCTTCGCGCACCTCATCGCCAACGGCGACCTCGGCTCGATCCTGCTCTTCGGCTCGGTTCTGGCCTGGGCGGTGATGGCCCGTATCAGCGCCAAAAGGCGGGACGTGGCCGCCCAGCATGGCGGCACCGCCGCACCTGCGGGCTGGCGCAACGACATCCTGGCGGTCGTCATCGGCACCGGTGTCTATGTGGCTTTCGCGATCTGGCTTCATCCGCTGCTGATCGGAGTGCCCGTGCTGCCCACAAACGCGTGAAACCTCTCGCCTTGAGCGGGGGGGTATGCTAGGCGACCCACTTCTATTGAAGGAGGCGGCTCTCTGGGCCGCATGAGTGACGATGGCCACGAACCGGAACGATGAGTTCATCCGCGAAGTCGATGAGGAATACCGCCGCGACCAATTGGCGAAGGTCTGGCAGCGCTATAGCGGCCTCATCATTGCCGTGGTTGTTCTTGTGGTCGGCGGCGTCGGCGGCTGGCGTTACTGGGAGCATATGCAGGAAACCCGCGCGCAGGCGGCCGCTATGCGCTTCGAGGACGCTGTGAAGCTTTCGAACGAGAACAAGGCCCAGGAAGCGGACGCCGCTCTTGAGGCCCTCGCGAAGGAAGGCGACACTGGCTATAGCCTGCTCGCCCGCTTCCGCCTTGCCGCTGAACGCGGCCAGCAGAACGCGGAAGCCGGGGCTGCCGCTTATGATGCGCTGGCGAACGATGCCGGCGTGGCGCCTCTCTGGAAGGATCTGGCCCGTCTGCGCGCCGCATGGCTGCGCCTCGATACGGCCGAGCCGGCGCAGATCCGCCAAGTCCTCGAACCCATGGCCGCGCCCGCCAATGCGTGGCGTCACTCGGCTCGGGAACTCCTTGGCCTTTCCGGCCTTAAGGCAGGCGACATGGATTATGCCGGGCGCTGGTTCGACCAGATCGCGGCTGACCGTGAAACGCCTCCGGCCCTGCGGCAGCGGCTTGCCATCTATACCGCTCTCGTGGCGGGCGGACCCGTTCAAGTCACTCAGTAAAGGCGGAGCACCAAAGACATGACGCCTACCGTCACCATTGTCGGGCGGCCGAATGTCGGCAAGTCGACTCTCTTCAACCGTCTCGTCGGCAAAAAGCTCGCCCTCGTGGACGACCGCCCGGGCGTGACCCGCGACCGTCGTGAAGGCGAGGCGCGTCTTGGCGACCTGGACTTCCGCATCATCGACACCGCCGGTCTGGAGGAAGCGACGGAAGAATCGCTGCTCGGCCGTATGCGTGCGCAGACGGAAGCGGCCATCGAGGACGCCGACATCATCCTTTTCGTGATCGACGCCCGTGCCGGCATCCTTCCAGCTGACCGTCCTTTCGCGGAGATGGTTCGCCGCTCCGGCAAGCCCGTGATCCTCATCGCCAACAAGGCAGAGGGCGCTACCGGTATGGCCGGCGCCTACGACGCTTTCTCGCTCGGCCTCGGCGAGCCGGTTCCGCTCTCCGCCGAGCACGGCGAGGGAATGGCCGACCTCTTCGAGGCTTTGATGCCTTACTTCCCGGAGCCCGGCGACGAGGAGGAAGAGGACGATCCGAACAAGCCGCTCCAGGTTGCCATCGTGGGACGCCCGAATGCGGGCAAGTCCACTCTGATCAATCGCATGGTGGGCGAGGATCGCCTGCTTACGGGCCCTGAGGCCGGCATCACCCGCGATTCCATCTCCCTCGATTGGGAATGGCGCGGAAAGAACGTCAAGCTCTTCGATACGGCAGGCCTGCGCAAGCGCGCCCGCGTCGAGGACAAGCTCGAAAAGCTCTCCGTCGCCGATGCCCTGCGTGCCGTGCGCTTCGCCGAAGTGGTGGTGGTGCTGCTCGATGCCACGATCCCCTTCGAGAAGCAGGATCTTTCCATCGTCGATCTGGTCGAGCAGGAGGGCCGAGCCCTCGTGATCGGGCTCAACAAATGGGACCTTGTGGCCGACCAGAAGGGCCTTCTGGCCGAGCTGAAGGAAAAGGCTGCCCGCCTGCTGCCGCAGGTGAAGGGCGCGCCCGTGGTGCCGCTGTCGGGTCTTGCCGGAAGCGGTATCGATCCGCTCATGAAGGCGGTGTATCAGGTCTATGAAACCTGGAACCGGCGCATTTCGACCGCGAAGCTCAACCAATGGCTTCAGGAAGCAATCGACGCCAACCCGCCGCCCGCCGTTTCAGGCCGGCGCATCAAGATCCGCTACATGACCCAGGTGAAGTCGCGTCCGCCGACATTCGCCGTCTTCGGCAACCAGCTCGACGCCCTGCCGAAGAGCTACACGCGCTACCTCGTCAACAACATCCGTGAGGCGTTCGACTTGCCCGGCGTGCCGATCCGCGTGTCGCTGCGCATGGGAACGAACCCGTACGACAAGGATAAGCGCGGGTAGGGCGCTTCCGACATTGTCTATCGCAGCATGGCCGGGCTCGTCCCGGCCATTTTCGTTTCGAGTTCATTCTCCGCAGGATGAGAACAGCGTGCCTACGCTACGCGCCTGAACGCGAAGGTCCTGCCGTCGTCAACGGTGGCGACCTCTCCGATGCGGGACGCGGCTGCGAGAATGGCGGCGATCTTCGGCTCGGCTTTTTTGCCCTGCTTGTAACTGGCGGCAATCGAGTTTTGATGACCGTCATTTGCTAAGCCAGACACGAAAAAAGGCGGCCCTGAGGCCGCCCTTATGAACAGGTCGAGAAGGAGCGCTTCAAGCCGGCATTTGCGGCGTCGTTACTTTTCCGCCTTGCGGGAAGTCGTAGATCTTGCCCGTCTCGGTCCATGAGGGCATGGCGAGCTTCACGATGTGGGGGGCGAGGTCCTCGGGCGTCTTGAGAGTCATCGGATCCTCTCCCGGCATGGCTGCCTTGCGCATGGAGGTGCGCAGAGGGCCGGGGCTGACGAGCATCACCTTGATCGGTGTCGTCACCGTCTCCGCCGCATAGGTACGCACGAGGGCCTCCAGAGCGGCCTTGGAGATCGAGTACATGCCCCAATAGGCATTGCACTTATGGGCGGCCCCTGAGGTCAGGAAAATCGCGCGTCCGGCGTCGGAAGCGCGCAGCAGCGGATCGAAGGAGCGGATCAGGCGGTAATTGGCCGTGACGTTCACAGTCATCACCTCGTCCCAAACCGGCTGGTCGATATGGTTGATCGGCGCCAGCTCGCCGAGCTGGCCTGCATTGCCGAGGAGGATGTCGAGCTTGCCCCAGCGCTCGTAGATCGCAGCGCCCAGACGGTCGATGGCGTCCAGGTCCTTCAGGTTCACCGGCACGAGAGTAGCGGACGAGCCCTTGGCGCGGATCTCGTCGTCGAGGCTCTCGAGCGCGCCTTGCGTGCGGGCGAGGGCGATGATGTGCGCGCCGGCCTCGGCAAGAGCGAGAGCTGCCGCGCGACCGATGCCGCGCGATGCGCCGGTGACGACCGCAACGCGGTTGAGAAGGGGCTTGTCCATGAACAATCCTTAGTCGGCTTCGGCCAGCAGGGCGAGACGGCGCGGCGTGGCGACGGAGAGATCCGTCAGCGCCGTCGGATAATCGCCTGTGAAGCAATGGTCGGTGAATTGCGGCTGGGCCGGGTTGCGGCCTTTTTCGCCCATGGCGCGGTAGATGCCGTCGATGGACAGGAAGGCGAGGCTGTCCGCGCCGATATATGCGCGCATCTGCTCCAGGCTGTGAGTGGCCGCGAGCAGCTTCTCCTTCTCCGGCGTGTCGATGCCGTAGAAGTCGGGATGCGTGATCGGCGGGCTGGCGATGCGGAAGTGAACTTCTTTCGCGCCGGCCTCGCGCATCATGCGCACGATCTTCACCGAGGTGGTGCCGCGCACGAGGCTGTCGTCCACGAGCACGATGCGCTTGCCCTCGATGGCCGCGCGGTTCGCCGAATGCTTCATGCGCACGCCGAGTTCGCGCACGGATTGCGTCGGCTGAATGAAGGTGCGGCCCACGTAATGGTTGCGGATGATGCCGAGCTCATAGGGCAGGCCGCAGCTCTGCGCGAAGCCGAGTGCCGCCGGAACGCCGGAATCCGGCACCGGGATCACCACGTCGGCATTGGCGGGCGCTTCCGCCGCAAGCTCGCGGCCCATGCCCTTGCGCACTTCATAGACGCTGCGTCCGTTCACGATGGAATCGGGGCGGGCGAAATAGATATATTCGAAGATGCAGGGGCGGGGCGGCACCTTGTCGGCGAAACGGAAGGATTCGACGCCCTCGTCCGAGATCACCACGCACTCCCCGTTCTCGATGTCGCGGATGAAGCGGGCACCGATGATGTCGAGGGCGCAGGTTTCGGAGGTGAGGATGTAGCGGCCATCGAGCTCGCCGAGCACGAGCGGGCGGATGCCCATGGGATCGCGGGCGCCGATCAGCTTCTTGTTGGTAAGAGCGACGAGAGCATAAGCGCCCTCGATCTTCTGGATCGCCTCCACGAAACGGTCGACGACCTTGTCCTTGCGGCTGCGGGCGACCAGGTGGACGATCACCTCCGTGTCCGTGGTGGACTGGCAGATCGCGCCCTCGCGGATGAGATTGCGCCGAAGGGTGAGGCCGTTGGTCAAATTGCCGTTATGGGCCACGGCGAAGCCGCCGCCGTCGAGTTCTGCGAAGAGGGGCTGCACGTTGCGCAGCACGGTCGCGCCGGTGGTCGAGTAGCGCACATGGCCGATGGCGGAGAGGCCTTCGAGGCGCTCAATAGTCGCCCGGTCGGAGAAGCTGTCGCCCACGAGGCCGAGCTTCCGCTCGGAGTGGAAGACGTCGCCATTGAAGGAGACGATGCCCGCCGCTTCCTGGCCGCGGTGCTGGAGGGCATGGAGCCCCAGGGCGGTGATCGCAGCGGCATCCGGATGACCGTAGATGCCGAAGACACCGCATTCTTCACGCAGGGTATCGCCGTCGAGGTCGAGGTTCACCTGTTTGGGGGTGACCTGCCACGTCTCAGACCTGGAAGACATCATCATTTCCTTGGGATCCGCGCCCCCACCGGCGCGAGCCCTATGTAATCGCCCGAGGGCGAAACGCCAATGGGTTTTCCTGTCGCTCTTCAAGGTGTGAACAGGAGGAAAATCAGCCCCGGCGCTGGGGCGCCTGCGGAGCGGCGGGAGCCGGAGCCGGAGCAGGCGCGGGTGCGCTACGCTGCTGCGGATCGGGCTCTGCGGGCTCGATGGGCTCAGCGCCCTGCGCATCGGGCTGCCGGAGCTTCTGGATCAGGGCTTCGGCGTTCTCCGGCAGCATGGCGATGATGCTGTCACGGGTATTTTCCATGGCCGGGCGGGTGCGCGAGGCGGTGGCCCATTCGGGCTCCTTGCCCTGGAGCAGCCAGCCTAGGAAAGCCCAGCCGATCACGCAGATCAGGAAGCCGCGGGCCGCGCCGAAAACGAGGCCGAGCGTCCGGTCGATGGCGCCGATGCGGGAATCGAGGATCAGGTCGGAGATCTGGACCGTGATGATCGACACGATGATCAGGGTGATAACGAAGATGCCGCCGATGGCCGCCACGAGGGCCACGGTGCCGCTGCTGATATATTGCTGCGCAAGCGGCAGGGCGGCGGGATGCAGATACCAGGCGGCGGCCGCAGCCACGACCCAGGCCACGATGGCCAGAACCTCGCGGGTGAAGCCGCGGACGGCTGCCAGGAGGGCCGAGATCAGGACGATTCCGATGACAACGAGGTCCAGGACAGAAAAGGGCATGAGCCGAGCCTACGCAGAAACAGGGACAAGGGCCGCATTCGCGGGTTGAGGCCAGGCTGTATAGCCTCAAGCGATGCTTTCGTCACCCCTTGGGCAGGAAAGGTGTGTCAGCAGGTCGTTCGCGGGTAGCCTTCGCCCACAAAAAAACCCGGCGGAGGCCGCCGGGCAAGGGAGAGGAACGAAATCTGCCTTGATCAGATGAAGACGAAGTCGTCAGCCGTGACGGTCGTGCCCGCCTTCAGCTTGGCAATGGCAAAGCCCTTGCCTTTGCCGGAACCATCGACGTCCAGATAAACGAAGCCGGTTTTCTTGTCGTAGGTGATGAAGTCGTCAGAATTCTTGGCCTTGCCGACGCTGAAGAATTTCTTCTCCAACTTGCCCTTCTCGAACACCTTATCCAGGCTGAAGGTGGCCTTCTTCTTGCCAGCCTTGGTGCCCATGAGATCGTCATAGACCTCCTGCTTCGCGACCTTGACCTTGAAGGACTTGAGGGCAGCGAGGCTGATCTGGATCGTGTCGTCGGCAGACTTGAAATCAGTGATCTGGTCGAAGTGACCCTTCTTCACCGGGGTGTCGAACACGAAGGTGTCCATGCCCGCGCCGCCGGTGAGGATGTCCTTGCCTGCTCCGCCGTTGATGAGGTCGTCGCCGGCGCCGCCATCAATCTTGTCGTTGCCCGCGCCGCCGTGGATCGAGTCGGCTGCGGCCGTGCCCTTGAGCTTGTCGTTCTTCGACTTGCCGGTGATGACGTTGTAATTATCATTCACGTCGTCCGTGACCGAGAGCGTGAAGGTGGATTCGACGACCTCGCCGGTCGTGAAGTCCTCATAACCGATCTTGATCGTGAATTCCTTGAGCGCGGGATTCTCGAAATCGAAGAAGTCCTGGCCTGCGGCCTTGGTCACAAGCTGATACGCCTTGGTCGTCGGATCGCGCTTGATTTCGAAGAAATCGCTCAGCGTCCACGAGTAGGAAACAGCCTCACCGGAAGCAACGCCATCAAGGCTGAGGGTGCCGATGACCGTGCCAGGCAGGGCGGTCTCGATGAAAGTGGTGTTGGAAAGATTGATCGCCACAGCCATGTGCGCCCCGTTTCGATATCATTGTTCCATCGCCGCAGCTGGCAATGGTTCAGGTTTGGGCATTATGATACAAAATATCATAGCTGTCGCAATTAGACCGTATGGCCTAAGAGGTTGGGCTGAGAAGGCAAGTATTCTCAGGAGGCCCTGCGTCTGCGCGCCGCGATCCCGGCCACGAGATCAGTGATGTGGCCGATGGAAGAGGCTGCGAGAGGCAGCTTCTCCTTTTTGCCTTTGTCGATACGCGGTGCCGGGGCGACGGCGCTGGAGAAACCGAGCTTCGCCGCTTCCTTGAGGCGCGCCTGTTCTTGCGCTACGGGCCTGATGGCGCCGGACAGGCCCATTTCTCCGAAATAGACAGTATCGGGTGGCAAGGGGTTGCCTGACAGGGAGGAGACGAGGGCGGCAGCCGCCGCGAGATCCGCAGCCGGTTCCGTGATGCGCAGGCCGCCAGCTACGTTGAGATAGACGTCATGCATGCCGAGCTTCAGGCCGCCATGAGCCTCCAGCACTGCGAGCACCATGGACAGACGAGCCTGATCCCAACCCACGACCGCGCGGCGCGGCGTGCCGAGGGAGGTCGGTGCGACGAGCGCCTGTATTTCCACGAGGAGCGGGCGCGTGCCCTCCATGCCAGCGAACACCGCCGTGCCGGGCGTGGCGAGATCGCGTCCGGCGAGGAAGAGTTCGGATGGATTGGGGACTTCCCGCAGGCCTTGGTCCGACATCTCGAACACGCCGATTTCATCGGTAGGCCCAAAGCGGTTCTTGACCGCTCGCAGAATGCGGAAGTGATGCCCAGTATCGCCTTCGAAGGAAACCACCGCATCGACCATGTGCTCGACGACGCGCGGTCCCGCGATCTGGCCGTCCTTGGTAACGTGGCCGACGAGAATAACGGCGGTGCCCGTCGTCTTCGCGAAGCGGATGAGCGCCTGCGCCGAGCCGCGCACCTGGGTGACGGTGCCGGGAGCGGATTCTACCGTCTCGGTCCACATGGTCTGGATCGAGTCGATGATCGCGAGCGCGGGCGGGCGGCCCTGACTCAGGGTCGCGATGATATCTTCCACGTTGGTTTCGGAGGCGAGCTCCACAGGGGCTTGGCCGAGGCCGAGGCGTTCTGCGCGCAGGCGCACCTGCGCCACCGCTTCTTCGCCCGAGATATAGGCGACGCGCTCGCCGCGCATGGCGAGGGCAGCGGAGGCCTGCATCAGCAGCGTCGATTTTCCGATGCCGGGATCGCCGCCAAGCAGGATGATCGAGCCATGGACGAAACCGCCGCCGGTGACGCGGTCGAGTTCCGCGATGCCGGAGGGCGTGCGCGGCGCTTCCTTGGTTTCGCCGGAGAGGCCTTCGAGCGGGAAAATGCGGCCCTTGGCCCGCGACGGACGCGTGGCGACAGGACCCGACATGGGGCTGGCAGAACCTGTTTCCTCGGCGATGGTGTTCCAGCCGCCGCAGGCCTCGCACTTGCCTTTCCAGCGGTTATAGACTGCGCCGCATTCCTGGCACACGAAAGACGGATGACGCTTCGCCATCAGCTCTGCGTCCCGGCATAGCTGCGCGCGTAACGGCGGCCCAGGCTGGTGAGGATCTCGTAGCCGATGGTGCCGGCGCGGCGGCCGACCTCATCGATGGTCAATGCGCCGCCGATCATCATCACGGTATCGCCGCGCCTGATCTCGCCCTCAGGGATTTCGGTCACGTCGACGGTGATCAGATCCATCGAGACATTACCCGCGAACGGGCAGGAGCGTCCGGCGACGAGAACCTGTCCTGCAAGCAATTCCTCGCCGCTCTTGCCGCGCGCGCTCGCGGAACGCGGATAGCCGTCCGCATAGCCGATGGACAGCGTTGCGATGCGGCGGCGCCCGAGGGCTAGCCAGCGCGCGTTGTAGCCGACCGTATCGTCCGCCTCGACCCAACGAAGCTGCACGATGCGCGCCTCAAGGCTTGCAACGGCGCTCATGGGATTGTCGCGGTCCGGCGTCGGGTTGCCGCCATAGAGCGCGTAGCCCGGACGCACGAGATCGAAATGCGGCTTCTCTTTCATAAAGATGCCGGAGGAATTGGCGAGCGATGCGCGGATGCCGGGAAGCGTTTCGCGAACGGCCTTGAAGGCTTCGATCTGGCGGATGTTGAGCGCGTTGTCGCTCTCTTCCGCGCTCACGAAATGGCTCATGAGGAGAGCTGTTTCAAAGTCCTTCAGCTCGGCGCGATCCTTCAACGTCAGCCCTTGTTCGACGGTGACGCCGAGGCGGTTCATGCCCGTATCCACATGGATCGCAGCCTCGCGCTTGCGCCCTTGCGAGCGGCAGAAGGAGGCCCATTCCGCGATCTCCTCGAAAGAGCCGAGAACGGGGCGCAGGTTGTGCTCGGCGTAAACGGGCGCGGTGCCGGGGAACAGGCCGTTGAGCACATAGATCGTCGCATCGGGCGCGACCGCGCGCACGCGGATCGCCTCGCTCACATGGGCCACGAAGAACGTGCGGCATCCCGCTTGCGCCAAGGCGGGCACGGCCTGTTCGATGCCGGTGCCGTAGGCATCCGCCTTGACCACGGCGGAGGCTTCCGCGCCGCCCGCGTTGTCGCGGAGCGTGCGCCAGTTGGACGCCAGCGCCGCGAGGTCGATATGGAGGAGGCCGCCTGCCATCTCGGGGAGAATGGGGCTGGCGGTGCGGGTCTGTTCGGTCTTGGTCAATCGCCGATCCGTTCGGGTAGCTTGTCTTCGTCTGCGAGGTTGGTGAAGCGGGTGATGTCAGCCTGGAACGCAAGCTGCACGGTGCCCGTGGGGCCGTGACGCTGCTTGCCGATGATCACCTCGGCCTTGCCGTGAACCTGATCCATCTCCGCCTGCCACTTGAAGTATTCTTCGGTGCCGGGCTTCGGCTCCTTGTTCTTCAGATAATACTCTTCGCGGTAAACGAACATCACCACGTCGGCGTCCTGCTCGATCGAGCCCGATTCACGAAGGTCGGCGAGCTGCGGCCGCTTGTCGTCTCGCGCTTCCACCTGACGGGAGAGCTGGGAGAGCGCGATCAGCGGCACGGCCAGTTCCTTGGCGAGCGCCTTGAGGCCGGTGGTGATTTCGGTCAGCTCCTGCACGCGGTTCTCGCCCTTTTTCGACGAGCCCGAAAGCAGCTGAAGGTAGTCGACGATGAGAACGTCGAGACCGCGCTGGCGCTTGAGGCGCCGGGCGCGGGCGGTGAGCTGCGCGATCGAGATGCCGCCGGTCTGGTCGATATAGAAAGGGATCGACTGCATCTCGCGGGCAGCTTCCGTGATCTTGTAGAAATCGTCCTCTCGCATATCGCCGCGGCGGATCTTGTAGGACGGAACACCTGATTGCTCCGCGATGATACGCGTGGCGAGCTGTTCCGCCGACATTTCGAGCGAGAAGAAGCCGACGATGCCGCCATTGACGGTCTTCATCGAGCCGTCCTGCTGCTTCTCGGCCCGGTAGGCCTTGGCGATATTGAACGCGATGTTTGTCACGAGCGAGGTCTTACCCATCGCCGGGCGGCCCGCAAGGATGATCAAGTCGGAGGGCTGGAGGCCGCCCAGCGACTTATCGAGGTCGATGAGGCCCGTCGAAACGCCGGACAGGGCGCCCTCGCGCTTATAGGCCGCAGCCGCCATGTCGATGGCGGCGGTGAGCGCATCGGAAAAACGCTGGAAGCCGCCATCGGCGCGGCCCGTTTCGGCAATCGAGTACAGACGGCGCTCCGCTTCCTCGATCTGCTCGCGGGGGGAGCTGTCGACAGGCGCGTCGAAGGCCTTGTTGACGACGTCCTCGCCGATGCTGATGAGGCTGCGGCGGATGGCGAGATCGTAGATCGTGCGGCCGTAATCCTCGGCATTGATGACGGTGGTCGCTTCCGCCGCGAGGCGGGCGAGATATTGCGAGACGGTGATGCCGCCGAGATCCTGGTCGCCCAGGAACGTCTTCATCGTGATCGGAGTCGCGACCTTGCCGGCCTTGATGAGGCCGGTGGCGACCTCATAGATGCGCCGGTGCAGATCCTCGATGAAGTGCTCGGCTTCGAGGAAGTCGGAGACGCGGTAATAGGCGTCGTTGTTGACCAGGATCGCGCCCAGGAGAGCCTGTTCGGCCTCGAGGTTGCTCGGAGGCGTGCGGAACTGCGGCTCGGCGGTCTCTAAGCGGGCGATCAGGGCGTTGGCGGTGGCCATCTGGCGCTCCGGGAATGGGGTTTGAGGTTTTAAAAGCTCATAGACCCCAATTGGTGTTCGAACCGTTGCCGATCAGGGACAGAGTGAGACTCCTCGAAGGCTTTCCTCGCTGTCCTCGATTCTCACAAGCACATGCCTTTTCGCCGGTGATCCGTCTTGACTCGGTGGGAGACCGCAACCCCAACGAAAAAGCGCTCCCCATCGAATCGACAGGGAGCGCCTATTCTGGAACAAAACAGGAACCTGAGCAAGGCTCAGGTTGAGGCCTGTCTTAGAGCTCCACGTCGCCGGCTTCGGCGAGAGCAGCGCCGACCTCGAGGCCGAGGTCGTCGAGGTTGGTCTCTTCGCGGGTGGTGACTTCCTCACCGCGAGCCTGACGCTCAGCTTCCTCGGGGCTGCGGGCGATGTTCGCCGTCACGGTCACCTCGACCTCTGGGTGGAGGGAAACTGGCACAGTGTGCATGCCAAGGGTCTTGATCGGGGTGTTGAGAACGATCTGGTTGCGGTCAACCGTGAAGCCGTTCTGGGTCATCACCTCGGCGAGGTCGCGGGTCGAGACCGAACCGTAGAGCACGCCCGTCTCGCCGGACTGGCGGAGCAGGATGAAGCTCTGGCCGTTCAGCTTCTCGGCGACGGCTTCGGCTTCCTTGCGGCGCTCGAGGTTGCGGGCCTCAAGCTGGGCGCGCTGAGCTTCGAAGTGCTTCTTGTTGGCCTCGGTGGCGCGCAGAGCCTTGCCGCGCGGCAGGAGGAAGTTGCGGGCGTAGCCCGAGCGGACCTTAACGGTTTCGCCCATCTGGCCGAGCTTTGCGACGCGCTCGAGAAGGATCACTTCCATTGGTATTCTCCTTTGATGTTCGTGATCAGATTGAAAGGGTTGGTGGTTGTTTCGGCTTGTTCCCGCCGAAGCGGCGGCGAAAGCCGAAGATCGTGTCGGCGAGGCCGAAGAAGGACAGGGCCGTGATCATGATCCCTTGGGTCAGGAACAGCAGCATATAGAGGCCCGCCAGGATGAAGCCGCGCCCCGGTTTGCCCTGGGTGCGCTCATGGATGACGGCGAGGCCCTGCAAGGTGAAGGCCATCAGAAGCGCGCCGAAGAGGGCATAGCCGAGCGCACCTGCGAAGCCTTCGACCTGGGTGAGAATGAAGGCTGCGGGCAGGGCCCAAAGCACCGCACGGGGCATTTCGAGGCCAGGCACCGGGGCCCAGGGACGCGGCAGGCGTCCCGAAGCCGAGACGACCTTCGCCGCGAGCCACAGATAAAGTCCCATGAAGAAGGTGAAGCCGAAAGCGGACAGGGCCGGGGCCATCATCGCCAGCGTTTGGGTCAGGGACTCGCGCACATTCTCGGTTCCCTGCTCGGGAGCCTCGAGGAACATGGTGACAAAGGCTTCGGAGATCTGGCGCGACCGGGCCTGGAAGAGCGTGTAGTCGCCGCCCGAGGAGATGATTCCGGTGGCGACGATGGTGAGGGCTGCCGTTGCCGCGACCCAGCCGAGCAGACGACCGATCGGGTACCATTCCATGGTGCCGTCGGCGCTAGGGCGGCCGAGCAGGGCCAGATAGCCGAGCCACCAGGCGGGCAGGCCGGTGATGACGACGAAGCCAACGGCGCTGATGGGAGAAGCGGTAAAGATCGCAATCGCGAGGCCGCCGACGACGGTGGCGACGAGGCCGGAACGGTGGTTCCAGCCGAGAGAGGCGATCAGGATGGGGAGCGGCGCAAGCATGGCAAGGACGACGGCCAGCATGGTCTCCTTGACGACCACCACTGTCAGAAGGGCCGAGACGAGGCCCGCGCCGATGCCTGTTGCGATAAAGTTCATGGTTCTCGCTGTCCCGCTGCTCGAGGCAGGGTTAGGGGCCGTTTGCCCCAACTGACCCGACGGATTCTCACCGCTGGGCGAATGAAGATGAGCGGGCCGCGTGAAGCGGCCCGCCCGGTATTCTTAGCGGATCACGTAGGGCAGCAGGCCCAGGAAGCGGGCGCGCTTGATCGCCTGGGCGAGCTCACGCTGCTTCTTGGCCGACACGGCCGTGATGCGGGACGGAACGATCTTGCCGCGCTCGGAGATGTAGCGGGACAGGAGCTTCGTGTCCTTGTAATCGATCTTCGGCGCGTTCGGGCCGGAGAACGGGCAGGTCTTGCGACGGCGGAAGAACGGACGACGGCCGCCTCCGGCTGCGCCACCAGTAGCACCAAATGCCATGATTAAGCCTCCTCGCCTTCGTTGCCGGAGAAGCCGACACCATCGGTGTCGCGCTCACGGCGCTCGCGGTCCTTGCGCTCGTCGCGGTCGCGCTTCTGCATCATGACGGACGGCTCGGTCTCGAGCTCTTCCACCTTGATGGTCATGAAGCGAAGGATGTCTTCGTTGATGCGCATCTGACGTTCCATCTCGGCAACCGCATTCGCGGGAGCGTTGAGGTTGAACATCGTGAAGTGAGCCTTGCGGTTCTTCTTGATGCGGTAGGCGAGGGACTTCAAGCCCCACATCTCGGTCTTTTCGATAGAGCCGCCGTTCTGTTCGATGACGCCCTTGTACTGGTCGACCATAGCCTCGACCTGCTGCGGGGTGACATCCTGGCGCGCCATGAAGATATGCTCGTAAAGAGGCATAATGGGCCTTTCAGGTTTGAGTGTCTGGCCTCACGCCTTGTTTCCAAAGCGGTCAGGCCGGTTTCGCGCGTCCGATCGGCGCCAAGCCCTTCGAGCCTGCAAGGCCCGAGCGGTTGTCGAAGGCGGAGACACGGGACGAC
>JAEXGT010000084.1 GCA_023450615.1 Pseudomonadota bacterium | reverse complement strand
CATCTACGACAGTGTCAACAACGGCGTTTACAAGGCGGGCTTCGCCACCACGCAGCAGGCTTATGAGGAATCGGTGCGCCCGCTCTTCGAGACGCTCGATCACCTCGACGCTCATCTCGGCCACCGGCGATATTTGTGCGGCGACATGCTCACGGAAGCCGACATCCGGCTTTTCACGACGCTCGTGCGCTTCGATCCCGTCTATGTGGGCCACTTCAAGTGCAACCTGCGGCGGATCGCGGATTACGAAAACCTCTCAGGCTATCTGCGCGATCTTTATCAGACTGGCGGCATCGCCGGGACGGTGAACATGCAGCATATCAAGAGCCATTATTACGAGAGCCACAGAACCATCAATCCCACCGGCATCGTGCCGCTCGGGCCAATCCTCGATCTCGATGCGCCGCATGGACGGGAGAAGCTTCAGGGCCGGTAGACTTCGATCTCTTCCTCGAAGCCTTCAACGGCATGAGTGCCCAGCGTGTGGGGATTGCCCCACAGATGCTCCACGAATGGTTTGGACATGAGCAGCGGCTCGGCAAGCCGCTTGTTGAGATCCGCGATGCGGCTTGCCAGGTTCACGTCCCGTCCGATCACCGTGAAATCGAGGCGCTGGCCCGAGCCCACATTGCCGTAGGCCGCATCGCCGTGATGCAGGGCGAACCCCACATGGATCGGTACGGGAAAGCGCCCCTCGTTGTTGGCGGTTTCGATGCGGCGCAGCGCTTTCGTTGCCGCCGTCAACGCGGATTGCGCGGCACCGCCCGTATCGTCGCCACGGTCGCGCATGATGGCGAGAAGCCCGTCGCCCAGATATTTCAGCACCTCGCCGCCCTCATCCTCGATGGGCGGCACCAGGCAGTCGAAATAATTGTTCAACAATTCCACCGCGCTCTCGGGACTCAATGAGGAGGATATGCGCGTGTATTCGCGCATATCCGCGAAGAGAATGGCGGAGCGGATGCGGGTGACCTGCCCGCGCTGGATGGCGCCCGAGAGAATCGCCTTGTGCGGATCGTCGCCCACATAGATGCGCAGCACCTCGTCGAGACGGTTGCTGGTGGCGCGCAGCTCGGTCACGAGCGCGAAGGACGGCATGACGAGACGCAGGATGGTCAGATCCTGCGAAGTGAATCCCCGAGGCGAACGTGTCGCGAGGGAGATCGCATTCTCCGCCCCATTGGTGAACCGGATCGGGATGGTGAGATAATGCCGGTACCCCGCTTCCTTCAGCTCCGGAACGATCGGGAAGAGATCGTCGGGCGTCTCGGCAAGGTCGAGAAAGAGCCAATCGCCTGTGCGGTTCACATAGGCGAAGGGGCTCGACTGGTAGACCGCCTCGCGCCGGTCCCCGTGGGGCAGGTAGCGCACGACCGTCCCCTCCTCTCGGGTCCAGAAGCGCCCGATCCCGGCATATTCGGAATGAAGCGCTTCGATGGCCGAGACAGCCCGGTCGATGGGGATGCCGAGATTGATCAGCTGGGTGAGGAAGCCGCTCAGGACCTCGTTCGAATCCTCCATCCGGGCCGCCTTGGTAACGAGCCAGTCTCGCAGGGCGATAACGCGCGGAAGGGTTTCCGCATCGAGAGAGCGTGCAAGGGACAGAAGATCGTCCGGGAGGGCTGCCAGGGGTGAAACCGTCATCATAAGGCCAAGGTGTGTTGTCCCCACGGTTCGTTCAAGGCGCGGGGGCGCATGACTTGAGAAAAGATGCTATGCGCCTCAAAAGGGCAATCGTTTGACAGAGCCCCTGTTCCTGGAGAGCCGGACCATGCCGAGCATCGATACGCTTTTCGTCACCAAGATCTACCGGGCCGAACTGACCGGCGCGAAGGCTGAAAGCCGCAATGCGGAGCTCGAAGCCGCCTGCCTGTCCATCGCGGAGGACGACGAGGCCGGCCAGCGCTGGTGCGAGAAGCACGGCTACCCGGGCTATACGTCCTATGCCTCCCTGAACGACCTGCCCTGGCGCGTGCCGGTGTTCGGCGATCTCTTGAAAGACCTCGACAAGCATGTGGCGGCCTTTGCGAAGGAGCTGGAATTCGATCTCCAGGGCCGCAAGCTGGTCATGGACAGCCTGTGGATCAACATCCTCCCGCCCGGCGGCATCCACACCTCGCATATCCACCCGCATTCGGTGATCAGCGGCACCTATTACGTGACGATCCCGGAAGGCGCGAGCGCGCTCAAGCTCGAGGACCCGCGCCTCGGCTTCATGATGGCGGCCCCGCCCCGCAAGGCCAAGGCCAAGCCGGAAAACCGCCAGTTCGCTTATATGAAGCCCGCCCCCGGAACGGTGCTGCTGTGGGAAAGCTGGCTGCGCCACGAGGTGCCGCTCAACGAGGCCGAGGCCGAGCGCATCAGCATCAGCTTCAATTACGCCTGGCAGTAAGACCGGGAAGGTCGTGAGCTTTCGATCCGCTCTGGCTTGATCCAGCAAGCACGACATCTCTAGGGCGTCATGGCCGGGCTTGACCCGGCCATCCACGTTTTGAGATCCACAAGGCGGACTAAGCGCAGGTTCTGTTGGCAGTCCTATGAAGGCTCCGCCGCGTTTAAGCGCGAGCCTTCTCGATCTTTGGCAGGAAGTAGGTGAGCAACCCGATGGCGGGCAGGAAAGAGACCACCTTGTAGACCGTCTCGATGCTCGTCACGTCCGCAAGCTGCCCGAGCACCGCCGCGCCCAAGCCGCCCATGCCGAAGGAAAGGCCGAAGAACAGGCCTGCGATCGTGCCGACGCGGCCGGGCACCAGCTCCGTGGCATAGACGAGAATGGCCGAGAAGGCTGAGGCCAGCACGAGGCCGATGATGACGCTGAGCACAGCCGTCCAGAACAGGTTCGCATAGGGCAGCATGAGCGTGAACGGCAGCACGCCGAGGATCGAGATCCAGATCACGTAGCGCCGCCCGATCTTGTCGCCGATGGGACCGCCGATCATCGTGCCTGCGGCCACCGCGCCGAGGAACACGAAGAG
This sequence comes from Pseudomonadota bacterium, assembly GCA_023450615.1. Lineage (GTDB taxonomy): Bacteria > Pseudomonadota > Alphaproteobacteria > Rhizobiales > Beijerinckiaceae > Microvirga. The sequence continues at coordinate 115,409 of JAEXGT010000084.1, read as the reverse complement.
ATAGAGCTGCGAATCCTGCACCGACACCTGGAACTTGGACATGAGGTAGAAGGTGAAGTAGCTAGAAATGCTCGCCGTGTAGAAGTTTTTGGAGAACACGAGCAGCATCAGGATCGCGATGGACACGGTAATGCGCTTGCGCGACAGGTTCGACGCGGCAGCGGCAACCTTCGGCTTAGATCTCAGGTCGGCGAGCTTCGCGCGGTACCAACGCCCCACATTGAACAGGATGATCATCGCGAGCAGCGCGACGACCGAGAACCATGCGATGCTCGTCTGCCCGAACGGCACGACGATGAAGGCCGCGAGCAGCGGCCCGAGCGCGGAACCCGCATTGCCGCCGACCTGGAACACCGATTGCGCCAGCCCATGCCGTCCGCCGGAAGCCATACGCGCGACGCGGGAGGATTCCGGGTGGAACACGGACGAGCCCATGCCGACCAGCGCCGCGCCCAGCAGCAGCAGCGGATAGGAGCCTGCGCGCGAGAGGGTAAGCAGGCCGATGAGCGTGAAGCCCATGCCGACGACGAGGGAGAAGGGCTGCGGCTTCCGGTCGGTATAGGTGCCGACGAGCGGCTGCAGCAGGGAGGCCGTGAGCTGGAAGGTGAGCGTCAGCAGGCCGATCTGGCCGAAATCGAGGTGGAAGTTCGCCTTCAGGATCGGGTAGATCGCCGGCAGCAGGGACTGGATCAGGTCGTTCAGGAGATGGGAGACGCTGATGGCGACCAGGATCGGGATGGTCACCCGCTCGACGGAGGTGCGAACCGGAGCGGCGGCGAAGGCAGGCGACTTGGTGTCCATTGGCGTTCTTATGATTTAAGGCCAAGCTCCGCCGGGCCCTGAAAAGGCATTTCCGAGAGGACTTTATACCAGATTATCGCGCCGAGACCTCCGCCCATCCTGCAAGGCAGGGTTGTTACATGAACAGGAGGATGCCTATTTCTCATCCCATTCATAAACGCGCTCCGGCCCATCCGCGTATTCTTCGGTCTCCTCCTCCACCTCGTGGAAGGTGATCTTGATGAGCGGGATCACGCTCTCGTCGCCCTGAGAACTGCGCTCGAAGCGCAGCACGTCGTAATAGGCGCAGCGCGAACGGCCCGGATAGGAGCGGCAGACCGCCGGGCGTCCGTGATAGATCGTGCAGCCACGCGTCTTCTGGTCGAGGAACATGCAGGTCTTCTCGAAGATCTTGTCCTTCACCCGCTTCAGCACGCGCTCGCCCTCGAAATCCGCCGTGTAGCGTTCGCGGGCTTCCTCGAAAGACACGCCGAAATGTTTCGCCAGACGGGTGATGTCGCGCTTCGTGACCACCACGCGCTCATAGATCGAGCAGCAGAAGGCCGGGCACTTGTTGCAATCGAAATAAACCCGCGGCTGATCGTCCTTGATGACGCGTTCTGACATGAGGGCTCCTGCTCCTGCACCAGCGCTCTTATCTATAGGAGTAGCCCCGGCAATCCAGCACCCGCCTTCAGATCCATGCGCTCACGATGCATAGTACATGCGATAGGGTGAGACGCCCCTTATGGCCAAGGTTGAGGGGGATGTCTCTAGCGCCACAAGTTTTTCCCAATTGAAAATTATTCAAGCTGAACAGGGAGCGCGGAGCGGCGGCCCCGGAAAGAGCAAGACCTCAAGGGGCATTGTCCATGGCACAGGCTACGGCTTACGAGCAGCTCATGCTCGAATTGGTGAATGCGGCGCGCGCCAAGGTCGGCGCGCAACCGCTCGCCTTCAACGGCAAACTCAACGCATCCGCCGATTCCCACACGAATTGGATGATCGGGACCGATGCGTTTTCCCATACGGGCGTCAATTTCTCAGCGCCGATGGATCGCATGCAGAGTGCTGGCTATAAGTTCAGCGGATCCTGGGCTTCCGCCGAGAACCTCGCCTGGGTCAGCACGCGCGGACCTGCGGGCTACGAGGACGAAATGCATCTTCTGCACACCAACCTGATGAATAGTCCCGGCCACAAGGCCAACATCCTCAACGGCACGTTCCGCGAGATCGGCATCGGCTTCGGCACGGGCGTCTTTGAGGGATGGGACGGCGCCTTCGTCACCGAGAACTTCGCGCGCTCCGGCTCAAAGAAGTTTCTCACCGGCGTCGTCATGGACGACAAGGACGGCGACCGCTTCTACGATGTCGGCGAGGCGCTGAAGGGCGTGAAGATCTCGGCGGTCAGTTCGACCGGAGAGCGCTTCAGCACTGTGTCGGAACCCGCAGGCGGCTACAGCCTCGCGCTCCCGGCAGGCACCTACAAGATCACCTATTCCGGCGGCGGCGTGGCACCGGTGAAGAAGCAGGCGACGATCGGCGCGAGCAACGTGAAGCTCGATCTCATCGATCCCGTCATGGTGAAGGTGATCACCGGCACCGCGGGCGCGAACACGCTCAAGGGCACGGGGCGCGTCGACCTGATCAAGGGCGATGCTGGCAACGACAAGCTCTATGGCCGCGCAGGCAACGACACCCTCAAAGGCGGCAGCGGGAAGGACAAGCTCTACGGAGAGGCCGGGCGCGACACGCTCGACGGCGGGGCCGGCAACGACAGTCTCTATGGAGGCGCGGGCGCGGACGTGTTCCGCTTCAGCGGCAAATGGGGCAAGGACAAGATCTACGATTTCCAGGACGGGCTCGACCGCATCGACCTGCGCGGCAATTCCCTGAAATTCAGCAAGCTGTCCATCAAGCAGGGCAACGGAGACGGCGACGGCATCGCCGACGACGTGATCATCAAGGCCAACGGACAATCGATCACGCTGCTGAACGTGCAGAAGGCCCTGATCGGCGCATCCGACTTCCTGTTCTAAACGAATGAAAAGGCGGGCCCGAAGCATCGGCCCGCCTTTTCGTTGCGCAATGAGCGCCCTTACTCGGCCGCGACGAGAACCTGCTCGCCTCGCGGCTCGGCATTGCCCGCAGCGCCGTCATAGACGGCCTGATCCAGAATGCGCTCTTCCTTCGCGACGATCACGGGCACGAGAACCTGTCCGGTGACATTGGTCATGGTGCGCATCATGTCGACCACGCGGTCGATGGCGACGATGTAGCCGATGCCTTCGAGCGGCAGGCCCGCCGTGCTCAAGGTAAGCGTGAGCATCACGATGGAAGTGCCGGGCACACCCGCCGTGCCGAGCGAGCCGAGCACTGCTGTGAGGCCGATGAGCACGTATTGCGTCAGCGACAGATCGAGGCCGAAATACTGCGCGATGAAGATCGACGCGATGGCGGGATAGATCGCGCCGCAGCCGTCCATCTTCACATTCGCGCCGAGCGGCACGGCGAAACTGGCATAGCTCTGCGGAACGCCGAGCTTCTCGACGGCGACGCGCAGGGACATGGGCAGCGTGGCGAGGCTCGACGAAGTGGCGAACGCCATCTGCATGGCCGGCGCAGCACCTCGGAAGAAGCGGCCTACCTTGAGGCCGTGCAGCTTCAGCAACCCGCCATAAACCACGATGATGTGGAACAGGCACGCCAGATACATGGCCGCGATGAATTTGCCGAGCGGCAGCAGCGACGCAAGGCCGTAGCGCCCGACGACCCAGGCGATGAGGCCGAAGGTGCCGATGGGCGTGAGCTGCAGGACCCAGCGCGTGATGCGAAAGACCAGCGTCGCGCCTTGATCGACCAGAGTGCGGATTCCGGCGGTCTTCTCTCCCAGGGATACGAGGGCCGCGCCCACGATGCCGGAAAAGAACAGAACTTGCAGCACATTGGTGTCGGCCATGGCCTTGATCGGGTTCGTGGGCACGATGCCGATCAGCACCTCGAGCGGTGTCGGGATCGTGCGCGGCTTCACCTCGCCGAGAGGCAGGTTCGACAGGCCGACGCCCGGATCGATGAGGTGGCCAAACGCGATGCCCACGAGAACCGCGATGGCCGAGGTCGCGACGAACCAGAACAGCGTGCGCAGGCCCAGCCGCGCCACGTTGCCAACCTCCGCCAGCTTCGCCACGCTGGAGGTGATGGTGAAGAACACGAGCGGGATCACGATCATCCGCACGAGGTTCAGATAGATATCGCCGAGGGGCTTGAACCAGGTTGTCGCCTGCTCCCCGGCCCAGAGACCGGCCAGGATGCCCAGCGCAAAGCCCACCGCCACCCTTTGCCAGAGAGGGCGAGAAAACCACGAATTTATCATGTGAATACAGCCTTATTTACAAGTTATCCCGCAAATAAGGGAGTGCATCCCTCAGTACAATTGCCGCAGACGCAGGTCCGAACTGGCAGTCTTGCATGGGTGGATAGAAGGAAAGGCCCACTAAGCTATTGTTTTCCTTCCATTGTGAGGACCAAGCGAGGGGCTGGTAGGGCGAGCGCTCTTCGCGGGCTGAAGCGAAGGCGGCGTCTCGGATCTGCGGGCCTCCTCACAATCCCGTGCAGATGGCGGCCTGACCGGAACGTCCCAGGTCCGCAGCCTCTTATCGGCAAGCATGAGGGAACATGACGTTCAAGCTGCCGCCCATGATCTCAGCCGTTCCGAAACTGTGCCTGATCCTCGCGATGCTGGCGCCCCTTGGCGCGTCGGCGCAGACCTCCCCTGCCCCGGAGACGCCGACGCTCGAACAATCCGCCGAGCGCGCCGGGGAACTGGAGAATCTTCGCTCCCTCATCGTTTCGCGCGACGGAAAGGTTGTCGTCGAGCAGGCCTTCAAGGGCTCCAGCCTGGAGCGGCCCACCAATATCAAGTCAGCGTCCAAGACCATCCTGTCCGCGCTCGTCGGCATCGCCATCGAGCGGGACGTCCTGAAGGGCGTCGATCAGCCGGTTGCGGACATCCTCGGCGCGAGCGTCCCGTCCGATGCGGATGAGCGCGTGAAGCGGATCACCGTCGGCCATCTGCTTTCCATGCGCGCGGGACTGGAGCGCACATCGGGGCGCAACTACGGTTCATGGGTGAGCAGCGGCAACTGGGTGCGCCATGTGCTCACCCGTCCCTTCGTGGACGAGCCCGGCGGGCGCATGCTCTATTCGACGGGCAGCACGCATCTGCTCTCCGCAGCGCTCACGCGCGCATCGAAGCGCAGCACCCTGGAGCTTGCGCGCGAATGGCTCGGCGAGCCGCTCGAAGTGCAGGTGCCGCCATGGACGCGCGATCCGCAAGGCATCTTTCTCGGCGGCAACGAGATGGCCCTGTCGCCGCGCGCTCTCCTGCGCTTCGGCGAAATGTATCGCCAGGGCGGCATGATCGACAGCAGGCGCGTCGTGCCGGAAAACTGGGTGAAGGAATCCTGGGAGCCCCGCACCTCTTCGCCGTTCACCGGCGATGCATACGGCTATGGCTGGTACATGCGCGACATGCGCGGGCACAGGGTCTACTACGCCTGGGGCTTCGGCGGGCAGATGATCTATGTGGCGCCGAGCCTCGGCATGACCGTCGTCATGACATCGGACCCGACCGAGCCTTCGCGCGAGGACAACTATATCGGGCAGCTTCACGCGCTGGTCGCGGAGAACATCATTCCTGCCCTTGAGGACAAACCGTCCGATCCGCCGACCACAGGCAGCACCGCGCCATCGCCGTGACGACACGGATGCATCGCCTCATCGAAACGCAGGCGTGGCGGGATGCGCACCGAGCCGCGTCCGATGCCGGAATTGCCGTTTTAAGCTTGGCCGTGATAGCAGATCCGAAAAGAGAGCATGAGAGGCACCGATCCCGGGCCCTCAGGGCTCCAGGGTGGATCGGGCCATGGATGATACGTCTCTTCTCCTGCGTTTGAGCGTTGCACTGGCCATCGGACTTGTGGTCGGCCTCGAACGCGGCTGGCAGCAGCGCGACGACGACGAGGGCGAGCGCACGGCAGGCTTGAGAACCTACACGCTCACCGCCTTGCTTGGAGCCCTGTCCGCCATTCTTGCGTCCCACACGCATGCCGCATTTCTCGGGCTGTCCTTTTTCGGCTTCGCGCTCGCCTTCGGCGCATTCGCGTGGCTCGAAGCGAGGAGCGAAGGGAATTTCAGCGTAACGGGCGTGATCGCAGCGCTGCTGACCTTTGCCCTTGGTGCTTATGCCGTCCTGGGAGATCTGCAGATTGCGATTGCAGCCGGCGTGATCATGACGCTCATCCTCGCTCTCAAGCAGCCTCTTCATTCATGGCTTCGGCGCCTGACATGGCTGGAGATCCGGTCCGTCCTCATCCTGCTGGCGATGACCTTTCTCGCGCTGCCACTCCTGCCTAACAGAACCATCGATCCATGGGGTGCGATCAATCCGGCGGAAACCTGGCTTCTCGCCATCATCATCGCGGCCATCTCGTTTGCGGGTTATGTCGCGGTGCGGATCATGGGCAGCCAGGCCGGCGTCGCGTTCGCAGCCCTTGCCGGGGGACTGGCTTCGTCGACAGCGACAACCGTCACCCTTTCGCGCATGGCGCGCGAACATCCGCATGCCAGCCCTCTGCTTGCAGGCGGCATTCTTCTGGCCGGTTCGGTGATGATTGCGCGCGTCGTGATCGTCGCAAGTGCCCTGAACCAAGCGCTCCTGCTTCCGCTCGTATGGCCCCTGGGCGCTGCGGGCCTCGTTCTCGTGAGCGTGGCGGGCCTGCTGCTTCTCACATTCGGCAAAGGAAGCGAGGAGCACCCTCGCCTCAGCATCGCCAACCCCTTCGACCTCGGAACCGCCCTGAAGCTCGCAGGCTTCATCGCCATCATCAATCTGCTGGCGAAACTGACCGGCAACGCCATGGGAGATTCAGGTCTGATCGCACTCGCGGCGCTGTCCGGCGTCGCCGACGTGGATGCCATCATGCTCTCTCTCGCCCGTCTGTCCCATGAGAGCATCACGGTCTCGACCGCCGTGCTCGGCATCGGCCTCGCCGCCGCCGTCAACACGCTCGTGAAAGCCGGAATGACCTTCAGCCTGGGCACGAGACAAGCCGGATGGATCGTCTCCGGAACAAGCCTCGCCGCTATCGCGGCAGGCGGCGCGGCATTCGCCGCTTTTCAGTGACACGCCGGGTGCGGACGCGTCCCATCAAAAAAGGCGGGCTCGAAGCCCGCCTTTTTGAATTCGCTTAATTGTCGAGGAAGCTCCGCAGCTTCCGGCTCCGCGAAGGATGCTTCAGCTTGCGCAGGGCCTTCGCCTCGATCTGACGGATACGCTCGCGGGTCACCGAGAATTGCTGGCCGACCTCTTCGAGGGTGTGGTCGGTGTTCATGCCGATGCCGAAGCGCATGCGCAGCACGCGCTCTTCGCGCGGGGTGAGCGAGGCGAGTACGCGCGTCGTGGTCTCGCGCAGGTTCGACTGGATCGCCGCGTCGATGGGCAGGATCGCGTTCTTGTCCTCGATGAAGTCTCCGAGGTGTGAATCCTCCTCGTCGCCGATCGGCGTTTCGAGGGAGATCGGCTCCTTGGCGATCTTCAGAACCTTGCGCACCTTTTCCAGCGGCATGGCGAGCTTCTCGGCCAGTTCCTCCGGGGTCGGCTCGCGGCCGATCTCGTGCAGCATCTGGCGCGAGGTCCGCACGATCTTGTTGATCGTCTCGATCATGTGCACCGGAATACGGATCGTGCGGGCCTGATCCGCGATGGAGCGCGTGATCGCCTGCCTGATCCACCACGTGGCATAGGTGGAGAACTTGTAGCCGCGGCGGTACTCGAACTTATCGACCGCCTTCATGAGGCCGATATTGCCCTCCTGAATCAGGTCCAGGAACTGAAGGCCGCGGTTCGTGTACTTCTTGGCGATGGAGATCACGAGGCGCAGGTTCGCCTCGATCATTTCCTTCTTCGCCTGCCGGGCCTCGCGCTCGCCCTTCTGCACCATCATGACGATGCGGCGGAATTCCTGGATCTCCAGGCCGGTCTCGCTTGCGAGGTTATGGATGTTCTCGCGCAGGTCGTGGATGCCGTCCTTCGCCTTGGCGACGAAGTCCTTCCAGCCCTTGCCGCCGAGCTTGGACACGCGCAGAACCCACTTGGGATCGAGTTCCCAGCCCTGGTAGTGCTTGAGGAATTCCTCGCGCGCCACGCCGTGGCTTTCGGCCAGACGCATCAGGCGGCCCTCATGCGAGATGAGGCGCTTGTTGATGTCGTAGAGCTGCTCGACCAGCGCTTCGATGCGGTTGTTGTTGAGCGACAGCGACTTCACCGAGGTGACGATGTCCGACTTCAGCTCGCGGTACTTGCGCTCCTGGGCCGGGGTCAGCTGCTTGTTCTGCATGCGCTGTTCCACATGCTCGACCTGCAGGCGGCGCAGCTTCTTGTAGTTGTCGGCGATGGAGTCGAAGGTCTCGAGAACGCGCGGCTTCAGCTCGGCTTCCATGGCCGAGAGCGATACGTTGTTCTCAAGATCGTCGTCGTCCATCTCGCCTTCCGGCGGAGTCGCCTCGTCGCCCTCGGCGGCCTCTTCCTCGCTCTCATCGCCGAGCGCATCCACCTTGGGAGCGCCCTTGCCGTCGGGACCGGCGTAAGTGGCCTCGAGGTCGATGATGTCGCGCAGCAGCACCCGGCCCTCGACGAGCTCGTCGCGCCAGATGATGATGGCCTGGAAGGTCAGCGGGCTTTCGCAGAGGCCCGCGATCATGGCCTCGCGGCCGGCCTCGATGCGCTTGGCGATCGCGATTTCGCCCTCGCGGGACAGAAGCTCGACCGAGCCCATCTCGCGCAGATACATGCGCACCGGATCGTCCGTGCGGTCGGTCGGCTCCTTGGCCGTAGTCTCGCGGACCGTGACGGCGCGGGTCTGCGAAGCCTCGACGAGATCGCCGCCTTCGGCCTCGTCTTCCTCTGCCTCGGCCTTCTCGCCCTCTTCCGCCTCTTCGGACTCAACGACGTTGATGCCCATCTCGGACAATTGCCCGAGCACATCCTCGATCTGCTCCGAGGTGAACTCCTCCGGAGGCAGAACGTCGTTCAGTTCCTCATAGGTGACATACCCGCGCTTCTTCGCGAGCTTGATCATCCGTTTAACGGCGGCATCGCTCAGGTCGAGCAGAGGCCCGTCGCTCGTTTGCTCCGGAGCTGTCGTCTCGCCTTCGTCCCGTTCGGTTGCCTTCGTCGCCATGCTCTGCCTTACTCCGGCGCTCCATTGGTTCCCCCAGCGGAACCGACGATGCGCGAATGGGCAGCAAGGCTTGTGGGCCCGGCCACCCGAAAATTCCTGACCAATAAACAGCAAGTCAATTGACTAACCGTTAACCATCTCCTGCCCTGCAACGGGCCAAATTCCATGTCTTCAGAAACCGGCTCCCCCAGTGGACCCGTTCTTGTCCAAGTCGGCCTCGGCACCCTCGACGGAGGACAGTTGGTTTTGGACCTCTCGCAGCCAGGCGAGATTGGCCTCGTTGTCCTCTTCGGCAAGCGCGCGCTCGGCGGCCCGAAGCTCGCTATGTAACGTGCGCGCCCGGCGATGCAAGGTGATCGCTTGCCTCAATGCGTCTTCAAGCCGCAAGGGATCCGCATGCGGATCGAGCATCCAGCGGTCGCCGGGGCGGACCAAAGTGGTGAGCCTGTCGGCTGCCTGAGTGAGCCCGGCCCGCTCCAGGCGGGCCTGCATCACCGTGATGTCAGCCGGTTCGCCACTGGCTGCGCCATCAAGCAGGAGACTGCGCATCATCTGGGCACTGCGGCCTTCAAGTTCAAGATCTGCAAGGGTTTCCGCGTGTTTTTGGGTCAGGTCCGGATGCATCAGGAAGGTGCACAGGATCATCGCCTCGCGGGGGCTTTCGGCAGTTCCGCCGGTGAAAAGCGGGCTGCGCGCCAGCAGCGGCGACACGCTCAGGCGGGCGCTCGGTGTCGTTGGGGCAGGCCCGCGGAAGTCCCGCCGCCCTCCCCCGCCCTGGCGGTTGAAACGATTTGCCCGGGAATTCGGATTCAAGGCCGCAAGGCGGCTCTCGACCTCCTCCCGGTAGTACCGCTTGAGGGTTTCATCGCGAATCAGTGCAAGTGATTCGCGCAGGCGCCGTTCCAGGGCGGCTCTCTGCTCGGGCGTATCGAAGGTTCCGGTTTCGGTTTCCCGCGCCCAGAGGATGTCCACCAGCGGCTTGGCCGTGGCCAACACCCGCTCCACCGCCGTGCGCCCGCCGGAGCGGGCGAGATCGTCCGGGTCCTGCCCGTCGGGCAGAAGGGCGAAGCGCAGAGCCTTGCCTGGGCTCAGATTCGGCAGGGCCGTCTCAAGGGCGCGGTAGGCGGCGCGCCGGCCCGCCTTGTCGCCGTCGAAGCACAGGATCGGCTCCTCCGAGAGCCGCCACAGAAGGGCGAGCTGGTCCTCGGTAAGCGCCGTGCCGAGCGGCGCGACCGCGTTGGGAAATCCCGCGACGGAGAGCGAGATCACGTCCACATAGCCCTCGACCGCGATCACCGTGCCGCGCTCATGAGCGGGCTGGCGGGCGTGATGGTAGTTGTAGAGAAGCCGCCCCTTGTTGAAGAGCGGCGTATCCGGCGAGTTCAGGTACTTCGCGGGCACGTCGGCGGCCATGGCGCGCCCGCCGAAGGCGATCACGCGGCCGCGCACGTCGCAGATCGGGAACATCACCCGGTCGCGGAAACGGTCGAAGGGAACCTTCACGTCCTCGCCCGAAACCAGCAGCCCCGCTTCCACCATCATCTCGATGGAGATGCCTTTCTCGGCCAGATGATCGCGCAAGCCGAAACGTTCCGGCGGCGCATAGCCGATGCGGAAACGCTTCTGCGTTTCGGGACTCAGCGAGCGCCCGGCGAGATAATCGCGAGCCTTCAGGCCGAACCTGCCCTGAAGCGAAGCCTCGAAGAACTGCGCCGCCAGCTCCATGGCGTCATAGAGCGTCTTGCGCTTCACTTCCTCGAAACGGTCTTCGGGCGTGAGCTTGGGCAGGGGCACTCCCGCCTCCGCCGCAAGCCGTTCCACGGCCTCGGGGAACGAGAGCCCTTCCGTCTCCATGACGAAGGTGAAGATGTCGCCGTGCTTGCCGGAGGAGAAGCAGTGATAGAATTGCTTCTGGTCATTCACGTAGAAGGACGGCGTCTTCTCCGCGTTGAAGGGCGAGAGCCCCTTCCATTCCCGCCCCGCCTTCTTCAAGCGCACGCGCTTGCCCACGACGGCCGAAACCGGCAGCCGGGCGCGTATCTCTTCGAGGATTTGGGGCGGGTAGCGCACGAAGCGGATTCTCCAAACCTGCTCCATAAACTAGGGCAGCGGAGATCGGGTTAAAAACCCCAAAGCCAAGCTGTTCTTTGCCCATTATTCACAGGCTCCGCCATCGCGGCCCTCACGGCACGGTCACGACGATGGCTGAGCAGGGTTCGGGCCGCTCGCACCGGTAGCTGTGCGGCGCGCCGGAATCGAAATAGATCGCATCGCCCTCGTCGAGAACGAAGTCGGCTCCGTCGATGGCGAGGACGAGCTGTCCCTTGATGACATAGACCAGCTCCGCGCCGCTGTGCCTGTGCGGCTGCGTCTCCTTCGACGATGCGGGGAACTCCGCATAGAAGGCCTGCATCTTGCGGTCGGTCACGGGGAAGTCGAGGCTTTCGAAGAAGTAGGACGGCATGTCCTCCCGCGGCCTGTCCGGCAGGCGCAGCCGATCCGCCTTGCGGACCACCGCGATCTTGGGCCGGTCAGGCGGCTCGGCGAAGAAATGGTCGAGGCCGACGCCGAAGACCATGGCGATGCGCATCAGGGTCGGCAGCGTGGGAATGAGCTGCCCGCGCTCGATCTTGGACAGCATGGCCGGCGAGAGGCCCGTATGCTCCCCGAGCTGCACGAGGCCGAGCTTCTTCCCCTGACGCAGCGCCCTCACCTTGGCGCCGATTCCGTACTGCCCCAGCCCGTCAGCCAGCGTCTCCGACAACATTCCTCGCCTCTCGTTTTCACAGGGATCAATTCAACCCGTATCTTTTTTACTGTCAATAAAAACGATGTTCTTCTCACGAAAACTTGAGTGTCATGAAAATGAATTTGCATCATATGAAACGCCAGAGGCCAAATGATGGCTCTCCCCGGCCGCCGAGGAGCGGCCGAGCTAGTCTGTGCAAGGAGCATGAACGATGAAATTCGAAATCAGGAATCTGACGCTCGCAGCGGTTGCGGCTCTCGGACTCGTCGCCGGAGGCACGAGCGCCCGCGCCGCGGATCAGGACATCGTCGACACGGCCGTCGCAGCCGGTCAGTTCAAGACCCTTGCGACCGCGCTGACCGAGGCGGGCCTCGTCTCCACCCTCAAAGGCTCCGGCCCCTTCACGGTCTTCGCCCCCACGGATGCGGCCTTCGCCAAGCTGCCCGCCGGAACGGTCGAGAACCTTCTGAAGCCCGAGAACAAGGACAAGCTCACCGCCATCCTGACCTACCACGTCGTCCCCGGGCGGGTGACGGCAGCCGACGTCGTCAAGCTCACGCAGGCAAAGACGGTGAACGGCAAAGAGCTGAAGGTCAGCACGAAAGGCTCGGGCGTCATGATCAACGACGCCAATGTCACGAAAGCCGACATCGGCGCTTCGAACGGCGTGATCCACGTGGTCGACACCGTGATCCTGCCCCCGAACAACTGATCCCTCCGCCTGGAGCGTCCCCCCAGCGCTCCAGGCTTCTTTCCTGCGCTCAGCTTCTCGTGTGCGCAATCAACAGGCTCGGGTTTCTCGGATCATGCCCCTCACCCGCTTGCCAAGTCCTGCGCGATGGGCAGTTCGACAAGAGCGACGAGACCGCCTCGCTCCCCTCTGTTGGAGAGCGAAACCTGCGCCTCGATCCGCGCGGCGAGAGCCTTGACGATCGAAAGCCCTAGGCCCGTTCCCTCCTGTTCCTTGTCGGCGCGCACGAAAGGATCGAACACGCGGGCGATGAGATCGTCGGGAATCCCTGGTCCGCTATCGGCAATCTCCACGATCACCTTCGATCCTTCTACGCGCGAGGAGAGATCGATGCGCCCGTTCTGCGGTGTGTAGCGGATCGCGTTGTCGAGAAGATTCGATAACAACATCACGAGGTCGTGCCGATCGGCCTTGATCGAAACGGGCGCCATCTCCGTCGAGGACAGCGTGATGTGCTTGCTCTGCGCGAGCGCGAACACGCCGGCAATCGCCTCCTGCAGCGCATCGGCGAGCGATACCGGCTGCGGGGCCTTGCTCGGCGGCTGCGTCTCGGCGCGGGCGAGCGTGAGCAACTGGCCGGTCAGATCGGACATCCGCAGGAGGCCGGATTCCATCTCCTTCAGGATATCGTCCGCCGCGCCGCGGCTCGACGAGTGGCGCAGGTTGCGCACCTGGATGCGCAGGGCCGTCAATGGCGTGCGCAGCTGATGAGCGGCGCTGGACACGAATTGCTTCTGCGTGGCCACCATAGCCCTGACCCGGGCGAGCGCCTCGTTCATCGCACCCACGAGAGGCGCGATCTCGCCGGGAATGTCGGGAGACGAAAGCACCTGCGTGGAATCGGGCCTTCGGACAAGCAACTGGTGCGTCAGGTAATCCACGGGACTGAGAATTCGGCCGACGACCCACCGCACCAGTAACCACGAGATAGGAATGAGCAGAAAGGTGGTGACGAGAGCAGGCAACGCCGCCTTCAGCGCAAGCTCCCGGCGCACCCGCGCCTGCTGCGAAACCTGCACCGTTCCATCGTCCAGAACCCAGGTATAGCTGCGCCAGCTCCCTTGCGGCGTCGTGAAATTCGAGAAACCCGTCTTCATCTGACGCGGCAGATCGAAGTCATAGGGAAACGACTTGAGCAGGCGTCCGTCCGAATCCCATGCCTGCACGACGATCATGTCGGATTTGTCCAGGGGCGGCGCAGGCATCTGCGCCAGATCATCGACCGAGCCGACGATGTCGAGCGCAATCTCGCGCATCTGATCGTCGAGGAAATTATCGGGATCCTGCTGCGCGACGATGTAAGCCCCCACACCGCCGAGAAGCCCGAAGGTGATCAGCAGAATCGTGAACCATGCGGTGAGCTGGCGGCGCAGCGAAGTGCGGTTTCTCATTTGACCACCATCCAGCCGACGCCCCGGACATTGCGGATGATGTCGTTGTCGAACTTGCGGCGAATGTAGTAGATGAGCACATCGACCGCGTTGCTCTCGACTTCCTCTCCCCATCCATAGAGCGCATCCTCCAGCTGCCTGCGGGACAGGATGGCGCCGGGCCGTTTCAGGAGCGCCTGCATGAGCGCGAATTCGCGCGCGGGCAGAAGCTGGGTGACGCCGTTATAGGTTGCCTCATGGCTCGCGAGATCGAGCATGATCTCGGATGTCTCGATCATCGATGCGGCATGCCCATCATACCGGCGGATGACCGCTCTGATCCGAGCGGCGAGCTCATCGACATCGAAAGGCTTCACCACGAAATCGTCGGCGCCCCCATCGAGACCCGCCACGCGGATTTCGATGTCGTCATGCGCGGTGACGATCATCACGGGCGTCGTATCCTTGCGCCGCCGCATGTCCTTCAAAACGTCGAGGCCCGCTTTGTCGGGAAGGCCGAGATCGAGCAGAACGATGGAATAACGATTTGCGCCGAGAGCCTCGAGAGCATCGTCGCCCGTGCGCACCCAGTCGACCGTCATCCCGGTTCCGTCGAATGCCTGAACCAGGCTTCGCCCGATCATTGGATCGTCCTCGACCAGCAGAACCCGCATATCGGAAGCCCTCGCTGCGGGCAGATTGAGCGCAGCCCATTCCGGATTCAAGGATGCATTTTGCCGCCGCGATAGGTAGGCCCATAGGCTTGGCCCTCATTCTCTCCTAAGTCTCAAGCGGTATCGTCCAGGCAAGGTACAGATGCGTACCTTCATGCAATGGAGTGATCCGATGAAGAAGTTCCTGATCGCCACCTCGACCCTGGCCTGTCTCCTGGCCGCTCCCCTGGCCGCTCAGGCCGCGACGGCATCCCAGCAGAGCTCGGGAACATATGAAGCAGCCCAGCCCAAGAAGCATGCGATGCCGAAGCACCATGCCTCCAAGCATCAGGCGGTTCGCCATCACACCGCCATGAACAGCGCGAAGACCAAGGCCAACTGCCCTGCCGGTTCGCAGAGCGCAGCCTGCCAACCGTCCAGCACGGGCTCCGTCAAATAAGCGCGGCCTGTCCGCGCTGAAGCCTCGGCAGGAGGAGAGTGCTAGAGCATCGAACGCAAAAGTGGGCGCCGGTTTTGCGTGAAAAGATGCGCCAAACCAAAAGCTTCAAGCAGGGGACGTGAGTTCGATTTCACGTCCACTGCTTTAGGCTCACGAGAAGCGCATCGTCCCCAAGGATGATGGGACGATGCGCCAAATTTGCGCGCGCCGAATGTGCGCTCGCATTCATGAAAAAGGCGGCTCCGAAGAACCGCCTTGATCTTGTATCTCGCCTAGCCGCCGTAGGGCGACACGCAGGCCTGCCTCGGCCCATTCAGGGGCTGATAGCTGTTGTCCGATACGCGGTACGACTTCCAGCGGTTCTGACACCAGTTGACGTGCGCGGCGCTCAGGCGGGCCGGAGCATAAACGGGCGGCGCAGCGACCGCAGGCTGATTGGCAATAGCTCCCCCAATGATCGCCCCCGCAACGAAGGCAGCAGGCGGGAACCACCATCCATTATACTGGCGATAGCCGCGACGGTATTCGCGGTATCCGCGATGCCCATTGTAATAGCCCCAATCGCCACGCCGTTCGAAACGAGGACGCTCGACGCGGCGCGGCTGGTGCGGACGCTCGATGCGGGGGCGCTCGAATTTGTTCCGGCCATCATCATGGCGGAGTTGCACCTTCTGCAAGCTTGCGCGGTCAGAATCAGGCTTGCTGAAAGATAAAGGCGCTGCATTTGCAGCGGATACCGCAGAACCAAGAACGCCAGCTGCCAAACAGGACGCAACAATACCAGACACAACTCTCTTCATAACAATCTCCTTAGGCAGGCAGTGAACTCGTTGCCTGCGTATGATTTTGGGTTCTTTCAGTGAACGGGGACTGAATGCTGGCATTAAGCTTCGGTAATGTTCGGCAAACCTCAACTCCTTGAGAGAGCATGGCGCCGCGACGAAGCTCTTTGTCCTACGCAGGCAAAGACGGTGAACGGCAAAAATCGGAAGGTCAGCACGAAAGGCTCGGGCGTCATGAGCAAGGGCGTGATCCACGTGGTCGATACGGTGATCCTGTCTCCGAACAACTGATCTCTCTGCTGACACGCGCGCAAATTTCATCGCCGCTTTAACCGATTGTTCATGACGCACGATGTCTTTGCCGCGCCGGGGGCTCAAGACAGAGGATCACGAATGACTTTCGGTAAAATTGGTTTTGCAGCTATCGCATTTGCAGCGCTCGTCGGTTTCGGCGGACATGCGGCCCAGGCCGCTCCGTTCTCCGCTGGCGCTACGCTCTCGAACAAGGGCCTTGTGACGCAAGCACAGTATCGCGATCACCGCCGCATGGCGCCGCCGCGCCGCGTCTGCCGGTGGGAAACCGTCGAGCGCCGCGTTCGCGGCAGGATCATCCGCGAGCGCGTTCAGAAGTGCCGGATGGTGCGCCGCTGATCGAACAAAAAAGGGCTCTTCGGAGCCCTTTCTTTTTGCGACGGATTGGGGCCATCGCATAAGGCAACACGAAGAAGCCCGCGGGCTCCTTGACATTTACTGGCCGAGTGGCCCGTGGTTTACTTTCGTGCGCTTAGCCTCGCGCCCATTCGGTTGCCAGAACGATATGAGTGGTGGCTGTGGCCACCCCCTTCACGGCAGCAATGGTGTCACGAATTCTGTTGAGAGCGGCATTGGAATCGCACGCCACCATCACCATCAGGTCAATGGCGCCCGTCAACGAGTGACATGCGACGATCTCGGGAATGCCGGAGAGTTGAGGCACCACTTGCCTGCAGCGAAAGCCGGGATCGAAGGTAACGGCGATCATCGCCCGCACGGCGGGGTCGTGCTCCGAGGCGAGCTCGACCGTGTAGCCCCTGATCACGCCTTCGCGCTCCAGACGGCGCATCCGCTCCTGAGTCGCACTGCGGGACAGCCCCACATGGCGGGCGAGCCCGACGAGGCTCTCGCGAGCGTTCTTCCGCAAGGCTGCAACGAGGATCTTGTCCTTGTCGTCTAGCATAGAGCCCCCTTGGGCTTGAGATCCGGAAACCGGCATTTCGCCGGCTCGCCCGTCATCTTGTCGAGTGAAACCGGCATTGAAACCTGTGA
Source organism: Pseudomonadota bacterium (assembly GCA_023450615.1). Lineage (GTDB taxonomy): Bacteria > Pseudomonadota > Alphaproteobacteria > Rhizobiales > Beijerinckiaceae > Microvirga. Next base: position 98,319 of record JAEXGT010000084.1, on the reverse strand, counting down.
GGAAACCTCGAACCGGAGTTTCCCCATGACCTATGCGCATTCAGTTCTACTCCCCGTCGATATGCAACAGGCTTTCGACCTTCCGCAATGGCCGCCTCGCTGGAACCGGGATGTGGATGCGAACGGTCTGGCTCTCATCGAAGCTTGGCGCTCGCGCGACCTGCCGATCATCCACGTCAGGCACGATTCCATTACGCCTGGATCCAGCCTCGCCCCCGGCCAGTCCGGAAATTCGTTTCGCCCCGGCTTCGGGCCGCAGGGAGGGGAGCCTATCGTCTCGAAGAGCGTCAACTCGGCCTTTATCGGAACAGATCTCGACCTGAGATTGAAGCGTCTTGGCATCCGCAAGGTCGTCGTGTTCGGCATCACCACGGACATGTGCGTCTCGACGACCGTGCGGGTCGGGGCCAATCTCGGCTACGAGATGGTTCTTGTCGAGGATGCCTGCGACTGCTTCGACATTCCTGATGGGACCGGCGGGGCAATCCCCGCCCGCACCAGCCATCAGGTGCACGTGGCGACCTTGCGCTACGAATTCGCCAAGGTCGTCACGACACGCGAGGTCTTGGCCGCCTTGAACGTCAAAGCGGCCTGAGGCCGACAGGCTCAGCCCTTCGGCAGCATGTCCTTCACGAGGCCGCTGGCCTTGGCGAAATCCATGCGTCCGGCGTACTTGGCCCGAAGCGCGGCCACGACCTTGCCCATGTCCTTCATGGAGGCGGCGCCGGTCTCGGCGATGGCGGCCTCGATGGCGGCCTTGGTCTCGGCCTCGTCCATCTGCTGGGGCAGGTAGGAGGAGATGACGGCGACCTCGTTCTTCTCCTGGTCGGCGAGCTCCTGGCGGCCGCCCTGCTCGTACATGGTGATCGATTCCTGGCGCTGCTTCACCATTTTCTGGAGAAGAGCGAGGATTTCCTCGTCGGAAAGCGGCTCCTTGCCGTTGCCCCTGGCCTCGATATCCTTGTCCTTCAGGGCGGCCTGAATCAGGCGGATCGCGCCAAGCTTGCCCTTGTCGCCAGCCTTCATGGCCTCTTTCATCTCAGCGGTGAATCGTTCGCGCAGCATACGGATCTCCTTTAAATTAAGGTGCTTGAAACGTTGACGGGACGCGAGCGGCCCCTTAAGTCACAAGGACAGTCAAGGGCGGCCCGGTACGGGCCTGTTCAAGCACGGCCTGTTGGCCTCGGACTTAAAGAGATCATGACGATGCTGCAAGACAAAGACCCCACCGGGTCCCACTCGGGTGGCTGGGAAGAGCCACGCGCGACAGCCGTTCTCGTGCTCCAGGACGGCACGGTGCTGGAAGGTTTCGGCATCGGCGCCGAGGGCGAGGCCACCGGCGAGGTCTGCTTCAACACCGCGATGACGGGCTACCAGGAGATCCTGACGGACCCGTCCTATGCCGGGCAGATCATCACCTTCACCTTCCCGCATATCGGCAATGTGGGCACCAATGACGAGGATATCGAGAGCGTGAACGCCGCCTCGTCCTCCGGCGTGCGCGGCGTCGTGCTCGCCGCCACCATCACCGAGCCGTCCAACTGGCGCGCCTCCCGCGACCTGGACGCCTGGCTCAAGGCCCGCCAGATCGTCGGCCTGACCGGCGTCGACACCCGCGCGCTCACCGCCCTCATCCGCGACAAGGGCATGCCCAACGCGATCATCGCCCACAACCCCAAGGGGGAGTTCGACCTCGAGGCCCTCAAGGCCAAGGCCGCCGCCCTCCCCTCCATGGACGGCCTCGACCTCGTGCCGCTCGTCGCCAGCACCCAGCGCTTCGACTGGAACGAGACCACGTGGAACCGCGGCGAGGGCTATGGCCAGCAACAGGCTGAGCCCAAGCATCACGTGGTCGCCATCGATTATGGCGTGAAGCGCAACATCCTGCGCCTGCTCGCCCGCGCGGGCTGCAAGGTTACCGTCGTGCCCGCCACCGCCACGGCGGACGAGGTGCTGGCGCTGAAGCCGGACGGCGTATTCCTCTCCAACGGCCCGGGCGACCCGGCGGCCACTGGCGAATATGCGGTGCCGGTCATCCGGAAGGTGCTGGACGAGAAGATCCCGACCTTCGGCATCTGCCTCGGCCACCAGATGCTGAGCCTGGCCGTCGGTGCCAAGACCCAGAAGATGCACCAGGGCCACCACGGCGCGAACCATCCGGTCAAGGACAAGACCACCGGCAAGGTGGAGATCACCTCCATGAATCACGGCTTCGCGGTGGACCCGGCAACGCTTCCCGCCAACGCCGTGGAGACCCACGTCTCCCTCTTCGACGGCTCGAATTGCGGCATTGCCCTTACCGACCGCCCGGCCTTCTCGGTGCAGTACCACCCGGAAGCCTCCCCCGGCCCGCAGGACAGCCACTACCTCTTCGACCGCTTCGTAAAGCTGATGGACGAGGGCAAGGCGAAGCAATAACCCCCTCGGCCAGCCTTCAAGAACAACGCCGCCGCTTTCGGTAAAGCGGCGGCGTTTTATTTTGGCCCAGGTGCGATTTCTCACCTGCCGGACAGCCGCGACAAACGCGGACATTGCCTCGTTCCCCCAAATCGCGTTAACGGTTGATTAACCATAAAAATCAATGATTCCAGGCTATATTTTTGGGGGTTTCTCCAATGGATTTCGAAAGCGATGCCGGCGAGTTCAGCCGCCTGCACAACATGTTCACCTTTCACCTCGGCATTGCCGTCACGCTTGCGTGGCTGACCTCGCTTTACGCATCCGCCTATGCGCCTTGGGTGCGCAACATCCGCCCGCTTCTTGATCCCGCCAATGTGGGCACGGTCGAGAGCACCTGGTCCTATCTCTTCATCTTCCCCGTCGTTCTCACGACCGCGTGGCTCATCTCCATCTTCGGCCAGAACATCTTTGCGAAGTTCCGCCTTCTGAAGAACCAGGCCATCGAGTTCGGCATTGCGGGCGCCGTGGCCTTCGCCATGTTCTACCTCTCCATCGACCGCGCCGTCGCGGCGATGCTGCTCGGGATGTAAGCGCCCAAGCTCGATCTTTCGCAGGAGACATGCGTTCCCCTTTGCATTCAGCGAAGGGAAATCCGCATGGCTCAGGCAAAAGGATATGGCGATCCGAGAGGCTACAACGCGCCGCTCGGCACCGAGACTTACATTTTTCAAAGCAACGGCATCGTGCCGAATTCTCCGCTGCCGCTGATCGTCCGGCGAGGCGCAGTTACGCCCGATCAAGCCGATCCGGCCAAGGCCTTCAAGACCACCTTTGCCAAGAACGGCTGGACCAATGCGTGGCTGGATAGCATCCACGATTACCACCACTATCATCCCAACACCCATGAAGTGCTGGGCGTCGTCTCCGGGTCGGCCTCCGTGCGCTTCGGCGGAGAGGATGGCGAACTCGTTGCCGTCTCCGCAGGCGACGTCGTCGTCATCCCGGCCGGCGTGGCGCATGCGCTGATCAATGCAAGCGATGACTTCGCCGTGGTCGGCGCATATCCGGATGGACGCGATTACGAAACGATCCGCGACGATCCCGGAGCACTGGCCGTATCGCAGGAACGGATCGCCCAGGTTCCCTTGCCGGTTTCCGACCCGGTCGATGGCGTCGATGGCCCGCTGACGAAGCTGTGGACCTGAACATAGTGACGCAGGCTTAAGCTTGGGCTAGAACATCGCTCATGACGAACTGGCGCGACTACTGGAACCAAGACACGCCGATCTATTCGGGCGAACGACACAAGCTGTTGCATTACAAGCTCGTGGCGAGCGACATCATAAGCCATATTCCCGCGCGCTATGCGGTGGTGCTCGATCATGGATGCGGTGAAGCGCTCTTTGCCGATCAGGTCGCGGCAAAATGCGCGAAGCTCTACCTGAGCGATGCGGCCCCGCTCGTGCGCGAGCGATTGCAGGCGAAATTCAGCGGCAATGAGCGAATTGAGATTCTTGCCCCCAACGAGGTGTCGTCCCTTGGCGACGCATCGCTCGACCTCATCGTGGTGAACTCGCTTCTGCAATATCTCTCACTCGATGAGCTGCGTGGCCTTCTGAAGCTCTGGCGCTCGAAGCTGAAGAGCGGCGGCACGCTCGTGATCGCCGACGTGATCCCGCCCGATGTCAGCCCGATCACCGATGCCAAGGCGCTTCTTTCCTTCGCTTGGCACGGCGGCTTCCTGAAATCGGCTGTTGTCGGCCTCGCGAAAACGGCCTTCTCGGAATATCGCAAGATCCGCGAGGAAATCGGCCTTGCGCAGTATGGCGAGGACGAGATCGTCGACATCCTTCAGGATGCGGGGTTCACGCCCGAGCGCGCGCCGCGCAACTTCGGGCACAACCAGGCGCGCATGACCTTCATAGGCCGCGCGTCTTAAGCCATGACGGGCGCGCGCCGCTCGCTTGCAATCGACCACGCCAGAACGCCGAGACCGGCAACGGCGAGGAGAGCGCCGACCCATCCCGTCGATTCGAAACCGTAGCCCGCGGAGATCGCAAGGCCGCCGAGCCAGGCTCCAAGCGCATTCGCGATGTTGAATGCGGAGTGGTTGGAGGCTGCGGCGAGAGTCTGCGCGTCGGCTGCCACATCCATCAGGCGTATCTGAAGCGCGGGCCCCAGGGCGACGCTGCAGCCGACGAGGAAGACGAGCAGCGACAGGAGATAGGGATTGCTGGCATTGAGCCAGAGCAGGATCATCACCACGGCGCTGCCGCCCAAGGTGCCTGCGATGGTGCCGATCAGGTTCCTGTCTGCGAACCATGCGCCGACGAGATTGCCGACGATCATGCCGGAGCCGAACAGCGCCATCATCAACGGTACCGCGCTTTCCGGCATTCCGGCGACCTGCGTCGCCGTCGAGGCGATGTAGGAGAACACGGAAAACAGGCCGCCGAAGCCGACTGCGCCGATGGCGAGCGTGAACCAGACTTGCTTGCGCTTGAATGCGCCGAGTTCGCGCATGGGGCTTGCGCCCTCCGCGACCTTGTCCTTCGGCAGGAAAAGCCAGATCAGCGCAACCGTCAACGCCCCCATGACGCCGACGGCGGTAAAGAGAATCCGCCAGTCCAGGATTTGGCCGAAGAAGGTCATGATGGGCGTGCCGATCAGCGTCGCCACCGTCAGCCCCAACATCACACGGGCGACAGCCTGCGTGCGTTTGCTGGGCTCGACGAGGGATGCGGCCACCAGAGCCGCCACGCCGAAATAGGCGCCATGCGGGAGGCCGGTGAGAAACCGCATGAGCACGAAGGATTCGAAGGTCGGCGCAACGGCACTCACGGCGTTGCCCACCGCGAAGACCGCCATCAGCATCAGCAGCAATGTTCGGCGCGGGAGCTTCGCCGCGAGCACCGCGATGATGGGAGCTCCCACCACCACGCCGAGCGCATAGGCGCTGATGGCATAACCGGCCTGCGGGGTCGTGACGGCGAATTCCTGGGCAAGGTTCGGCAGCAGGCCCATGATGGCGAATTCGCCCGTGCCGATGCCGAAGCTGCCGACGGCGAGCGCCAGCTCAATGAGAGCGACGGCGAAGCGCGATTGCGGAACGGCAGGATCAGGGGCGCGCGCAGCCGAAGGCGCCTTATCTGCGACGGACACATCGGCCATGGGATGCCTCAGGAGTTCGAAGGAGGAGAAGTCGCATATTGCATTGCAAAAAGCGCCTGACGACCCACAGAGTTGCAATTCAGGCTTGCAGTGGAATTCTGGAACAATCAGGGAGCGGGATGCGGTGCCGCTTCCTTATGCAAAAGTCCAGATTCTGTGCGCCATGAAGCTCCACAGCATGACCACCCCCGTGGTCACGACCTGCGCAGGCAGATAAGGCCCGCCGAGCCAAACCGTGAAGGCATGCATCAGAAACCAGGTCAGCAGGAACCCGACGAAGGCCACCACCGCGAAACGCCAGGTCGCCTCCCGGTGCGGACGGGTGCTCCGGTACGTATGAGTGCGGTTGAGGATGTAGGACACCAATCCGCCCGCCACATAACCCGCGAGCGTGGCGGGAACGGGATGGAGCTCTCCCCCTTCGACGAGAAGAATGAGCATGCCGTAATGCACCACGGCCGCAGCCAGCCCTACGCCGAAGAAGGCCGAGAACTGGCGCAGAAGGCGCGGAATAACCGTAGGTTCAGACAGCATTTCAAGATGAGCCGTTTTTCAATGGATCAGGGGCCATACCATGAATGCTGGATTGCGCCGAATAAGGCCCCTCCTCGGAGGGGCCTCGTCCTCAAGGCAACGGGCAGAGTCTACTGAAACATGATACCGGCAATCTGCCACTCATCAACCACAGCCTCAAACCAGAGAGGCTGACGGCGGCTCATCGACGTCCTGGGCGCTCTTCTTCGTCTCGCCTCTCTGCAATCGGCCCGCAATCCTGCGGATGATCCTGCGTGGAAGGAACTTGGCCCCCAGGGTCCCGAACCAATTGCCCTTTCCCGGAATCACGATGGCCTCGCCCGCTTCGTAGCCCTCGACACCGATCCGCGCCACCTCCGCGGCGCTCATGAGAGTGGGCCTGAGGGTTCTGGAATATTCCACGTCGGCGGTTGCGGAAAACTCGCTGTCGGTCGAGCCCGGGCAAAGCGCCGTCACCGTCACGCCCCGAGGCTTCGCCTCTTCGTGCAGAGCCTCCGACAGGGAGAGCACGTAAGCCTTGGTGGCATAATAGACCGCCATATAAGGCCCCGCTTGGAAGGCGGCCGTGGAAGCGACGTTCAGGATTCCGCCCTGCCCCCGCTCCAGCATGCCCGGCAGGAGCAGGCGGGACAGGGCTGTCAGCGCCCGCACATTGAGGTCGATCATGGCCATCTGCCGCTCGACGGGCAGCGTGGCGAAGTTTCCCCTCAGGCCGAAACCGGCATTATTCACAAGCGTATGAACCCGGATGCCCCGGTCGCGGAGCATCTCGGCCAGATCCTGGGGTGCCTCCCTGTCTTCCAGGTCCAGGGCCATCGTTTCGGCCTGAACCTCGTGCGCGGCACGGATTTCCCCCGCCAGGGCCTCCAGCCGCTCATGCCGCCGGGCCACCAGAACGAGAGAATATCCTTTCGAGGCGAAAATCCGGGCCAGTTCGGCGCCGATTCCGCTCGATGCTCCGGTAATCACGGCCCAACGCGGCTCCTCAGCCATATTCTGCCTTTCCTGAAATTCTGTTCGCTGCGCGACAACCATGCCCCATGGCCGACCTGTCGGCAAATCATGGCAGGCATTGCGAAACCTGGAAAACCGCGACCACTTTTCCGCACGATGCGCTAAAGCCTTTGAATTTGCGGCAGCACCGTGTAAGAGCCTCTCTCAACCTTCAATCTGACACATCCCGGCTGCGCGAAAAGCGCCGCAATGAGCGGCCGCGCGGCTGGACACGCCTGGGTGGGCCTATGCCGAAGCGGACAGACATTTCCTCCATTCTCATCATCGGAGCAGGACCGATCATCATCGGTCAGGCCTGTGAGTTCGATTATTCGGGCACGCAGGCCGTCAAGGCGCTGAAGGAGGAAGGCTACCGAGTCATCCTGGTGAACTCGAATCCCGCGACGATCATGACCGATCCCGATCTCGCGGACGCCACCTATGTGGAGCCGATCACCCCTGAGATCGTCGCCAAGATCATCGAAAAGGAGCGCCCTGACGCGATTCTGCCGACCATGGGCGGCCAGACGGCGCTGAACTGCGCCCTGTCCCTCAAGAAAATGGGCGTGCTCGAGAAGTTCAACGTGGAGATGATCGGCGCAACCGCCGAGGCCATCGACAAGGCGGAAGACCGTCAGCTCTTCCGCGAGGCCATGACCAAGATCGGCCTCGACACCCCGAAGTCGCGCCTCGCCAACGCCTCGGCCCTGAAGAAGGCCGACCGCGACGCCTATCTGGCCGAACTGGCGCGCATGGAAGCGCTCGACATCCACCCCGGCGACAAGAAGCGCATGATCGCCGCCTACAAGCTGAAGTGGGATGCGGGCGAGAACGACCGCCGCAAGCGCTACCAGGAGCACGCCATGGGCGAGGCTCTGCTGGCGCTCGCCGAAGTAGGCCTGCCCGCGATTCTGCGCCCGTCCTTCACCATGGGCGGCACCGGCGGCGGCATCGCCTATAACCGCGAGGAGTTCCTCGACATCGTGGAACGCGGCCTCGATGCCTCGCCCACAAACGAGGTGCTGATCGAGGAAAGCGTGCTCGGCTGGAAGGAGTACGAGATGGAGGTCGTCCGCGACAAGGCGGACAACTGCATCATCATCTGCTCCATCGAGAACTTCGATCCGATGGGCGTGCATACCGGCGACTCGATCACCGTCGCTCCTGCACTTACGCTCACCGACAAGGAATACCAGATCATGCGCGACGCCTCCCTGGCGGTGCTGCGTGAGATCGGTGTCGAGACCGGCGGCTCGAACGTGCAGTTCGCGATCAATCCGGAAAACGGGCGCATGATCGTGATCGAGATGAACCCGCGCGTGTCGCGCTCCTCGGCCCTCGCATCGAAAGCCACCGGCTTCCCGATTGCGAAGGTCGCGGCGAAACTCGCGGTCGGCTACACGCTCGACGAGATCGCCAACGACATCACCGGCGGCGCGACCCCTGCCTCGTTCGAGCCCACGATCGACTACGTGGTCACGAAGATTCCGCGCTTCGCCTTCGAGAAATTCCCCGGCGCCGAGCCGACGCTGACCACGGCCATGAAGTCCGTGGGCGAGGCCATGGCCATCGGCCGCTCGTTCCCTGAGTCGCTGCAGAAGGCGCTGCGTTCGCTGGAAACCGGCCTCACCGGCCTCGACGAGATCGAAATCGAAGGGCTCGGCAAGGGCGACGACCGCAACGCCATCAAGGCCGCCATCGGCACGCCGACCCCGGACCGCATCCTGAAGGTGGCGCAGGCGCTTCGCCTCGGCGTCAGCCATGACGAAGTCTATGCGTCCTGTAAGATCGATCCCTGGTTCCTGGAGCAGCTTCAGGACATCGTCGACATGGAAGCCAAGGTAAAGGCGAACGGCCTGCCGAAGACGCCGGGCGCATTCCGCCAGATCAAGGCCCTCGGCTTCTCGGATGCACGCCTTGCGGTGCTCACCGGCAAGACGGAGGCGGAAGTGCGCGAGGCTCGCCGCGCCGTCGGCGTACGCCCGGTGTTCAAGCGCATCGACACCTGCGCTGCGGAGTTCGCGTCGCCCACCGCCTACATGTATTCGACTTATACCACGCCGTTCGCAGGCCAGCCTGCGGACGAGGCCAATCCGTCGGATGCGAAAAAGGTCATCATCCTCGGCGGCGGCCCGAACCGGATCGGCCAGGGCATCGAGTTCGATTATTGCTGCTGTCATGCCTGCTTCGCGCTCAAGGACGCAGGCTTCGAGACCATCATGATCAACTGCAACCCGGAGACGGTCTCGACGGACTACGACACCTCCGACCGGCTCTATTTCGAGCCGCTGACGCAGGAAGACGTGCTGGAGATCATCGAGACAGAGCGCTCCAAGGGCACCCTACACGGCGTGATCGTGCAGTTTGGCGGCCAGACGCCGCTGAAACTCGCCCGCGCGCTCGAGGAAGCGAATGTGCCGATCCTCGGCACCTCGCCGGACGCCATCGATCTCGCGGAGGACCGCGACCGGTTCAAGCGTCTCCTCGACAAGCTGCACCTGAAGCAGCCGAAGAACGGCATTGCCTATTCGGTGGAGCAGGCGCGCCTGATTGCCGCCGATCTCGGCCTGCCCTTCGTGGTGCGCCCCTCCTACGTTCTCGGCGGACGCGCCATGGCGATCATCCGTGACGAGGCGCAGTTCGAGGATTATCTGCTGGGCACCCTGCCGAGCCTGATCCCGTCCGACGTCAAGGCCCGCTATCCAAACGACAAGACGGGTCAGATCAACACGGTGCTCGGCAAGAACCCGCTCCTCTTCGACCGCTACCTGTCGGACGCCATCGAGGTGGACGTGGACTGCCTCTGCGACGGCAAGGATACCTTCATCGCGGGCATCATGGAGCATATTGAGGAGGCCGGCATCCACTCGGGCGATTCCGCGTGCTCGCTCCCGCCCCGCTCGCTCTCGAACGAGATCATTGCCGAGCTGGAGCGCCAGACGAAGGCGATGGCTCTTGCCCTCGACGTGGGCGGCCTGATGAACGTGCAATACGCCATCAAGGACGGAACGATCTACGTGCTCGAAGTGAACCCGCGCGCCTCGCGCACGGTGCCCTTCGTGGCCAAGGTCATCGGCGAGCCCATCGCCAAGATCGCAGCCCGAATCATGGCCGGCGAGCCTCTCGCCAAGTTTGGCCTGACCCCGAAGGAACTGCCGCATATCGGCGTCAAGGAAGCCGTGTTCCCCTTCGCTCGTTTCCCGGGCGTGGACGTGCTGCTTGGCCCGGAAATGCGTTCCACAGGCGAGGTCATCGGCCTCGACCGGGGCTTCGGCGTGGCCTTTGCCAAGAGCCAGCTCGGCGCCGGCAGCCAGGTTCCGAAGACCGGCACCCTCTTCGTTTCGGTTCGCGACTCGGACAAGGAGCGCATCCTGCCGACCGTGAAAATGCTCGAAGAGCTGGGCTTCAACATCGTGGCGACCGCAGGAACCCAAAAATTCCTGGTGGAGAACGGCGTGAAGGCTGTCCGGATCAACAAAGTGCTGGAAGGCAGGCCGCATGTGGTGGACGCCATTAAGAACGGCGACATCCAGCTGGTCTTCAATACCACCGAAGGTGCGGGTGCTTTGTCAGATTCTCGTAGCCTTCGTCAGGCTGCCCTCTTGCATAAGATACCTTACTACACCACTCTTGCAGGAGCGATCGCTGCAGCCGAGGGCATCAAGGCCTATCTGGGCGGCGATCTCGAGGTTCGAGCGCTTCAGGACTATTTCGCCTGAGGCATTCGGTCTCTACATTGGAACTGCGAAGCTTCAGGGAAGTTTTCGTTGACATGCGAGGGCGCTGGAAACAGCGGCCTCGTACCTCTTTTTAGACGAGACAAACGATGGACAAGGTCCCTCTGACGATCAAGGGTTTTGCGGCGCTGGAGGAAGAACTCAAGCACCGTCAACAGGTTGAACGCCCCCGGATCATCCAGGCGATTGCGGAAGCCCGCGCGCTCGGCGACTTGTCGGAAAATGCCGAATACCATGCCGCCAAGGAAGCCCAGTCCCTCAATGAGGGCCGCATCCTGGAGCTGGAAAGCCTGATTTCCCGCGCGGAAGTCATCGACATCTCCAAGCTTTCGGGCGACCGGATCAAGTTCGGCGCAACCGTGAAGCTGGTGGACGAGGACACCGAGGAAGAGAAGACCTACCAGATCGTGGGCGAGCCCGAGGCCGATGTCCGCTCCGGCCGGGTCTCCGTCGCCTCCCCCATCGCCCGTGCCCTGATGGGCAAGACTATCGGCGATACAGTGGAGGTCTCGACCCCAGGCGGCGGCAAATCCTACGAAGTCGTCGGCGTCCAGTTCCGGGCCTGAAGTCGATGAGGGAGCATATGATGAGAGATCACATCATGCTTCCCTTATCCCGCCGCTCTTTTCTGTTGAAACTTGCCTGCGCCGGCTCTGCCGGTGCGGGCCTGCTGGCGCACGTCCCCGCTCGGGCTCAGACCTTTCCGCAGGCCTTCTCCTCGTTTTCGGTCGATGTGAGCCCCCTCAAGGCCAAGGGCCTGGGCCCCTTCGCGGATCTGGTCGGTCAGGCGGCTCTCGATGAGCTGCATAGGTCTTTTGCCGACCGGATCGACCGGCGCGGCCCCCGTTTCGTCCTCGTGATCACGGATGTCTTCATGACGGCCTTCACCGATGGAGGCTCATGGCGCGGCCGGGGCGGCGGAGGCAGCGGACATGACGGCATGGACGGAGAGGCTCTGGCGATCGGCCCGAAGGGTGAGATCCTGGCCCGACATCCGCAACATGCCGTGCTTGACGTGGCCCGCAGAAGCACCGAGCCGGACGAGCCCGGCCGTGCGGTCGCCCTTGCCCAACATTATGTGCGCTGGCTCAGGCGGCGGCTTTGAGACGAGCCCGCCTCATTCCGTCACTTCGGCCACACTCTCGATCGGTACCAGCGGCTCGTCCTTGATCAGGTCGAGGGTGAGCGCGGTGCGGACGTTGCGGACGTTCGGGAGGGACGTGAGCTCGGAGACGAGCCCCTGGAAGGAGGCGAGGTTCGGGGCCACACATTTCAGGATGAAGTCGATGTCGCCCGACAGGGTCCAGCATTCGCGGACCATGGACCAGTCCTTCACCCGCTGCTCGAACTCCTGAAGCTCTTTCTTGCCCTGGATGTCGAGCTGCACCATGGCGAAGCACACGATCTCGAATCCCAAGCCCTTGGGGTCGAGAATGGCGCGATAGGCCTTGATGATGCCGGCGCTCTCGAGGGCGCGCACCCGGCGCAGGCACGGAGGGGCCGACAGGCCGACACGGCGGGCCAGCTCCACATTCGTGATACTGCCATCCGCCTGCAGTTCCTTCAGGATGGCCCAGTCAATAGAATCGAGGCGTCCGCGCACGATCACTCCAATAGGCGCATGCCCACCACTTCATGGCGCGGGTCATGCTGCACTTTAGTCAAATAACTCGTCTTGGCTGAGTAGACCGTGTAAAGGGGCTGCACAAGCGGGACGGGCGATTTAGTCGCAACGAACCATATGAACTCCACAAGCTCATTGATCGAATGTTGCGCGATACTGCTGGCCTTATCACCTGGGTTCTGAGCGATGGCAAGGCCGGAGACGAGCTGCAGTGCCTGAGCGTGGCCGAGGCCTTGGGGGTTCAGCCGGAAATCCGCCACGTCAGACCGCGCGCTCCCTTTACCTGGGCCATGCCCTGGGGCCCCATCGATCCACGGGAGAAGCCGAGCGCACCGAGAAGCCCCATCGCCCCGCCCTTTCCGGACCTGCTTATCGCCTCCGGGCGCAGGGCCGTGCCTTATCTGCGCTTCGTCAAGCGCGCCTCGGGCGGACGAGCCTATACGGTGTTCCTCAAGGACCCGCGCACAGGCCCGCAGACGGCCGATTTCATCTGGTCGCCGGACTATGATCGCCTGCGTGGCCCGAACGTTCTGACCACATTGACGCCGCCCCATCGGGTTTCGATCAGGAAAATCGAAACGGCACGCGCTCATTCCGATTCCCGCCTTTCCTCCCTGCCTCACCCCCGGGTCGCGGTGCTGGTCGGAGGCGACAGCCGTCATCACCGGTTCATGGATCGCGACATCGCACGCTTCGTCGCAAGCCTGACGGCGCTTGCGGAATCGGGAGCGGGTTTGATGATCACCGCCTCCCGTCGGACGCCTCAGCCCCTGCGGGATGCCTTGGCCGACTTGTCCGCCCGGCACAGTGCCTTCTTCTGGGACGGCACGGGCGAAAACCCGTATGTATCCATGCTTGCCCTTGCGGATTTCATCGTTGCCACGGCCGATTCCTTCAACATGATCGGCGAGGCCGCCGTGACCGGGCGGCCCATCCTGGTCTTCGAACCCACCGGCGGGCATCCCAAGCTTGATGTTTACATGGCAGGCCTGAAGGCCCATGGAATTGTGCATCCGTTCGAAGGCCGTCTTGTAGGACAGGCCTACGAACCCTTAAATTCCACTCTCAAGATTGCTGCTGCCATTGTCCGGGGCTTCAGCCTTCACCGCCGTTCGCTCGGCCTGCCGGACCTGGCATTTTCTTTGGAGATTTCCTGATGGCCCATTCTCACGCCAAGCTCATCATCATCGGCTCGGGCCCTGCAGGCTATACGGCGGCAATCTATGCGGCGCGCGCCCTGCTCGAGCCCGTCATGATTTCGGGATTCCAGCCCGGCGGTCAGCTGATGATCACCACCGATGTGGAGAACTACCCGGGCTTTGCCGAGGTCATCCAGGGCCCTTGGCTGATGGAGCAGATGCGCCTCCAGGCTGAGCATGTGGGCACCAAGATGATTTCGGACCATGTCACCAAGGTGGACCTGAAGCAGCGCCCCTTCCGCCTGGAATGCGATTCCGGCGACGTTTACACCTGCGATGCCCTGATCGTCGCGACCGGCGCTCAGGCCAAGTGGCTGGGCCTGCCGTCAGAGGGTCTGTTCCAGGGCTTCGGCGTCTCCGCCTGCGCCACCTGCGACGGCTTCTTCTATCGCAACAAGGAGGTCGTGGTGGTGGGCGGCGGCAATACCGCCGTCGAGGAAGCGCTGTATCTCGCCAACCTCGCCTCCAAGGTCACCCTGGTTCACCGCCGCGACTCGCTTCGCGCCGAGCGCATCCTTCAGGACCGCCTGTTCAAGCACCCTAAGATCGAGGTGCTATGGAACAATGCCGTGGAAGAGATCTGCGGCACGGAAAATCCCTCCTCCGTCACTCATGTGAAGCTCAAGAACCTCGTCACCGGCGAGGTCTCGGACTTCAAGACCGACGGCGTGTTCATCGCCATCGGCCACAAGCCCTCCACGGAACTGTTCGTCGGCCAGCTCGACATGAAACAGGGCGGATACCTTCAGGTGCAGCCGGGCTCCACCAGCACCAACATTCCCGGCGTCTTTGCCGCCGGCGATGTGACGGACGACATCTACCGCCAAGCCGTGACATCGGCAGGCATGGGCTGCATGGCTGCCCTAGATGCGGAACGCTATCTGGCAGCTTTGGAGGCTACTCAAGAGGCTGCTGAATAGGGTTTATTAACAACTGGTTATCCCTTGGGCAGGATTCCTATTGCATCCTGCGTTCAGCTCATAAGAGATAAGGTGCCTTGCATCAGGAGAATGCGAGGCAGCAGGGGATCGCCGTGGATTGGGATAAAATCCGGATTTTCTATACCGTCGCAGAAGCGGGCAGCTTCACGCGTGCCGGTGACGATCTGGGCCTGAGCCAATCCGCCGTCAGCCGCCAGATCAGCGCACTCGAGCGCGAACTGAAGGCTCCCCTCTTCCACCGCCACGCCCGCGGCCTGATCCTGACAGAGCAAGGCGACCTGCTCTTCCGTGCAGCCCGCGACATGCGCATGCGCCTGGAAACGACCAAGGCGCGCCTTGTCGAGACAAGCGAACGCCCCTCCGGCGAGCTGAAGGTGACAACCACGGTGGGCCTTGGTTCCATCTGGCTCGCCCAGCGCGTCGCCGAGTTCATGGATCTCTATCCGGAGGTGCGGATCGAGCTGATCCTTTCCAACGAGGAGCTGGACCTCGCCATGCGCGAGGCGGATGTCGCCATTCGCCTGCGCCGCCCCGCTCAGCCGGACCTGATCCAGCGCCGGCTCTTCACGGTGCATTTCCACGTCTATGCCTCGACCGACTACATCAAGCGCTTCGGGGAGCCGAAGAGCTTGGGGGATCTCGACGAGCATCGCATCATCTCGTTCGGCGGCGACCAGCCGTCCTACCTGATGTCTGTGCATTGGCTCTCGACGGCGGGACGGGAAAGCCGTGAACCCCGGCAGTATCACTATATTGTGAACAATATTACAGCCCTCAAGCTCGCAGTGGAAACCGGGGCCGGCATCGCCGTGCTGCCGGATTATGCAGCCGTGGGCAACCCGAACCTCGTCCAGGTTCTGCGCGACGTCGAGATGCCGTCTCTCGACAGTTACCTGGTCTATGCCGAGGAGATGCGCTCGGTTGCCCGCGTCCAGGCCTTCCGCGACTTCCTGATTTCCAAAGCCCAGCGCTGGACTTACTAGGGCTGGCCGCTCTCTCAAAAGGAAACGGCTTCTTTCAGCTTTTTTGCGTGGCCTAGCGGCAGGCGCGCCCCTGGTTGCCGAGGCTTGCCAGCCCCTGACAGGTTCCGATTCCTATCCCATTGGAGCAAGCGTGGCAGTTTTATGTCAGGGATCGATAAAAGGCATGCATTCAGCGCAGCCCTTTCATGAGGCATGTTGCATTGCAAATAAGTCGAATGCGGCCGATATGGGCATTGGCTGATTTCAACGCGGCATCGCTTTTTCTTCCTCCCGGCGATGTCGTGTCGGCCGTTCCCTCTGGAAGGTTTTGACTTTTATTTGTCGGACCTCACTTCATGCCGGGCCTTTGGCCCGGCTTTTTTTCTTTCTCAGTCCTTGCGCGCATGAGGTCTGACGACCTCCTCCTTCAGCACGCGGCGCAGAACTTTGCCCACATTCGTCTTCGGCAGAAGCTCCCTGAACTCCACGCGGCGGGGCACCTTATAGCCTGTCAGGTTCTCGCGGCAAAACTGACGCAGCTCATCGGCGGTGAGGGCCGGATCCTTGCGCACCACATAGGCTACGACCGCCTCACCCGACTGATCGTCCGGCAATCCGATGACGGCAGCTTCCATGACGCCCGGATGCTTCACGATCACATCCTCGACTTCGTTGGGATAGACGTTAAAGCCGGAGACGAGGATCATGTCCTTCATCCGGTCCACGATCTTCACCTGCCCGTCGGGGAGGATCATGGCGACGTCGCCGGTCCGGAAGTACCCGTCCTCTGTCATGACGCGCGCCGTCTCGTCCGGGCGCTGCCAGTAGCCCGGCATCACCTGTGGCCCTTTCACGCACAGCTCACCACGCTCGCCCATAGGCAGAACGGTGCCGTCGGTCGCGCGCACCGAGACATCGGTAGACGGGAGCGGGTAGCCGATGGTGCCGGTGAACTCCTCGATGTCGAGGCGATTGGCGCAGACCACGGGCGAGGTTTCCGACAGGCCGTAGCCCTCGACGATAGGCTGGCCTGAGATTTCCTTCCACTTCTTCGCAACCGTCTCCTGCGTGGCCATGCCGCCTGCGACGGCGAAGACGAGCTGCGAAAAGTCGACCTCGCGGATGCCAGGTGCGTGGGCCAGCGCGTTGTAGAGCGTGTTCACGCCCGACATGAGCGTGACCTTGCTGTTCTTGAGTATCTTCACAAAGCCTGGAATGTCGCGCGGATTGGCGATGAGAAGCTGGCAGCCGCCGATCTTCGTCATGAACAGCGCACAGACCGTAAGCGCAAATATGTGATAGAGCGGCAGAGCGGTCACCATCACATGGTCATTCCGTTCTCCAAAGAACGGGCGCATCCAGGCTTCGGATTGCAACACGTTGGCCACCACATTGCGGTGGAGCAGGATGGCTCCTTTCGAGACACCTGTCGTGCCGCCTGTATATTGCAGGAAGGCGATATCATCGCGCGTGACAGGAACGGGTTGCGGCTTCTTTCCGCCGCCCTTGCCGAGCACCGACGTAAACGACACGGATTGAGGCAGGCTGAACGGCTTGACCGCCTTCTTCACATGCCGCGAAACGAGATTCACGATCTTCCCCTTGAGCCCCAGGAGATCGCCGGGCTTTACGACAATCACGCGGTCGAGCTTCATTTCGGGCAGAGCCTCTTCCACCGTCGCGCCGAAATTCTCCAGAACGAAAAGGAAGCGCGCACCGGAATCCTGCATCTGATAGATCAGCTCACGGGGCGTATAGAGTGGATTGATGTTCACCACCGTGCCGCCGGCCATCAGCGCACCGAAGAGGATCGCCGGATAGGCCATGACGTTCGGCAGCATGATCGCGACGCGGTCGCCTTTCCTCAAGCCCTGCTGCTGCAGCCATGACGCTACGGCATCAGTCGCTTGGCCAAGCTCCGCATAAGTCATGCGCTTGCCGAAACTCTCGGCAGCAGGCCGATTCGGATAATCAGTTATGGCTTGGAGAAAAATGTCGTTGAGAGTGCCGATGCTTGCCTCATCGATAACTTGAGGCACTTTCGCCGGATAGGAGTTGAGCCAAGGTTTGTCCGAGGGCGATCCTGCCGGGCCAGTAAATGCGGCCGGTTGAGTGGTGGCGTTCATTTTTTTCCTCCCGCTTCAAGGCGAGTTTGTCTCAGAGGAGATGGCGTCTCCGGTGAGGCTTAGATTGGCGCGGAAGGAGAGTTTTGTCGATGGGCGCCCCATGAGGGCAGAAAAGCGCCCACGACAAATGGCTTAATGGGCCTTGTGCAGCACCAAATCGGCTGATTTTCCGCTCAGCTCGGCCATATGGTCGAACCGGGTCGAGAACGTACCGACCCCGGCGGTGACCGACCGCAGCTCAACGATCAGATCGCCGATCTCCGATTCCGGAATGGTGGCGCTCAACACCTCCCATCCGGTCCAGCCGGGCCTTCCATCATATCCGAGGATCTGTCCACGCCTTGCAGTGACAAGGCCTGTCGCCTTGGACAGGGCTTCTGTGGGGATGGCGATCTCGACCAGGAGGATGGGTTCCAGCAGCACGGGCTTTGCCTTCGGCAACGCCTCCGCCAAAGCGAGCTTCGCTGCGGCCTGGAAGGCCGCATCGGAGGAATCCACCGTATGGTAGGACCCATCCGTGAGGCTCACCGCCAGATCGACCACGGGGAAGCCCAGAGGGCCATTCTTGAGCGCATCCCGGACGCCCGTTTCCACGGAAGGGATATACTGGCGCGGCACGACACCCCCGGTGATGCGATCCTCGAAGGCAAAGCCCTCCCCGCGCGGCAGAGGCTTTATCTCGATCATCACGTCCCCGTACTGGCCATGACCGCCTGTCTGCTTGCGATGCCGCCCCCGCGCCGAAGCGGGCAGCTTGATCGTCTCGCAATAGGCTACGCGCGGCTTCGAGATGTCGACGCCAACCTGGAAGCGCGAGGCGAGCTTCTCCACCGTGACGCGCAGATGCATCTCGCCCTGCCCAAGCAATCGGATCTCGCCCATCTCGGGCCGGGTTTCCACCACGAGCGACGGGTCCTCCTCGGTGATCTTCGCGAGCGCGCTGGAAAGGCGCACATCGTCCTTGCGGTCCCTGACCTTGAGCGCCACCGCATAGACAGGCTCCGGTGGAGCGAAGGAAACGATCGTGTCCGGACGCGTCTTGCCCGCTGCGAAGCTGTCGCCTGTCCCGATTCCCTCGAGACGGCCGAAGCCGACCGCATCGCCCGCATTGGCCTCGCCGCGACGCGCGGTGTTTGCGCCCACCAATGTCACCAAAGAGACGATCCGGCTTTCCGCACCCCGTGAGCCCACCACCGTATCGCCTTCACGGAACGTGCCGCGCATGACGCGCGCAAAGGAGAGCTTGCCGCCCTGCCCCATATGCAAGGTCTTCATCACATGAGCGAGAGGCGCGCCTTCATCCGGAATGCCAAGCCTGGTGCGGGTTTCATTGAGCGTCGGCGCTTCATGGCGCAGGGCTTTCAGAAGCCGCGTGACGCCGTTGCCACGCTCGGCGGAGCCGATGAGAGCAGGCACCACATGCCTCTCTCGCAGCTCTTTCGAGAGATCGTCAAAGATGCGGTCGCGCGGCGGCTCGATTTCGGAGATCAATTCCTCCATCAACTCGTCATCGTAATCGGCGAGCTTTTCGAGCATGGCAAAGCGCGCTTCGCGCTCGCGCAGGCCTTCGCCGTCGGGCATCTCGACGATTTCGCTGGGAGCATGTTCGCGATAGATGAAGGCGCGCTCCAATGCGAGGTCGATGAAGCCAATCGCGATGCCATCCTTCCAAAGCGGAATCTGGCGCAGCAGCAGCGGCGTGCGCGATGCCTGCTGCAAAAGGCTCAAGGTTTCGCGCACCCGTTGCGTGGCCGTGTCTATCTTGTTGATGAAGAGGAAGCGCGGAATGTCCGCCTCTTCCAGTTCCCGCAAGATGACCTCCAGCGCCGGGATCTTGCGCTCATCCGACTCGCACACCACGATCGCCGCGTCGCAGACCGGTGTAATGTTGCGCATCTCGTGCAGGAATTCCGTGGAGCCGGGGCAATCGATGAAGGTCATCGTCTCGCCGAGGAACTCGACGGTAGCCACATTGGGCTCGATGCTCATGCCGTGGGCGCGCGCCTCGGCGCTCGCATCGCCGACGCTGTCGCCATTGGCCACGCGGCCCGCGCGCGAGATCGCGCCTGTGCGCTCCAGGATCGCTTCAAGGAGAGTGGTCTTGCCGCTCTGGAATGGGCCAACGATGGCAATGCATCGCGGGCCCACAGATCCTCTGCCGGTGGGTGCCATGGTAGTCTCCTCCCTGCCCCTCTCAGCGCGGCTCTTGCGGTCGCGTAGGGAGATGCTCTGCCTGTCGGGAGAAGTTGGCAAGGGGCTTTTTGCGCAAGCGAAAACGGCCAAGCTCTCGCTTGGCCGCTGTTTCTCAGGCGCCCTGCAGATGGGCTGGAGCCGAGTCCTGGTGCTCGCCGCGGCGCACGATCTGCATGGCGAAGATCGTCACCGGTCCGGCCCGGAGCAGGTTCATGGAGGAGACGATCATCTCGGCCAAGCGCGAGGGCGATACGCTGTCGCCTTCGATGTCGAGAATGAAGTCTTTCGCTTCCACATATCCGCCGTTGGTGAAGTCGACGCGGAAGTCCGACTTCACCCGGTAGGCGGATTGCTGATCAGCCCGATAGGGCTCTGCCTCGGGATCCGGATGGAATATCCGAGGCAGGTCACTCATCAGCGAAGCGATCCGCAGAAGCGCTGGATGCGGTTGCAGGCATCTTCCAGCAACGCATTCGACGTGGCGTAGGAGATGCGGAAGTTCGGGCCGAGACCGAAGGACGAGCCGTGCACTGCGGCGACGCCCTCAGCTTCCAGGAGCTCGGCAACGAAGTCCTCATCCGTCTCGATGACCTTGCCCGACGGCGCAGTCTTGCCGATGGCCTCGGCGCAGGACGGGTAGACGTAGAACGCGCCTTCCGGCATCGGGCATTTCAGGTACTTCGCCTGGTTGAGCATCGAGACCACGAGATCACGGCGCTCTTCGAAAGCCTTCTTAAAGCGCGGCAGGTGATCCTGCGGACCGTCGAGAGCCTCGACGGCGGCCCACTGGGAAATCGCGCTCGTGCCGGAGGTCTGCTGACCCTGCACGAAGTCCATCGCCTTGATCAAATGCTCGGGGCCGCCGGCATAACCGATACGCCAGCCGGTCATGGCATAGGACTTGGACACGCCGTTCATGGTGAGCGTGCGCTCATAAAGGTTCGGCTCGACCTGAGCGGGCGTCACGAACTCGAAATCGCCGTAGGTCAGGTGCTCGTACATATCGTCGGTGAGCACCCACACATGCGGATGACGCATCAGCACGTCGGTGATCGCCTTCATCTCGGCGCGCGAATAGGCCGCGCCCGTCGGGTTCGACGGCGAGTTGAGGATGATCCACTTGGTCTTGGGTGTGATGGAGCGTTCGAGATCGCTCGCCTGGAGCTTGAAGTTGTGCTCCATCGTGCAGTCGACGAACACCGGCTTGCCGCCGCAGATCACGACCATCTCGGGATACGACACCCAGTAAGGCGCCGGGATGATGACCTCATCGCCAGGGTTCAAGGTGGCGAGCAGCGCGTTGTAGATCACATGCTTGCCGCCGGTGGAGACGATGATCTGCGAGGGCTTGTAGTCCAAGCCGTTCTCGCGCTTGAACTTGCGGGAAATGGCCTCGCGCAGCGGCACGATGCCGGAAACAGGCGTGTACTTGGTTTCGCCGCGGCGGATGGCCGCGATGGCCGCTTCCTTGATGTTGTCGGGCGTATCGAAATCCGGCTCGCCGACGGAAAGGCTAATGACGTCTCGCCCCTGGGCTTTCAGATCGCGCGCTTTCTGCGTAATGACGATCGTGGCAGACGGCTTAACGCGCGAAAGGGCATCAGACAAAAAGCCCATGGGAAACCTCCGGTCGGGGCGTTAGGAAGGAAATGTGACGGGGGCGGACCCTAATCCGCTCAAGCTGTCCAAGCAAGCAAAACAGCCCTGCTCAAGCGGGATTTTCAGGAGACGCTTTTTCATGACCTTCACTCTCACCCGCCGCATGGCCTTCGGCCTGCTCGCAGGAGCAGCCCTCCTCTCCCAGGCTGCCGTTGCTGAGACCTATCCCAGCCACGTGATCAAGATGGTGGTCCCCTACCCGGCCGGCGGCCCGAC
This sequence comes from Pseudomonadota bacterium, assembly GCA_023450615.1. Classification (GTDB taxonomy): domain Bacteria; phylum Pseudomonadota; class Alphaproteobacteria; order Rhizobiales; family Beijerinckiaceae; genus Microvirga. The sequence continues at coordinate 76,564 of JAEXGT010000084.1, read as the reverse complement.
TGACGTGATCGCCCGCATCGTCGCGGAGGAGATGGGTAAGGATCTCGGGCAGAGCGTGATCGTCGAGAACATGGCGGGAGCATCCGGCGCCGTCGGCACGCGGGCCGTCGCCCGGGCCACCCCGGACGGCTACACCATCGTCTTCGGCAACAACCAGACCCACGGGAACAACATGTTCCTGCTGAAGGATCCTGGCTACGACGCGGTGAAGGACTTCGCTCCGCTTGCCGGCGCAGGCGCCTTCGAGCACGTTTTCGTGGTCAAGAACGACCTGCCCGTAAAGACCATTCCCGAGCTGATCGAGCTCGCCAAGAAGGATCCCGGCAAGCTGAACTACGGCTCCACCGGCGTCGGCTCCGGTTCGCATCTGGCGACCGAGCTCTTCATGACGCGGGCAGGCATCAAGATGACCCATGTGCCTTTCCGGGGGGCGGCTCCCTTGGTGACGGAGCTCATGGCAGGCCGCATCGACGTATCGAACTCCACCCTGCCGAGCGTGCTCTCTCAGTTCCAGGCAGGCCAGATGCGGGCCATCGGTTTGGCGAGCCCGCAGCGCAATCCGCTGGCGCCCGACGTGCCCACCTTGCGCGAACAGGGCATCACCGATGCGGATGCGGAATCCTGGGCCGCCTTCTTCGCGCCCGTGAACACGCCCAAGCCCATCCTCGACAAGCTCTCGAGCACGATCATCACGATCCTTAACAAGCCCGACGTGAAGGAACGCATCACGAAGCTTGGCTTTACTTTGAACGTGCGCGATCCCGAGACTTTCAAACCTTATCTGGACAAGGAAATCCAGACCTGGGCGGAGATCATCAAGGCGGCCAATATCGGCGCGGAATAAGCGCTAACTAAGGCTCGTTTCGCTGGATGGCCGGGCTTTGTCCCGGCCATTTTCGTTGCAGCTTCTACTTTCCGATATTAAAGCTCAGTTCGTTAATATTGGTTAACAAAAGGTTAATGAATGTACTTGGTAAGATCTCCAAAAGTATGACCTCGATAGAGGGCGGAACTTTCCTGTAATGAACGGGTTTTTTCTCCAAATCCACCTTGTCTCTCATGGGGAAAAGCCATGAAAACCCTGCGTCCCGGAAACCGCGTCTCATCCCGCGCCCATCGCCTGGATCTGCGTCAGCAGACCCGCTGCTCGCTGGCCCTGATCATGCTGATGGGGTTTGCCACCCTCTCCGTCCTGGCCACTACCCAGACCCTGTCGGCCCGCGATACGCACCCTATCCACCTCTATTCCATCCGGTAACAGGTGAGTGAATGGCCGCGAGGTTGACGCCCCGCGCCGGGAGGTTAGCTCTTCGACCTCAAGATTGACGGAGAGCGTTCATGTCCAAACTTCGCCTTGTCCTCGCCTGCGCCTTATCTCTTGCCGCATCGGCTGCCTTGGCTCAGGACACGCAGCGCCTTCGCACCGACAAGGTCGAAGTGATCGTCGAAACGGTCGCCCGCAATCTTCAAAATCCCTGGAGCCTCGCCTTCCTTCCCGACAACCGCATGCTGGTGACCGAACGGCCGGGACGCCTGCGCATCGTGGACGCGGATGGCAAGCTCTCCGAGCCGATCAAGGGGCTTCCCCGCATCTCGGCCCGCGGCCAGGGCGGACTTCTCGATGTGGCGCTTGATCCCGGCTTCGCGCAGAGCCGCCTCGTTTACTTGAGCTTCGCCGAAGATCGCGGCGAGGGCCGCAACGGCACGAGCGTGGCGCGCGGACGTCTCAGCGAGGACGGAACAGCACTAGAAGGCACCGAGGTGATCTTCCGCCAAGACCCGTCCTATGCGGGCACTCACCATTTCGGATCGCGCCTGGTCTTTGCCCGTGATGGCAATCTGTTCGTGACGCTCGGCGAGCGCAACGACTTGCGCGATCAGGCTCAAAGCCTCAACAACCATCTCGGCAAGATCGTCCGCATCAAGCCCAGCGGCGGGGCGGCATCCGACAATCCCTTCCTCAACCGCGAGGATGCGCGCCCGGAGATCTGGTCGTCCGGCCATCGCAATGTGCAATCGGCAGCCCTTAATCCGGCCACTGGCGAACTTTGGGTCGTCGAGCACGGTGCGCGCGGGGGCGACGAGGTCAACATTCCGCAGAAGGGCAAGAACTACGGCTGGCCCGTGATTTCCTATGGCGTGCATTATTCAGGCATGAAGATCGGCGAAGGCACAAAGAAACCCGGAATGGAGCAGCCGGTCTATTACTGGGATCCATCCATCGCGCCCTCCGGCATGGCCTTTTATACAGGCGACAAGTTCCCCGCGTGGCGCGGCAGCATCCTCGTCGGCGCGCTTGCGGGAAGGCTCGTCTCCCGTCTGGAAACCAACGGCAACAAGGTGACCGGCGAGGAGCGCATGCTGCAAAACCTCGGCGAGCGCATTCGCGATGTGCGGCAGGGCCCCGATGGCTTGGTCTATATTGTCACGGATTCTCCGCGAGGCCGCATTCTGCGCATGAAGCCTGCGACATAAGCTGCCTCAGGCGCGCGGCCCGAAGAGAATGACGGCCGCGCCCGCAAGGCAGATCGCGCCGCCGGCCACATCCCATCTATCGGGTCGTGCGCCCTCGACGATCCAGAGCCACAGGATTGAGGCGATGATGTAGATGCCGCCATAGGCCGCATAGGCGCGCCCGGCGGCATCGCTCGGGACTAGGGTCAGCAGATACGCGAAGAGAACCAGAGACCCTACCCCCGGCACAAGCCATAGGGGCGACTTGCCCAGGCGCAGCCACGCCCAGAACGAGAAGCATCCCGCAATCTCGGCCAAGGCTGCGAGGGCGTAGACGAGAAACGCCATCTTCGCGGTTCAGCGCCCCTGAAAGATGAAGGCGGCCCCCGACGCGATCAGCACGAAGCCGATCAGGTGGTTCCAGCCCAGGGGCTCTTTCAGGTAGAGAACCGAGAAGCCTGCGAAGACCACCAATGTGATGACCTCCTGCATGGTTTTCAGCTCGGCCGCCGAATAGACGGCAGAGCCGATGCGGTTGGCCGGAACCGCGAACCAGTACTCGACGAAGGCGATGCCCCAGGACGCCATGACGGCCAGCCAGAGCGGCGAAGTCTTGAATTTCAGGTGGCCGTACCAAGCGAAGGTCATGAAGACGTTCGAGGCGATCAGCAGAAGGATTGGCGCGGTATGCGGGTTCATGTGGGTTCATGAGGCTGAGGAAATGCGCCCCTGCCCTATTCTCCTTAAACTGCATGTCAAGTGATCGAAGGCCACAGGCAAAAGCCGCTCAGCGTCCACTGAGACGCGCCAGAACCTCCGAACCGCCTGCGATTTGCGGATTGGATGCATCGAAGCCTTCACGCTGCTCACGTTGCGTGACAAGCGCCCGGGCCTTCTGAAAGGCCACATCCAGGCGGCTTTCTCTACGCATGGCCTTATTGAAGAACGCATCGCCGAAATAGGTCCAGGTCGCGCCATCGCGGCAACCGAACGATGATCTGTCGGCGGACGCCGCCGTGATGACGAGCGTACGCTCATCGGCGAGCTTCGCGAAAACACCGGAATAGCAGGCAGAGACGATCACGACGCGATAACGCGCCCCGCTCTCCTGCAGAAGGCGCTGCACGTTGTCAGGCGTGATCACCATGTGATCGTCCTTGGCGACGATGGCCGCGCCATCGGTGCTGCCATGCGATGTCAGGAAGAATACCAGCACGTCATCGGGATCGATCACCTGACTGACGGATTGCACCGCCTTGCGGATGATCTGCGGCGTAGCGCCCACGCTTCGCTTGGTGTTGTAACCGACGATGGTGCGGTTCTTCGTTTTTAAGCTTGTGCCGAGCACGCGGGCCGCGCCCTTGGCCTCGCTCTCGAATACGCTCTGAGGCCCCCATAAGCCGAAGGACAGGATATAGACATCCGTACCCGGTTGCGACGGAGCCAGGCGCCCAGACTGTGCCAGCGCAGGGCCTGCCAATCCGACGGCGAGTATCATCAGGGCAAGAAGCGCCTTCAGGCTATTTGCTCTGCAACTCACAGCTCTCTCCTTGGAGCGTCATTCCGCAACCATGAAATATTATCCGATCCGTCGTGACAAGACGGCCCGCCCGAAGGGCGTGTGATTTCATCCCTTTATACCTTGCCTTCAATAGCAAGCCGGCAAGGAAAGCTTGGCCATCGCCGAACCGAAAGCCGTCTCAGGGGTTTTCCCGTCACAGAATTCAGCAAAGATCGTCTCAAGAGGATTTCAATGGATATCGCGCTCGACAAGGTCTGCGAACTCATTCTCAGAGTTAGAGCCATTGACGTGAAAGAAGGGCAGACCGATCCGGCCTCGGGCTCCAACCCGACCGACGATGGCGCTGTCGATGCTCTTACCGCCTCACCGGACGACGCTACCGAAGATGAGTTGAGGGACGTGATCGCAGGCCTCAACGATGATGAGCGGGCCGATCTGATCGCTCTCGTTTATATCGGCCGCGGCGACATGGAACCGGAAGAGTGGGGCGACGCCGTGCGCCTTGCCCGCGAGCGCGAAGAGGCAAGCTCTCTCTCCACGGCAGATTGGCTCATCGGCATCCCGAACCTCGCCGACCTTCTGGACGAAGGCCTCAACACCATGGGGCGCAGCTGCACCTGATGCGGCCTGTCAGGTTCGCTTCCCCGAACATCACGTGATCGTCATATCGCACCCTGTCCAAAGGTGCCTTCGGACACCCCAAATGCGGCAACGGTGCCCTATTTGCGACATGGAATGGGCAAACACTCCCTATGTCTACTGAAGGAGGACGCCATGTGTGCGCGCAGTCCGGAAGATAGCCGAGAAGAGGATATGCAGAACAAGATGCTGCATCCCTCCCACGATGGTCTCAATAAAGAGGCGCGCGGCCTCGCTGCGCCTGAACATCGCCCCTCTGTTCTCCCGGCTCGTCAGGACGAGGCGCCCGACACCAAGGTCGAGCTTGATCGCGTCGAACTCTACTTGAAGGGGCCAACGGTCTTTACCGCCTGAACCTTCGGGCGCTTCCGCGCATTTCCGACAACCCGCATCCAATCTCATCCTCGACAGCTTCCGCCGAAGCCCTCTGCTTCGCGGCGGCCATTTCCTCATGGGTCGATTTTACACGCCGTCGCGATTGCCTTAAGCAAGGAGATCAGGAAACAAAGTTACCCTGGAGAGACCTGATGGCGGCACCCTGGCAGCAAGCCAACCTATCGAACTGGAACAACCGGGCGGCGATGCATATTCGCGATGCTACGGGTTTTTACAATGTCGACGGCTTCCTCGCTGGAGAAGACAAGCTCTATTCCATCGAGGCATCCGAAATCGGCGATGTGAAGGGCAAGCGGCTTTTACACCTGCAATGCCATTTCGGCCTGGACACGCTCTCCCTCGCGCGCCGCGGCGCCATCGTCACCGGCCTGGATTTTTCACGTGTCGCTGTCGAGGGTGCACGCGAACTCGCGCAAAAGGCCAGCCTCCCCGCCACCTTCGTGGAGGCCGATGTCTATGATGCGCGACAAGTCATCGACGGCCATTTCGACATGGTCTTTTCGACCTGGGGCACGATTTGCTGGCTTCCCGACGTGAAACGCTGGGCAAAGGTCGTCGCGGATATGCTGGCGCCAGGCGGCACTTTCTATTTCCTCGACTCACACCCATCTGCACAGGTTCTCGAGCAGCGCGATGGCCGCCTGGAGCCGACCTATGGCTGGCGCACGCCCATGGACAAGCCGGATGCCTTCGAAGCATCGCAATCTTATACGGGCGATGCTCACAAGGAAGCGGTCAAGGACTACAACTGGCTTCACCCGCTCTCGGATGTGATCGGCGGACTGATCGATGCGGGCCTGCGCCTCGAATTCCTGCACGAGCACGAAGTCCTGCCCTACAAGCTCTTTCCCATGATGGTGCCGGCAGGCCAGGGCCTGTTCCGGCTTCCCGACGGATCGGTGCCGGTCCCGTTGTCCTTCTCGTTGAAAGCGGCGAAGGCCTGATGCATTCATAGGCCCTTGCACCGAAACGGCGCCTCAGGCGTTGTTGCACCTGTGAGGAACAGCTTGGCTCTTGCCCCATCCTGTTCCATTTCGGGAGCGCCTCTTAAACAGGAGACCGCATGAGCATCGGCCTGATCGCTCTTTTGGACGATATCGCAGGTTTGGCCAAGGTAGCCGCTGCGTCCCTCGACGATGTAGGAGCGCAGGCAGCGAAAGCGGGCGCGAAGGCTGCGGGCGTGGTGATCGACGATGCCGCCGTCACGCCGCGCTATGTCGTGGGTTTCGCGGCCTCTCGCGAGCTGCCGATCGTCGGCAAGATCGCTTTGGGATCGCTCAAGAATAAGCTGATCTATCTTCTGCCGGCAGCTTTGCTCTTGAGCTTTTTCGCCCCCTGGGCGATCACGCCGTTGCTCATGATCGGCGGCGCCTATCTTTGCTACGAAGGTTCCGAAAAGGTGTTTGAGGCCCTCTTTCCTCACGGCGCGCATGAGCACGAAACGCAGTTGAGCCAAGCGGTGCAGAGCGCGCAAAACCTCGAGGATGAAAAGGTCACGAGCGCGATCAAGACCGACTTCATCCTGTCGGCTGAAATCATGGCGATCACGCTCGGCACGGTGTCCGAGTCATCGACCTATATGCAGGCCTTCGTGCTCGCAGCCGTGGGCGTCGGCATCACGGCGCTCGTCTATGGCGGCGTCGCGCTGATCGTGAAAGCGGACGATGCAGGCGTGGCGCTGGCTGCCAATGAACGCCCGCTTTCCAGCCTCGTTCGCCGGAATGCGCAAAGCGCACCCCTGACCACAGACAAGGTTCTCGCGCCGCTTACGCGCGGCTTCGGACGAGGCCTCGTGCGCGCGATGCCGGCACTGCTGCGCCTACTCGGCATCGTCGGCACCGCCGCGATGGTCTGGGTCGGCGGTGGCATCATCATTCATGGACTTGAGGGTTACGGCTTCGCAGGACTCGGCCACGCAATCCATGACATCGCAGCCGCAGCCGCCCATGCGGCGCCGGTTTTGAGTGGGGCAGTGGAGTGGTTGGTGACGGCCATAGGCTCAGGCCTCTTTGGCCTCGCGCTCGGAGCCGTTCTGATCCCGCTCACTCACTACATTGCCGTGCCGCTGGTAAAAGCTGTGCGGGGAGGCACCCGAAAGAAGGAAAAACACGCAGGGTGATATGATTAAGGGCTGGCATGAGCGGAAAACCGGCGAGGCAACCGAAATATCCGGCGACTGATGCGTTAAGAGCAAGGCCCGTCGAAAGGATACCGGCGAGCCAGCCATCGGAAGAGCCTCGCTCTTTTAATCCTCGCACTTTTGTACCATATTCGTTCTATGGCCAAATCACCCAAAAAGCCCAAGCTCTCCACCGGGAAAGCCTCTAAGCCTGAGCTGAAGCCGCTCGCCCCTCATCTGGCCGAGCTTCTCAATCCGGCGGTCAACCGGGAGCGGGAAGCCGCCGAGGGCTTTGCCGAGCGCGCGCAGGAAACCTTCATCCACGGCGACATCACGGATGTCGATCCGGCGCTGGCCAAGAAACTTGGCCTGAAGGGACCCGACGACGGGCCTGATGTGGCGAACGAATTGGGTGACCTGACAACGGAATCCGGCTTCTCGGCCACGGTCGATGCGCTCTCGAAGCTGCTCACGGAAGGCGACCCGCGCTTTAAGAACGGCAAGGCCTGGGTGCCGCACCGCCCGCCCCGTCCCGAGAAGTCGGAAGGCGGGATTCCATTCAAGATCAAATCCGATTTCACGCCTTCCGGGGACCAGCCCAATGCGATCCGCGAACTCGTGGATGGCGTGCGCCGGCAGGAGCGCGACCAAGTGCTGCTCGGCGTCACGGGTTCGGGCAAGACCTTCACCATGGCCAAGGTGATCGAGGAAACGCAGCGCCCCGCCCTCATCCTCGCGCCGAACAAGACGCTTGCCGCGCAGCTCTACGGCGAGTTCAAGTCGTTCTTCCCCGACAACGCGGTGGAATACTTCGTCTCGTATTACGACTATTACCAGCCCGAAGCCTACGTGCCGCGCTCGGACACCTTCATCGAGAAGGAAAGCTCCATCAACGAGCAGATCGACCGCATGCGCCACTCGGCGACCCGTGCACTGCTGGAGCGCGACGACGTGATCATCGTCGCCTCCGTGTCGTGCATCTACGGTATCGGTTCGGTCGAAACCTATACGGCCATGACCTTCTCCGTGAAGGTCGGCGAGAGGATCGAGCAACGCCAACTCATCGCGGATCTGGTGGCGTTGCAGTACAAGCGCATCCAGAGCGATTTCGCCCGCGGCACGTTCCGCGTGCGCGGCGATGTGATCGAACTGTTCCCGGCCCACTTGGAGGATCGCGCCTGGCGCATCGGTCTCTTCGGCGACGAGATCGAGAGTATCGTCGAGTTCGATCCGCTCACCGGCAAGAAGACCAACGACCTGCAATTCGTGAAGGTCTACGCGAACTCGCACTATGTGACGCCGCGCCCCACGTTGCAGCAGGCCGTGAAGGGCATTCAGGACGAGTTGCAGCACCGTTTGCAGGAACTCGCCCGCATGGGACGCCTGCTCGAAGCGCAGCGGCTGGAGCAACGTACGCAGTTCGACCTCGAGATGATCGAAGCGACCGGCGTCTGCAACGGCATCGAGAACTATTCACGCTATCTGACCGGCCGCAAACCCGGCGAGCCCCCACCAACCCTGTTCGAATATCTGCCTGACAACGCCCTCGTCTTTACCGACGAGAGCCACGTGACCGTACCGCAAATCGGCGGCATGTATCGCGGCGACTTCCGCCGAAAGGCGACGCTCGCGGAATATGGTTTCCGTCTACCCTCATGCCTCGACAACCGTCCGCTGCGTTTCGAGGAATGGGACGCCATGCGCCCGCAATCGATCCATGTATCGGCGACGCCCGCCAAGTGGGAGATGGAGCAGACCGGCGGCGTGTTCGTGGAGCAGGTCATTCGCCCTACGGGTCTTGTAGACCCGATCGTCGAGATCCGTCCGGCGCGCTCGCAGGTCGACGATCTCGTGCACGAGGTAAAGGAGCTATCCGCGCAAGGCTATCGCACGCTCGTGACCACGCTCACGAAACGCATGGCCGAAGACCTTACTGAATACATGCACGAGAACGGCATCCGCGTGCGCTACATGCACTCGGACATCGACACGCTGGAACGCATCGAGATCATCCGCGATCTGCGCCTCGGCGCCTTCGACGTGCTGATCGGCATCAATCTGCTGCGCGAAGGTCTCGACATTCCGGAATGCGCGCTCGTCGCCATTCTCGATGCGGACAAGGAAGGCTTCCTGCGCTCCGAGACGTCGCTCGTGCAGACCATCGGCCGCGCGGCGCGTAACGTGGAAGGCAAGGCGATCCTCTACGCCGACAAGATCACCGGCTCCATGGAGCGCGCCATCGCGGAGACGAACCGCCGCCGCGAGAAGCAACTTGCCTACAACGCCGAGCATGGCATCACGCCGCAAAGCGTGAAGAAGAACATCGCGGATATTCTGGAGAGCGTCTACGAGCGCGATCACGTTTCCGTCGATACGGGCCTCGCCGACAAGACCGTCGGCCACAACCTCAAAGCGGTCATTGCGGATATGGAAAAGCGCATGCGCGAAGCCGCCGCGAACCTCGAATTCGAAGAGGCCGCGCGCCTGCGCGACGAGCTCAAGCGCCTTCAGGCAACCGAGCTTGCCATCAGCGACGATCCGATGGCCCGTCAGGCCGATGTGGAGAAGGAAGCAGGCAAATACGGCGGATCGCGCAAATACGGGCGCAACGCCAACCTGCCCCCGAAGGGCCTTCCCGCTTCAGCGGAGGGCGCGAGCGAGGGTGATGAGGATTCCGAAGCTTATGGCCCCCTCGGCAAGGGCCGCTCGGACGAAGGCACACGCATCCGCAAGCCCGGCCTCGACGAAATGGGGCCCGGCACGGACCGCGAGATTCCGCTGAACTATCGCGAACGTCCGACAGGCCGTTCGACGCAGGGGTTCGCGGGACAGAAGCCGAAATACAAGGGTGGCCGCAAGGGGCGGTAACACAACGGCACCGCCTCTTCCTTCAAGTCAGTACCGTATCCGGGATCAGTGCTGAATCCTGCTGTCGCACATGGCGAGTGCATTCTGCGTCTTCATAATGCGTAGGCTGAAGCCGCTGCTCGAATGAAGGCCCCGTCATCCGCTGGAGGGATAGCAGATGACGGGGTTCTTTACCCAGCACACACGTTGGGAAGAATAGTCTGGGCATTCAGGACAAAGCGGCATCGTAAGGGGCCTATACCTGCTCGCTGAGTGCCGTCGACTGGCAATGAAGGTAGAGCGCAATCGATCTCGACGATGTGCGGCTCCGCACAAGCTTGACCATAAGCATGCAGCCATGAAAAAGGCGGCCCTCATGGCCGCCTTTTGATTTCGTGTTTCTGCCCGTCAGATTCGTCCCATCAGCAGCAGAACGATCAGGATCAACAGGAGCACGCCGAGAAGCCCACTCGGGCCGTAGCCCCAGCCACGGCTATAGGGCCAAGCAGGCACGGCGCCGATCAGCAGAAGAATGATGAGAATAAGCAGAATAGTGCTTAGAGCCATGGTGTTGCCTCCGAAATTGGTTCCGGCGGAGGAAAGCCTCTTTCCGCAGATGACCACGCAAAAAGCCAAACGCTCCAGCCGAAACTGAGCTGTTACGGAAAAACTTGACCGTTAGGTTTTGGTTCCAGAAGCGCCGCGGGAATACACAGAAAGGAATCCCTTCCGTAGCGGAACGATCGAATTGGCTTGGCGTTACTCCCACGGCGATTGGGTGCCGCCGCGAGCGCGACCCTGCGGGAGGTCGCCGCTTCAGACGGATCAGGATCCAATGCAAAAAAAGATTTCCAAGCCCATGCCCCAGTTCGATCCAGAGCCTGTTCCGGGCCTCAGCAAATCTTCTTCACCGGCGCTCAGCCGCTCCGTCCAGACCCAACTCGGTCAGCGCCTGCGCCAGTTTTATGAGGCCTTGGCGCTCGGCGAGCAGCCGGTTCCGGATCGGTTCATCGAAATCATCAATCGGTTGGATGAGCGGAAGCCGGAGAAGCAGCAATCATGAGCATTGATACCGATCTTCGCGATTCCATGCTCAAGGCGACGCCGAACCTGCGCGCATTCGCTATTTCTCTGACGAACAACGTGGATCGTGCGGACGATCTCGTTCAGGAGACGCTGATGCGGGCCATTGCCAACATCGAGCGATTTCAGCCTGGCACCAACATGCAGGCATGGCTCTTCACCATCCTGCGCAATCTCTTCCACTCGGAATACCGTAAACGCCGGCGAGAGGTCGAGGACGCAGATGGCAAATACGCAGCCGCCCTCTCCGTTCAGCCGGATCAGTTGCCCCACCTCGACTTCGAGGATCTACAGAAGGCGCTCGCGCGTCTGCCGCACGATCAGCGCGAGGCGCTGCTGCTGGTCGGGGCTTCGGGCTTCTCCTACGAGCAGGCCGCCGAGATCTGTGGCTGCGCCGTCGGCACCATCAAGAGCCGCGTCAACCGTGCGCGCAACCGCCTTGCCGAGCTCATGCATTTCGAGGACATGGACGAGGATATCGGCCCCGACCGCGTAACCCTCTCGGTGATGCACGCCGCCGTCGCCTGAACGGCTTCACAGCAAACGCCAAAGCCCGGCGAAGCGGCCAACCGCTCCCGGGCTTTCATTTTCATCGAACGATGCAGGACTGGAGCTGCGCGGCCTGAAGAGGCGCGCAATCGGGTTACCGGCGCCGGAACTGCTGGTTGCCGCGCTGCGGCGGGCGGGGGCCGGACGACGCACCCGATTCCTTGTGACGGAAGATGAGCCGGCCTTTTTCGAGATCGTAAGGCGACATCTCGACGGTCACGCGGTCGCCTGCCAGCGTCTTGATGCGGTTCTTCTTCATCTTGCCTGCGGTGTAGGCAATGACCTCATGGCCATTGTCGAGCTGCACGCGATAGCGTGCATCCGGCAGAATTTCGGTCACAAGTCCTTCAAAGGTGATCAGCTCTTCCTTTGCCATGCAAAGCCTTCCTCATAACAAAAAAGCCGCCCCTCAAGCGGAACGGCCGATAAGCAAGAGAGCGTGCCGGGCACGCTCTCCAGTATCAAACCTTATGCGTTCTGCAGGTTCACTGCAGAAGCGCGGCCGGTACGCTGATCCGTCTGAAGCTCGTAGGAGATCTTCTGACCCTCGCGCAGACCGCGCATGCCGGCGCGCTCAAGCGCCGTTGCATGAACGAACACGTCCTTGCCGCCGTTGTCGGGCTGGATGAAACCATAACCCTTGGTTTCATTATACCACTTCACGGTTCCCGTTTCCATGGGAAATCCTTTCGCTGTCGTTTGCACGTGGGCGGGGGCCAAGGCCAATACGCCCGTTAGTCGATATTGGTAGAGAGAAGGAACGTGCGCCCGGCAGTGCCAAAGCGAAGTAGCCCAGTCGTCCGGCCAAATGTCGATGGGGGAGAACCTAGGGTATGGTTTTGGCAAATGCAAGGCAAAGCGGCTACGCCTTGTTAGGTATCCCTACTACCTCGCAGGCTCGAAATAAACGCTTGCAGCGCCCCCTCGCCGCTGTCCGTAAAACGGATTTCGTCCCCATCTGCCTCGATCAGCCCTTGCTCCGTCAATTCGGAAACGGCGGTATCGCTGGCCTTGTGCCCGGCCCCGTCACGCTGGACCACACGCCTCACCGACTGCCCGCTGGACAACTGGTGATAGGCCGCAAAGGCGAAAACCGCCAATGCCTCGTCACTCAAACCCGATAGTTCCGCCATTGCCGTCTGCCTCCGGACACGTTTCGCCCCTCGTCAATGCGAAGCAGGCAAAGCCGTTCAACCCTGGCCTTTCAAAACCTTCCATAGGAACGGCTTTTGCGGCCTCACGTTGAAGGAGCAAGGCCCTGCTCTGGTGGCAGGCTTCCCCTTTTCCAAAATCAACGGAAGGAGCTCTCCCATGGCTAATGATCGTTATCGCGACGATGACGGCTATATCGCCCGCCGAGGCTTCGGCAATGACCGCGCAGGCTACGACCGCAGCCGCGAGGCCGCCCCCGAGAGAAGGTCCAGGCGCGATTATGGAGATTCCGCCGGTTACGGCACGGGCGGCTCGGCCCGCGACTGGCATGATGTCGTCGGTGAGGATCGCGACTACGACCCCTCGTCCCTCTTCCGCTCTGGCAGCGCCCGGGATCGTGACCGGGGCCATCCCCGTTCAGGCGGCTCCTACGGACGCGACTGGGACAGTTCCGGCTCGGACACGTTCGGTCGCGGCTCCCGCGACTACAACGAGGACAGAGGCTTCCTCGATCGGGCCGGGGACGAGGTCCGCTCCTGGTTCGGTGACGAGGATGCAGAACGCCGTCGCGACCGGGACATGCGTGAAGCCGGCATGCATCGCGGCCGTGGTCCGAAAGGCTATCAGCGCTCGGATGCGCGGATCATGGACGATGTAAACGACCGTCTTACGGACGATCCCCACATCGATGCCTCCGAGATCGAGGTATCGGTTTCCAACCGCGAGGTCACCCTCAGCGGCACCGTCAACAGCCGCTTCGAGAAGCGGCATGCGGAGGATATCGCGGAATCCGTATCGGGCGTCGCCCATGTGCAGAACAACCTGCGCGTCCAGCAACATGCTGATATGGGCATGGGCGGCAGCATGCTCTCGGGTGCCGGAGCGGCAGGCGCTGGAACGGTCGGACAGCCCGAGACGAACACGGCGGACATTAGCGACGTCACAGGCCGCAAGAACCGCACCTGATCTCGTGCGCGCTTTCGGCTGGAGCCTTTCTATCCCCTGAAAAGCTCGGACGCATGCCCATGGATGCGCCCTTTCGCTCTTGGGAGCGGGGCGCATCTGCCGTATCAGGACCTTGCCTTTTCCCGCGGGCGCACGACCTCATAGCTGACGGGAAGGATGAGGACGACAATGGCAGGTATCTCCGTCACGCTCGAAGGCGACAACATCCAGATCGCTTTCCAGAAGGGCGAGCAGTCAACCGCGGTGGTCATGGACCCTCACGCCGCCCGCTCCCTGGTCAAGGCCCTCAGCCAGCTTCTTATCGCTATTGGCGAGGGCAGTGAGGACGGAAGCGAAGAGGCGCCCGAGGAACTGGTGGAGGTCACCTCCTCGACCATCGATGTCGGCACCGACGAGCACGGCTTGGCCGTGCTGGGCCTTCAGGCCGGCATGATGCCCCCCTTCCTGCTGCGCCTCAAAGACGACGAAGCCAGGCATATCGCCACCAGCCTGCTGGAGATCCTGAACAGCCCCAGGGATGTGCGGATCTCACATGGGGATCACTAGGCCCACTAACGTTTTTGGAGTGCCCAAGGCTTGATCTGAACCACTCATTCTGTAAAGTGATTTCGAAACGTTATTTCGAATATCTCAAGCATTTGAATGAATGGATGGGCCATGAGCAGCTGGAATGCGGGCTATGTCACCGAGATCGATTACACACATGGCTTCTATAAAGCCCTGACGCCGAACCTGCTCAGCCTGTATGCTCTTCTGCGTGGGGTCCAAGCTCCTGGATCTGATCTTGAGCCGCGTAATTATTGCGAGCTGGGCTGCGGACAGGGCTATACGACCAATGTCCTGGCTGCGAGCAATCCCCACATCGAATTCTATGCCACCGACTTCAATCCCAGCCACATTGCAGGCGCACGGGATCTGGCCCGGGCAGCCAAGCTCGGCAATGTACATTTTTCGGATGACAGTTTCGGCGAATATCTGCAGCGTGACGACCTGCCGGATTTCGACTTCATTACCCTCCACGGCATCTATAGCTGGATCTCGGCTGAGGCCCGACAGGATATCGTCCGCTTCATCGCCAAGAAGCTGAAGCCCGGCGGCATCGTCTACATTTCCTATAACTGCATGCCTGGATGGGCATCGGTCATGCCGCTCAGGCGCCTCATGATCGAGCACGCTGAACTGCAGGGCGCATCGCGCCCTCTTCTGCCGCGCGTTTCCGCATCCCTCGATTTCGCTGAGAACCTGAACCGCTCAGAAGCCAGTTACTTTAAGAGCCACCCGGCATTGGCTGCCCGGATCGAGCGCATCAGGAATCAGAGCCTCAACTATGTTGCTCACGAGTATTTCAATCGCGATCTGACACCGTTCTACTTCATGGACGTGGTTCGCGAATTGTCGGAGGCCAAACTCACATGGGTGGGTCATGCCAGCACCACTGCCGGCCTTGACGCGCTTCATCTGACGAAGGAGCAGCAAGACCTGCTCGCAGGAATCGACGACGTGCATTTCCGCGAGACCGTCCGCGACCACATCGTCAATCAGCAGTTCCGGACCGACATTTTCATCAAGGGCGCAATACGACCCGGCACCCAGGCCGTGGCTGAGAAGTGGCTCGATATGAGGTTTGCGCTGACAAGCAGCGCAGATATCCCGTCGGAGATTAAGGGAGGCCGTTTCTCCATGAAGCTGAACCCCGATCTCTTCAATGGTCTCGTCGGCGCCCTTTCATCCGGCCCCCAATCGCTCCGTGAGATCGCGGGCCTTCCGGAACTCAAGAAGTTCACGCGAGACAGGATCATCCAGGGCATATCGCACCTGATCGATCAGAATGCCTGCCATCCCTGCCTTCCCGACCAAGGTCTTCTCGAGCGCAGACTCCGCACGGACCTCTTTAACAAGGTCATTGCAGAGCGCGTGGGGAACGGCACATCCCTCCACACTTTCGCATCGCCTATCCTCGGCGGAGGCCTCTCACAAAGCCGTATCAATGCGCTGACGTGGCTTGCGCTCCATAATGAAGAAAAGGACCTTCCCCAGGCCGTCTGGAGCTACATGGCGCCAGTCGGCATCAGACTGATCAAGGATGGGAAGGCCTTGCAAAGCGAGGAAGAAAACCTGCCTGAGCTTAAGACTCATCTTTCCGCGATCGACGAGAAGACAAAGCCCTTGTGGCAGTCACTGGGATTGCTCAAGCCAGGGAACGAGAACGTGAAGCAGCAATCGAAGCGCCTGAGAGCCTGATCCCCCTCGGGGCGGCAAACTGAGCCGCAGCGGAACTTCACTACTGCCATAGGGTTGTCGAACGCGGGCCAATATCGGCCCCGCTTTGGATAAGGCCTATGGCAGTTCACGATCCAGACCTGACGTCCAAGCCTCCCTACAGCGTTCCTGTCATGGACGCCAAGGCGGAGCCGACCCTGAAACATCCCGAGTCCGAGGCTTTCTATGCCGAGGCGCTCCGGGAACTGAATCAACTTGGCCTGCCCTTTCTGCTGGCGGGAACCTATGCCCTCGCCGCCTATACCGGCATCACGCGTCCGACAAAGGATCTCGATATCTTCTGCAAGGCGGGCGACTACACGCGGGTGCTGTCACATTTCAAGAACCTCGGCTACTCGGTCGAGATCGAAGACGACCGTTGGCTCGGCAAGGTCTTCAAGGGCCAGTATTTCTTCGACGTGATCTTCGCTTCGTCGAACGGCACGATGCCCATCGGCGATCCCTGGTTCGAACATGCCCGGCAGATTGAAGTGTTCGGCTCGCCGGTGCGCATCGTCGGCCCGACGGAGCTCATCTGGTCGAAGTGCTTCATCCAGCTTCGCCACCGCTACGACGGCGCGGATGTGGCTCACACAATTCTCAAGGCGCACGATCAAATCGATTGGCACCGCCTCCTCGCTTACATGGAAGTGCATTGGGAGGTGCTGCTCATGCATCTGCTCAACTTCCGCTGGATCTACCCATCCGAGCGCGACAAGGTTCCGCATTGGGTCATGGACGAACTGCTCGACCGACTGGCCAAGCAGCTCGAACTGCCCCCGCCGCAGATGAAGGTGTGCCGCGGGCGCATGTTCTCCCGGATCGACTATGAAATTGACGTGAAGCAGTGGGGCTTCGCCGATGTCGGCGGCGAAGGTGAATGGCGGAATGAGTGATGTGAGCAAGACCCTGAAGGTCGCTGCCATGGGCGACCTTCACGTGCGTGAAGACAACAGCAGTTCCTATCGCGACCTGTTCGGTGAAATTTCCAAGGAGGCGGATGTCCTCGTTCTTGCGGGTGATCTGACGGATCTCGGCAAGCCGAAGGAAGCGGAGCTTCTCGCGCAGGACCTCAAGGCCTGCTCGATTCCCATCGTGGGCGTGCTCGGCAACCACGATTACGAGTGCGGCGCGCATGAAGAGGTTTCCCGCATTCTGCGCGATGCGGGCATGAAGCTCCTCGACGGTCAATCGGTGGAGATCGACGGCGTCGGCTTTGTCGGCGTTAAAGGATTTGCCGGTGGCTTCGGGCGGCGCATGCTGGGCTATTTTGGCGAACCTGCCATGAAGCAGTTCGTTAACGAAACCATGAACGAAACATTACGGCTCGAGAACGCCATGCGGCAGGTTCGCGCCAAGCGCTCCATGGTCATTCTCCATTACGCGCCGATCGTCGATACGATTGAGAGTGAGCCGTTGGAGATCTATCCCTTTCTCGGCTCCTCGCGCCTTGCTGAAACCATTGATCGCTTCAAGGTGAATGCCATCGTTCACGGCCACGCCCATCGTGGCCGCTTTGAGGGCCGTACACCCGGCGGGCAGCCGGTCTACAACGTTGCCAAGCACATCGAGAAACCAACCGGCAAGCCCTACGCGATTTTGGAAATCTGACTCTTAGAACCGTGTCCCCGGAGCCGTCGGATTGCCGGGCAGATAATCGGGCTCGGAGCCCGGTCCTGTCGGGTCCGTGATGCCGGGATCGTTGACCGGATAAGGCGTGCGGGGACCTGTCGGGCCAGTATCCGGCATTTCATCCGGCTCCGAACCGGGCGGCACTTCGGTTGGAATGTTTCCGCCTGGGATCGGCTCGTTCGTGGGATTACCTGGATTCACCATTCTTTCCATCCTCACTGACTTGTTCGTGAATTGGGTCAACAGAGTCATGCAAATCGGGTTCCGCATAAAAGTTTTGCCGGAACCCCTGCTCTCCTCATCCGTTGCACCGCCATTCCCTGAATAACGATGGAGAGTGCCATGCCTGACATTCAACAGGCCAAAATCCTCATCATGGCGACGGACGGTTTCGAGCAATCGGAACTCATGGTGCCGCAGAAGAAGCTCTCGGAGGCCGGCGCCACGGTCGAGGTCGCTGCGCCCAAGTCGCGCATGAAGCCGGAAGAAATCCGCGGCTGGAACGAGAAGGATTGGGGCCAGAGCGTAAAGGTCGACAAGGACATCGAAAGCGTCGATCCATCGGCTTATGACGCGCTCGTGCTGCCCGGCGGACAGATCAACCCCGACAAGCTGCGCACGGAACAGAAAGCCGTTGAGATCATCCGCGCTTTCTATTCATCCGGGAAAGTGATTGCCGCCATCTGCCATGCCCCATGGCTGCTGATCGAAGCCGGTATCATCAAGGGCAAGAAGTGCACGTCCTACCAATCGATCAAGACCGATGTAGCGAATGCAGGCGGCGAGTGGCGGGATGAGACGGTGGTTACCGATAAGGGGCTGATCACCAGCCGCAACCCTGGCGATCTCGACGCCTTCGTCAGCAAGATCATCGAGGAAGTGCGCGAAGGTTCGCACAAAGATCGCCAAGCGGCTGAGTAATCGATCCGCGAATATCACGAAAAAAGCGGCCGGTTTTTACCGGCCGCTTTCTTTTGATGCTTATAGGTTTTTAAGCGAGCTGGATCGCGGAGATCTTCCAGGGGCCGCCCTGGTCCCTGCGGAACGTCCACAATTCCGTGGCTTCCTGAGGCTGCGAAGGATCACCCTCCAGCACGCGGCCGGTTGCCTTGTCGGTCAGCACGTCGATCACCGAGAAGCGCATGGCTGCGGTCGCATAATCGGTCGAGCCCTCGCGCCATGCCTCGGAGAGATCGCCCTGAAGCAGACGCGTATCCGAGACTTTGTTCACGACACCGCGCGCGGCAAAGTCATTGAGCTCTTCCTGGATATAGCCCGCCATTTCGGGCGTAGCCATCGACCAGATCTTCTCGATGTCCTGACGCGAATAGGCGTCCTGCAGCTCGACAAGCGCCCGTTCGAAAGCGGCGAAATCCTGCTCGCCGATACCGACCTCATCGCGCACATCCGCGCGTCGGCGATTCTGGTTCAGGCCGCCGAGCATACCGCCAAGCGCACCGCCGCCCAGTCCGCCAAGGCCACCTGCGGCCCCTCCTGCCACGCCACCCGCCATGGGACGAGCGCCTGCCG
Source organism: Pseudomonadota bacterium (assembly GCA_023450615.1). GTDB lineage: Bacteria > Pseudomonadota > Alphaproteobacteria > Rhizobiales > Beijerinckiaceae > Microvirga. The sequence continues at coordinate 57,416 of JAEXGT010000084.1, read as the reverse complement.
GAGGCACGCTGCCGCCGGTTGCCGTGCGGTTGTAGCCCTGCGGACCCGCATAGGACGGCTCCTGACGGCGGCGGAACCACTTCATGGCGAAGGAGACCAGAAGCACGACCAAGCCGATCTGGAGCAGCAGGCCCATAATCGAAGCCAGCCCCCCGAGACCGCCGAAGAAGCCGTTGCCCATCAGCATGCCGAGCAGGCCGGCGCCGAAGAGACCCGCCATCAGGCCGGTGCCGAAGCCGAAGCGGCGCGGCTGCGCCGCGTTAGGGGGCGGCGTGCCGGGACGGTTGAGGTTCTGCCCCTGGTTCGGAACCTGCGAGCGTTGGATCGGCGCAGCGGCTTCAGGCGCCGTCCGGGTAGCCGGGGGCGGAGAATAAGTGCGCGCGCCGCGCGAGCCGAAGCTGCCGCGTCCCCCGCCGACGCGTGCCTCGGCGGCGCTGCCGGCCAGAACCAAAGCGGTAGCCAGAGCGACCATGATGCGGCTTCGGCGAGAGGCAAATTTCATCATCGTTTCGTTTCATCCCATAAGAGCATGACGTTTCAGTCCCTTATGTGGTGATGGCCCAGCTTTTGCAAAAGGGCCAGACCATCCGAAATCAATGTTTTGCGAGGAAGAGATCCTGGTGGTTTCAGGCGCCTTTGCTTTGCTTGAGACTGTCGATCCGTTTCGAGGCTTCAGCCTTGTCGAGGTCCGGATCGAAGGCATCCGGCTCATGCGCCTGTTCGGAAAGGGTTTTCAGATACGAGGCCTGCGCACCGGTCATGGGCTCATGTCCGCTCACCCAGTCTTCGGGGTCCTTGATCTGGTTACCTTCCGCGCTTGGATTCACCTTCGGATTCTCATCCTCTCGGTGCTCAGGCGCCGAGTGTTTTGGGCTCTTGCCGTGCGATACCATGTGAGACTCCTATTGTTCTCTATTCGTTCTTAAGGGAGAACATCTGAATCAGCCCCTTGGTTCCGCTGCGGAAAGACGGGCTACCTCCAGCGGTTCATCCCCATTATCCACAGGTTCGGCGCTCGACTTGCGGCCAAGCTCATGTTCTCATTTTGTTCACAAGCAAAAGAGGTGGGCGATCATGCGCAAGCCAGCAGGGCTGGAGCGGCTCTATGTGGATTTCGATTCCTTCTTCGCCAGCGCGGAGCAGCATCTCCAGCCCCACCTCCGCGGCAGGCCCATGGGCGTGATCCCTGTCGATTCCGAGCATACGGGCCTGATCGCCGTCAGTCGCGAGGCGAAAGCCCTCGGGATCAAGCGCGGCGCCGTCGTCCGCGATGTGCGGCGGCAGTTTCCGGGTTTCATCTTCGTGAATGCGCGGCATGAGCGCTATGTCGAGCTGCATCGGAAGATCGTCGAGATCATCGAGAGCATCGTGCCGATCAAGGCTGTCTGCTCGATCGATGAGGTCGTGTGCGCCCTCCTGCCGTCCGAGCAGGCTGAAGGCTTGGCGCTCGGCAGGCGCGTGAAAGACGCCATCGCCACAAAGATCGGCCCGACGCTGACCTGTTCGGTAGGGCTGGGACCCAATGACCTGCTGGCAAAGATCGCTGCCGAGGCCAACAAGCCCGATGGATTGGCCGCTATTCGCCCGCAGGACCTTCCAGGGCCCCTGCTCTCCCTTGAGCTCACGGATATTCCCGGCATTGCGCGAGGCAACGCAGCACGGCTCGCCCGCGCTGGCGTTACCGACATGGCCGCCCTCCTGCGGCTTCAGCCCAAAGAGTTGCGCCGCCTCTGGGGCAGTGTGGAGGGCGAGAGGATGTGGATGGGTCTCCACGGCTACACCGTCGAGCGCCCGGAAACCCAGCGGCGCATGTTCGGGCACGGCCGCGTGCTGCCCGGTGATTGGCGGCATCTTGGCGGGGCCTATGCTGCCGCCCGCGTTCTGCTGGTGAAAGCCTCACGTCGCATGCGCCGAGCGGGCTTTTCCGCCCGTGCTCTCGCCCTCTGGCTCACCGACAGGAACAGCGCCGGCTGGTATGGAGAGGAGCGCTTCGCACCGGCCTGGGACGATCCGTCCCTGCTCGCCTCATTAAGCCGCCTCTTCCTCCATGCCGAGCGCGAGGACATGCGCCGTAGCCGCAGCGTTCACGTCGCGCTTCACGATCTGGTGCCGTTGCAGGATATCGAGGAGGATCTGTTCGGCTACACGGCGGAAGCTCAAGCAAAACGCCGGATGGAATATCTGTCGGTGATCGCCGACCGGCTCAACACCCATCATGGGCAAACGCTTCTGCATTTCGGGCCCTGGGTCGAGATTCCGGGCGGCTATGCAGGTGCGAAGATCGCCTTCAACCGCATTCCCGACGCGGAGGATTTCTGAAAGCGTCTTCGTCAGGTGCCCAAAACGTGAATGGCCGGGACAAGCCCGGCCATGACGCAATGAATATCAAGAAGGAAGAGCTTTACGCAGCCTTGGCCTTGGGCTGAACCTCCGCCGTGTAGTCATCCATCAGCATCTTGCTGATATTGCCCGGCGTGAAGGTGTAGGAACCGATTTCCGCAACGGGGGTCACCTCCGCCGCGCTTCCGGTGATGAAGCATTCCTGGAAGCCCGCCATCTCCTCCGGCATGATCCGGCGCTCGGCGACCTCGAGACCACGGCGCTTGGCCAGCTCGATCACCGTCTGGCGCGTGATGCCGTCGAGGAAGCAATCGGCAAGCGGAGTGTGAATGACGCCATCCTTCACGAAGAACACATTGGCGCCGGTGCACTCGGCGATACGGCCCTGCCAGTCGAGCATGAGCGCATCGGCATAACCCTTCCGCTCCGCCTTGTGCTTGGAGATGGTGCAGATCATGTAGAGACCCGCAGCCTTGGCCGTGGAGGGCGCCGTTGCCGGATCGGGACGGCGGTAATCGGCCATATCGATGCGGATGCCCTTCATCTTCTGTGCCGGATCGAAATAGCTCGGCCATTCCCAGGCGGCGATGGCGAGGTGAATCTTGTTGGTCTGAGCTGCCACGCCCATCATTTCCGAGCCGCGCCAGGCGACGGGGCGCAGATAAGCATCCTTCATCCCGCTCTTCTCCAGAACGAGACGCTTGGCGGCATCGATCTCGGCCACGGTGTAGGGAATCTCGAAGTCGAGAATCTGAGCGGATCTCTTCAGTCGCTCGGCATGCTGGATCGACTTGAAGATCTCGCCCCCATAGGCGCGCTCACCCTCGAATACGCTCGACCCGTAATGGAGGCCGTGCGAGAGGACATGGAGCTGCGCATCCTTCCAGGGTACGAGCTGCCCGTCGTACCAAATCCATCCATCACGTTGATCGAAGGGGGTCGCGGACATCGTTTTCTCCTTAACTGCCGACCTTTGTGGCAAACCGGGGCCGTGAAATTTCCGGTCGCCTTCATGACATTTGGGTTTCATTCATTTCACGAAAGCGGCTTGACGAGTAACAATCGTCCTGAGATATGTCAACAAGGCTGACATAAAATTGGATGAGGACGGTGCCAGACGCGATCCCGGCTTTCAAAAGGCAGAACTTCGACAGAGACCTCCTGATCGAGGCACCAGCCTATGACCTGATCGAGCTGTTCTTTTTCGCCTATCGCGACTTCGTGAGCGATCCGGACAGGATCCTGGACGAGTACGGCTTCGGCCGGGCGCATCACCGGGTGCTGCATTTCGTCAGCCGTCAGCCGGGCCTGACGATCGCCGAACTGCTCGACATCCTCAGGATCACGAAGCAGAGCCTCAATCGGGTTCTCAAGGAGCTTATCGAGAAGGACTTCATCGAGAGCCGGATGGGCACCGCCGACCGGCGCCAGAGGCTGCTCCATGCCACCCCCCAGGGCCATGATCTCGCCCTGAAGCTCGCCAAGCTCCAGACCCGCCGGATCATGCGGGCTCTGGCGGATGCCGAGCCCGAGGCCAAGGAGGCGATCAGCCGCTACCTCCTGTGCCTCATCGATCCGGATGACCGGCAGCATGTGAAGCAGCTCGTATTCGGCCCGGACAAAACCTGATAAGCAGGGGGCCCTTTAACAAGTGCCCCGGAGCCCATGGAAGCGACCCGTATCGACATTCCCGACCATGCCCCCCACATCCTCGTGGTGGACGACGACCGGCGCCTGCGTGATCTGCTCACGCGCTTTCTGTCCGAGAACGGCTATCGCGTGACGGCGGCCTCCAGCGCGTCGGAGGCCCGCTCCATCGCGGGCAGCTTCGTGTTCGATGCCCTCGTTCTCGACGTGATGATGCCCGGCGAATCCGGCTTCGATTATGCGCGCAGCATCCGCACCACCTCGCAGGTGCCGATCCTGATGCTCACCGCCCGCTCCGACACCTCGGACCGGGTCACCGGCCTCGAAATCGGCGCGGACGATTATCTTCCGAAACCTTTCGAGCCGCGCGAACTTCTGCTTCGCCTCGGCAATATTCTCAAGCGCGCCGTTCCCGCCGCAGGCGCATCGGGCGGAGATGCTCCCGAGATCATCCATTTCGGCCCCTTCTCGTTCCGCTTCGACCGCGGTGAGCTGCGGCGCGGCGACGAGGTCGTGCGCATCACGGAGCGCGAACGCGAGATCCTGACGATCCTGGGAACGGCGACCGGCGACAACGTTCCGCGCGAGGCGCTTTCCGGAAACGGCGGCGCAGCGAATGAGCGCACGGTGGACGTGCAGATCAACCGCCTTCGCCGCAAGATCGAGGTGGACCCCGCCAATCCGCTCCTCCTGCAGACCGTGCGGGGGATCGGCTATCGTCTCGTGATCGACCGATGAAGATCGGCGCGGCCCTTCGCTACACCCCGCTCGACCGGGGAATGCGCTGGCTCGGCAGGTTCCTGCCGAAGGGGCTTTATGCGCGCGCGCTCATCATCATCATCGCGCCGGTGATCCTGCTGCAATCCGTCGTCGCTTACGTGTTCATGGAGCGCCATTACGAATTGGTGACGCGCCGTCTCTCCTCCGCCGTCACGGCGGATATCGCGGCCCTCATCCAGATCTATGAGAGTTACCCGCAGGACAAGGACGCGACGACGCTCACGCGCATCGCCTCCGACAGCCTGCAGCTCGACGTGGACATCCTGCACAACACGGACCTGCCGCCGCCGGGGCCCAAGCCGTTCTTCTCGGTTCTCGACGAGACGCTTTCCAACGAACTGCGCCGTCAGATCGACCGCCCGTACTGGCTCGATACGGTGGGGCGCTCCAACTATGTCGAGGTGCGCATCAAACTCGATAATGACACGGTGATGCGCGTGCTGGCGCGGCGCAGCCAGGCCTATGCGTCGAACTCGCACATCTTCCTCGTCTGGATGGGCGGCTCGTCCTTCGTTCTGCTCGGCATCGCGATCCTGTTCCTGCGCAACCAGATCCGGCCCATCCTGAGGCTTGCGGAAGCGGCCGAAGCGCTCGGCAAGGGACGCGAGATCGAGTTCCGCCCACGCGGTGCGCGCGAGGTGCGCCAAGCCGGTCATTCATTCCTTGAGATGAAGCGGCGCATCGAGCGCAACATGGAACAGCGCACGACGATGCTCAACGGCGTCAGTCACGACCTGCGCACCATTCTCACCCGCTTCAAGCTTTCACTCGCGCTCATGCAGCAGACGCCCGAGGTCGAGGATCTCAAGCGCGATGTGGACGAGATGAGCCGCATGCTGGAAGGCTATCTCGCCTTCGCACGCGGCGAAGGCGGCGATGCGGGCGAGACCGCCTGCGAAACGGACCTGCGTCAGCTTCTCGAGGAGGCGCAATCGGATGCGGAGCGCCAGGGCCATGTGACGGAACTCGACATCGTGGGCGATCCGATCATCATCGTTCGCCCCGACGCTTTCCGGCGTCTTCTCTTCAATCTCGTTTCCAATGCCGCGCGCCATGGCGACCGGATTGAGATTTCCGCCAATCATGAAGCGCGCTGGCTTACCCTGCACGTGGACGACGACGGTCCAGGCGTTCCCCCCGACATGCGCGAGGAGGTGTTCAAGCCGTTCGTGCGCCTCGATGAAGCGCGCAATCAGGATGAGGGCGGTTCAGGCCTGGGCCTTGCAATCGCCCGCGACATCGCACGCTCGCACGGCGGCGACATCTCGCTCGGCGACAGTCCGCTTGGGGGATTGCGCGCAACGGTGCGGCTGCCGGCTTAGAGCATCGGACGGTTTAACGGACGCATATCCGGCAGCTTAGAGGAAGTTACAGCATTCTTGTGGCTCGAAGAGATTGCAGGTGTCGCCGACCTTTTAACGCGCGGCGCCAAGGAGCGTGCTCATCCTTTTTCCCCACCTTGACCAACTTGTCGTCTCTATACCCTGAGGCTAGCCTCAGGACATGAACAAGGCCCTCCTGTTGCGCTTGCATCGATGGGCGGCGTTGACCTTTGCCGTGCCGCTTCTCGTCATTATCGTCACCGGGCTAGTGCTGTCCTTCGAGCCGCTGGCGATCCAGAGCGCCATCCGTCCGGGTTCGGTCATGGAGCCGGCCGTCACGGAGTTGCTTCGCCGCCACGACCCCCAGGGCACGGCACGCGCCCTGCTCCACCGCCCGCAGGAGCATACCCTGTCGGTCGCCGGCCGGGAGTTTGACCTGCGCACCGGCGAGTTGACCAGCGATCAGGGGCGCACTCTCTCCGACATCTTTGGGGCCGCGCGCCGCCTCCATGAGCGCCTGATATTTGGGGTCGGTTGGCTAGTGCCTGTCTCCACGGCCGCCATGCTGGCCTTAGTAGGGCTTGGAATGCTGATAGGTTGGCCACGACTGCGCAACACCGTTCCCGGCTGGCACAAGGGCTTGGGATGGCTGCCCCTGCCGCTGGTCATCCTCAGCCCGCTCACGGGCCTGATGCTGGCCCTGGGGATAAGCCTCGGGCCAGCATCCCCATCTATCCCGGCGGGGACGTCGCCCTCGCTGACCGAGGCCGTTCGCATACTCGGGGCCGAGCACGACCTGTCAGGGCTGCTCTGGATTCGGCCGTTCGGTGATGCCTTGGTAGCCCGAATCGTGAAGGGCGGCGAGCTGCGCACTTATACCATCACCCACAACGGCGTCGTCCCCAGCGTACGCAACTGGCCTCGTCTCCTTCACGAAGGCACCTGGGGCGGTCCTGTCCTGCCCATCCTCAACGCCGCGATCTCCTTGGCCCTGCTCGGCCTCGTTGGCACTGGCATTTGGATCTGGACCCAGCGGCGGTTGCGGCGATCTATGCGGCAACGCACGCGCGACCATGAGGTCGGCGATGGTCCGATAACAGCAAGGCATTTGAGGTTTACATCGAGACGCAACTCGCTCCGACGCTAATATCAGGCGATGTGGTGATCCTCGACAACCTCGCGGTTCATAAGAGCGAGAAGGCCGCCCACTGGCTGAAGCAAAGAGGCGCCTGGTTCCTGTTCCTGCCGCCGTATAGTCCGGACATGACCCCAATTGAGCAGGCCTTTGCCAAGATCAGGGCACACCTGCGCAAGGCCGAGGCCCGAGCGTTCGACGCGCTATGGCGAGCGCTTGGTGACATCTGCAAGCTCTTCGAGCCAAAGGAGTGTTGGAACTTCCTCAAGGCCGCCGGACATGCGCCCGTGTAACGGTCCGGTGCTCTAGCATGTCTCGAAGAGCGTCATCCCAGGGCTGCGAAGCAGGATCTGGCATCGTCGGACGAGCGAGCATCTGAACCTTCACACCGTCATTCCCGCGCAGGCGGGGATGACGCGTTGAGAGCCTCGGCTTCAGGCTGAAACCAATTCCGCATCTGCGCTGCGCTTCACCCAGGCTGACGCTCGTCAGTACAGGCGCCCGCCAACCGGCACATCCTTGTCGGGCCGAATGAGCATGACGTCGCCGTTCGCATCCGGCACGCCGAGTGTCAGCACCTCCGACATGAACGGCCCGATCTGACGCGGCGGGAAATTCACGACCGCAAGCACCAGCGTTCCGACGAGTTCGTCAGGCGCATGGTTCACGGTGATCTGCGCCGATGAGCGCTTGATGCCAATCTCAGGGCCGAAATCGATGGTGAGCTTGTAAGCCGGCTTGCGCGCCTGAGGGAAAGGTTCCGCGGCGGTGATGCGCCCGACACGGATATCCACTTTCAGAAAGTCGTCGAACGTGATCGTCGCCGTCGGCGATTGTGCGTGATCCATGATGCCCCCTGATCGATCAGATTGCGGCGGCGGGATTGTCCGCATCGCCCTCGCCCGTTTCCCGGCGCTCGCGCCGCGCCGTGCGGCGGCTTTCCCTGAATGCGCGCCCGACAGCGCGCAGGGGCGACGTGAGGCGGCGCAGATCCTCCGCGCCTTCCATCACCCGTTCGCCGCGCCGCAATTCGCGGTCGAGGCGCGCCATGGTTCTGGCAAGGGCCGGATCGTCGTCATCAAGCCAAGTGCGCATGGTGTTGGAATAGACAAGCACCGCGCCCTGCAGCTTGAGCGTGCCGAGCGGCCCTTCCGTGCTGATGCCTGCTGCCGCCAGCATGAAGCGCATGGAATTGACGGCCATCTGATGAAGAGCGGCCAGCGAAAGCGGGTCGAACTGCATGTCGCGCTGAATGCGGCGGAGCGCCTCCTTGTAGGGCTCCAGCGCATCGAAGCGGCGCATGATCACATCGAAGATGCGCTCCCGCGCCGGCTCCCCCGCAAGATCGTCCGTCGTCTCTTCGAGCACTTTGCGGTCGATCCGGCGCGAGAGGCCTCCCAGCACCGCCCCCTTGGACGGGAAGAGATCGCGGAACTCCGCCAGCGAAACACCCGCTTCCTGCGCGACATCGTTGATCTCGATCTCGTTCCAGGAGCGGGCGGCTGCAAGCCTCATCAGGGCATCGATGATGGCCGTGCGCTTATCGAAAGGGGCTTCCGCCGTCATGACATTCTCCTGAGCATGCAATCCACCGATTGATCTAGGGGCGGAATCCCTTCTGTCAGCCCGCCAGCTCTTCCGCCCGGCGCTTCGCCGCAGCCACGGCCTCGCCCATGAGGCTCTTGAGCCCATCGGAATCGCGCATGAGCACCTCGAGCGCCGCCGCCGTCGTGCCGCCGGGAGAGGTCACGTTCTGGCGAAGGGTTGCGGGCGTCAGTTCGCTCTGGAACAGCAATTCGCCTGCGCCCGTCACCGTGGCGCGCGCAAGGCGCTGCGCGAGTTCGGGCGGCAGGCCAGCGGCAGCGCCCGCTTCCGCGAGGCACTCCACGAGATGGAACACGTATGCGGGGCCGGAACCGGAGACAGCCGTCACGGCGTCGATGAGATCCTCGGACGGCAGCCATTCGACGATGCCGTTGCTCGCCAGAAGCGCATTCGCCACGAGGCGCTGCTTCTCGCTCACCTGCGCATTCGCCGCAGCGCCCGTTGCGCCGCGCCCGATGCTGGCAGGCAGGTTCGGCATGGCGCGCACGATGGCGGATGCCGCGGGCAGCCTGCCTTTCAGGTCGCCAATCGTCTTGCCGGCGAGAATGGAGATGATGAGCGTCTGCGGCCCGAGATAGGTGTTCAGGGCGGGAGCGGCATCGTCAAGCATCTGCGGCTTGATGGCGAGCACGAGCACATCGGCGGACGACGGATTGGCGGGATTGAGCGCGATGCCCTTGTCGGAGCAGAAGCGCGTCATCTCCTCGGAGGGACGAGGATCGATCACCGTCACGCCGGACGGTTTCATGCCGACCTTGAGCCAGCCCTCCAGCATGGAACCGCCCATCTTGCCGGCTCCGACGAGAATGAGGGACGTGGGCAGGTGCTGAGCATCGTTGGGCATGAAAGATTATCCGGCATGTGAATGAAGGGAAGGCCGCTAATATTCACAAGCCGCCCTGCCCTGTCGAGGCTCGGATAATGTTTAAAGACTCACGCTTCGCCTTCGGTCTCGAACAGGACGCTGTCGAGGGCCTCGCGCGCTGACTTGCCTGCCCAGATCACGAACTGGAATGCCTGGAAGTAGCGCTCGCAGGCCTCCACCGCCACGCGCAGCATGGTTTCGCATTGTCCCTGCGTCGGATCCGCGCCGCCCGCCAGCAGCAGGGAATGGCGGAACATCACCACGCTCTCCGAACTCCACAGGTCGAAGTGGCCGACCCAGAGCTGCTCGTTGATGTAGGAGATGAGCTGCAGAACCTCCTGACGCCGCCGCTCCGGCACCTTCAGGTCGAAAGCGCAGGCCACGTGAAGCGCCTCCACGTCCTCGATCCAGGTGAAGGCGATATCGTAATCGGCCCAGCGCCCAGCGACGGAGATCGACATTTCGTCAGCTTCCGCGCGGTCGAAAATCCAGTGCCGCAGGGAAGCGAGCCGCTCAACAACGTCGAGAGGATGCTCTAGGCGATCGATTTCGAAGTGATGCTGAGACATGGCGATCCAAAAAACTTATTGGCCTGATTTATGGTAAACATAGTCAGGCAATAACGTTTGTTAATTCGGGCAATATTTGAAAAAGACTTCCTGAATACATAGAGGCATTCAGAACTCTTGTCACGTCAGACCCGAATCAGCTCATGAATCACAGTCTTAGATTTTGACTCTGGCCACAATGCACCTTCCGGACCTGTCCACAACAGGAGGGATGCATTGGAAGCAGGGCACCTACCTCCAAAGGTTAGGTGCAAAGGTTAAGGGGTGGAGGAACCGGCCGTGCCGCCCTGAGCGAGCTTTTCCTCCAGGGCCTTCAGGCGGGCTTCGAGGCGCTCGTTCTCGGCGCGGGCCGCCAGCACCATCTCGCGCAGCACCTCCACCTCCTCGCGGGTGGCGACATCCATGTCCTTGACCAGACGCTCGAATTGGCTGCGGACGACGGTTTCGACCTCACGCCTGACACCCTGCGCCGCGCCTGCGGCATCGGTGGCGAAACGGGCGAGTTCGTCGAAGATCCGGTTGGAGGATTGGGTCATGTTTTGAAGTCCACACCATTCGAGGGGGCTCGAGAGCCCAGGAAAGGCAGATGTGGGCGCATTTTACCGAAACTGCAACAGGGTTGACGATCCATCCTCACCGGGTCCAATGGCGGACCGCTTATCGAAAGGCCGCCATGCCTCTGTCATTTCCGATTCTCGATCCCGTCGCCTTCTCCATCGGCCCCTTCCCGATCCGCTGGTACGCGCTCGCCTATGTGGCAGGGCTACTGGGCGGCTGGTTCTATGCCAAGCGTCTGGCCGCAAAGGCGGAACTCTGGGGACCCTTGCGCCAGCCGAAGCCGGCGGATGTGGATGACCTGATCGTCTGGGTGGCGCTGGGCGTCGTTCTCGGCGGGCGCATCGGCTATGTCCTGTTCTACAATTTCAGCGCCTATCTTCAGAACCCGCTCGAGGCCCTTGCCGTCTGGCATGGCGGCATGTCGTTCCACGGCGGTTTCCTCGGTGCGGTGCTGGCCCTCGTGCTGTTCGCCCGCTCGCGCTCGCTCAATCCTCTGGCGATGCTCGACATGGCAGCCGTCGTGACGCCTATCGGTCTGTTCTTCGGGCGCATCGCCAACTTCATCAACGGCGAGCTCTGGGGCCGTCCCGCCCCCGATTTTCCCTATGCGGTCGTGTTCCCGCATGCAGGACCCCTGCCCCGGCATCCAAGCCAACTTTACGAAGCCTTCGGTGAGGGCCTGCTGCTGTTCATCGTCATGGCGATTGCGGCGCGCGTATTCGGCTTCCGCCGTCCGGGACTTCTCGGCGGCATCTTCGTGCTGGGTTATGCGATTGCCCGCATCGTGTGCGAGTTCTTCCGCGAGCCCGATGCGCAGCTCGGCTTCCTCTTCGGCTCGTCCGTGGGCGCTTTGGGCGGAGGCATCACCATGGGCATGCTGCTATCCGTGCCGATGGCGCTTGTCGGTATTGTCTTCATAATCATAGCGGCGCGCGGCTACACGCAGCCGGCAAAAACCGTCGAGGCCGCATGACGTCGCTCGGCAAGCATGTGCGCGAGCTGATCGCCCTCGAAGGACCGATCACGGTCGAGCGCTACATGAGCCTGTGCCTTCGGCATTACTACGCCACCCGCGATCCGCTGGGCGCGGGTGGCGACTTCACCACCGCGCCCGAGATCAGCCAGATGTTCGGAGAGCTCATCGGCCTCTGGATGCTGGAAGCCTGGAACGCCATGGGCCGCCCCTCCCCCGTGCATCTCGTGGAGCTCGGACCGGGCCGCGGCACGCTGATGGCCGATCTTCTTCGCGCCACGAAGCTGCTGCCGGATTTCGCGAGCGCCGCGCAGGTGCATCTGGTGGAGACGAGCCCCGTTCTGCGGCTCAAGCAGCAGGAAACGCTGTCTTCATCGCCGCTGTCCATTCAATGGCATGAGCGCCTGGAGGACGTGCCCGAAGGGCCGCTGCTTCTCGTCGCCAACGAGTTCTTCGATGCGCTTCCCATCCGCCAGTTCATCGCCACGGAACGCGGCTGGTGCGAGCGTCTCATTGGCGCGGAAGGCGACGATCTGATCTTCGGCCTGCGCGCCGAGGCCGAGCAGGCGCTCGGCCAACCGCTGCGCATCGGCGATGTACTCGAATGGCCCGCCATGTCCATCGACATCATGCAGGCTATCTCGCGCAGGATCGCGCGCGGCACGGGCGCTGCGCTCATCGTGGATTACGGCTATTGGGGCCCCGCTTTCGGAGACACGTTGCAGGCCTTGAAGCAGCACGTTTACGTCGATCCTCTCGGTGAGCCGGGCGAAGCCGATCTCACGACCCATGTGGATTTCCATCGCCTGGCGCAGGCCGCTTCCGTGCAGGATCTCAGAACGCATGGCCTCGCCACGCAAGGCGACTTTCTCCTGGCGCTCGGCATCGAAGCCCGGGCCTCTTCTCTCAAGAAGCGCGCAACGCCTGCGCAAAGCACCGATATCGATGCCGCGCTCGCTCGCCTCACGGAGCGCGGAGACAAAGGCATGGGAGAGCTCTTTAAGGTTTTGGCCGTTACCCATAAGGGCCTGGAAGCCGTTCCCGGATTGCCGCCCCTCACCTCTTCTTGAAGTTTTTCGCACATGTTCATTCAGGCTCCTGCCCTCTCGGCACTTCCTCACATCCGCCACGCCTTCTTCACGCGTCAGGGCGGCGTGTCGGAGGGCATCTATGCGTCTCTCAATGGAGGCATCGGCTCATCGGACGAGGCTGAGCGGGTAAGCGAGAACCGCCGCCGCATGGCACAGACGCTGAGCGTCACGCCCGAGGCGCTGATCAGCGTGTATCAGGTGCATTCGCCCGATGCGGTTCTCGTGGAAGGCCCATGGGGGCCTGAGCGACCCAAGGCCGACGCCATGGTGACGAAAGTGCCGGGTCTCGCGCTTGCCATCACCACGGCTGATTGCGGCCCGGTGCTGTTCGCCGACACTGAGAACGGGGTGATCGGCGCAGCCCATGCGGGCTGGCGCGGCGCGGTGACGGGCGTTCTGGAAGCGACCGTCACCGCCATGGAAAAACTCGGCGCGGAGCGCCGCCGGATCATCGCGGTCCTCGGTCCCACGATCAGCCAGAAGGCTTACGAAGTAGGCCCCGAATTCGTGCAGCGCTTTGCCGAGGAAGCACCGGGACACGAGCGTTTCTTCAAGCCAAGCGAGAAGCCGGATCACGCCATGTTCGACCTGCCCGGCTTCATCGGAGCGCGCTTGAACGCAGCCGGGATCGGCGGCTTCACTGATCTGGGGCTCTGCACCTATTCCGATGAGGAGCGGTTCTTCAGCTATCGCCGCACCACCCATCGCAAGGAGCCCGATTACGGACGCCTGATCTCGGCGATCGCGCTCACTCCTTGATGCCGGCGACGTCCGGCGTTTCCCAGGCGAGGTGCTGTCCGCCATCGACGGCGATCATCTGACCCGTGACGCTGCGCGCATTCGCGAGATAGACGACGGCCTCCGCGATTTCCTCCGGTGTGCCGCCATGCCCGAGAAGAACCGCGCGTGCCTGCTTGCCGAAATCCTCGTCGCCCTGACGCTCGTTCGCCAATGTGGGACCGGGGCCGATGGCGTTCACGCGGATGCGCGGCGCAAGCGCCTGCGCCATGGTCTGCGTTGCCGTGAACAACGCAGCCTTCGTGAGCGTGTACGAGAAGAATTGCGGCGTGAGCTTCCACACGCGCTGATCGACAATGTTGACGATGGACCCATGCGCATCCGGCGGAAGCTGGCGGGCGAAATCGCGGGCAAGAAACATCGGAGCGCGCAGGTTCACGGCAAAGTGCCGGTCCCAGCGCTCGAGGGAGAGATTTTCCACCTCGTCCGGCTCGAACTCCGAAGCGTTGTTGACGAGCAATGTCAGCGGAGCGCCGAGAGTCTTCACGGCATCGTCCACCAAGCGATCCACTGCAGACGCATCCGCAAGATCACCCCGCACGACCGCGGCACTCCCCCCGGCCCCCTCGATCCGCGCAGCGATTTCCTCCGCCACATCCGTCGACCGGCGGCAGTGAATGGCGACGACATACCCCTCCCGGGCAAGGCGCTCCACAATGCTCCGGCCGATTCTTTTCGCACCGCCGGTGACCAGCGCAACTTTATTCATCTTCGACCTCTTGAAATGTCACGATGCAGCGTTAGCTGACGTTTTTGCCAAGAAAATGACATTTTTCGCACCTCCATGTGAACCAACTGCCCAGCTCTGCGTTGTGGAGTCCAGCGAGGCCATAAGGGGAATCATAAATTCACCGCCACATTGCGGCCACAGTGCCCTTTGGCACCTGTGGTTGTCATGTCACAGCCCTCATGCTGTTGTCGCACTATAAATGGGTAGTACGTCGTCGGTACCGGGAGTGCTTCGGGCCGACGGAGTATGACATCGATAAGGAAAGAGAAACTATGAAGAAGATTCTTCTCGCTAGCGTCGCTCTGTTCGGCTTCGCCGGTGTTGCTTCGGCTGCTGATCTGCCCGTCCGTTCCGCTCCTCCGGCTCCGATCGTGGCGGCCGCTCCGATCTTCACGTGGACTGGTTTCTACGCTGGTGTGAACGCAGGCGCTGCCTTCAACGCCAACAACGACGACGGCGTCGTGTTCGGCGACACCACCTTCTTCGGTGACAGCAACGACGATGCCAGCTTCATCGGCGGCGCTCAGATCGGCTACAACTACCAGATGGGGTCGTTCGTGGTCGGTATCGAAGGCGACCTGCAGTGGGCTGACTTCGGCAGCACCACCTACGACTTCGGCCCGGCGGGCGTCTACACCGCTGATTCCGACGATTGGTTCGGCACGGTGCGCGCTCGCGCCGGTGTGGCCTTCGACCGCGCTCTGATCTACGCAACCGGCGGCTTTGCCTTCACCGACAACCGCAACGGCTGGGTTGTCGGCGGCGGTCTCGAGTACGCGATCACCAACAACCTGTCGGCCAAGGTCGAAGGTCTGTACGTGAACCTCGACAGCGACGACGTGACCTTTGCCGGCACGACCTTCAGCACCGGCGACACCGATTTCGGTGTGGTTCGCGCGGGTCTGAACTTCCGCTTCGGCACGTACTAAGATTCATCGCTTCGGCGAAACCGAAAGGCCCGGGGAAACCCGGGCCTTTCTTCGTTTACGGCGTTACCTTGGTTTTCGCGAAAGCCGGGACGCGCGCCTCGAAATCGGCAAGCCACGCCACGAGCTTCGGATGCGTCTCGCGCCAGCGGCCCGCAAAGCGCAGGTCGAGATAACCGAGCGCACAGGCAAGCCCGATATGGCCGACATGGATCGTGTCCGCAGGCGTGGAGAGATGCGCCTCCGCATAGGCGAGCCCCCGCTCCACCTTGCCGGCCTGATGGTCGACCCATTTGGGCTCCTGCCTGTCCTGCGGGCGGAAGCGGCCCTCATACACCTGAAGCAGCGCCGCATCCGCAATGCCGTCGGCAAGCGCCATCTCCCGCAGAGCCATGAAGCGCGCCTCCCCTTCGGGATAGATGCGCCCGCCGCCCGCCAGAAAGTCGAGATATTCCACGATCACGCGGGAATCGTAGAGCGCCTCGCCGTTTTCCAGGATCAATGCGGGGATTTTACCGAGCGGGTTCTGCTGCCGCAGATTGTCCTCAGGGTTCAGGGTATCCGCATCCACGATCTGGATGCGTTCCGACAGACCAAGGAGCGAGGCCGCGATTTTGACCTTGCGGCCGAAGGGCGAGGCGGAAGACGAACGGAGAACGAGCATGGACACTTCCTGTCGAAGAGAGGTCCGGCTTTCATGGACCCTCTTACGGGAAGCGACAATGCACCTTAAGCCGGGGGTCCGAAGGCTTCACAGCGATAAGCTCCATAGCCGCTGCGGGAGAGGCGCTCGGCAAGCGCAGGCAGAAGGGTTTCCGCCTCGCCCTTCAGCGCCCAAGGCGGATTGATGACGAAGAGCCCGCTGCCATTGAGCCGCGACGGATCGCGCGGATCGTCCACATAAAGCTCGAGACGAAGGCCGGGACGCGGGCTCTGCTCGTTGAGCCGTGCGGCCACCGCATCGACCGCACCGACATCCTTGATCGGATACCAGCCCGCATAAACGCCGGTCGGCCATTTCTTGAGCGCCGTCAGAAGCTCCGTGCCGAGCCGTTCCAGCTCGCCGATTTGCTCGTAAGGCGGATCGATCAGCACGAGCCCACGCTTTTCCTTGGGCGGAATGAGCGCATGAAGCGCCGTCCATCCGTCGAGATGCATAACCTTCAGGTTCGAGACCGCGTTGAAGGCTTCGTTCAGCACTTCGTAATCGGCAGGATGCAATTCGACGAACACGCCGCGATCCTGACGCCGCAGCAATTCACGCACGAAGCCGGGCGAGCCGGGATAGATCGTCTCCCCATGCCGAGCGCGCACATCGGCGATCACCTTGCGATAAGGGGCAAGCACCTCCTCGACCTCCGCCGAGAACGGCTCGTCGAGACGTCCGACGCCATCCACCCATTCCCCGGTGCGCTCGGCTTCGTCCGCCGTCAGGTCATAGAGCCCGATCCCTGCATGGGTATCGATGACCCGCAGGGGCGTCTCCTTACGCTGCAGATAGGCGAGAATGCGCACGAGGAGCGCGTGCTTCATGACATCGGCGAAGTTGCCGGCGTGAAAGGCGTGTCGGTAATTCATGTGGCATGTCTAGCGCATCGGACGGAAAAGTGGACCATGGTTTTCTGCTCCCCTTGCGGACAGCCCGGGCTGCAGGTCGTCCACCATGACAAGCCCTACCAGCAGCATCCCTCACGCCGACCATCTTCCGGTGGGAAGAGGCGCCTTATCGCAAAGCCGGAACCGCAATCTCTCCCGCGCGGCATGCGTTGCGGTCGACTTCGGGGCATTGGCGGAAATTGCGCAAATCCTTGTCGAGGCAGATCCGGACTTCCTGAAAGACCTGCCGTCCGCAGGACACCGCGATCATGTTGGGCCGGAGCCCCGGATTCACGTTGATGAAGGCCCGCTCGATCTCGCTCGGCAGGACCTTGGAACGGTCGCCTATGGTCTTGAAGCTATCGGGCACGCGCACCCTCTCCCGGGCGCGCTGAACGGCCTTGAAATAGCCGCTGGGGCTCTCGCCGGTGCAGGTTCCGTGCTTGCGCCACTGATAGCGAGCCATGTTGTCGTCGGGGTAGAGATCCTTGATCTCGGCGATCACCGTGGATGGGACGAAGCGTCCGCTGGGCTCGCAGAAGCTCGGATAGCCCTGCTCATTCTGTGGCCAGAGGCCATGGATGACGAATCCGAGATTGCTGCCGATCTCGCATTGCCGGCTCTTGCGGCCGCTGACCTCGCAGAAGCCCGGCGACCAGGACAGGGCCAGCACGTAGAAATCGAATTGCCCCATGGGGGCGCCCCTCGCCTCACGCGGCGATTGCGCCGCGCCAGGGAGTGAAAACAGAAGGCACGCACCCGCGAAAGCGAGACACCATCTCAGGATCAAGGACCGGCCTGCTTGCAATGCGGGGCATAGGCATAGCTGCGGTCGAAGCCGTCCACGCAGGAATCGGTGCTCCAGCCGATGCCGATGAAGCCGAGATCCTCACGGATCGAGAAATTCACCTTGTGCCGGTAGCCGTCGGAAACGATGACCGTGCCCGTGCAATAGCGGCGGGGGATGAAATCGAGCCCCCACGGACGCCAGGCGACCTGGCGAACCTGCTCGAAGCCCAGGATCTGGGCGGTGGAGTTCCAGAACCGGCGCTCCTTGTTCGCGAAATTCACGGCGATGTTGTTGAGAACAGCCGGATCCTCGCAGACAGGCAGGCCCGCATCGTAGCTTTTCAGGGACAGCTCGTGCGCCCGCTCCCGACGCTCAGCCGGGGTTATCTCGCGCGAAAGCGCCGGTGCGCTCAACACCATGCAAGAGATAAGAGCCGCCAGCCACTTCATTCTACTGCTCCAAAGGGTAGACCGATTTATGTTACATCGACCATGTGAGCGATGTTCGCGAAGGTCAAGGCTCCGCTCACGCTTTAATAGGCAGCGTGTCTGTTCAGCACCAGGGGCTGGCCCGCCGACGGGCGCATGGGCGCTGCGGGAGGCCGGGGCGGCGCATAATTCTGCTGCTGCATGTAACCTTGCTGCGGCGCCTGGCTCACATAGCCCGGAGGGGGCGGAGGCGTATAGAGATCGGGAGCCCTGTTGGCGGGATAGCCGGAATATTGCGGAGCGGGAGGCGGGACCGGCGCGGAAACCACCGGCGGCGCCATCGGCGCTCCCATAGGCAGATCGGGGGCGTAGCCGCCGGCATCGGCGTTCTCCACAGGCTCATCCTGCTCCAGCTCGGTGGCGGGCAACTCGCCCTGGCTGCTCACGCTCTGGAGAATCTGCTGGCTCTGCTCAGGGTCGATTCGGGGCGTGAACTTGAGGATCGGCTTGCAGACGCGGCGATCCCCCCGCGCATTGTGCCGCGCCAGATCGATGTGGAAATGATCGTAGTGAAGGGCATCGGAGCCGGGGCCCAGCACCGTGGTGAAGTAGCGGCAGGCGCCGACGAAGGCCTCGCGCAGGAATTCCTGCTCGACGGGGCTGCCCTTCCACCCCTTCACGATCGTGATCTCGCGGCCGTCGGCCAGGACGAAGGCCATCACGTCGAGGGCATTGCCGAAGGAATGCTCGGAAAGCTTGGACCCGCGCCGGTGGTTGCGCGGGCGACAGGAATAGGAACCCGCTTTGATATCCGCCAGCGGGACGCCGAAATACATGAGCGCTGCGGGCTTCACGATCTCGTCGAGCCAGGTATCGATGCGGGGGATGATGGGACAGGCCAGGGTCACCTTGGACTTTAGGCCCACTTCCCCGTTGTTGAACGCCGCGACCTTGAAGGGATATTCCATGCCGCACACGCCCGGACCGTCGATCTTCGACGACAGGGACATATAGGCGGAGGGCTGGACCATGCGCTGGGACAGACAGGCTTCCTCCGCCTGCGTGCGCCAGGGCTCGCGCTGTTCGAAACGAAACAACCCGCAACCGGTCAAACCGAGCCCAACAAGCGATAGGGCAAAAAACGCAACTAACCCACGACGCATGGGCCGACCCTAGGCCGACCCGGTAAACATCCCGTCAACGCCCCTCTGCCCTAACAGCCCCATGGACCGGATGAGAGCAGCCGATCAGCAAAAGAGGATGCTCGAAAAAAATTTTACTTCGCCCAATCGTCTTTCTTCTCAAGTCCAGCAAGGAGTTAACCATTCGTTAACCATCCTTGCAGCGTAATAGTAGTATTTATGAGGCCCACCCTGCCCTTTCCAGATTCGCCCGATCCTGGTAAGTTCCCCCTCTATTCAGACAGGGGGATCTCATGTACCTGACCTCGAATTCAGATTGGGCAGCCAAGCTCAACATTGCAGCAGCCTGCATTTCCTTCTCCTTCATTTGCGCCATCGTTGTCGGGATCGTCTAAGACGACTGCGGGCCGTTCTTCGGCCTGATCAACCGAATTCATTCTTTCAAACGCCGCCTTGCTCAGGCGGCGTTTTTCATGCCTCCGGGCATGGCTTGGGCGTGATGATCCAGGACATCACGTTGATCGCCATGTCGCATTGGGCAAGACGCGGTCCCTCCGCCGTTTTCAGGCAGATCGTTTCACCTTCCGCGTAAAAACGGCCTTCGGCGCGGCAATAGCAATCGAGGGGACTATGTCCGGGCGCCTGCGCATGCTGCGCAGCGGCGGGATCACCGGTGATGAGGGAGAGAAAGACCAGGACGCT
Source organism: Pseudomonadota bacterium (assembly GCA_023450615.1). Classification (GTDB taxonomy): domain Bacteria; phylum Pseudomonadota; class Alphaproteobacteria; order Rhizobiales; family Beijerinckiaceae; genus Microvirga. Next base: position 37,419 of record JAEXGT010000084.1, on the reverse strand, counting down.
GGGCATCGACGCCTCCGCTTGCGATCTTTCACCCCATGATCCTCCTCGGACCGGACCGGGTCAAGAACCGCAGGCGGACGGTCAGCCCCACCTCTCCATGGCCGCATCGTCGGAATCCTTGGCCTCGACCCAGGCGCCGGTCGTCCCATCCGCCAGGTGTTCCCGCTTCCAGAACGGGGCGCGGGTCTTCAGGTAATCCATCATGAAGGAAGCGGCCTCGAACGCGGCGGCGCGGTGGGCACTGGCCGCAAGCACCAGGACGATGGGCTCGCCGGGGCGGATCAGACCGAAACGATGGATGATCGTCAGTCCCAGCAGGGGCCAGCGCCCTTCGGCCTCCTCAGAGATGCGGGCGATCTCGGCCTCCGCCATGCCGGGGTAATGCTCGAGTTCCAGGGCGTTGAGCCGTCCGCCCTCATCACGGCAGAACCCGGTGAAGGCGACCGTGGCGCCGATGTCGCCGCGTCCGGCACAGAGAGCCGCCGTCTCGGCGGTCGCGTCGAAGGGCTCGGCCTGGATGCGGATAACGGCCATCGGCCTATCCGCCAGTCATGGGCGGGAAGAAGGCGATTTCCCGCGCACCCGCAATCGAAGCCTCGGGCTTCACATGCACATGATCGATGGCGGCGCGGACAACGGCCTCGTTCTCGAAAGCATAGTGGTATTCCTCGCCCTGCGTCTTCAGCCAGCGCACGAGATCGGCAACCGTGGCAATGTCTTCAGGCGGGTCGATGGTCTCGTCCGTCTTGCCGATCCGCTCACGCACCCAGGCGAAATAGACGAGCTTCATCGGATCACTCCTCGTCGACCAGATGCTTGAGGCCCGTCTTCAGATAATCCCAGCCCGTATAAAGCGTGAGAAGGGCGGAGCCCCAGAGAAGAATACGTCCGATCAGAATGTTGCCGGGCAGCACCGTCTCTCCTGCAGGACCCGCGATCAGGAAGCCGAGGGAGAGAAGCTGGAACGTGGTCTTCCACTTGGCGACCCGGCTCACCGGCACGCCCACTTTCAGCTCCGCCAGGAATTCGCGCAGGCCCGACACCAGGATCTCGCGGCAGAGAATGACGATGGCCGCCCAGATATCCCAGCTCTGGATCGTCTTGTCGGCGACCAGCATGAGCAGGCAGGCGGCCACGAGCAGCTTGTCCGCGATGGGATCGAGCATGCGGCCGAGCGCCGAGCCTTGAGAATAGGTGCGCGCCACGTAACCGTCGAGGTAATCGGTGATGGCGGCCAGGGCGAAGATGGCGAGGGCAAACCAGCGCGACCAATGATCCTCGGGCCAGAACATCAGGCCGACCACGGCCGGCACCGCCGCCAGGCGGCCATAGGTCAGCAGGTTGGCGAGGTTGAAAGCCTTGGACCGGCGCATGGAGGGTGCAGTGCTCATAAGTCAGGCAGGAAGCATGTCTCGGCTCGGTCCGTCAACCACAGCCAGCACCACATTGCCGTTATCACGCGCCTTTACCCCCGCTCGTGGAAGAAGTCGTACACGGCCCGGGCCGTTGCGGCATTGACGCCGGGCGCCTTCATGAGATCCTCCAGGGCCGCGCGCTGGATCGCCTTGACCGTTCCGAAATGGTGCAGGAGCGCCCGTTTGCGGGTGGGCCCGATTCCGGCGATCTCGTCGAGCGGGTTCTTGACCATCTCCCGCTTGCGCTTGGCCCGATGAGTGCCGATGGCGAAGCGGTGCGCCTCGTCGCGAAGCCGCTGCACGAAATAAAGCGCCGGGTCGCGGGGCGGCAGCTTGAACGGAGGCTGGCCGGCCTTGAAGAAGGTTTCGCGCCCCGCATCGCGGTCCCGCCCCTTGGCGATGCCGATGAGGGTCACGTCGCTTTCGCTCACCCCTACATCCGCCAAGGCCTGCCGTGCCGCTTCGAGCTGCCCCTTGCCGCCGTCGATCAGCACGAGATCGGGCCATGCGGGAAAACCGTCATCCGTCCCGGATGGCGCGCCCGCATCCTGATCGGACGTTCGCGGCTCCTCCTTCACGAGACGCGCGAAGCGCCGCTGGAGCATCTCGCGCATCATGCCGTAATCGTCGCCTGGCTTGAGGTCTTCCGACTTCATGTTGAAGGTGCGGTAATGCTGCTTCATGAAGCCGTTCGCGCCCGCCACCACCATGGCGCCCACCGCGTTGGTGCCCATGATATGCGAGTTGTCGTAGACCTCCACGCGCTTGGGCGCTTTCTCCATGCCGAAGGCCTGGCCGAGCGAGATGAGCAGCTTCTGCTGCGACGCCGTATCCGCCAGACGGCGCCCGAGCGCCTCCTTCGCGTTGCGCAGCACATACTCGATGAGCTGCCGCCGCTCGCCGCGCTGCGGCGCATGAATTTCCACGCGCGCCTCGGTCTTGGTCGAGAGCGCGGCGGCCATCAGCTCCGCATCCTCGATCTCATGCGAGAGAAGGATCAGGCGCGGCGCGGGCTTGTCGTCGTAGAACTGCGCGACGAAGGAGCTGAGCACTTCGTCCGGTGTCATGGACTTGTCGGCCTTCGGGAAATAGGCGCGGTTGCCCCAGTTCTGCCAGTTGCGGAAGAAGAACACCTCCACGCAGAACTGCCCCGCCTGCTCGTCGAGGGCGAACACATCGGCCTCTTCCACCGATTGGGTGTTGATGCCCTGCACGCCCTGAATGGCGGAGAGCGCGGCAAGCCTGTCGCGGCAACGCGCGGCGCGCTCGAATTCGAGTTCTTCCGCCGCCTGCTGCATCTCTTCCGTGATGCGCTGTTTCACGGCATTCGACTTGCCCGACAGAAAGCCCTGCGCCTCGGAGACGAGCCCTGCATATTCCTCTGGCGAAATCTCATTGGTGCACGGGCCGGAGCAGCGCTTGATTTGAAACAGAAGGCATGGACGCGTGCGGTTCTCGAAATAGCTGTCGTTGCACGAGCGCAGAAGGAACGCGCGCTGAAGCGCGTTGATCGTGCGGTTCACCGCCCATACGCTTGCGAAGGGTCCGTAATAATTCCCTTTGCGCTTGCGCGCCCCGCGATGCTTCACGAGCTGCGGCGCAGCGTGATCCGCCGTGAGCAGGATATAGGGAAGCGACTTGTCGTCCCGCAGGAGCACGTTGTAGCGGGGCTTGAGCTGCTTGATGAGGTTGGCCTCAAGCAGCAGGGCCTCGGTCTCCGTCGCCGTGGTGACGAACTCCATGGAGGAGGTTTCGCCGATCATGCGGGCGATGCGGTTCGAATGGGCCTGCCCGCGCGCATAGGACCCCACGCGGTTCTTCAGGCTCTTCGCCTTGCCCACGTAGAGCACGTCGCCCTTCGCATCCATCATGCGGTAAACGCCCGGCGCGTTGGGCAGGGTCGTCCAGAACCGGCGGATGACCTCCGTGCCGCGCTGGACGGAGTTGGGGTTAGCCTCCAGGTCGAACTCGACATCCGAGCCGCTCTCGACGGCTACGCTGTCATCGTCCTCCTCGTTGTCCAGGATATCCGGCGGAACGTCGTTGGTGGTATTGCGACTCATGGAGGAGATTTAAGGGCTGTCAGCCGTTGAGGAAAGTGCAGAGGACGAACTGGCGCGGATGGCTCATTCGGTTTAAACGGCTAAGCCTGTGGAATTCCGGGAGCCGTTCATGCGCCTGTCGATCATCACATCAGCCGTCGTTGCGGCCCTGGTGGGCTTCGGCAGCACGATCGCCATCATCATCGCGGCGGCTCAGGCCGTGGGCGCGGATGCGGCGCAGACAACCTCCTGGGTGGCGGCGCTCTGCCTGTCCATGGCCGCCACCAGCGGTTTTCTAAGCGTCCGTTACAAGATGCCCGTGGTGACCGCCTGGTCCACGCCGGGTGCGGCGCTGATCGCGGCTTCCAGCGGCATTTCCATCCATGCGGCCGTGGGTTGCTTTCTGATGGCCGGGTTCCTCATCGTACTCGCGGCCTTCGTGAAGCCGTTCGGACGCCTGATCGAAAAGATCCCGACCTCCATCGCCGCCGCCATGCTCGCGGGCGTCCTGATCCAGTTCGTGATGGCGGTTTTCGCAAGCGCGCAGGGTGCGCCCGGCCTCGTGCTGCCCCTGGTGGGCCTGTTCCTCGTGGTGAGGCTGTTCAACCCAGCTCTTGCGGTGCTGGCGGTCCTGTTCGTCGGGCTGGCAATCGCCTTCGGCGGCGGCCTCGCCCGCCCCCTGTCCTCCGATTTCAGTCTGTCGTCCCTGACCTTTATTGCTCCCTCATGGGAGCCCGCCGCCCTCATCGGCCTCGGCCTGCCGCTCTTCCTGGTGACCATGGCCTCCCAGAATCTGCCGGGCTTCGCGGTGCTGCGGGCCTCCGGCTATACGCCGCCGACCCGTCCGATTCTCGCGGTGACGGGCCTCGCCTCCATGGTGACGGCCTTGTTCGGAGCCCATACGAGCAATCTCGCGGCTATTTCAGCGGCGATCTGCACCGGGCCGGACACCCATCCCGATCCGGGCAAGCGCTGGATGGTCGGGCCGTTCTATACCCTCAGCTATCTGATCTTCGCGGCCTTCGGCGCCGCCCTCATTGGCCTGATCGCCGCCCTGCCGCCGGAACTCATCAAGACCGTCGCGGGCCTCGCTCTCATGGGCGCCTTCGCGGGAGCCTTGGGCTCCGCTCTCTCCGAAGAGGCCAAGCGCTTCCCCGCCGTGCTGACCCTGGCCGTTACGGCCTCCGGCATCACTCTTTATGGAATCGGCTCCGCCTTCTGGGGATTGGTTGTCGGCCTGATGGCTCTTTCCCTTGATTCCCTGCTCGTTCAGCTCCGCAAGCGTGGCTGATCTGGACGGCGGCTCCCGCTACGGTTAATATTTCGTTACATATAACAAGAGCGGGAACCTTCATGGCTGGGACGAAACACGGGGGGCGGCTTGCCGCATTGGCGATCACCATGGCTTTGGGGGCCTGCCAGGGCTCTCTCACGAGCGGCTCGCCCGAAGGTGTGCCGGTGGCTGTCGAGAGCATCGACGGAGCCCCGGCTCCGATTCGGACCGCCCTCCTCGGCGAGCTGACGAACGCGGCCTCCGACCGCAAGGTCGAGCTTGTCGGAACCAGCGCCCGGGCCCGCTATCGCGTCCGCGGCTATCTCTCCACCGCCACTGAGGACGGAGAGACCAAGGTTTCCTATGTCTGGGATGTGTTCGATGCCCAGAAGCGCCGCGCGAAGCGGCTCGCGGGCTCGCGCCGCGTTGCCCTCGCCTCCGGCTCGATCTCGGCCCTCGACAAGGAAACCCTCGGCAAGCTCGCCCAATCCAGCATGGACGAGATCGCCGAGTTCCTGAGCAATTCGAAATCCGTCCAGACCGCCGAGATCGCGGATGACGAAATTCCCGTGGCCTTGCAGTGACCGCATGGCCGCACTTCGCTATTGCGGCACTTCTTCCTCATGACTCGTATTGTGACGGTCCCGTATCGCTGCTAAGAGCCTTGCGCCTGACCGCGCAGAGACTTCAAGATGCGCTGTGGGCTCGACCAGTCACTCAGAAGCTAGAGTTGCTTGCATGAAGCTCGTTGCGGGAAATTCCAACCGTCCGCTGGCCGAGGCCATCGCCACCTATCTCAACGTGCCGCTGGCCAAGGCTCAGGTGAAGCGCTTTGCGGACATGGAAGTGTTCGTCGAGATTCAGGAGAACGTGCGCGGCGAGGATGTGTTCATCATCCAGTCGACCTCGTTCCCCACCAACGACCACCTGATGGAACTCCTGATCATCACCGATGCGCTGCGCCGCGCCTCCGCGCGCCGCATCACGGCGGTGATTCCCTATTTCGGCTACGCCCGTCAGGACCGTAAGCCCGCCGCCCGCACACCCATCTCGGCCAAGCTCGTGGCCAACCTCATTGCTCATGCGGGCGTCGACCGCGTGCTGACGCTGGATCTCCACGCCGGCCAGATCCAGGGCTTCTTCGATATTCCCACCGACAACCTGTTCGCGGCTCCGACGCTTGCCCGCGACATCAAGGAACGCCTCGACGGCGGCAACCGCATGGTGGTCTCGCCCGACGTGGGCGGCGTGGTGCGCGCCCGCGCGCTCGCCAAGCGCATCGACGCCCAGCTCGCCATCGTGGACAAGCGCCGCGAGCGCCCGGGCGAGTCCGAGGTCATGAACATCATCGGCGACGTCTCCGGCCGCTCCTGCATTCTGGTCGACGACATCGTGGATTCCGGCGGCACCCTGGTGAATGCCGCCGACGCTCTCCTCGCGCAGGGCGCGAAGGAGGTCTATGCCTACATCACCCACGGCGTGCTCTCCGGCGGGGCCGTCGCCCGCATCGCCGGCTCGCGCCTGAAGGAACTGGTCATCACCGATTCCATCATGCCGACCGAAGCCGTGAAGGTGGCCCACAACATCCGCGTCATCTCCATCGCCCCGCTCATGGGCGAAGCTATCGGCCGCACGGCGACGGAAAGCTCGGTATCGAGCCTCTTCGACTAAGCAACGGAAATCCAGTCTTTCTCGAGAACACTTCGGCCTCCGCCGAAGTGTTTTTGCTATTCAGGGGCAGCCTCCCTCAGCACAGTCTCGCCGACATCCCTGTTCGACGAGACACCTGACCGTGAACCAGCAGTCCTTTCGAAACCTTCCGTCCCATCGGGTCATCGATCCGCCCGTTCTGTATTTCGGCACTCCCGTCGTTCTGGTCACCACCCTCAATCCGGACGGTTCCCCGAACATCTCGCCCATGTCCTCCGCCTGGGCCCTCAACGACAGGATCGTGCTCGGCATGGCGACCGGCGGACAGGGCAGCGAGAACGCCGTCCGCGAAGGCGAATGCGTCCTCAACTACGTGCCCGCCAGCCTCTGGGAGATGGTGGAGCGGCTCGCCCGCACGACGGGGCGTAATCCTGTGCCGGAATACAAGGCAGCCAGCGGCTATCATTACGAGCCCGACAAGTTCGCGGCTGCAGGGCTGACGCCCCTCCCCTCCGACCTCGTCCGCCCGCCCCGCATCGCCGAATGCCCGTTCCAGGTCGAGGCGAAGGTTGTTGCAGCGCATGCCCCCGGTGGAGACCGTTGGACCATAGGCTGCACGCATTCCTTCGCCATCATCGAGACGCAGGCCTTGCGCGTGCATGCCCACGAAGATGTGACGATTGCCGACACGAACTATGTGGATGTGAAACGGTGGAATCCTCTGCTTTATGTGTTTCGGCACTACCTTGAGGCTGGACGAGACCTTGGCAGAACCTTCAAAGCAACGGCGTGAGACCTTCACCAACCTGTTGCCTTTCAAGGCGGTTTCCCCTATAAGCCGCCTCGCGCCCGCTCGACACCCTTGGAGGCACGGGCGCGGACCTTATGGCCGCCTTTTGGCGGCCATCGGTTTTTAGCATTCTTTCAAAGGACCACGACCATGAGCGAAATTAAGCAAATCAAGGCCGTGGCGCGCGACCGGAGCGGCAAGGGGGCCGCACGGGCCGTTCGTCGCCAAGGCCAAGTTCCTGCCGTCATCTACGGCGCCGGTCAGCCCGCCCAGGCGATCTCTCTCGATTTCAACCAGACGAAGCAGCTGATCTTCGCTGGTCACTTCCTGACCACGATGTTCGACATCGACGTCGACGGCAAGACGGTCCGCGCCATTCCGCGCGACTATCAGCTCGACCCGGTGAAGGACTTCCCCGTCCACGTCGACTTCCTGCGCGTTGCCAAGGGCCAGACCATCAAGGTCGTGGTTCCGGTGCACGTGGTCGGCCAGGAGAAGAGCCCCGGCGTGAAGCGCGGCGGCACGATCCAGATCGTCGAGCACTCGGTTGAGCTCGCGGTTTCGCCCGACGCGATCCCGGACTACATCGAGGCTTCGGTCGAGGGTCTCGACATCGGCTCCTCGGTCCACCTGAACGACGTCAAGCTGCCGAAGGGCGCGAAGGCGACCGCCACGGAGAACGCCACCCTCGTCACCGTCGTGGCCCCGACCGGCCTGAAGGAAGAAGAGGCGGCTCCGGCTGCTGAAGGCGCCGCTGCCTAATCGGCTTTGATCGGGCGTTTTAGCCCATCGATCGGCTTCAACGCTCCGACCGCAAGGCCGGAGCGTTTCACTATGAGAAGACCTTGCGATGCGCCTTTTCGTCGGCCTTGGTAATCCCGGTTCGCGCTACGCCAGAACCCGCCACAACATCGGTTTCATGGCCGTGGACGAGATTGCGCGCGTGCATAACGCAGGCCCATGGCGCAAGCGCTTTCAGGGCGAGACGGCGGATGCGGTGATCGGCGGCGAGAAGGTGTTGCTGTTGAAGCCGCAGACCTTCATGAACCTGTCCGGCCAGTCGGTGGGAGAAGCGCAGAACTTCTTCAAGCTTCCCTTGAGCGACGTAACGGTTTTCTACGACGAACTCGATCTTCCGCCCGCCAAGCTGCGCGTGAAGATCGGCGGCGGCAATGCCGGCCATAACGGCCTGCGCTCGATCTCGGCCCATTGCGGCAATGATTATCGCCGCGTGCGGCTCGGCATCGGCCATCCCGGTCACAAGCCTCTCGTGCAGAGCCATGTGCTCGGCGACTTCGCCAAGTCGGAAGAGCCCTGGGTCGAAGATCTTTGCCGCATCATCGCGGACAACGCCGCCCTCCTCGCCAAGGGTGAGGACGGCAGCTTTCAGAACAAGGTCCACCTCGCCATGGAGGCGAGAGGCTGGACGGACGTGAAACGGCCCGGAGAAAAGGCCAACCAAACCAAGGAGTGAGGCCATGGGCTTCAAGATGGGCATCGTCGGCCTGCCGAATGTGGGCAAGTCCACGCTCTTCAACGCGCTGACGCAGACCGCTGCGGCGCAGGCTGCGAACTATCCGTTCTGCACCATCGAGCCGAATGTGGGCGACGTGGCCGTGCCTGATGCCCGCCTCGATCAGCTCGCAGGCATCGCGGGCTCGGCGCAGATCATCCCGACCCGCCTCACCTTCGTGGACATCGCGGGCCTCGTGCGCGGCGCGTCCAAGGGCGAAGGCCTCGGCAACCAGTTCCTCGCCAACATCCGCGAAGTCGACGCCATCGCTCACGTGGTGCGCTGCTTCGAGGATACGGACATCACCCATGTCGAAGGCAAGATCGATCCCGTCGCCGACATCGAGACCATCGAGACCGAGCTGATGCTCGCCGATCTCGACAGCCTCGAGAAGCGCGTCACCGCGCTCGAGAAGAAGGCCAAGGGCAACGACAAGGAAGCGAAGGAAACCCTCGACCTCGTCAATCGCTGCCTGCCGCTGCTGCGCGACGGCAAGCCCGCCCGCATGGTGGAGCGCAAGCCCGAGGAAGAGCGTCTGTTCCAGATGCTCGGCCTGCTCTCCTCCAAGCCCGTTCTCTACGTGTGCAACGTGGAGGAATCCTCCGCCGATAACGGCAATTCCTTCTCGGCCAAGGTGTTCGAGCGCGCGAAGGAAGAGGGCGCGAAGGCTGTCGTCGTGTCGGCCAAGATCGAGAGCGAGATCGCCGTGCTGCCGCCCGAGGAGCAGAAGGAATATCTCGAAGCCGTCGGCCTCGAAGAGCCTGGCCTCAACCGCGTGATCCGCGCGGGCTACGAACTGCTCGGCCTCATCACCTACTTCACCGTGGGGCCGAAGGAAGCGCGCGCCTGGACGATCACCAAGGGCACAAAGGCTCCCGGCGCCGCCGGCGTGATCCATACGGATTTCGAGAAGGGCTTCATCCGCGCAGAAACCATCGCCTTTGCGGATTACGTGTCGCTGAAGGGCGAAGCCGGCGCGCGCGATGCGGGCAAGCTTCGCCTTGAGGGCAAGGAATATCTTGTCCAGGACGGCGATGTGATGCACTTCCGCTTCAACACCTGACGGAAGCTGTCGGAATCCTGAACGCGCTCTTCCCGGTGCGTTCAGGCACATCCTGCTTTGATCACTGCATGGAGAATGTGTCCCATGCAGAATGTTTTTGAAAACGCCATGACCACGCTTCTTACCCCCAGCCTCGGAACAGCCGAGTTCTTTGTCGCAATCCTTGTGGCCTGCGGCCTCGCCATGATCGCCATTTCCTCCCTGCTGCCGAAGAGAACCGGCGACGATCTGGAGTGGTGGGAGCGCTGAGGCGATTCAGGCGAAACGGATGCCGTTTTGCCGCATGGAAAACGCTGAGCGCCTCAAGGCAGGCGCAACGCCTTCGGGCCGATGCCGAGCCCGATCTGCAGGCTCTCCGCGATGCGCTTCGCACGGACGATGAAGAACTCCGCCGCATCCGGCTCAAGGATCTCACGCGCGGTCTTTTCGAACAGATCGAGCCAGCGCGTGAACAGCTCAGGCGTAAGGTCCAGCCCGAAATGCGCCGCCTGCGGCTTGCCGCTGTAGCGCGCCGTTCTCAGGGCGATCGAGGACCAGAAATCCACCATGATCGCCAGATGCCGGCTCCAGCGGCCCGAGAGCTTTTCGTGGAAGATGGGACCAAGCTCGGAATCCTTCAGCACGCGGTCGTAAAACGTGACGACAAGCTCACGGATCATCTCCTCCGTCACGCCCTCGGCGGGCGTGATGATGGGAATGCTGCGGCCTGTGGGGCTATGCTGAGCCAAAGGGGTCTCCCGATGCGGTTCTTCGGAGGCTATATGCACCCTGCCGTGGCCGCAAACCATCCGGTTCATTCCTGAGTTGAAGCGAGCGCATGGAGAAGCGGGATCGTTCCCGCGTCCTGGGCGTTAGCTTCCGAATGCTCAAGCTCCACCATTCCACATGCAGCTGATCCGCCGTCATTCCTGGGACCTTTCTCCCTCCGAAGCCATCGCGCTCCAGCAGGAGCTGCGGCGGGATGTCGTGTCCGACCGGCCCATCGATCTCGATGCGGTCAAGCTCGTGGCGGGTGTCGATGTGAGCGTGAAGAACGAGCAGTCGCAGGCCGCCATCGTGGTCATGACCTTTCCGGGATTTCTGCCGGTCGAGACCGTGCTGGCGCAGCGCCCGACGCCGTTTCCTTATGTTCCAGGCCTCTTGAGCTTCCGTGAGGGGCCGGTGCTGGAGGAGGCTTTCGAGAAGCTGAAGTCGGAACCGGACGTGTTTCTCTTCGACGGCATGGGCATCGCCCATCCCCGCCGCATCGGCATTGCGAGCCATATGGGCCTGTGGCTGCAACGCCCCACTATCGGCTGCGGCAAGACGTTGCTGTGCGGACGCTACAAGGATCTCGGCGAGGAGAAAGGCTCGGCCGCTCCCCTCATCGACAGGAAGGAAACCATCGGCGTGGCCCTTCGCACGCGCACGGCCAAGAATCCGATGTTCATCTCCCCCGGGCACTTGGCCGATATTCCCACCGCGGCGGAACTCGTGCTGCGGTGTTCTCCAAAGTATCGCTTGCCCGAACCGATCCGCCTGGCGCACAACGCAGCTGGACAGTTCAGCCCTTAAACCGGCTTGCGCCGAAGCAAGCGCGTCAACACCGCATAGATCGAGCCATGCCCCGTTACGCTTTCGAAGATTTCACGCCCGGCTCCACGCAGATGCTTGGCCCACACACCATTACGAAGGAGGCGCTTCTGGCCTTCGCGCGTGAATACGACGCGCAGCCCTTCCACGTGGACGAAGTGGCGGCCAAGGACAGCTTCATCGGCACGCTCATCGCCTCGGGGTGGCATACCTGCTCCCTCAACATGCGCCTCATCGCGGATGAGGTGTTCCTCGATTCAACCTCCATGGGAGCACCTGGAATCGAAGAGGTGAAATGGCTCAAGCCCGTGCGGCCCGGCGATACGCTTCGCTCGCGCATGACGATCCTGGAAAGCCGCCCCTCGAAGAGCCGCCCCTCCATCGGCCTCGTGCGCTTTCAGTTCGAAATGCTGAACCAGGCGGACGAAACCGTGTTCACGCAGAAAAACTGGGTAATGTTCGGCCGCCGCGATGCCGAACCCGTCAAAGGCGCAGGGCCCAGCGCGCTCGCCGCCGCAGCTTCCGCCATGCCGGATCACACGCCGAAGCGCGAGCTGCCGCATATCTCCTCCAATCCGTTCTTCGAGGATCTCGTGATCGGTGAGGCGGAGGAACTCGGCGCCTACACGTTCGAAGCCGACGATATCGTCGGCTTCGCGAAACAGTTCGACCCGCAGCCCTTCCATGTGGATGAAGAAGCCGCGAAGGACAGCCTGTTCGGCGCGCTCTGCGCATCGGGCTGGCACACGGCAAGCATCTGGATGAAGCTGATGGTCGGCTATCGCAGCCGCATCCGCGCCAATGCGCTGGCTCAAGGTGCGCGGCCCGCGCGCCTGGGCCCCTCGCCCGGCTTCACCGATCTGAAATGGCTCAAGCCCGTCTATGCGGGCGACACCCTTACCTATCGCTCCACGGTGACAGGCAAGCGCGTGTCCAACTCGCGCCCCGGCTGGGGCCTCGTGTTCCACCACAACACCGCCACCAACCAGAACGGCGAGGAGGTGTTCTCCTTCGAGGGCATGGTGTTCTGGGAGCGGCGGCCTTAAGGCTCACGCGTCACCCCGCGCACGCGTCTCTTCATCGAGAATGGCGCGTATCTGCGCGAGCAGTGGATGCGCCGACGTCTGTTTCCGCCCATAGCCGAGATTGAAGGCGTAATCGAAGTCGGCGGGGTTCTTGCCTTGATTGTGCTGGAGAATGGTCTCCAGCTTGTCGAGCCCCTTGGCGAGGACTGCCTCCGGCGTCTGGGCCGCTTCGTATTCTTCCCATAGCGACAGAATCTCCGCGCGCTTCTCGGCATGAAGCGTGCGCATGAGTCTTTCCAGATCCGCCCTCTCCTGCGCGGATTTGTTGCCGCTCTCCGTCTGCATAGTCGCAGGAATATCGCCGCTCAATGCCTCGCCCAGATCGTGCACGATGCAGAGCTTGATGAGGCGCAGAACGTCGATCCCCTCGAACTCATCCGCGAAGACGAGAGCCATCAGACACAAGCGCCACGTATGCTCGGCCGTGCTCTCGGGACGTCCATCGGACGTGAAGCCGCTGCGCAGGGTGCATTTCAGCTTTTCCGCCTCGCGCAGAAAGTCCAACGCGCCATTGATGCGATCAACCGGCGCCACCGGCCTGTCCTCAGTGCCCTTCAAAGCTCACGAGGCTGCGCACCTCCACGCCGAGATCGCGAAGCTTCTGCGCGCCGCCGAGATCGGGCAGGTCGATGATGAAGCAGGCCGCCACGATGTTCGCGCCCATCTGGCGAAGAAGCTGCGTTGCAGCCACCGCCGTGCCGCCTGTGGCGATGAGGTCGTCCACCAGGATCACACGCTCGCCCTGGCTGATGGCATCCATATGGATCTCCATCTCGTCCACGCCGTATTCCAGCGAATAGGCGATGCGCACCGTCTCATGCGGCAGCTTGCCCTTCTTGCGGATCGGCACGAAGCCGGAGGAGAGCTGATGCGCGATCGCGCCGCCGAGAATGAAGCCGCGCGCCTCGATGCCCGCCACCTTGTCCACGCGCCCGCCCGCGAAGGGATGGACAAGCTCGTCCACCGCACGGCGGAAGGCGCGGGCATCGCCGAGCAGGGTCGTGATGTCGCGAAACACGATGCCGGGCTTGGGGTAATCCGGGATCGAGCGGATCGCTGCTTTCAGATCGGTGATGAGGCGCTGGTCCATGGATTGCCTGCCTTATTTGCTGTTTCGAGCGGGGTTTAGCACACGGCCCGCAACCGCATCGAGTTTTTTCAGAAGATCTGGATCGCGCGCCGATGGAGCCGTCATGATGGCTCCATCGAGTGACCGATCGGAACGTGCCGGACATGGCTCATGTTCGGCAGGGAAATCGCGGGCGACGCGGGCGATCAGCTTTGCCACCTTCCTGGCGTTCTGATGGGCCACCGCCACGACGGCAGCGACATCCACGTCGTCATGTTCGGGATGCCAGCAATCGTAATCGGTCACCATGGCGATAGTGGCATAGGTGATCTCGGCCTCGCGGGCGAGCTTGGCCTCGGGCATCGCCGTCATGCCGATCACGTCGTATCCCAGTTCCTTGTAGGTGATGGACTCCGCGTAGGTGGAGAATTGCGGCCCCTCGATGCAGACCAGCGTGCCGCCGACGGCAAACGGAATGTCCTCGGCCTGGGCAGCGCTTGCGATCCGCTTCCGCAGCAGGGGACCGACGGGATGCGCCAAGGGCACATGCGCCACGCAGCCCGCGCCGAAGAACGAATTCTCGCGCTTATGCGTGCGATCGACGTACTGATCCACGAGCACGAAGAAGCCGGGATAGTACTCCTGCCGGAACGAGCCGCAGGCGGACACAGAGATGAGGTCGGTCACGCCCGCACGCTTCATCACGTCGATATTGGCGCGGTAATTGATGTCGGACGGGGAAAGACGATGGCCGCGTCCGTGGCGGGGAAGAAAAACCACGTCCGTTTTGCCGATACGGCCCATGCGCAGCACGTCGGATGGCTCGCCCCAAGGGGAGGCGATGCTCAACTCGCGCACATCCTCGATTCCGGGAAGATCATAAACGCCCGATCCCCCGATGACCCCTAAAACAGCTTTCCCCACCGCTTCTCATCCTTCCCGTCATACAAGAGGCGACCATAGCGGCTGTCGAGGAAAACCCAAACAGGCGCACCTCTAGCCCAGCGGGAAGGAGTGGATTTCGTCGACTTCCTGGCAGGGAAAGACGGTCTCGCGGACCATCTTGAGGCGCGGCACGGAAGCCGTGACGGAAACCGGGATGGCCTCGATGGCTTCGACCACCGCATCGGGAATCGCGTCCGAAGTCCGGTAGCGGGCAAGCGTCGTATGGATGAGATCGTAGAAAATCGGCCCATGACCCGGCGGGGGCGGAATGAGCTCTACGATAGCCTTGCGCACCTTACCGATCAGGCCCGTCTCGTCGGTGGCGGTCGCGATGATGGCCGTGTCCGTCACCTTCAGCTTCGTGAAAAGCAGCTCCGGCGGGCGATGCCGCGCGCAGATTTCCTCGACCAGCGCCCGGCAGGGCTCGTTGATGCCGCTCCAATAGGTTTCCTTGTCGAAGCGGTGTTTCACCTGAACCAGGGCATAGAGCGTAATATGCAACGCCTCCGGCGGCGCGAGGAAGAGCGGCACGGGCCAATGCCTCGCGATCCCCTTCTGCACCTCTGCGAAGGATGCCTGCGTCGCGGGCGTAAGATGCGGCTGGACATGGTAGGCGAGGCACGGCTGGCCCCATATATCGTCGGCGATGGTTTGAAGCATGCGGGTTGATTTAGAATCGTTGTCGCCCGGAGTCACTCGGGTGCGATCCATCATAGGCTCCGCCTCATCCTGAGAAGGCTGCGCTGCCTTCCTTCCAGGAGAGAAAGACATAAGCGCCTTTCGAGCAGGCCCCGGAAAGAAAAAGGCCCCGGAAAACCGGGGCCTTTGGATTTTTAAGGGTTGTGGGTCATCGGAGGCGTGGCGTGGCCTTCGACCTCGCCGCCCACCCGGGCCCAGACCTTCTTCTTCGTGAAGTACAGCAGGCCCGAGAGCACCAGCAGGAACAGCATGACCTGGAAGCCGAGGCGCTTGCGGGCCTCGAGGTGCGGTTCAGCCGTCCACATGAGGAAGGCCGTCACGTCCTTGGCGTATTGCGCGACCGTCTCCGGGACCTGAGGCTGGCCAGCCTCGTTCTTCGGATACTCCACCTGGCCGTCGCTCAGCGGCTTCGGCATGGCGATGATGTGGCCCGGGAAGTAGTGGTTGTAGTGACCACCGGCCGGAACCTGGAAGCCCTGCGGGGGCTCCTCATAGCCTTCGAGCAGCGCCACGAGATAATCGGCGCCGTTCTCGGAATACTGCGTGAACACGTCGGTGATGAACCAGGGGAAGCCGCGCTCGTAGGTGCGCGCCTTGGCCATCAGCGAGAGGTCCGGCGGGGCCTTGCCGCCATTGGCCGCAGCAGCCGCGTTCTCGTTCGGGAACGGAGCCGGGAAGCGGTCAGCCGGGCGTCCGGGACGCTCGAACATGTCGCCGGCCTCATTCGGCCCGTCCTGGATCTGGTACTCGGCCGCGAGAGCCTTGACCTGCGCCTCGGAGAATTCCGGTCCGCCCGCCTCGGAGAGGTTGCGGAAGGCCACATAGGTCAGGCCATGGCAGGAGGCGCAGACTTCACGGTAGACCTTGAAGCCGCGCTGCAACTGAGCCCGGTCGAAGGTGCCGAACGGACCCTGGAAGGACCACTTCTGCTGCGGCGGGACCGGGGTCTCGCCGGCAGCGAAGGCCGGTGCAGAGAAGCCGAGGACGGCGACTGCGATGAGAAGAGTACGCTTCATCATTGTTCTATTCCTCAACGCTCGCATCAGCCCTTGGAGTTCGGCTCGGGATTGGCGCCTGCCGGCACACCCGCTCCACCCTTCTGCACACCCATCACCGATTCAAGGATCGAATTCGGCAGCGGCAGCGGACGCTCGACGAAGCCGAGCACCGGCAGGACGATGAGGAAGTGGGCGAAGTAGTACACCGTGCAGATCTGCGACGCGATCACGTACCAGCCCTCTGCCGGACGGGAGCCCAGCCAGCCGAGGATGACGCAGACCACCACGAACAGCCAGAAGAACTGCTTGTAGAGCGGGCGGTAAGCGGTCGAGCGGACCTTGGAGGTGTCGAGCCAGGGCATGAACACCCAGATCACGATGGCAGCGCCCATGGCGATGACGCCGCCGAGCTTGTCGGGAATGGCGCGCAGGATCGCGTAGAAGGGCAGGAAGTACCATTCGGGCACGATATGCGCAGGCGTCACAGCCGGATTCGCCGGAATGTAGTTGTCCGCATGGCCGAGATAGTTCGGCATGTAGAACACCCAGTAGGCGAAGAAGAGCATGAACACGACGACGGCGAAGATGTCCTTGATCGTGGCGTAGGGCGTGAACGGAACGGCGTCCTTGCCCGACTTGATCGGAATGCCCGTCGGGTTGTTCTGGCCCGGCACGTGCAGAGCCCAGATGTGCAGGCCGACGACGCCGGCGATCATGAAGGGCAGCAGGTAGTGCAGGGAGAAGAAGCGGTTCAGGGTCGGGTTGCCCACCGAGTAGCCGCCCCAGAGGTAGCTGACGATGGTGTCGCCGACGACCGGGATCGCCGAGAACAGGTTGGTGATCACGGTGGCGCCCCAGAAGCTCATCTGGCCCCAGGGAAGCACGTAGCCCATGAAGGCGGTGGCCATCATCAGAAGGAAGATGATCACGCCCAGGATGTAGAGCACTTCACGCGGCGCCTTGTAGGAGCCGTAGTAGAAGTTGCGGAAGATGTGCACGTAGACGGCGACGAAGAACATCGACGCGCCGTTGGCGTGCAGGTAGCGGATGAGCCAGCCGTAGTTCACGTCGCGCATGATGTGCTCGACGGACTGGAAGGCGAGGTTCGCGTTCGGCGTGTAATACATCGCCAGGAACACGCCCGTCACGATCTGCGAGACGAGCATGAACGCCAGGATGGCGCCGAAAGTCCAGAAATAGGTCAGGTTCCGCGGCACCGGGAAGGCGATGAACGAGGAATGGACGAGGCCTGCGATGGGCAAGCGGCTCTCGAACCACTTACCGAAGGCGCTCTTGGGAACGTAAGTCGTGGAATGCTGGCTCATGGATATGCCTGATCGTCGCTGTCGGTTACGCCGTGGCTTCTTGGCCGATGATGATCTTCGTGTCGGACGCGAAGGAGTAAGGCGGGATCGGCAGATTGATGGGCGCCGGACCGCCGCGGACGCGGCCGGAAGTGTCGAAGACCGAACCGTGGCACGGGCAGAACCAGCCGTGATACTCACCCTGCTGACCGAGCGGCACGCAGCCCAGATGGGTGCAGTTGCCGTAAACGATGAGCCACTGGGGCTTGCCTTCCTTCACACGCGCGGAGTCGGGCTGCGGATCGCGGAGGCTCGCGAGATTCACGTCCTCGGCGGACTTGATCTCCTCAGGCGTCCGGTGACGGATGAAGATCAGCTTGCCGCGCCAGAAGACCTTCACGATCTGTCCTTCGGCGATCGGGGTCAGATCGACTTCAACGGGGGCGCCCGCAGCCACCGTCGCCGCGTCGGGCGCCAAGGACTGAACGAAGGGCCATACAAGGGTCGCCCCGCCGACGACGGCGGCTGCGCCCGTGGCGATGTAGAGGAAATCGCGCCGTGTCGGCTCAGCGACATGAGTGGTGGTCTCGGCCACGTGGCTCTCCAGCATTGATCAAAAACGAGAACCGCGCATCATCAATGCCTTGCAGAGCAAGGCATCCGGCACACCGGCTCCTAAAATAAGGAACAAGCATACGCGTCAACGCGCACGCAATGCGACTGGGAGTCGCCGCGCGGTGGCTCTTTGGCACGGCCAAGCCCGCCTGTCCATAGCCGGATTGGAGTTGTTCCAACCTGATGCCTTAGAAAGACACCGCTTCCGGGGTGCTGTCCCCCTCCCCGGCCCCGAGGAATCCGCCGGACTGGCGCCGCCAGAGGCGGGCATAGAGGCCGCCCGCCCGGAGGAGCTCCGCATGGCTTCCCTCCTCTAGGATACGCCCCTCCTCGAGCACGATCAGCCGGTCGAGGGCCGCGATGGTGGACAGACGGTGGGCGATGGCGAGCACCGTCTTGCCCTCCATGAGGGTGGACAGCGATTCCTGAATCGCCGCCTCGACCTCCGAATCCAGGGCGGAAGTGGCCTCGTCCAGCACCAGGATCGGGGCGTTCTTCAGGATCACCCGGGCAATGGCGATGCGCTGGCGCTGGCCGCCGGAGAGCTTCACACCCCGCTCGCCCACATGGGCGTCGTAGCCCCGCCGCCCCCGGTGATCTTCAAGTCCCTGGATGAAGTCGTGGGCATGGGCGAGCTTTGCCGCCTCCACGATCTCCCGCTCCGTCGCTCCGGGCCTGCCATAGGCGATGTTGTCCCGGATCGAGCGGTGAAGGAGCGAGGTATCCTGCGTGACCACGGCGATGGAGGCGCGCAAGGAATCCTGGGAAACCTTGGCGATGTCCTGCCCGTCGATGAGGATGCGCCCGCCCTCCACGTCGTGAAGGCGCAGGAGCAGCGAAGTGATGGTGGTCTTGCCCGCGCCGCTGGTGCCCACGAGCCCGACCTTCTCGCCGGCCCTGATCGTGAGGTTGAGCCCCTCGATCACGCCCCCCTCCTTTCCGTAATGGAAAGAGACGTCCTCGAAGCGGATCTCGCCGCGGGTGACTTTCAGGCGCGGCGCCTGGGGCTCGTCCACAAGTCCGTGCGGGCGGGCGATGGTCTGCATGCTCTCCTGGATCGTGCCGATATTCTCGAACACGTCCCGGACCTCGTGCATGACCCAGCCGGACATGGCGAGGATGCGCATGACGAGGGCCAGCCCCGCCGCGGCCTCGCCGCTCGTCATGATCCCCCGGCTCCACAGCATGACCGAGAGGGCTCCGGTGACGGCGAGGAGCAGGCTGTTCATGAGGGAGAGGACGCCCGCGACGGTGGTGTTGAGCCGCAGGGAGCGGAGGAAGGCGTCCGTATTCGCCCTCACGGCCTCCCGGACCGCCGAGCGCTCCTCGTCGGCCCGGGCGAAGAGCTTGACCGTGAGGATGTTGGTGTAGCTGTCGACCACGCGACCCACCAGGGCGGAGCGGGTATCGGCCACCTTGAGCGAACGCTCCTTGGCGCGGGGCACGAAGAACCACAGCAGAAGACCGTAGCCCGCGACCCAGAGCCCCATCGGCAGGGCGAGCCATGGGCTGATGCTGGTGAAGACGCCGAGCGCCGTGACGGCGTAGATCACCACATAGAGCAGCGTGTCAATCAGGGTCACGGCGATGGAGCGGATCGCGCCGCCGCCCTGCATGACCCGGTTGGCGAGCCTTCCAGCGAAGTCCGCCTGGAAGTAGCTCACCGCATGGCCCAGGGTGTAAACATGGGTCCGCCAGCGGACCATATTGGTGCTCTGCGGGATGATAACCTGGTTGGAAACCAGCTCATGCGCGAAGTTGAGGATGGGCCGGACGATGACGACGAGGGCCGCCATTGCCAGCAAGGTGTTGCCGTGGTCCTCCCAGATCCGGACCGGCGTGGAATTGGCGAGGATATCCACCAGCCAGCCGAGCAGGATGTAGAGCGAGGATTCGAACAGGCCCACGACCAGCGCCACCACGAACAGGATGGCGAGCCAGAAGCGCACCGGCCTGAGATAATGCCAGGTGAAGCCGCTCACCGTATTCGGCGGCGTCTCGTTCTCATCGAACGGCGCGAACGGATCGATCCGCTTCTCCAGCCACCGGAACATGCCCTTCCCCGAATCTGCTCTGAAGTTGCCTTGCTTTAACACGAGGGCGGCGCAAAGCGTTCACTTGACGGGAGCCTTTCCTGCGCCGATGACGGTGCCATGTCCCGTCCTTCCACGCCCCGCCTTGCCATTTTCCAGCCGGATATTCCTCAGAACACCGGCACCATGCTGCGCCTCGCCGCCTGCCTCGGCGTGCCTGTGGACATCATCGAGCCCGCCGCCTTCGACGTATCCGACCGTAACCTTCGCCGCTCGGGGATGGATTATCTCAACAGCGTGGCGATCACGCGCCACATTTCCTGGCGCGCCTTCGAGGAATGGCGTCGCGAGGAACAAGGCAGGCTGGTGCTGGCCACCACCAAGGGCGCGATGCCCTATACGGAGTTTCAGTATCAGCCTGGCGACATCATCCTCGTCGGGCGTGAATCCGCCGGCGTTCCGGACGAAGTCCACGCCGCTGCGGATGCCAGGATCATCGTTCCCATGCAGGCCGGCATGCGCTCCCTCAACGTGGCCGTCACGGCCGCGATGATCCTCGGGGAAGCCTTGCG
The DNA here is from genome assembly GCA_023450615.1 of Pseudomonadota bacterium. Lineage (GTDB taxonomy): Bacteria > Pseudomonadota > Alphaproteobacteria > Rhizobiales > Beijerinckiaceae > Microvirga. Next base: position 16,781 of record JAEXGT010000084.1, on the reverse strand, counting down.
GCAGACTCATTCGTTTCCCCGTTCGGAGACACCGAACCCGTGACCATAAACACCGCCCTCAGCCTGAGGAGGGCCGCAGGCCCGTCTCGAAGGAGGCTCCAGTGCTCTCTGGACACTCCTTCGAGACGCCGCTACGCGGCTCCTCAGGATGAGGTGTTCATCTGATCCGAAGGATAGCCTTGCCATGACCGACAAAGCCGATATCGAGCGCCTGCAGATCGAAGCCCCGCTCTGGTTCGCCTCTCTCCGCGACCGGATCTGCGCCGCCTTCGAGCAGCTGGAGGATGAGGTCACGGCCCCGCTGCCGCCGGAAGCATCGGAGCCTGGCCGTTTCGAGCGCACCCCTTGGGAGCGCAAGGACCACAGCGGCGCGCCGGGCGGCGGCGGCGTGATGTCCATGATGCGCGGCCGTGTCTTCGAGAAGGTCGGCGTGCATGTCTCGACGGTGCATGGCGAGTTCGCGCCGGAATTCCGCGGACAGATCCCTGGCTCCGACCAGGACCCGCGCTTCTGGGCGGGCGGCATCTCGCTGATCGCCCATCCGTGGAACCCGAACGTGCCCACCGTTCACATGAACACACGCTTCGTGGTGACGACGAAAGCCTGGTTCGGCGGCGGCGCCGATCTCACCCCCGTGCTCGACCGCAGACGGGCGCAGGACGATCCCGACACCATCGCCTTCCACGCGATCATGGAGGAAGCCTGCAGCCGCCATGCGCCGGAAGGTGCTTACGAGAAATACAAGAAGTGGTGCGACGAGTATTTCTATCTCAAGCATCGTCACGAGCCGCGCGGCATCGGCGGCATCTTCTACGATTACCACTGGACCGGAAATCCGGACGAGGATCTCGCCTTCACCAAGGACGTGGGCGAAGCCTTCCTGAAGATCTATCCCGAAATCGTGCGCCGCAACGTGTTCGACAAATGGACGGAACAGGATCGGCACGAGCAGCAGGTGCGGCGCGGACGCTATGTGGAGTTCAACCTGCTCTACGACCGCGGCACGATCTTCGGATTGAAGACCGGCGGCAACATCGCCTCGATCCTGTCTTCCATGCCGCCGACGGTGCGGTGGCCTTAAACGCTTCAGGCGTCATCCCGGGGCTGCGTCGGCAGAACCCGGGAGCGTGTTTAGGATGAGGGGTCGGTCAGACCTGCGCCAGCAGGCGCTCCAGCAAGTCCTTCGCATAGGCCTCGTCGGTGCGGCAGCCTTCCGCGAGCCAGGCTTGACGCGCTTGTGCGAGCATCTCGCCGACCTTCGGTCCTTTCGGAATTCCCTTCGCGATGAGGTCTGCCCCGCGCAACGGAAAAACCGGCACCGGCTCGGCGCCGCTGCGATAAAGATCGAGAGCGTCGAAGGCTTCCCTCTGGGTGATAGGTGACGGCTCGCCCTTCACGGCGGCGAGCACGATGCTCAGCGTCTCCACGCCATGATCCGCCACGAGGCGGCGGATGGCGTTTGCATCGACAGGCAAGGCCCAGGTTTTCAGGATTGCGAGCAGCCGCGCATAGGCCGTGAGTTTCTTGTGCTCGTCGTTGGACAGCCGCAGATGCTCGCGCAGGCGATCCGCATCCTCCTCGACCATCATGGCGAGGGCCGCAAGCCGCCACGCGGCAGCCGGTTCGTCCCGGTCGAAAGCCGCGACGCGGGCAAAGCGCCCGAACTCGGCGGCGCCGGCGAGAAGCCACGTGAGAAAACCGTGTTCGTTGAGAACCTGAAGCGTCTCTTCCGCGCGCCGCGCCGCGAGAAGCCGGAGCAGCTCGTGACGGATTCTCTCCTTCGACAGGATCGCCAATCCTTGCCGCTCGGCGCCCGATGCAGCAAGCGCCTCCGCATCCGGATCGCCTTCCGCATATTCCGCATGAAACCGGAAGAAGCGCATGATGCGCAGGTAATCCTCGCGGATGCGGGTGCGCGCATCGCCGATGAAGCGCACGCGCCGGGCGCTCAGATCGGCGACGCCGTTCGTGTAATCGTGCAGCCTTCCGTCGAGGCCGAGCGAGAGCGCGTTGATGGTGAAGTCGCGCCGCTTCGCATCCATCTCGAAATCGCGGCCGAAGCGAACGACCGCATGGCGGCCATCCGTTTCCACATCCTCGCGAAGCGTGGTGACCTCGAAAGGCACGCCGTCGATGATCACCGTGATCGTGCCATGATCGATCCCCGTCGGCACGAACTTGAAACCGGCCTCTCTGGCCCGTTCGATCATGGCGTCGGGCCGCATGGTGGTGGTGCAATCCACATCCGTCAGGGCCTTGCCGATCAGCGCGTTGCGCACCGCGCCGCCCACGATGCGCGTCTCCTCGCCGCCGCCGTTGAAGGCTTCGAGCAGGCGGCGCAGCGGCGGGCTCTCAAGCAGGGAGAGCAGCGCCTGATGGTCGAGAGTTTCCGTCACTGAAAATGCCCCGGGACGACGCGTCCGTTCTCGATATGCGTGGGCACGAAAGCACCCGTATTCCGCTCGGTCGTCAAGCCCGTCACGAGGAACGAGGCAATGACCAGGACGAGCCCCGTGACGGCGAGCCAGAACGATTGATCGCTCCAGGAGGACCAGACCAATGCATTGCGGCGGCGGATGACGAGATAGGAGGCGAAGAGAACGAAAGGCAGGAGGAAAAGCACCAATCCCTGCAGGAACGCGCGTGTCACGGTGTGTAAAGCCTTTCATACAGATTGCGGATGATCCCCGCCGTTACGCCCCAGATATAGCGCCCCTCATAGGGCATCGCATAATAGCGCCTGAGCCTTCCTTTCCATTCACGGGAGTGAAGCTCGTGGCGCTCCGGGTCCATCAGGAAGCTCAGAGGCACCTCGAACGCGTCGGCCACCTCGCTCGGATTGATGCGGAGCGTGTAGTCGGGAGAAACCCGCGCCACCACGGGCACCACGAGGTAGTTGGTGGTCGAGAGATAGGCATCGAGATAGCCGATGAGATCGATATAGCGGCTGTCGAGCCCGATCTCCTCTTCGGCCTCGCGGCAGGCCGCCGCAAGGATCGAGTCATCCGTCGGATCGACCCGCCCGCCCGGAAAGGCGATCTGCCCCGAATGCTGGCGCAGTTGAGCAGAGCGCTCCGTAAGCAGCAAGGCCGGCTCCTCCCGCATCACCACGGGCACCAGCACGGCGGCGGGTTTGGGCTGGAGGGGATGGACGAGGGGCACGTCGTCGAGGCTGTGATCCCCGCGCGGATCGGCAAGTGCATCCTCCAGATGCGGCGGCTCGCGGAGCAGGCGCTTCGTGGCAAGGGCGATGAAATCCGGCGCGTCCAGAGGGGCGGCCCTCATGAAAGGTCCCCCAGATCCGCAACGGGCACGATGGGAAAGAACGCTTGTCCCGCCGCGATGCCGAACATCCCTTTCCCCTCCCATTCCCTCTCTTCTGCGAGTTCCATCAGATCCATGGCGAGCGCCCGGGTGACGAGCGCCCATAGCTCGCCGCGAACCTTCACGTAAGGCTTTATGCCTCCGTGCTCGCCCTCCTCGAAACGCAGGGGATGTTCAGGCCCGACCTGCACAAGATCGTCCACATTGGTGCGAAAGGCGATCTGGCGGGCATCCCCCTCCCCCTCGACCGCCATCTCGACGGCAAGGAACGGGGCGTCATCGACGATGATTCCCACCCGTTCCACCGGGGTCACCAGCACATGGCGCTCCGGGTCCTTGCGAAGAACTGTGGAGAACAGCTTCACGAGAGCGGGCCGGTTGATCGGCGAGCCCATGTAATGCCAGGAGCCGTCGGCGGCGATGCGCATGTCGATCTCGCCGCAATAGGGCGGGTTCCAGCGCTCCACGGGCGGCGGACCTTTGCGCTTGGCGTCGGGGCCGAGCGCCTCCATGAGACGGGACAGGGCGCCGCCTCGCTTAATGGTGTTGAAATCCGTCATGACACAAGCGTGAACAATAATATGAGCTTTGGGGATCGACGCAGGGCGGCTATCGGCTACTTCCTAAGCATAGAGTCCTCAGCAGCCACGTCCAATCCTTCGAGCCCCTCTGCGGCGCATCGACCCTTGCCACTCGATAGGCATCGAAGGCAGACTAAGTGTTGGGGGCTTATGCAAGGAAGAGGGGGAGTGACCTCATGACGGCCAGCATTTCTCAAGCGCCCACCGCCCTGGACGACGCGATCATCCGCAATGCGGAGGCGACGCTTGAGACTGTCGGGCGCGCCCGGGAGGCCATTCACACCGTCATCTTCGGCCAGGAAGACGTGGTCGATCAGACCTTGATCACCCTGCTTGCGGGTGGTCACGGCCTGCTCGTGGGCGTCCCGGGCCTCGCCAAGACCAAGCTGGTGGAAACCCTCGGCACGGTTTTGGGCCTCGATGCCCGTCGCATCCAGTTCACCCCCGACCTGATGCCCTCCGACATCCTGGGCTCCGAAATCCTCGACGAGGGCACCGACCGCCGCCGCTCCTTCCGCTTCGTGAAGGGCCCGGTCTTCACGCAGCTCCTCATGGCGGACGAAATCAATCGCGCGAGCCCGCGCACGCAGTCGGCCCTGCTTCAGGCTATGCAGGAGCATCACGTTTCCGTGGGCGGCGAGCGGCACGACCTGCCCCAGCCCTTCCACGTGCTGGCGACCCAGAATCCCATCGAGCAGGAAGGCACCTATCCCCTGCCCGAAGCCCAGCTCGACCGCTTCCTCCTGCAGATCGACGTGAGCTACCCGACCCGCGAGGCCGAACGGCGCATTCTCATCGAGACCACCGGCGCGGAGGATCACAAGCCCGCCACGGTGATGAACGCGGAAGCCCTTATGAACGCCCAGCGCCTCGTGCGCCGTCTCCCCGTCGGCGAGAGCGTGGTCGAGGCGATTCTCGATCTCGTGCGCTCCGCGCGCCCCGAGGGCGAGAATGTGGATGGCGTGACCGACAGGATTCTCTGGGGGCCCGGCCCCCGCGCCAGCCAGGCCTTGATGCTGGCCGTGCGCGCCCGCGCGCTCATCGAAGGCCGCGTCGCCCCTTCCATCGCGGACGTGGTGGCCCTGGCAGAACCCGTTCTCAAGCACCGCATGGCGCTCACCTTCTCGGCCCGGGCCGACGGTGAAACGCTCTCGAGCGTCATCGGCCGCCTCACCGCCCGGCTGGCAGGGTAAGGGCCCGCGTCATGACCCGCGTCCGGGTCCTTCCAGAAAGCGCCCGCTCGCCGGGGCGCCAGGAAACCGAAAGCGCCCTCTCGCTTGCCCATCGCATGCCGCGCCTCGTGCTCGAAGCCAGGCGCGTGGCGGCCAATCTCGCCCATGGCATCCATGGCCGCAGGCGCTCAGGCGTCGGTGAGAGCTTCTGGCAGTTCCGCCCCTTCGTGACGGGCGAATCCGCGCAGCGCATCGACTGGCGCCGCTCCGGCCGCGACGACAGGCTCTATGTGCGCGAGCGGGAATGGGAAACCGCGCAGACCCTGTGGATCTGGATCGACCGCTCCGCTTCCATGGGCTACGCGTCGGAACTCGCGCAGGCTCCCAAGATCGAACGCGCCATCGTGCTCGGCCTCGCGATGGCGAGCAGCTTCGTGGAATCGGGCGAGCGTGTCGGCATGCTCGGACTCATGGCTCCGCGCGCAACGCGGCGCATCGCCGAGACCATGGCCCAGACCCTGGTCGCGGATCTCGGCTCCCTGGAAGAGGACCTTCCTCCCGCCGCTCCCATCGCACCTCAGCATGAAGCCGTTATGATCGGCGATTTCCTCACTCCCGTGCGCGACATCGCAGCCACCGTGGAGGGCATCTCGGCGCGTGGGGCGCGCGGTCATCTCGTCATGATCGTCGATCCCGTCGAGGAAACCTTTCCGTTCCAGGGCCAAGCGGTTCTTCACGATCTGGAAGACGGCATCTCGCTGCGCATCGGCGATGCGGAATCCTGGGGCCGCGCCTATCGCGAGCGCATCGGGACGCATCGCGCCGAATTGCAGGAGCTGACGCGCCGCCGGGGCTGGACCTTCACGATCCACCGCACCGACCGCCCCGCGAGCGAAGCGGCGCTTCGTCTCCTCACGCTGGTTTCCGCCGCGCGCGGCGCGCATGTGGGAGGGCGCTGACCATGCTGGGCCTTCCCCTGACATTCACCGTTCCGCTGGTGCTGACCGCGCTCGCGGCTCTTCCCGCGATCTGGCTGCTTCTGCGCATCACGCCGCCGCAGCCCAAGCGCGTGGACTTCCCGCCCCTCAAGATCCTCGCCGATCTCCGCCCCGAGCAGGAAACGCCCGCCCGCACGCCCTGGTGGCTGCTGCTGATGCGCCTGCTGCTCGCGGCCTTCCTCATTCTCGCGGCGTCGGGCCCGATCTGGAATCCTCTCGCCGAGGACAGCAGCCGCGCACCGCTGCTTCTCGTGGTGGATAACGGCCTTGCCGCAGCTCATGACTGGCGCGACCGCATGAACCTCGCCTCCGAGCGCATCGAGGCGGCGGGCCGCGATGGGCGCACCGTCGCGATCCTCGGCACGGCGGAACCGTCCGCCGCGCTCGAACTGACCAATCCCGCAGCCGCCCTGGAGCGCCTGCGCTCCCTGAAGCCGCAACCGCATCTCCAGGACCGCAGGGCGCATCTCGAATCCATCCGCCGCCTTCTGGAAAGCACGCCCGACGCCCATATCGTCTGGATCAGCGACGGGGTGGCGGGCGTTGACGGGCAAGGCTTCATCGACGGTTTGGCGCAAATGACGGACGGTCAGCGGGTCACAATTCTCAAATCCGAACGCGCCTCCACCCTCGCATTAGCGGGCGTCGAGAATGCCGGCGGACGGCTGAACGCCCGTATCGTGCGGGCGGAACCCAACGGCCGCGATTCAGGGACGCTCCGCGCTCTCGACCTCAAGAACCTGCCCCTTGCGGACATGCGCTTCAGCTTCGATGCGAACGCCACCGAGACCAGCGTCGCCTTCGACCTTCCCACCGAGATCCGGAATTCCATCGCCCGCATCGAGATCCTCGGCGAGAATTCCGCAGGTGCGGTGAACCTGATCGACGAGCGCGGCAAGCGCCGCCGTGTCGGTCTCGTCTTCGGCGGCACCGTCGATCAGACGCAGCCGCTCCTGTCGCCGCTCTACTACATCGAGCGTGCGCTCTCGCCCTATTCGGAAATCCGCATGGGCCGCGGCGGCGTGGCTGATGCGGTGAACCAGTTGATCGAGGAACAGGTCTCCGTTCTCGTGCTCGCCGATGTGGGCGGCCTCGACCGCCAGACGCTCGGCAAGGTTTCAGCCTTCGTCGAGCAGGGCGGATTGCTGCTGCGCTTCGCGGGCTCGCGCCTTGCGGCGGGCAACGACGAGCTCGTGCCCGTGCGCCTGCGCCGCGGCGGGCGCAGCCTCGGCGGATCGCTCTCGTGGGATACGCCGAAAACCTTCGCGCCGTTTACGCGCGAAAGCCCCTTCTTCGGCCTCGCCGTTCCGGACGAGATCGGCATCCGCCGTCAGATCCTGGCGGAGCCCGATGGCGACCTGCCCTCGCGCACATGGGCTTCGCTTGCGGATGGAACGCCCATCGTCACGGCGGATCGGCGCGGCGACGGTCTCGTCGTACTCTTCCACGTGACGGCGGACGCCACTTGGTCGAACCTTCCGCTCTCCGGCCTCTTTGTCGACATGCTGCGCCGGATCACGGCCCTGTCCGGAACGACCGGCGACGTGAACGCGGAAGCGCGCGCGGCGGAGATCGAAACCATCGCTCCCCGCCTCACGCTGGACGGCTACGGTGTCTTCACGACGCCGCCCGCCAATGCCCGCGCCATTCCGCGCACCTATGCCGAGCGCGCCACGGGCGAGCACCCGCCGGGCTTCTACGGCCCGGTGGATTCGAGCCTTGCCCTGAACGCGCTCCTGCCCGGAGACAAGCTCGTGCCGCTCAACGTCACTCCGCTCGATGCGCGGGTCGCTCCGCTGGCGGGCGCTCAAACCGTCGATCTGCGCATGCCGCTTTTCATGCTCGCTCTCATCCTTCTTCTCGCCGACACCCTGGCCTCGCTCTGGCTCGGAGGGCATCTCTCGAACCTCTCAGGACGGCTGCGCAAGGCAGGCGCGACCGCCGCCATCCTTCTCGCCTCCATGATGCTCCTCACCTCAGGCTTCGATGCGAGGGCGCAGGAGCTGAACTCCCGCCAATTCGACGAGAATGCGAGCCCCGCGCTCGTCACGCGCCTGGCCTATGTCGTGACGGGCGATGCCGATGTCGATGAAGCGAGCCGCGCCGGTCTCATGGGGCTCACGCAGATCCTGTCGCAGCGCACGGCGCTCACGCCCGGCGATCCCATCGGCATCGATCCGTCGAAGGACGAGGTCGCTTTCTATCCGCTGATCTACTGGCCCATCGTCGCCACGCGGCCCATGCCGCCGGAGGCTGCCATCCGCAAGCTCGACGCCTTCATGAAAGGCGGCGGCACGGTGATCTTCGACACGCGCGATGCCTTCAGCAACCGTCCCGACGGAGCCGTCAGCGCGGAGGGGCAATATCTGCGCCGCATGCTCGCCACTCTCGACATTCCCGAGCTCGAGCCGGTTCCGAACAACCACGTCCTGACGAAGACGTTCTATATTCTCGATGCCTTCCCCGGCCGCTACGCCACCGGACAGACCTGGGTCGAAGCTCTGCCTCCGCAAGCGGAGGGCGAGGAGAACCGCCCTGCACGCTCCGGCGACAGCGTATCGCCCATCATCATCACCTCGAACGATCTGGCCGCCGCCTGGGCCGTCGGCCCGCGCGGGGAATATCTCTTTCCCGTCGTGGGAAGCGATCAGCGCCAGCGTGAAATGGCCTATCGCAGCGGCATCAACATCGTGATGTATTCGCTCACCGGAAACTACAAGGCCGATCAGGTACACGTGCCCGCGCTTCTGGAGCGCCTCGGGCAGTAAGGCGGTTCATGTCAGTTCTTTCGATCAGCTTTTCGCCTCTCATTCCGGTCTACGCGCTTTGGGTCATCGGCGCCATCGCCGCGCTGCTCGCATTGCTCGCCATCGTCTCGCGCGGCCCCATCGCGATCCTCCGCGCTTTGGCCCTGGCGCTTGTACTTCTTGCCCTCGCCAATCCGTCCCTCGTGCAGGAAGAGCGCGAGAAGGTGAAGGACATCGTGGCTGTCGTCACCGATCTCTCCACCTCGCAGACGCTCGGCGACCGCAGGGCGATGACGGAGCAGGTGCGCAGCGAGCTGGAACGGCGCTTCGGCTCGCTCGCCGATGTGGAACCGCGCTACATCACGGCGGACGACCGTGGCGGCGATGAGGGAACGCGCCTGTTCACGGCCCTCTCCAACGGCCTCGCCGACATCCCCCCGGATCGTCTGGCGGGCGTGATCTTCATCACCGACGGCGTGGTGCACGACATCCCGCCCTCCGTCGAAGCCCTCGGCTTCCGCGCGCCGCTTCACGCCCTGATTACGGGCCGCCCCGACGAGCGTGACCGGCAGATCAAGCTGATCGAGGCCCCCCGCTTCGGCATCGTCGGTAAGGATCAAACCATTCGCGCGCAGGTGATGGAGCGCGGCGGCCCTGGCTCGGCGCTCGTCACGCTCCGCCGCGACGGACAGGTTCTGTCGCGCCAGCAGGTGCGCGCCGATACGCCGTTCTCGCTCCAGGTGCGCATCGAGCATGGCGGCACGAACGTGGTCGAGCTCGAGGTGGAAGGCCTGCCGGGCGAGCTCACGCAGGCCAACAATCGCGCCGTCGTCCCCATCGAAGGCATTCGCGAAAAGCTGCGCGTGCTGCTCGTCTCCGGCGAGCCTCATGCGGGCGAGCGCACATGGCGCAACCTGCTCAAGTCAGACGCCAACGTGGACCTCGTCCACTTCACCATTCTTCGCCCGCCGGAGAAGCAGGATGGCACGCCGATCAACGAATTGTCGCTGATCGCCTTCCCCACGCGCGAGCTGTTCCAGCAGAAGATCAAGGATTTCGACCTCATCATCTTCGATCGCTACGCGAACCAGAGCATTCTGCCGTCGAGCTATTTCGAGAACATCGTGCGCTATGTGCGCGAGGGCGGCGCGATCCTCGTGGCTGCAGGGCCGGAATTCGCAAGCTATGGCAGCCTCGCGCAGACGCGCCTTGCGCCGATCATTCCCGGCATTCCCAACGGACGCGTCGTCGAGCAACCCTACAAGGCCAGCATCACCGAAACCGGGAGCCGTCATCCGGTGACGCGCGAGCTTCCCGGCTCCGAGACATCGCCTCCCGCATGGGGCGAGTGGCTGCGCATCATCGGCTCCGAAGTGCAATCCGGTTCGACGCTGATGTCGGGCGCGAACGAATTGCCGCTGCTCGTGCTGCGCCGCGAGGACAAGGGCCGCGTCGCGCTGCTTCTGTCCGATCACGCGTGGCTGTGGGCGCGCGGCTATCAGGATGGCGGACCGCATCTCGACCTGCTGCGCCGCCTCGCCCATTGGCTCATGAAAGAGCCGGCCTTGGAGGAAGAGGCTCTGCGCGCCTCCGCCATCGGCCGCACCATCCGCATCGAGCGGCAAACCATGGCGGACACCGCCGAGGCCGTGACCCTGACGGCGCCCAGCGGCGCGGAAAGCGGCATCGCGCTGAGCGAGAACCGCCCGGGTCTCTTCACCGCCGAGGTCGAAGGCAAGGAACTCGGATTGCATACGGTCCGCTCCGGCGATCTCATCGCCTTCGTGAGCATCGGTCCGGCCAATCCGCGCGAGCTGATGGATGTGTTTAGCAACACGGAAGCGCTCATGCCCATCGCGGAAGCGACCGGTGGTTCCGTGCGGCGCGTGGCCATGGCAGGCGATCAGGGCATCACCGTCCCGCGCGTCCTCGCCGTGCATTCCGGCTCGCGCTTTTCCGGCGGCGATTGGATCGGCCTCAAGCCCAGCGAGAGCGCCATCGTGCGCGGCGTCTCCGTCTTCCCCCTGGCGCTCGGCTTCATCGGCCTCGCCCTGCTGATCGGCGCAACCCTCGCAGCCTGGCTGACCGAAGGCCGCCGCAGGACGTAAACGCTATCGAGAGCGCCATTCCGCGACGGCAAGACGAGTACGGCGCGGGCTCATCCTCTCTCCCGCACGGAAGTGGGATGATGCCGATGCAGCGTCTTCAGATGATCAGGAAGTCTGCGGCGGACAGCGCCGCCTTGTTGGAGAGTTTGATGAACTCCACCGGCTTGTACTTCGTGCCGCTGCCGTCGAGATCGTAGGAGAGGATGCCAGTCTTCTTGTTGTAGATCAGGTAGTCGTTCTTATCCCCGGCCTTCGTGCCGACCTTGAAGAACTTCTTGTTCAGAGCCCCCGGCGAACTGAGGGAACCCTTGCCGAGCTTCTTGAAGATGGCGTTGTCGAGCAGGATCTTGTCCTCACCGCGCTTGAAGTCGGTGATCGTGTCGAAGTTCACCTTCTTGTTCTGGTTCGCCTTCGTGGTGCCCTTACCGAGAGCGCTGTTGAACACGAACTGATCCGCACCGGCGCCGCCCGTGAGCTTGTCGTTGCCGGAGCCGCCATTGAGGAGATCCATGCCGATGCCGCCCGTGAGGGTGTTCTTTCCCTTCGTCGCACCGTGCACAGTCTCCAGCACGTCACCGACATGAATGACGAAGTCCTTCGCGACGCTCGCCTCGCCGTCCGACACCTTGACGGTGATCGTGTGCGATGTGGCATTTTCGAAATCGAGCTTCGCGCCGGCCTTCACGATCAGCTCGCCGTTGCGGATCTCGAAGCGTCCGCCGGCATCGTCGCCGAGCGTGTAGGTAAGCATATCGCCGTCGCCATCCGTGGCGCTGAGCGTTCCGATCACGGCCCCCGCCGCGCTGTTCTCGGCAATCGATATGCCGCTCAGCGCGATGTCGGTCGGGAGTTTGTTGGCATGAACGGCGTCGGCACTGAACGTGACTGAGGTTTTCGTCTCAGCCCCATCGGTGTCGTACATGCGCAGGACAACCGTGCGATCGCTCTGAAGGTCGACGGAACTCTTGTAGGTCAGCGAGCGGATCAATTGTTGAACCGCTGTGATGCTGGCGCTCTCGTTGAACTCGAATCCGAGAGTCACGATGTTGTCGCCAAGGCTTCGACCTGCATATAGGACTTTGCCGACGGTGAACGTGTGAACCGTCCCATCGATCGCGGTGACGGACATGACCAGTTTGCTCTCGGCATTGAGGCCTTTGGTTAGGCGCAGGCCGCCTGCCAAGGTCGGGTTATCCAATCCCGCAACGCCGAGCGTGTCATGACCATCCGAGGACAAGATTTGGACTTCTAGACGTCTCACCCCCTCCGCGTCCATGTGGAGGACGGCATCCTGCTTCCTGTCGATGAACACCGTCTTGTCGGAGGGCGCATACACGATACCGCCGAAATGTGTGAGCTGCGGCGGACTATAATTGGTCGTCTGTCCATCCTCGATGGTCGTGATCTTCTCAATCCCGCGGCGATGCAAGGCGAGCCTGTCCGCGGCCGTGAGGGTTCCGCTTTCGATGATCAGCTCGTTGGTCGTTATGTCGCCATGGACAAGCTTGGCAATGTCGACATCGGCGACCCGCGCCTTGTCGCCATACAGGCGTATCTCTGTGAAGTTCAGAATCTCGGTCTTCGACAGATCGCTGTAGGATCCGTACAGGGTCAGGGTGTTGAAACCACCCTTTCCATCGATCAGCTTGAGGCCTGACAATTGCGACCCATGGATAGAAACATAATCATCTGCATCGCTTCCCTGGATCGTCTCGATCCCGGTGAGCTTACCCATGCGATGGAGAGCAAAACCGCTGCCGCCCGTCAGATCGAGAATATCCTCGCCGGCGCCGCCATCCAGCTCGTCGCCTTCTTCAATCCCGATGCCCGTGGCCGTGAAGATGTCGTCATCGTCCGTCCCGGTGATCGCCTCGCCGACGTAGATCTCGGACAGGGCATACCTCCCGCCCTGATCGAAGAGCTGGATACGGGCGGTATCGTTTTCCTTGAAGCCGCTGCCGTCCGTATCCTTGAATGTGATGGCGCCGATCAGCTTTTCCACGAGGTCTGCGGTCGCCTTATCAGTGAACTGGAAGGAGATCTGTTTGTCCGACGGAAGGCCGATGAGCGCGATCTCTATGCCGTTCACGAAAACCCTAGTGCCGATGCCTATGGGCCCGCTCAGCGTGACGCCGCTCTCCGCAGTGTGAACGCCGAAATTATAGGAATGCTTCGTAAAGGAAACTAAGAGGCCCGTGATCGAATGGCCGCTCGTGATGACATTGACGTTCTGCTGCTCGTCGAGGAAGGCATCCTGCTCGTTACGCCTTTTTGTTCTGGCATAGCTGGTTAACTGCTGCTCTAAATTCAGAACAATGCCGGACATAGGATCCTCCAAGAGATTATACGTTAAATTATATCGTATCATTTCGTTAATAGGACATTTCCCCATTAAGGGAATCTTACACATGTTCTTATTTTGTTCTTGACTTTAGTCCTAGCCCTGGCTATAACCTTGGCATCTCGGCTCAGAGAGGGGCGCGCTCGCGAGGCGTCGTGATTGTGGAGCCGGGAGCGGTCCTGCGGATGAGACTGACGCAAGTCCTCCGGCAGGAGGCCCCCGCACATCCTTTGCAGGAAAGATGCGGTGTCCGCCTAAAAGAACCGTGCGCGAGGAGCCGTTTGGTTCTTCACACACTCCACAGCCGAGCCGGACGCCTCCTCGCGCCCCCTCGACCCATCACCTCGGAGCTAAAGGCTCGCGAGGTCATTCCCGTATGTTCTTTGATATCGGTTGCGGCGCGCATCTTGTCGGCAACCGGGGGCCGTCGCAGGAAGCCTCGGTTCAAGCCTCTTTCGGCAAAGGCATGACGATTCCCTTGGCGCGGGCCAGAGCGCCCTCCTCCAATTCCAAGGCAAGGAAGCGCATGGGATTGACCGGGCCCGGCAATTGCAGGGCCTGCGGCGGAATGCGTTTGAAGCCGAAGCGGCTGTAATAGGGCTCGTCGCCCACCAGCAGCACCAGCGTATGCCCCTTCGCCTTTGCCGCATCGAGCGAACGGCTCATGAGGGCGGCGCCGATGCCGCGGTTCTCGAAGGCGGGCTCGACCGTCAGCGGACCCAGCATCAGGGCAGGCACCTCACCCGCCATCACCGGCGTCAGGCGCACGGAGCCGACCAGCAGGGTTCCGACCATGGCGGTAAAGGAGAGATCGAGCAGATGGCCGGCTCCTTCCCTCAGGCGGGAGGCGGTACGGGCATAGCGGCCGGGGCCGAAGGCGCGCTCGTGAAGGCGCTCGATGGCCTCCGCATCGATAGGCTGCTCGGAACGGATGATCAGGGAAAGCTCGGTCATGGACGGACTCAAGGGCAAGACAGGATCGAAAGCGGCTGGACGAAAAGTCAGCCCTGTCGTCGTCGCTGAATCCGGATGATGGTCATGGCCGTTGTGTTTCCTCGAATGCCCAGGCCATAGCAGCCCCAAGGACGCGGCGCAAACCCTACTCTTCTACCAAGTGGCCGCGGGCGGGAGGCCTTCGAGGATTTCTGCCAGACGGCGGCGGGTCGCTCCCGTGGTGCCCTCGGGCAGCCGGTCGAGGGGAAAGAACCCGGCCTCCGCGATCTCCCGGTCGGGCTGCTTCTCCTTCAGCACGGTAAAGCGGCGGATCACATAAACGAGGACATGGTCGCGCCGGGAGGCCTGACGGTTGAAGAACGCCCCGACCAAGGCGGGCTGCTCGTCGATGGCGATGCAGGCTTCCTCGCGCAGCTCGCGCTCCAGGGCATCGAGGGCCGTCTCTCCCGTCTCGACCCCGCCTCCGGGCAGGTGCCAGCCGGGCACATAGGTATGGCGGATGAGGAAGACCCGGTTCTGCCCGTCGAGCACGACGGCCCGGACCCCCAAGGTCATGCCCCTGGAGAAACGCCAGTAGGTATGAAGCCCCCAGCTTATGAAACGGGCGGCTTTCCGCGATGGCGTTGAGTCGGACATTGGCCAAAGAGATCACAACAAGATTACGGGAAGATGAACGAAGACATTCGTCCCATGCATGGCTGATGCTTGGGAATAGCGCGTGACCCACCTCCTACTAAGGTCTAATACGGCGTCAACCAAAGGTGTTCCAATGTTTCTCTCGCTGATCCTCTCCCGCATCAACCGCTCGGCCCGCTTCTCCTGGTCCCCGGCCCTCAACCTCGAGGACCGCACGATCTACTCGACCCTGATCCCGGGCGCCCAGTACTAAGTAAGCTACAGATGCTTGAGCCAAGCGGATACCGCTTGGCTGTCGTCTCGGCCTCCTGCCGGGACCTTCCTGAATGGACGGAGCGCGAGGCTCTCGCGCTCATCGTCCCGGCGAAGAAGACTTAAAGGCCCGACATTTCGCGCGCCGCCTTCGCCCCGACCTTCCTCCCGCCTCTCGAAACCGGCAATGCTTGACGCCGCGCCCCGACCGGGCGAACTCTCGTGCGCTCATTTCAGTTAGGCCGTCATGTTTCGCATCGCCCATCTCACGGATCCTCATGTGGGGCCCCTTCCCAAGCCCCGCCTGAAGCAGCTTCTGAGCAAGCGCCTGACGGGCTGGTACAACTGGCACCGCAGCCGGCACGATCTGCACGATATGGAGCTCCTGGCGGAACTCGTGGCCGACATTCACGCGCAGACGCCCGACCACATCACCTGCACGGGCGACACCTGCAATATCGGCCTTCCCGATGAATGGGAGACCTCGCGCATCTTCATGGAGAGCCTCGGCGATCCGGCCCGCGTCACCTTCGTGCCCGGCAATCACGACGCCTATGTGCGCGGGTCGCTGGAAGGGCTGCTCAAGAAGGTCGGTCCCTGGACGCGGGGCGATGACGGGCGCGAAGGCGTGTTCCCCTACCTTCGCCGTTACGGACCGATTGCCATCATCGGTCTGTCCTCGGCCATTCCCACCCTGCCCTTCGTGGCGAGCGGGCGGGTGGGCTCGGAGCAGACGAAGAAAACTGAGGATATGCTCCGCGAGCTGGGCCGCGACCCGTCCTGCTTCCGCATCATTCTCATCCACCATCCGCCGCATGTCGGCGGCGCCGAGCCCGGCCGCAACCTCACCGACGCCAAGCGTTTCGAGGGCATGATCAAGCGCGTCGGCGCGGAACTCATCCTGCATGGGCATAATCACGTGGGCTCGCTCGCGCATCTCGATGGGCCGCGCGGCCCCGTCCCCGTCATCGGCGCGCCCTCCGCTTCCGCACGCGGAGGAACGCTCACGCACAAGGCGGGCTATCACCTCTTCACCATCGACCGCGACGAGACCGGTTTTCTGCTTCAAGCCGAGCTGCGAGGCCTGAGGCCCGACGGCACGGTGGGCGGCATGGGGATGCTGTCCCTCGCCCAGATCCGGCGGTCGCAAGAATTGTCGTGAAGCAATAACGAGAAGCGGCAATGCCCGTTTCAAGAAGTGCCGAGCATTCCCGTGAGCAAAGCTCGGCAATGCCGCGAGAGTTCATCGCGCGCAACGATATCTTCTGCTTTTCGGGAACCCCCTAAACCGCTCCTCGTTGAAGGGATGCAGCAGCCACACCCAAGAGTTTTGCAAGCCTCGCGGGCTTCGCGCGGTGTTCTGCGCTCCCAGAAACAGGAGTTTACTGATGAAGAAACATGTTGTTCTCGCGGCTTTGCTTGCATCCATCTCCGCACCGGCCTTCGCTCAAACGGTGATGGATAGCCAAACCTACCGCACGATGGCGGCTCAGTCGGATGCCTTCGAGATCGCATCGAGCCAACTCGCCCTGCAACGCTCCCGCAATCCCAATGTGCGCCGCTTCGCGCAGGAGATGATCCGCGATCACGGCAAGACCAGCCAAGCCCTCAACGGCGGACGCGCGGTCTATTCCGAAACGGGTGAGTTCATCCCCGGCTCCGTGGGCG
>JAEXGT010000066.1 GCA_023450615.1 Pseudomonadota bacterium | reverse complement strand
TGTAGACGACGTCATCCGCATCGAACTCTTCGCCGTTGTGGAATTTCACGCCCTGACGCAGATCGAATTCGAGCGTCCGGTCGTCGATCTGGCGCCAAGCCGTCGCAAGCTGGCCTTTGTATTCGTTGGTGTTGGGATCGCGGTAAACGAGCGTGTCCCAAACATGCTGGCCGATGATGACGCCGATACGCACGTTGTTGAAATACGGGTCGACGCTCTCCGGAGCCTGGTCATAGGCGAAACGGATCGTGTTGTCGGATTTGTCTGCCAGGGCAGCGCCCCCAAGCATGCTCGTCAGCAAAGCCGTGGAGGCAAGGCTTAGTTTGGCAACCTTTCGAAGAAGCGTCATGTCGGTCCTCTGGGTTCTGGATTGTTGCTTTGTTTCAAAAGAAATCCAGGCAGCATGCGTGTTCGAACAGCTGCGCTGGAACCGCCATAAATCTGCCAACACTTTCCCCTTGCTTCCATAAGAATGATTCGAAAGGATCGTTGCCGTTACGGCAATGGAGGGTCCTGATGAATCAATCCGCCTTACGCTACTTCCTCGAAGTGGCGCGAACAGGCTCGGTGAATGCTGCGGCGGAACGCCTTCGCGTAGCGGCATCAGCCGTCAGTCGGCAGGTCGCAAAACTCGAGGACGAGCTTGGGACCTTCCTGTTCGAGCGGCGCTCACGCGGCATGATTCTCACGCAGGCCGGGCGGTTGCTGGCGTCCTACGCTCAACGCACCGCCCTCGAGAGCGACCAGATCGTCAAGGAAATCAAAGAACTCAGCAGCGCCGGCCGTGGGTTGATTCGACTTGGGGTCACGGAAGGGCTCGCCGTCAGTTTCATTCCTGAGATGATCCATCTGTTTCGGCTGGAGCGGCCGCATATCCTGTTCAATCTCAAGGTGTTTTCGCCTGCCGGAGTGGTGAAGGCCGTCCAGGAGGGAGATGTGGATGTGGGCGTCACCTTCTCAGTCACCCCGGAAGGGGGAGTGAAAATACAGTGGCAACGGGCGATGCCGTCCTACGCAATTGCGAGCATCGACCATCCTTTGATCAGGCAGGGCAGGGTGCAGATATCCGATCTGCTCAAGTACCCGATTGGTATCCTCGATGACGCGGCGACGATCAGGCGCGTGCTCGACATGTACTGCGCCAGCAAGGGCATTGCGCTCGAGCCCATTGCGACCTCGACGAATATCGCCAGCCTTCTGACGCTGTGCAGGCTCGGCGGGACCGTGACTTTCTCGGCTTATATTTCCGTCCGCATGGCGGTGCGGGACAGGCATGTCGCCATCGTTCCCTTCAGCGAGTCGCGGTTTCTTGAAAGAAATCTCCAGATCCAGACCATGCTCGGGAGGGCGCTGACGCAAACGACCAGCGACTTCATCAACTTCCTCATCTCTGAGTTGGAGAAGCCTGAGGCGACCTATACCCCCATGTCTGACGAGGTGGCCGCCTGATTCATGCTGTCGAGCACGGTCGGGTGTCGCATTTTCCGCAGAGGCCGCTCGGTTGACCCGGAGGAGATATTCAAGTCTCATCCCACGGTAAGCGCCGCGAATTGGGTAGAAATCTCCTTGGGCCGAGTGCCCCCTCCGAGGACTTCCAATGACGAACCTTGCTGCCGCTCCACGCCGATATGCTCTCGTTGCGGGCATTCTGGCCTTCGCACCCATCTTCGGATCTGCCGCTCTCGCTCAGTCTGTGGCTCCCGCCCCTGAAACGGCAACGGGGCGGATTGCCAAGCAAGCCAGCACAACCACCCGTGACATGGTCGCAGCGGCCAATCCCTTGGCCGCGCAGGCGGGGCGGGAGATTCTCGCTGCCGGGGGAAGCGCGGTCGACGCCGCGATCGCGGTGCAGCTCGTGCTGAACCTGGTGGAGCCGCAAAGTTCAGGAATCGGAGGAGGGGCGTTCCTTCTTCATTGGGACAACGCAAAGCTCGTCGCCCTCGATGGACGAGAGACGGCGCCCGCCGCCGCGAAGCCGGAGCGCTTCCTTGGTCCCGATGGCAAGCCTCTGAAGTTCTACGATGCGGTCGTGGGAGGACGGTCGGTTGGCGTTCCGGGAACGCTCCGGCTGCTGGAGGCTGCTCACAAGCGCTGGGGCAAGCTGCCGTGGGCTCAGGTCATTGCGCCAGCCATCCGCATCGCGGAGGAGGGGTTCACGATCTCGCCGCGGCTCAATGGCCTTCTCAGCCGAGAGACCTTTCTTCAAAACGACCCGATCGCCCGCGTCTACTTTTACCAGGCGGACGGAACTCCCAAGCCGGTCGGCACGGTTCTGAAGAATCCAGCTTTTGCCAGGACGCTTCGTGAAATCGCCGAGATGGGAGCCGACACCTTCTATTCCGGCGACATCGCCGCCGATATCGTCGCATCGGTGACGCGGCACACGGCCAATCCTGGCGACATGTCTCTGGAAGATCTTAAAGCCTACACGATTGAGGAGAGGGAGCCTGTTTGCGGTTCTTACCACGCTTACAGGATCTGCGGCATGGGTCCGCCAAGTTCCGGCGGCGTGGCCGTTCAGCAGATCATGAGCGTTCTCGAAAGTCAGGACATGGCGGCGTTGAAGCCCGGTCCGGAGGCGGTGCATTGGGTTGCGGAAGCCGGGCGTCTCGCTTTCGCCGACCGTGCTCTTTATATCGGCGATCCGGCTTTCGTGAATGTCCCGGTGCGTGGCCTTGTCGATCCGGATTATCTCAAGAGCCGCGCCGCCTTGGTGAATCCTGATCGATCCATGGGAAAGGCGCAGGCTGGCGATCCGCCTTTCCAGAAGACAGAGTTTCGCTTCGCGCCTTCCGATGGCATCGAATTCGGCACAAGCCATATCTCGGTCGTTGATCGCGACGGCAATGCCGTGTCGATGACGACGACGATCGAGGACGGATTCGGTGCGCGCATCATGACCAGAAGCGGCTTTCTTTTGAACAACGAGCTGACCGACTTCAATTTCGCGCCCGATGAGGAAGGCAAGCCGGTCGCCAATCGCGTCGAGCCCCGCAAACGTCCGCGCAGCTCCATGGCGCCGACTATCGTCTTCGATGGCAACGACAAACTCTATGCGGTTCTGGGATCGCCGGGCGGAAGCCAGATCATCGGCTATGTGGCCAAGACCCTCGTCGGACTGCTGGATTGGAAGCTCGACCCGCAAGTGGCCGTCGACTTGCCGAATTTCGGCAGCCGCAACGGGCCAACCGAGATCGAGGCGGGTACAGAAGCCGAAAGCTGGAAAGCGGCTCTCGAAGCCAAAGGGCATGATGTTAAGGCGATTGAGATGAACTCGGGTATTCAAGCCATCGTGGTGCAATCCAATGGCCTGACCGGAGGGGCGGACAGCCGCCGCGAGGGCGTCGCCATCGGCAACAATTAAGGGCGGACAGGATCCTCACAGCACCCGTTGTCTCGACTCGCTCAATATCGAGGAGGGGTTCTTATCGCTGCACTGCTTTTGGACGCGTTTGTTTTGGCGTTCCGGGCGGGGTGAGGGGTTTGAATGCCCAAACCCCCGCCGGC